>NZ_UETT01000028.1:0-27396 GCF_900115935.1 Pseudomonas sp. 43mfcvi1.1 | reverse complement strand
TGTTGCCATGAACAAAGTAGCTATTGCCGCCATCGATTTGGGAAAACACTCCTTTCACCTGCATGCTCAAGATGATCGTGGTCATGAGCTTTATCGCAAAAAATTTACTCGAGTGACGCTCGCTCAACACCTGGCGAATCTCGAACCTTGCACCGTCGTGATGGAAGCTTGTGGCGGAGCCCACTTCATGGCGCAGGAGGTCGCGAAGCTGGGACATACGCCCAAGCTCATTGCTCCTCATCTCGTGTGTCCTTACGTGAAGAGCAACAAGAACGACTTCGCTGATGCCGAGGCGATCTGCGAGGCAGCGACTCGCCCAACGATGCGCTTTGTGCCGCCAAAAAACCAAGCTCAGCAGGCGCTAGCCATGCTCAACTCGACCCGCGATTCGTTCATCAAAGACCGCACCGCGACCGCCAATCGGATTCATGCCGCCCTTCTGGAGGTGGGCATCAGCCTGGCCCCAGGCTTCAAATCCATCAAAGAGCTTCCGGCGCGGCTGGAGGCGAGTTCACTTTCTGAACGCTTCAAAAAAATTCTGATGAAGCTGCATGAGCACTTCAACCACCTGGATGAGCAGGTCAAGACACTGGACAAGGACGTGGAGAGCCAGGCCGCTGAAGATGATCTGGCGGCTCGTTTGATGACTATGCCCTGTGTCGGGCCGATCACCTCCAGCGCCCTGGCTGCTGAGTTGGGCGATGGTAAACAGTTCAAGTGCGGGCGAAACTATGCGGCCTCAATCGGGCTGGTGCCCAAACAGCATTCCACGGGCGACAAGACGGTACTGCTGGGAATCAGCAAGCGCGGTGATCGGAATCAGAGGCGTCTGCTCATCCAGTGTGCCCGAGTCTACTTAATGCAGCTGGAGCGCCAAAGAGGCTGGCTGGCGGACTGGGTCCGGCAGCTGTTGGCCCACCATCACTCCAACCATGTGGTCTGCGCGCTGGCCAATAAGATGGCGAGGATCGCTTGGGCGATTGCGGCACACCACACTGAATTCGATGCAGGGCCAGCTGCGATGAACACCTGACCCTGCTGTCATCCGAGCACCACCCACCTGGTTTTGCGATGCTGGATAACTGATGACGTGAACGGCCAACCGGCCTGACGACAACCCTGAGCTCCCACACGGCTGAAAGGCCGTCCAATTAATTAGGATCGTCGGGCATCGATTCTCATCGAGGCGCGGGGCCACAACCCCACTCAGACGCCGGATAGATGAAAGCAAGCCAACCACGCATCAAAAACAGTATTGCAGAAAAGGGGATAACCATAGATGTGGGAGCGAGCTTGCTCGCGATAGGGCCAGCCCAGGCGCTGCAAATCCCTAGCGCAACCCATCCCGAAACTGTCCCGGCGTCATTCCGGTCCAGCGTTTGAACGCGCGGCTGAAGCTGCTGGCATCGGCAAATCCCAACAGATAACTGACTTCGCTCAGCGAACATTGCGGATCGCGCAGGTGCAGCAGCGCGAGGTTTTCCCGGCATTCGTTGAGCAGTGCGTCGAAGCGGCAGCCTTCGTCGGCCAGGTGCCGTTGCAGGCTGCGCAGGCTCAGGTGCATGGCCTGGGCAATGCGTTCGGCGCTGGGTTCGCCTTCGGGCAGTTGGGCCTCGATGGCCGCGCGGACCTTGCGTTCCCAGGTCAGTGGCTTGAGCTGGGCGAGGGTGCGCTCGAGCACTGTTTCGTTGTGTTCGGCCAGTTCCGGGTTGGCGTCGTCCAGGTGGCTGTCGAAGTCGCTGAGCTCGAACTCCAGGCGATCCTGGTCGGCGCCAAAATGTACCGGCGAGCGGAATACCTTGTGCCAGGGCGCGGGATCCGCTGGCTCCGGGCGTCGCAGGTAGACCGCCAGCGGTGCGTAATCGCGGCCCAGGCGGTTGCGGCAGGTGCGCACATAAATCGCCGCGAACGCATCGATGGCCTCGAAGGCTGGCGCCGGTCGGCCCGGCGGCACGTCGAGGCTGAAGCGATAACGGTCTTCGCCACGGCTCAATTGCAGGGTCAGCGCATCGCTGACCACCGGGTGATAGCGCACGATCCGCTCGAACACTTCTCGCAGGCTGCCGCTGGCGACCAAGGCATAACCCAGCGCGTGGAACGTGGTGGGGCTGACGAAGCGCGAGACCCGCAGGCCGATGGCCGGGTCGCCGCTGGCCTGCACCGCCAACGCCCACAGGCGTGTGGTGCCTGAGAGCGGGTAGCGGGCGTTCGGGTCGTCCATCAGTTGTGGATCGAGCCCGGCTTCGACGCACAGGGCATGGCTGTCCAGGCCCAACGCATCGAGCTGTTTGCGCAGGGCGCGGGTCCAGCTGGCAAGGGAGGTCGGTTCAGTCATGACGATTGGCGCTTGCGGTCAACAGGTTGGCGTTTACGGCTACCACCCGAGGGGACAACGCCCGGCAGGATGAGCACATCGATAACAGAGGATGTAAGCCATGCACGGCACTTGCGCAAGCCCCGAGCGATTGAATGCACAACAGCGATCCGCCCATATTCGCCAGGTGGTATTGGCCCGGGGCGAGCAATTGCGTCAGCGCTACTCGATTTTGCGCCACCAGGATGCATTGGGCGCGGGCATCCTGGCGTTTGCCCTGGCCGGAATGATCGGTTCGGCGCTGCTCTACATCAACGGTCATCTTGCCGGATGGGCGTGCCTGCTGCTCAACGCTTTTTTCGCCTCCCTGACCCACGAGCTGGAACACGACCTGATCCACAGCATGTACTTTCGCAAGCAACGCCTGCCCCACAACCTGATGATGGGCCTGGTGTGGCTGGCGCGGCCGAGCACCATCAACCCGTGGATCCGCCGCCACCTGCACCTCAACCATCACAAGGTATCCGGCAGCGAGGCCGACATGGAGGAACGGGCCATCACCAACGGCGAACCCTGGGGGCTGGCGCGGTTGCTGATGGTCGGCGACAACGTGATGTCGGCCTTCATCCGCCTGCTGCGAGCCAAGACCTGGGCGCACAAGGGCAGCATCCTCAAGCGCACGCTGAAGGTGTACTTCCCGCTGGCACTGCTGCACTGGGGCGCCTGGTATGTGTTCCTGGGTTTTCACGGGGCCAACGGTGTCGCCAGCCTGCTGGGCACGTCGATTGACTGGTCGACGACTACGCTGGCGACGATGCAGGTGATCGACATCGCGGCAGTGGTGATCATTGGCCCGAACGTGCTGCGGACCTTTTGCCTGCACTTCGTCAGTTCGAACATGCACTACTATGGCGACGTCGAGCCGGGTAACGTCATCCAGCAAACCCAAGTGCTCAATCCGTGGTGGTTGTGGCCGTTGCAGGCGTTCTGCTTCAACTTTGGCAGCAGCCACGGGATCCATCATTTCGTGGTGAAGGAACCGTTCTATATCCGTCAAATGACGGTACCGGTGGCTCACAAGGTGATGCGCGAGATGGGCGTGCGGTTCAATGATTTCGGGACGTTTGGGCGGGCGAATAGGTTTGTGCGGGAAGAGGGTGTAGTGCGGGAGAAGGTGAACGCGGCCCAGGTTTGAGACGCAGCACCTTATGCATGGAGAACACATCTTGTGGCGAGGGGATTTATCCCCGCTGGGCTGCGTAGCAGCCCAGGACCAAGCGCCGGGGTGTGTCAGGTGTGATCACAGCCAACCTTTTTGGGGCCGCTTCGCGGCCCAGCGGGGATAAATCCCCTCGCCACAGGGGAGGTGTCAGCTCTGGGAAACGGGTTAGAACTGGTAACTCACCGTCGCCGCCACATTGCGTTCTTCACCCATGTAGCAATAGCTCAGGCTGGCGCAGGAAGCGACATAGCTTTCGTTGGTCAGGTTGTTCGCATTCAGGCGAACGTCCACCCCCTTCAAGCCGACCTTGCCCAAGTCATACCCCACCGAGGCATCGAGCAACGTGTAGGACGGCACCTTCATGGTGTTCTCCGCGTCGGCCCAGCTGTAGCCCACATAGCGCACGCCGCCACCCAGGTGCAGGCCATCGAGTGCGCCGCTGTCGAACTTGTAGTCAGCCCAGAGCGAGGCCATGTGGCGCGGTGCCTGGGTCGGTGAGTTGCCTTTGTTTTCGATGATTTCGGTGGGCGTGCTGAGGGTGCTGACCATCGATTTCGAATATTCGATGTCGGTGAAGGTGTAGCTGCCCAGCACTTTGAATTGTTCGGTCAACTGCAGGTGCGCTTCCAGTTCCAGACCCTGGGAGCGCACGGCACCGATGGCGCGGTAGAAGTTCTCCTGGGGCAGTTTGGTCGCCAGGTTTTCCTGGTCGATGCGAAACAGCGAGGCGGTGTACAGGTCATCAGTGCCCGGCGGCTGGTACTTCAGGCCCAGTTCCCATTGCTTGCCATCGGTGGGCGGCAGCGGGTTGCCGGCGCTGTCGGCGTAGGAGTTCGGATTGAACGACTCGGAATAGCTGACGTACGGTGCCAGGCCGTTGTCGAACAGGTACAGGGCCCCGACACGGCCGGTGAGCTTGGTGCGTTTGTCGTTGATCTCGGTACCTTGCGGGCGACCGAATTCGGCAATGCGATTTTCATCCGAGGTCTCGACCCAGTCCTGGCGCAGGCCCAGGGAGAAGCGCCACTTGTCCATCTCGATCAGGTCTTGCAGGTAGACGCCGGTCTGCTCCAGGCGTCGCAGGTAACTGGTGGGGCTGAAGTAGGTGATGGCCGAGTTGCCATAGGTCGGGTCGAAGGCGTTGATCGGGGCGAGGCTGCCGCTGGTCCAGTCGACCACGGTTTTGCGTCGTTGATAGTCCGCACCCATCAACATGGTGTGCTTGGTCGCACCGGTAAAGAATTCGGCTTGCAGCATGTTGTCGACGATGAAGGAGTGGAGCTTTTCTTCGGCGCCGGTGTAATAGCGGTTCAATTCGTTGCTGGTGGGCGTGGTCCAGCCATAGGCGTAGACCTGATCGTTGGTGACCTGGGAGTCCAGGTAACGGAAGTTCTGCCGGGCGGTGAAAACATCGTTGAAACGGTGCTCGAACTGGTAGCCGAACGACTGCTGGTCGCGTTCGTAACCGTCGACGCCAGGTTCGCCTTCGAAGAAGTTTTCCGAGATCCGTCGGCCGTTGCGCTGGTGCAAGGTGCCGTCGGCCGGCATGCCGCCGTGGTAGCCACCGTCGGGGTCATGTTGCAGGTAGGCCTGGAGCGTCAGCGAGGTGTCGTCGCTGAAATCGATGTTCACCGTGGGGGCCAGGGCGAAGCGCTTCTCTTTGTTGTGGTCGAACTGGGTATCGGAGCTATCCGCCAGGCCGATCAGCCGATAGGTGATGCGTTTGTCGTCATCCACCGGGCCGCTGAAGTCGAAACCCATGCCGCGTTGGCCCTGGGTGCCGACCGTGGCCTGAATCTGGTGATAGGCCTCGTACAGCGGCTTCTTGCTGGTCAGCGCCACCAGGCCGCCGGGCGAACTGCGGCCGTAGAGCACCGAGGACGGGCCTTTGAGGATATCGACCCGCTCCAGGAAGTACGGGTCGACCTGCATGGAGCTGTAGGTGCCGCTGTCGCCCATGGACTTGAGGCCGTCGAGGTAGATGTTATCCACCGAGCCGTCGTTGAAGCCGCGCATCGCCACGTAGTCGTAGCGGTGGGTGGCGCCGTAGGGGTTGGTCAGCACGCCAGGGGTGTAGCGCATGGCCTGGGAGACGGTTTGCGCGCCCTGGTCGTCCATTTGCTCGCGGGTGACCACGGACACGCTCTGGGACGTTTCGCGCAGGGCGGTGCTGGTCTTGGTGGCGACCTGGCTGTGGGTGGCGTTGTAGCCTTCCATGCTGCCCAGGGCGTTACCCAGAGCGAAGCCCTTGATGTCCGTGGTCGGCAGTTCCAGCGTGCTGCCGGCGGTCTCGGTTTGCAGCACGTAGCTGCTGCCATCCTGGCTGACGGCAACCAGTCCTGAGCCGCTGAGCAACTGGCTCAAGGCCTGTTCGCGCGAATACTCGCCCTTGAGCCCCGGGGACTGGACGCCGCCGGTTTGCGCCGGGGTGCTTGCCAGGGTGATCCCAGCCTGGCGGGCGAACTGATTCAACACATCGCTCAGCGGGCCGGGAGCAATGTTGTAGCTCTGGCGGCTGGCGGTCACGTCGCTTTGTGCGGCGACCGCAAGCATCGGTACGACGCTGCCCCCCAGCGCGGCGGAGAACAGCGCGGCATGAATAGCCTGGCGCAACAGGCCCGGTTGTGAAGATAAGCCGAAGGGATTCTTGAGATGTACGCGCTCAGTCATTGTGGGATCCGTTGGAGTCGCTGGAGGCAGATAAGGGTTGCTTACTGTCCTAGCCGGACACCGGCTTGAAACCCGCCAAAAAAAATCAAGCCAGGCGTTCCACCGTGATCCACCAACGGGTTCGATAACGGATTTGCACAGGGAGCGTGCGTGGCAGGACGGCCAGCAATTTGTCGGTGTCCTCCAAACGGAAAACCCCCGACAGACGCAGGTCGGCAATCGACGCCGCGCAGTTCAAATAGCCTGGGCGGTAGCGTCCTACTTCGTTGAGAAAATCCGCCAGGCGCATGTTGCGCGTGACGATCAACCCGTCGGCCCAGGCACCTGCGTCCATGTCCAGGGGCGGTGCCAGGGTCGCTGTCGATGGGGTGATCAGGTAGTTTTGCCCGGCCTCGACCTGGATGGGTGTGCCATCGCTGTTGGGGTGGGAACGAATAACGACCCGGCCGCTGGTGACGCTCAAGCGCGTGCAGTCGCTGTCCTGGCGCACGACGAAGCGCCCCTCCAGCCCTTCGAACAGGCCATGTCGGCCTTGCACCCGCAGCGCACGTCCCGGGTCGCGACCACAGGTGACCATGATTTCACCGCGGGCCAGGGTGATCAGGCGTTGCCCGGCGGTGAAATCCAGGTCGGCGGCGCTGTGGGTATTGAGTTCGAGCCGTGAGCCGTCCGGCAGTTGGAAACCGCGGCGTTCACCCGTGGCGGTGGCGAAATCGGCACTCCATGGGCGCCAGCCCAGATCCTTGCCCAGCCATGTCGCGCCGCCCACCAGTGCGGCACCCGAGAGCAACTTCAGGGCCTGGCGGCGACTGAGGCGCTGGGCACTGTTTTCCAGGGTATTCAGCGCGACATGGGCACCGGGCACTGCCCGCAGGTTCGAGGTCAACTCGCTGTGCAGCGATTGCACCCGCTGCCAGGCCAGTTCGTGTTCTGGATGGGCGGCGCGCCAGGTGTCGCATTGTTGGCGCAGGGTCGGGTGAGCGGTGTGATTGCGCGGGCGCAGCAGCCAGTTGATCGCTTGCCTGACCACCTGTTGCGACGGGCCGTTACGGCGGCTCTGCAAGTGATCCGCCGGCTCAGCTTTCATAGCGCAACACGTAGCAGTGGTATAGCGCATCGGCGACGTAGCGCTCCACCGAGCGCAGCGAAATGCCCATTTGCTCGGCAATCTGTTTGTGCGTCAGGCCTTCGCACTGGGCCAACAGGAAGGCCTTGCGCACTTTCGGCTTGAGGCCTTCGAGCATCCTGGCAATGGCTTCGAGCAATTCCAGGATCAAGGTCCGGGTTTCGGCGCCGGGGGTTTCGGCTTCCGGCAGGTGGGCTATGGTCTGGAGGTAGGCACGTTCGATTTCTTCTCGACGCCAATGGTCGATCACCAGGCCTTGGGCGATGGTGCGCAAAAAAGCGCGTGGGGCTCGAAGCTCCAGGCGTTCGCTACGCTGCAACAGGCGCACGAAAGTGTCCTGGGCCAGATCCGCCGCATCGGCGGCATTGCCCAACCGGGTGCGCAGCCACGTATTGAGCCAGCCGTGATGTCGGCTGTAGAGCGCCTGTACTGCAAACTCGGGAGATGACATGGACGCGACGGCCTGGATGTTACAAATGATAATAGGTCGCATTGTCATCAGGCGTCAGCGAATTTGCAACCACCGTTCGCTCGCTGTGGCCTCCCGTCGCCTATTTCTTCGAAACTCTAATTATTTGTACAGGCTTGCCGACAGACTGGTATGCGTGCACCAAAGTGGAGCGAAGTGATAACCGCTCGCACTGTCACATGGAACGTTGCAAACCTGGAATGCACCCCCACTCCTTGCATAAGAAGCCTCCTCGATGAATCTAAAGTTCAGTCACAAAATCCTTCTGGCCGCCTCTGGCGTGGTGGTTCTGGCTTTTGCCCTGTTCACCCTCTACAACGATTATTTGCAGCGCAACACCATCGGCAGCAGCCTTGAGTCGTCCATCGAGCAATCCGGCGACCTGACCGCCAGCAGCATCCAGAACTGGATGAGTGGCCGGATACTGGTGCTGGAAAACCTGGCGCAAAACATCGCCCATCAAGGCACTGGTGCGGATCTGCCGGGGTTGGTCGATCAGCCGGCGCTGACGTCGAACTTCCAGTTCACTTATGTGGGCCAGGCCAACGGTGTCTTCACCCAACGTCCTGACGCAAAAATGCCTGATGGCTACGACCCGCGTCAGCGCCCTTGGTACAAACAAGCCGTGAGCGCCGATAAAACCATGCTGACCCCGCCTTATCTGGCGGCGGTGGGTGGCCTGGTGGTGACCATTGCCCTGCCGGTGAAGCACAACGGCGAATTGCTCGGCGTGGTGGGCGGCGACCTGAGCCTGGAAACCCTGGTGAAAATCATCAACTCCGTGGATTTCGGTGGTATCGGCCATGCGTTCCTGGTCAGCGGCGACGGTCAGGTGATCGTCAGTCCGGATAAAGACCAGGTGATGAAGAACCTCAAGGACATCTACCCCGGCACCCCCGTGCGCATTGGCAAGGGTATCCAGGAGGTCGAGCTCAACGGCCAGGACCGTATCCTTTCGTTTACCCCTGTGACCGGCCTGCCGAACGCCGAGTGGTACATCGGCCTGTCGATCGACAAGGCCAAGGCCTACGCACCGCTGAGCCAGTTCCGTACGTCTGCGTTGATTGCGATGTTTGTCGCGGTGGCGGCCATTGCCTTGCTGCTGAGCATGCTGATCCAGGTGTTGATGCGTCCATTGACCACCATGGGCCGCGCCATGCAGGACATCGCCCAGGGCGAAGGTGACCTGACCCGGCGCCTGGTCGTACAGGGCAAGGACGAATTCGCCGTGTTGGGTGGTTCGTTCAACCAGTTCGTGGAGCGGATTCACGCATCGATCTCGGAAGTGTCTTCCGCGACTCGCCAGGTGCATGACCTGTCGCAGCGGGTGATGACCTCGTCCAACGCTTCGCTCGTCGGCTCGGATGAGCAGAGCGCTCGTACCAACAGCGTGGCCGCGGCTATCAACCAGTTGGGCGCCGCGACCCAGGAAATCGCCCGCAATGCCGCCGACGCCTCGCAACATGCCAGCGGTGCCAGCGAACAGGCCGATGACGGTCGCCAGGTGGTGGAAAAAACCATCCAGGCCATGACCGAGCTGTCGCAGAAGATCAGCCTTTCCTGCACTCAGATCGAAACCCTGAACGCCAGCACCGATAACATCGGGCACATCCTGGATGTGATCAAGGGCATCTCCCAGCAAACCAACCTGCTGGCCCTGAACGCCGCCATCGAAGCGGCCCGGGCCGGTGAAGCCGGGCGTGGTTTTGCGGTGGTGGCCGATGAAGTGCGCAACCTGGCGCACCGCACCCAGGAGTCGGCGGAAGAAATCCACAAGATGATCACCTCGCTTCAAGTCGGCTCCCGTGAAGCGGTGACGACGATGAACGCCAGCCAGACCTCCAGCGAAGAAAGCGTGGAAGTGGCTAACCAGGCGGGTCTGCGACTGGTCAGCGTGACGCAGCGCATCGGTGAGATCGACGGAATGAACCAGTCGGTGGCCGCCGCGACCGAAGAACAGACTGCCGTGGTGGAAACCCTCAACATGGACGTCAGCCACATCAACCTGCTGAACCAGCAAAGCGTGGCCAACCTCAATGAAACCCTGAAGGATTGCGATGCCTTGTCGCAACAGGCCAATCGACTGAAGCAGTTGGTGGACAGCTTCAAGATCTGACATCACCGCTAACCGCGATACCGCAATCGCGAGCAGGCTCGCTCCCACAGGGATTGGCGGTGAGCCTGGATCTTTGGCCCACCCCGGAACCAGTGTGGGAGCGAGCCTGCTCGCGATGACGGCGACACAGCAAGCATCATTGCCAACTGACCCACCGCTTTCGCGAGCAAGCCTGCTCTCACAAGGGATTGGCGGTGAGCCTGGATCTTTGGCCCACCCCGGAACCAGTGTGGGAGCGAGCCTGCTCGCGATGACGGCGACACAGCAAGCATCATTGCCAACTGACCCACCGCTTTCGCGAGCAAGCCTGCTCTCACAAGGGATTGGCGGTGAGCCTGGATCTTTGGCCCACCCCGGAACCAGTGTGGGAGCGAGCCTGCTCGCGATGACGGCGACACAGCAAGCATCATTGCCAACTGACCCACCGCTTTCGCGAGCAAGCCTGCTCCCACAAGGGAGTGGTGCTTACTTGAACATCATTTGCACATTCCCCATCGCCTCATCGGCAAATCCTTGCAGGAAATCCCTGAACCCCGACGGTGTATGAGCATCGGTGTGGTCGGCGATGATGGTCCAGGTGGCGCGGCAGCGGTTGTCGCTCAGGGGCTCCACGCGCATCGCCGCCCAGAGGTTGTCGATGCCCAGGGTGTTGTAGATCAGCGTCCAGGTCATGTGCATGGCCTGGTCGTCCCGGCTGTTGAGCTGTTCCACCACCAGGTTCTGCCCGTCGCGGAAGAATTTCTTGCGCAGGGACCTCACTCCATCACCGGTCATTTCGATACGCTCCAGCGCCGGAATGAAACGGTTGAATCCGCCAAAATCACCCACCACCTCCCAGACGCGCGCCGCGTCGGCTGGCACCTCCACCGAGGTTTCGACGTGGCAGGCATGGGGGTTCTTGATCAGGGTGTCGGGTTGAAATGCACTCATGGTCTTGCTCCTTGCTTTGGGTTGAGGGTGTTTCAGATGAAGTCGATAGCCTTGAGGTAATCAGCGCCGCGGCGTAACAGGGCCGGGGACTTTTCCGGGTAGCGGGCGCCCATCTGCCGCACACCGGCGCGGGCGTTGTCATGGCTGATCAGCGAGATGTCGCCGATGTCTTCCTCGAAGCCGTTGAGGTAGAAACCCAGCACGCCAAATAACGCGTTGTCGGCATCGACCCGCGCCAGTTGCCGTTGCCACTCGGCGACGCTCACCAGGGAGAACTCCCGGCCGCTGTCGCGGAACGACGCCACATAAGCGTCCCAGCTCAACGGCTCGGGGTTGTGCAGGTTGAACACCGCTTGCGTCGGCTGGTAGCGGCTGGCGTGGAAGGCGATGAAACGGGCCAGGAAGTCCACCGGCATCAGGTCGAAATTGAGGGACAGGTCTGGCACCTGGCCGAGCTGGATCGAGCCCTTGAGCATCAGCATCAAGCGATTCTTATGGGGCTGGCAGACCCCGGTCAGGCTGTTGAAACTGATGTTGCCGGGGCGGAACAGATTGACCCAAACCCCGCGATCCCGAGCGCGCTGCAGGATCCGTTCGCCCACCCATTTGGACAGGTTGTAGCCGTTCTTGATGTAGATCGGTGGGGTCTTGGCGGCGGGCTGTTCCAGCACCTGGCCGTCGGCATCCAGGGCACTGGACGCCGAAAGCGTGGAGACGAAGTTGAAGATCTTCTTGCTGCGCCCCTCACACAAGCGCAGGCATTCGAAGATCGGCTCCACGTTGTCCCGCGCCAGGGACTCGTAGTCGAGCACATGGTTGACGTGGGCCGCGTTGTGCACCAGCGCACCGAAGGTACGGTCGATGTGCGCATAGACGTCGTCCGGCAGACCCAGTTGCGGCTGGGTGATGTCGGCGGCATACACGCTGACGCGGTCCAGATCCAGGTGGGTCAGGTGATTGTCCTGAAGCGCCTGGGAGAACCGCTCGGCCGCGCTTTGTTCCGCGCTGGCACGTACCAGGCACGCGACTTCGGTGGCGCCCCAGGCCAGCAGCGCTTCGACGATGTGCACCCCGAGAAAGCTGTTGGCGCCGGTCACTACCACCTTATGCACATCGCCGCATTGGCTGATGGGCAGCGGATCGAGGTTGAGCTCGGCCTCGGCATCGATGAAGGCCTGGGTGCTGAGGGTCGATGCGCTGTTTTGTTCAGGGTCGTCCAGCAACTTCGCCAGGGTCATCAACGTCGGCGCTTCGATGAAGCGATTGATCGACAGGCTGCGGCCGAACGTCTGGCGGATACTCAGCAGCAGTCGTGACAGCAGGATCGAGTGCCCGCCCAGGTTGAAGAAGCTTTCGTCGGTGGCGATGTCTTCGACCGGCAGCTCCAGCAGATCGGCCCACAGTTGCCGCAGTTGCGTCTCCAGGGCGCTCTGCGGCTGGCGCCGCTGGCCGTCGGCGTGCACCTGCACCGCCATGGCGAGCAATGCCCGACGATCGACCTTGCCATTGCTGGTGTAAGGCAGGCTGGGCAACTCGACGTAGGCCGCCGGGTGCATGTAGCTGGGCAAGCTGTTCTGCACATGCTCGCGCAGGGCCTGGAGGGCAGCGCCGGGTCGCGCTTGCTCGGGATGCACCAGGAACGCCAGGATCCGCCGTCGTTCATCGACTCCCACCGCCACCTGGCGAAACAACTGGCTGTCGCGCAGGCAATGCTCGATTTCCTCGGGTTCGACCCGAAAGCCGCGGATCTTCACCTGGTTATCCCGCCGCCCGCTCAATTCAATGCCGCTGTCGGTCCACTGGCCGATATCCCCTGTGCGGTAGACCCGCAGCGTTTGCCCGGTGGGCAGCGTCAGGTCGAGGTAGCGCGTCGCGCTCAGCGCCGGATCGTTCAGATAACCCAGGCCGACACCCGGGCCGGCGATGTACAGCTCGCCGGGGACACCTTGGGGAACCGGTTGCAGTTGTTCGTCCAGGATCAGTACCCGACCGTTGGCGATGGGCACGCCAAGGTTGCGGTTGTTGTCGCCGACGCTGAATGGCCGCGTGGTCGCCAGCACCGTGGTTTCGGTCGGGCCGTAGATATTGTGGAACTGGCATTGTGGTGCGAGCTGTTCGATCACGAACGGCTCGCAGACATCGCCACCGGTGATCAAGTGCGTCAGGCCGAGCGGAGCATCGAGGGGCATGACGCTCAACAGCGCAGGCGGCAAAAAGGCGTGGCTGATGTGCTGTTGGTGAATCAACGCGACCAATTGCTGCGGATCGCGGCGTTGGTCTTCGCTGGGTACCACCAGCAGGGCGCCGTGGATGAACGTCGGCAGGATATCCAGCAGCGAGGCGTCAAAGTTGATGGTGGAAAACTGCAACGCGCGGCTGTCGCGCTGCAACCCGACGTAGTCGCCATACCAGGCGCAGAAATGGCTGAGGTTGCGGTGACTGAGCAACACGCCCTTGGGCTGGCCGGTGGTGCCGGAGGTGTAGATCGCCACGGCCGGTTCATCGCTGTCGACCCTGCGGCGGATCAGCGAAGCGGGGATGCCTGGCTTGGGCATTGGCAGTTGATGGACATTCAGCGTGGGCAACGAGAGCTCGCCCAGGTCGCTGTCGCCGTCGTACAGCAGCAGGTCCGCCTGGGCATTTTCCAGGATAAAGCGCCGACGTTGCGCCGGGTGCTGCGGGTCCAGTGGCAGGTACACCGCCCCACAGCCCAGCACTGCCAGGATCGCCGCGTACAACTGCGCGGACTTGGGCAGGCACACGCCGATCACCTTGTGGGAGGAAGGCTTGCCCCCGATGAACGATGACGCGGTTTGTTTGAGAGCATCGGTGTCTTCATCGCGGGCAAGCCTTGCTCCCACAGGTTCTCCAACAGCTCCTTTCTCATGTTCTGCTCGGTGCAGTATTTCCAGCATCGGCTGCTGCAACCTCAGCGCCAGGCGGCGCAAGGATTTGTAGTCGATGAGTTGTCCATCGATCCACAGGGCCGGTTGCGTCGCATCATCGAGCATGCGCTGTTCAATGCTGTGCATCACCGGCACGTCGGCGGCGGCCAGCAGCCAGGGTACCGGCGGCCGATTGAGGCCGTGCTCGAACGCCAGCGGCTCCAGCGCATCGAGCCCGAGCAGGGGGGCGGCGACAGTGTCAGCGTGTGCCGTCGGCCAGTGATCGAAGCAGGTTTGATCCCGGGATAACTGGCTGACCAGTCGTGCGCCCGTCTCGACCAGCGTCGCCAGCGTACGCAGGCGCAACGATTGACCATTGCCGTCACGTTGCGGCGCGATCACTTCCTGGCACAACAGCCGCTGCGCAGCGTCGCTGAACACCAACACCGGTTGCGGTAATACCTGCCCGGGCATGGCCTGCAACGCCACGCGTACCTGAAGGCAAGAGCGGGCCTGGGTGTTGCACCGCACGGTACCATCGTCGATCAACAGGTCGACCGCGCCGTGCCCGGACGGCGACTGCCGATCCACCACACCGTGGCCATGCAGCTCCAGTTCCCGGGCCAGTTCGGCCATGGCCTGGCTTGTGCCAGGCACTGCGATTTCGAGGCGTCTCATCGAAAGGTCCTCATGGGGTCAGGTAATCGGCAAGGGCGTCGCGTACGCAGGGGGACGCGAGCATCGAGCTGCCACGGAAAAAGCGCGTGATGTTGCCCACCAACGGGTGAAAACGATTGATGGGATACGCCAGTGCACTGGCGTCTTCACGCAGCGACTGGCGCACCGACTCGTCGACGGGCAGGTGCGCGATCAGCTCGAAGTCGAACGCTTGCTGCAGGTCGCTCGCCAGGTATTGGGCGATGAAGCCGGGCATCAATCGGGCAATCGCCTCTTGGTCTTCCTCGGGGGCGGTGCGCCAATAGATCTGCACCAGTCGGGTCCAGAAACCGGAGTGCCGTCCCTCGTCGAGCAAGTGATCGGCCATCAGCCCCTTGATCGAGGCCTTGACCGAGTCGTCCCGGGCGAATGCGGCCACTTCGTTGGTCACGGTGTTCTCGGCGATGGCGATGCAGATCAGCTCCACGGCGCTGAGCAAATGCTCCGGCGCCCGGGCCAGGGTCGCGGGTATGGCGCGGCTGAGTTCGATCTGCCCAGGCAGCGGGATGGGATCGATGCCGGTCATGTCGATGGTCTGTTGCATGAAGTCCATCGCCACCAGCGCGTGATAATCCTCGTCCACCACCACGGTCATCGCGTCATAACGGCAGGCGAACGGGAACTCGATGCCGAAGCGGTTCTTGGCGATGCGCCGGGCGGTGTGGTCCACCAACTCGGTCTCGAAAATCACCACGTCGTTGATGAACTTGTAGAGGCTCTGCACCAGCACAAAGTCGCGCAACTGCGGGCAGTGGCTGAGAAAGGTCTGGCTGTGCACCAGCGGCTGGCGACTCATGGGGAAGATCAGCTTGTCGTCGTCTTCGACCCGACGCCGTGGTCGAGTGCGGATGGTGGCGCGGCTTTCCCAGGCGTCGGCGAAGGATTGGTAAGGGATGGCGTTCATGGCATCACCTGCGCAACCGGCTGGGCCATGCTCTGACGCAGGCCGTCCCACAAGGCCGCACGGCTGTGGACCGCGGCGAGTGCGGCAACCAGTACCTCGGTTTCACGTTGCGGGTCGCCGTCGATCAGCCGGGCCAAGAGTTTTTCCGCTGCCGGGCCATGGTCTTCGGAATCGACTTCGATGTGTCGTTGCAGGTAGTAGCGAAAGGTCGGTGCCTGATCCAGGCCTATGCCCCAGGCATCCAGCATGCGCTGGAACATCTGCGGGATGACGCTCTCGCGTCCATGCACGAACGCGGCGGCCACGCTGTGAGCCGGGGCGTGCAGGGCGGTGTGCAAGGTTTGGCGGACGAAGCGTGCCGCCGCCGGCTCGACATCGACACTCTCCAGCGCCGTTTCGGGGCTGACGCCTTCCTGCTGCAGAGTGATGAATTGCTCGATGGCGCGGGTATCGGCACCGACCTCGCGCATGGCATCCAGGTACAGTTCGAAATGGCTGCAATAGCCTGCTCCTGGGCGGTCATCCGATTCCTCGCCCAAGACGATTTCGTTGATCAGGCGTGCCGCGTGCGGGTCTGCCGGCGGCAGCCAGGGCAGGTGTACGCAGGTCAGCTCCCGTTGCAGTCGTTTGGTCAGTGACATGAAGTCCCACACGGCAAACACATGGCTTTCCATAAAGCGGCGTAACAGATCGATTGATGTTATTTCGGAAAAAACCGGATGTTGGCCAAGTTCGTGTTTTTTCAGAGATAGTTGTTCTTTGGTTGGCTGCATTGGAACGTCCTCATCAATGATGTCTTATCCGGAAGGCGGCTCGTTATTTAATTAGGGCGAGCGGGTGCCTGAATCGGAATCCATGAATTACCAAGTAGCTTAAATATTCGCCTTTAGTACGTGTTTCTGGCTTGCTGCGCCTGTATTTAAAGGGTTCTCGGGGAGTTGAAAGGGTCGCCAAGAGTGCGACGAACAAAAAACTAATACATGAAACAAGTAAGCGGCAAGTAATTTTTTAATTATTTTAAGTTGGCTGTTTATTGGGCGCGAAGAGGGTTTTTAAAACTTTTTATATAAGTTTTATTGGGGCGAAGAAGCTCCTTCCGATTTAGGGGTATCAGAATCGAATAGTTCGAGTGAATGCCTCACTCGGAGCACTTCAGGGATCGGGGAGTTAAGAAGTTTTATGTTATGGGCAGGACGTCGGTCGGACATCCGATCATCCCGCCGGTTGGACGACGCTCCTTGCGTATTGGCTTCGATTCGTCTGGTTTCAGCCAGGCGTTGACTTCTTCAGGTCTGTTTTGAATCGACAAGCGCAAGAGTGAGCCCAAATCGATGGCAGTGCCATTGAACTGATGGGACGACGAGTCGCGGCCACGGCCAGGCCGCGCCGCGCAGGCGACAAGTGAGTCGGAAGGATATGTAAGAAGTTTTTACGCCGGCCGGAGCGGCCGGTGTGGGATCAAGGGTTCGACGACTGTTCCAGATAGCGGCGCATGGTGACGGAGGCTTTTTCCAGGTGCAGCTCCAGCAATACGATGGCCTTATCGATGTCCTTGGCACGCGCGGCGTCGAGCAGCGCGCGATGGTCGTCCTGGCTCAACTTGCCCAGCCCCATGGATGACAGGTGAAAGCGCAGGAAGCGCTCTTCTTCATTGAGCTCGCGCTCGATCAGGTCCAGCAGTTTGCTGTTGGGGGCCTTGTGATAAAGCGACATGTGGAACAGCCGGTTGAGCTTGCCGATCTCGGCGTGATCGGTTTCCGTTTCCAGCTGTTCGATGTACTGGGCGGCCAGTGCCAGGTCGCTGTCATCGAGCAGCGGGATGGACAGGCGCAGGGCGAAAGCTTCCAGGACCGAACGCAGGGCGTAGGTTTCTACTGCATTGTTGGTAATCAATGGCGCCACTACAGCACCCTTGTGCTGGACCACATTGAGCAGTGACTGCGCCTCCAACTGGCGCAATGCCTCGCGTACGGGCATGCGGCTCACGCCGAACAGGTCGGCCAGTTCCTGCTGGCGCAGGGCGGTGCCGCAAGGCAGGCGTCCATCGAGGATGGCCTCGCGCAGAGACTCTTCGATGATCGAACGTGCCTGGTCAGCCGGGATGGGCCCGTTGACCTGGATAGTGCTAAGCGGTTTTGGCTTCTGTGTCACGACAACACCTGACTGGTAGTAACGAAATTGGATCCAAGCCAACGTTAGTTACAGATTTCCAAGCCGTCAAAATCTCGCGGCCCCAGTTCCTGAACTAAAGTTTAGTCTGCCTGCGGTGATTGCACCCTGCCATTGTCTTTTAGTGGGCCAGGCTTCACCATCCAACGAATTTCCAACGGCCCTTTTCGGACGTATTCCCTTGGCTGCACCTTTCCCTGTTCTCAGGTCCTTGCGCTGGCTGTGTTCGGCATTGCTGCTGGCCGGCCTGATGCTGGGTGGCCTACGGGCTGACTGGGACTTTGCGCAGATCAGCCGACGGGCGCAAGCGTTATATGGTCCCTTGGGCGAAGGGCAGCAACGGATCGACGCGTGGCAGCAATTGTTGGCGACGCAGAAACAGATCCCGGAACTGGAACAGCTCAAGGTGGTGAACCTGTTCTTCAACAAACAGGTGCGCTACGTGGAAGACATCGACCTGTGGCGCGAGGTCGACTACTGGGAAACCCCGATCCAGGCCCTGTGGAAGGGGGCCGGCGATTGTGAGGACTACGCCATCGCCAAGTATTTCAGCCTGCGTCATCTCGGGGTGTCCAGTGACAAGCTGCGCATCACCTACGTCAAGGCCTTGCGGCAGAACCGTGCGCACATGGTGCTCACCTATTACGCCACGCCCGAGGCGATGCCGCTGGTCCTCGACAGCCTGATCGACGGCATCCTGCCGGCCAGCCAGCGAACCGACTTGCTCCCGGTCTACTCTTTCAATGCCGAAGGGCTGTGGCTGCCGGGCGCCAAGGGCAACAAAAAAGTGGGTGACACCAAGCGCCTGTCCCGGTGGCAGGATGTGTTGAAAAAAATGCAGGCCGAAGGTTTTCCGGTCGAGACGACTAACTAGGAGCGCGCGCTCAGATGTCCTTGTTCAAACAGCTGTTGATCGCTATCTGTCTGTTCCTGGTGGTTGCCTTCAGCGGCAGCTTCATGGTCAGCCTGGAGAGCTCGCGGGCCCAGTACGTCAACCAGTTACGCTCCCACGCCCAGGACGCGGCCACGGCGCTGGCGTTGTCGTTGACACCGAACATCGACGACCCGGCGATGGTGGAGCTGATGGTCAGCTCGATCTTCGACAGCGGCTACTACGCCAGCATTCGCGTGGTCGATGTGGCCACCGACAAGACCCTTGTCGAACGTACCGGCACGCCGGACGCCGGCAGCGTGCCGCAATGGTTCGTCAAGCTGATCGGCCTGGAACCGGCCGGCGGCGATGCCATAGTCAGTCGCGGCTGGGAGCAGGCGGCGCGGGTCGAGGTGGTCAGCCACCCAATGTTCGCCCTCGCCAAACTGTGGCAGAGCGCGTTGGGCAGCCTGGGTTGGTTGCTGCTGTGCGGCGCCGTGAGCGCGGTGCTGGGGGCCTTGCTGCTGCGTCGCCAGCTCAAGCCGCTGGACTACATGGTGCATCAGTCCCATGCCATCGCCCGACGCGAGTTCCTGAGCCTGCCGGAGCTGCCACGCACGCCTGAACTGCGGCGCGTGGTGCAGGCGATGAACCAGATGGTCGAGAAACTCAAGGCGCTGTTCCAGGAGCAGGCCGAGCGCAGCGAGAAGCTGCGGGTCGAGTCTTACCAGGACAATCTCACGGGCCTGGCCAACCGGCGTTATTTCGAGATGCAGCTCAACGCGCGAGTGAGCAACCCGGAGCAGGCCAGCTCCGGTTATCTGCTGTTGTTGCGGGTCAAGGACCTGGCCGGTTTGAACCAGCGGTTGGGCGGGCAGCGTACCGACCAGTTGCTCCAGGCGGTGGGCGAGCAATTGCTGCGCGAATGCGCGCGGTATCCGGAAACCCATAACCTGGTCACGCGTATTCGCGGTGGCGAGTTCGCGGTGCTGGCACCTGGGCTGGTGCGCGAGGAAGCGCTGCAACTGGCGCAGAACCTCGAAGCCGCGTTGGCGAGCTTGCATGCCACCGGTGCGACGGATGTGGCGTCGGTGGCCTCCATCGGGCTGGCGCCGTTCGTCCATGGCGACTCGCCGCAAGCGGTGCTCCAGCTTGGCGACCAGGCTTTGGCCCAGGCCGAAAGCCAGGGCGAACCGGGTTGGGCCTGCCTGGACCACAGCGCCTCGGCGAGCGTCGGCGATGATCACCATGCCTGGCACACGTTGCTCGACCAGGCCTTGAATCATCAGCGATTCGAGCTGTACTTCCAGCCGGTGGTGGCTGCCCAGGACACCCAGGTAGTGTTGCATTACAAGGTGCTGTCGCGTTTGTTGGACGAGCAGGGTCAGACGATTCCCGCCGGGCGGTTCTTGCCGTGGTTGGAGCGCTTTGGCTGGACCGCGCGCCTGGACCGTTTGATGCTCGAACAGGTGCTCGAGCAAATGGCCGGGCATGAGCAATCCCTGGCGTTGAACCTGTCTTCGGCGACCTTGGCCGATCCGCAGGCGCTGAACAAGGTCTTTGAAATCCTGCGGGCGCATTCCAACCTTGGGTCGCGCTTGACCTTGGAGATTGGTGAGGAGCAATTGCCGGAGCAAGCTGTCCTGGAACAATTGACCCGGCGTTTGCGCGAGCTTGGCTTCTCTCTGAGCCTGCAGCGTTTTGGTGGGCGGTTCAGCATGATCGGTAACTTGTCGCGGTTGGGGTTGGCTTACCTGAAGATCGATGGCAGCTACATTCGTGCGATTGATCAGGAGAGTGACAAGCGTCTGTTTATCGAAGCGATCCAGCGTGCTGCCCACAGTATTGACTTGCCGTTGATTGCCGAGCGGGTTGAGACGGAGGGGGAGTTGGCGGTGATTCGGGAGATGGGGTTGTTTGGGGTGCAGGGGCAACTGGTGGGTGAGCCTAAGCGTTGGGGGTGAGGCTGGCTGTGCCCTCTGACCGTGTACATATCCATTGCTGCGGTAACGGCCACTGGTGGTTACGCCCTTACGGCGTGTCACTTTTGGCAAACGCCCCAAAAGTAACCAAAAGGTCTTGCCCCACCACTCGGCACCTCGCCTAGGCTCGGTGTGCCCGAACGCAGGCATTGCTCCGTGGGCCCGCCGCGAAGGGCCATCCATGGCCCAGCGCGGCTATCCCGGCATCCATGCCGGGATGCCCACTCCACAATACCTGCGTTCGGCCAGCGTGGTTAACGGGGCCCCCAGATCAAAAGCCGAAGCGAGGCGGCCTGACAGCCGGCCTGGTTCTCCCGGCCGTACTCCAATCCCATTGTGGGAGCGAGCCTGCTCGCGATGCGGAGGGTCAGTTTGTGGTGATGTTGGATACCCACAGGGTTTTTGGGAGCGGCACAGTCCTGTGGCGAGGGGATTTATCCCCGCTGGGCTGCGCAGCAGCCCTAAAGCAATGAACTCAGCCTTCCTGGCACACCGAGTTGCTTGGTTTGGGGGCCGCTGCGCAGCCCAACGGGGATAAATCCCCTCGCCACAAAAGCTTCCCAGCCATCACGGCACAGATTGATCAACGGTAAACGCTATGCGAGCTTGCTCGCGATAGCGGTGGTTCAGTCATATGTCTACTGGGCTTGCTGGCCTCTTCGCGAGCAGGCTCGCTCCCACAGAGGAACGCGATCCCCATCAAGAACCAGGTCCGCTATCAGGCCGCCTCGCGGTGGACGTAGATTTTGGCGCCCCGTTAACCACGATGGCCGAACGCAGGCATTGCGCAGTGGGCATCCCGGCATGGATGCCGGGATAGCCGCGCTGGACCATGGATGGCCCTTCGCGGCGGCCCACGGAGCAATGCCGGAGCCGCCGTAAGGGCGGAACCGTAAGTAGCCGTTACCGCAGAAACGGATATACACCCCCTCTAAAAGTAAGGTCCTAGGAGATTTCCTTCGAGTTGTGGCGAACTTGGTGAACTTGTCCGGCGTCTGCCCCGTGGCTAGTCTGGGTTTGTCACTGAAAAAACGGTGACACGGACGTGCAAGTCCGAAGAAACTGTTTAGGATGCGACGCTACATTGCTCAGGGGCTTTCTTCTGCCCACTGCTTTATGGCGGCTGCACGCAGGAGATCCTTGGATCTGCTGGGTGTCCTAAACAGGCCCGGTCTTGCACACCTGCGTACGGCCGCCACCCTTATTCGCGTGCAAGCGAACGGTGACGGTTTCCACTTAACTGTTTAGGAAGTCTCTAATGTTCAAGGTCACTCCGAATCCGCCAGAAAGCCCTGGCAACGCCTCCGACAAATCCTCGAAATCCAAAAAACTCGACGAAGCCGCCCAACGCGCCCTCGACTACTACCTCAATCCCAAACCAACCGATGACGCCTCGGGAAAAACCCAAACCGCCCAGCTCTTCATGGTCTCCCCAGACATCGACACCGAAACCCTCCTGGCCAATGCCTCCGAAGACTTGCTGTCCATCAGCGCCATCGCGGCCGACCTGGCTGATGACGTCGACGGCTCACGCCGCAGCGTAATCCTGGCGATCAGTCGAATGGCCGATGGGGTGCATTTGTTGGTGGAGCGGGCGATGGATCGGCTTGAAGTGCAAGCGTCGAGCTGACAGGCCTGCTGTGGATTGACGATTGCCATCGCGAGCAGGCTCGCTCCCACACGGGACCTGCTTCGAACCGGAATATGGAGATCAACACCGATCAACTGTGGGAGCGAGCTTGCTCGCGATGGCGTCAGCCCAGACGACCCAAAACCTGTGGCGAGGGGATTTATCCCCGCTGGGTTGCGCAGCAGCCCTAAAACCCGGCCGCCTCGGTGTGTCAGGCTGTTCACCTTCAAGCATCTGGGGCTGCTGCGCAGCCCAGCGGGGATAAATCCCCTCGCCACAGGGGTTGTGTGCTGCTCCGGCTGGTGTCAGCCCGGGCGTCAGCCTAGATCAACCCCTTCTCATCATCATCGATCAACCGGCTCAACCCACCCAATGCTTCCCGGGCCTGGGTGCGGTCCATCAGTTTGGCCTGGGCCGCCGGTGGCAGGTCAGTGACGCGGATGACGCCTTTGCTGGTCAGCACCTGGATCAAGTCGTCGAGTACCCGGATCATCTCCAGGTCGCTCTGCTTGAGCTGCTTGAGGCTGTTTTCCACCGCCTGGTTGGCGAACCAGTCCTGGATCTCGTGGTTGTCGGCCGGCAAGGTCTCGGTGGCTTCGGCGTAGGCGGTGGCTTCTACGCGCACCAGCAGGCCTTGTGCATCGCGTTGCACGTAAAACATCGGGCATCCCTCATGTATGAAGCGGCGTCATGCTGGGCAGCATAGGCCAACTGCAGAGGAGTATGAACACTTATCGTGGCGAGGGAGCTTGCTCCCGCTGGGCTGCGCAGCAGCCCTAAAAAACAGGGCCGCTTCGCCCCCCCAGCGGGAGCAAGCTCCCTCGCCACGGGTTTGTGTCAGGTTCAGCTGTTGTTGTGATCGACCTTGATGGTCGGGTCACTGCCGGCGATCAACGTGTTCAGGTTGATGTTCGACCAGTTGTTGCCTTCGAGCTTGATCGTCACATCCGGTGTGGCCGCTGCGCCATTGGTCGCGTTGAACTGGCCGGTGGTGCTGACCTGCAGCGAGGACACGCCATCGACCGTGCTGATTTTCAGGAAGTGGTCGATGGTGCTTCCGGTTTCGCCCTGCAGCAGATCTCGCAGGTCGATCCGGTCGCCCTCGCTGGCCTTGAAGTCCTTGATCACGTCAGTGCCGGTGTCGCCGGATTTCCAGACAAAGGTATCGCCTCCCAGGCCACCGATCAGGGTGTCATTGCCCTGACCACCGATCAGTGTGTCGTTACCCGTGCCACCCAGCAGGATGTCATTGCCCTTGCCACCGTTGAGCGTGTCGCTGCCACCCTGGCCGAAAATGATGTCGTTGCCGGCGCCGCCCAGCAGGGTGTCATTGCCATCGTGGGCACCGGACACATCGAACGCGGTGTAGTGCTCGGTGATGTACTGGTGCACGTTGCTGGTGGTGACCTTGCTGACATCCACGCCGCTCTGCTGGGCCACGAACGCCTGGATGGCCTGGTAACCCTCGCCGGCAATGCCGTTGAAGCTCACCAGGTCGCCGAACAGGATGTCGTTGCCTTCACCGCCGTTGACCGTGTCGGAACCCGGCAGGGTCGCTTCGGTGTGGCCGATGATCGAGTTGGCCAGGTTGTTCGGGTCGATGTTGGTCTGCGGTGTTGAATCCGAGTCGTAGGGCTTGAGGTCGGTCAGGGTCACGTCGTTGTTCAGGCCGATGGCTTCCACCGTGCTCAGGCCTTTCAATAGCGTGAAGCTGTCGGTCGAGCCCGCTGCCGAATCCAGGTAGTTCCAGTATTCGCCATAACCGGTGCCGCCCTGGTTCGACAATTCAAAGGTGCCATTACCCTCGGCATGTACGGTGCCGACATAGCTGTCGGTCCATTTTTTGCCGTTTTTGGTCGACAGGTACATCTCACCGTTTTCGTAGATGGTGTACTTGTGCGTGCTGTCGATCGTCTGGGTGTAGTACTTGCCGACGGTGTAATTGGAGGCACGCAGTACGTCATCGAGTTTGACGTTGTCGTACAAGGTCGGGTTGGTCTGCTCACCGGTCTGGTAGTAGGTCGGCTTACCGTCGGTAATGAAATACGTCAGGTTCTTCGCACCGGTATTGCCCATGGCTTCGGTACTTTTAAAGAAGTTCGCCGTGGTCTTGAACACGTCTTCGTAGTTGGTGCCGCCACCGGAGGCCATCGAGTCGAGCACGCCTTTGAGCTGGGTCAATGCGTCCGGATCGTTAAGGTTGACCGAGATAGACTTGTTCACCTGGCTGTCGAAGTCTGCCAGGAAGATGTTCACGGTCCCGGAGTTGCCACCCAGGCTCTGCTTGAGGGTGTTGAACACCGAGGTCAGCGAGTTTTTGGCCGCGGTGAGGGACGCGTCGCTCATGCTGCCGGAGCTGTCGACCATGAAGGCGATGTTGTAGTTGGTGCCTGGCACCACGGTCAGCCCACCGATGTCAGCGACCACCACGTCGTTGCCGTCGGTGCCGGTGACGTTGTCGCTGCCAGACGTGGCGGTGACGGCGTTGTAGGTCGCCGGGTACACCGTGACCGGGATCTGCGCTGTGCTCACCGCCGAGCCGCCGAGGGCTTCGGTGGAGGTCGAGGTCACGGTCAGGTTGAAGTGGCCGTTGTAGTAGGTCGGTGGGGTCAGGGTCAGGCTGCCCAGGTTCCAGCCGGTGACCGAGGCTTCGCCGTTGCTGCCCACGGTCGCGGTATGGCCCGCGCCGTCGCTCAGCACGCTGCCTTCTGGAATACCACCGATCTTCACGCTCAGGCTTTCGGAGCCGTCGGTGTCGGTCAGGGCGGTGGTGATCTTCGACAAGTTCACGCTGGTGCCTTCGGCGCCTTCGTTGAGCTTGTAGCCGTCGTAGTAGCCTTCACCGTTGGTGCCGTGCAGGTCGGAGACGGTCACGCCAGCGTTCACCAGGTCGGTCACGCCGGTGTACAGCGGCACGCCGGCACCGTTCAGGTCGACCGGCGTGCTGCCGTTGATCGACAGGTTCACGTCATAGCTGCCCGGGCCGCTCTGGTTGTGGTGGTAGATGTCCAGGGTGTAGTAGCCGCTGGTGGTCGGCGTGAACGAACCGTTCAACTGGCCGCCAGCGCCCCAGGTCGTTGCCGCCACGGTTTTGCCGCCGATGGTGACCAGCAGGCTGTCATCGCCCGTGCCGCTGAAGGTGTAGGTCTTGCCGGCTTCGAGGAAGATCAGGCCCGAGGTTTTCGATGCCGTACCGGCGTTGACGTTGCTGTCGGACTGCACGTTGGTCACGTTGGTGCTGCTGTTCGGCGTGCCGGCGGCATCGATCACTGACTTGAGCGTGCCGGAGGCCGCGCCGCTGCCATCGGTGCCCAGGCCCGACAGGCCGGTCCAGACTTCCTTGATCAGGCCGGTGGAGGTCACGTTGTTGCCGGCCACGTTGAGGGTCGGTGCGTCGGCGACCGGCGTGATGTCGATCTTCACGGTACTGGTATTGCCCAACGCCTGACCGTCGGTTGGCTGGAAGCTGATTTGCGCGTAATCGGCCTTTTGATCGCCCACGCCAGCCGGGTTGCCGTTGGCACCAGATTCGTTGGCATCGGGGGTAAAGCGCAGCTTGCCAGCGTCGATGTCAGCCTTGGTGAAGGTCTGGTTGTTGGCCACGTCCTTCCAGGTGGCGCCGTCCAGGTACTGCAACTTGCCGTCGCTCGGCAGCCCGGTGATTTTTACACCCTGGCTGGCGGCGGCGCTGTCCACATCGCTGATGCCGAAGGTCGACCAGCCGAGGACCAGCGAAGTGTCTTCGGTACCGGTCACCGCGCCACCGGTGGCCACTGGCGCGTCGTTGACCCCGACCACGTTCACAGTGGTGGTTGCGGTGTTGGAGTAGCTCGCGCCATCGGTCACCGTCACGGTGATGATGCGCGGTACGGTGCTCGGGTCTTCGCTGTTGTTGATGAAGCTGATGTTCTTGATCTGCTGCATGTAGTCGGCCAGCGTCGCATTGCCCGTCAGCGTCAGCACGACCTTGCCGTCGGTGCTGTTGGCGTTGATGCTGATGCCATTGACGCTGTTGCCCAGGTTCAGCGCATCGCCAGGCTGGCGGTTGGTCAGCACGATGGTGGCGCCGGTCAGCATGGTGCTGTCCGGGTCGGTGATTTTCAGGTCCGTGTCGGCGATGGACACGCCGGGGCCAGTGGTGCCTTCGGTGAACGTCACCTGGTAATCGGCACCGGTCTTGCCGCTGGAGTTGTTGGCGTCCAGGTCGAGTACAGGCGGCGCATCGTTGTCGATGATCGAGGTGCTGACGCTGCCGTTGGTACCGCTGACCGCCAGGTGCTCGAAGTTGCCACCGGTGGCCGAGTCGATCTTGACCACGAAGTTTTCAGTGCCTTCGGAGATCTTGTCGTCCAGCGTCGCCACATTGAAGGTCGTACTGGTGGCGTTGGCCGGGATCTTCACGGTGTAGACACCGGTGAAGTCCGTGCCGTCGGCGGCGGTGCCGCTGTAGACGATCTTGAGTGTCACCTCGGTTTGCGCAGGGTTCGTCAGGCTGACGGTGTATGTGGCCGCCTGGCCTTCGGTGACCGACGTGCTGCCGGTGATGCTGACGGTGGTGTTGTCGACGGTGTCGCCCACGGCCGTCGACGCGCCGGTCTTATCGACCGCGATGGCTTCGAGGTTGCCGCCGGAGGCCGATTTGATCGTCTCGGTGATGGACGGTGCACCGGTGTAGACATCGTTGCCGACGGCCACATCCAACACGCCCGAGCTTGCGCCCGCAGCGATGGTGATGGTTTTGCCGCTTTCCAACGTGACGGTCACCGGACCGTTTTGCGCGGTGACAGGTTTGCCGTCGGCACCGGTCAGGGTCGCGGTGTAAGTGATGGTGCCGTTTTCGTTCACGGTCGGATTGGCGGTCAATGTCACCGTGGTGGTGTCGTTGACGTCGCTGACGACGGTGCTGACTGGCGCAGTATTTGGAGCAATGGCTTCGAGGTTGCCGCCAGTGGCGGTACTGATGCTTTCGGTGACGGTAGTCGGACCTTGGTACACATCGTTGCCAACGGCCACGTCCAACACGCCGGAACTTGCACCGGCGGCGATGGTGATGGTTTTGCCGCTGTCCAGGGTAACGGTGACTGGGCCATTTTGCGCAATGACGGGTTTGCCGTCGGCACCGGTCAGGGTGGCGGTGTAAGTGATGGTGCCGTTTTCATTTACGGTTGGCGTAGCGGTCAGCGTTACCGTGGTGGTGTCGTTGACATCGCTAACGATGGTGCTGACTGGCGCAGTATTTGGAGCAATGGCTTCCAAGTTGCCGCCGGATGCATCTTTGATCGACTCAGTAACCGTCGTTGGGCCTTGGTAAACATCGTTACCCACAGCGACATCGAGCACGCCCGAACTTGCACCCGCAGCGATGGTGATGGTCTTGCCGCTGTCCAGGGT
>NZ_UETT01000006.1:0-396178 GCF_900115935.1 Pseudomonas sp. 43mfcvi1.1 | reverse complement strand
GCGGGAGGCCGGCCCGAGGCCTTGCCACTCCCAGTAGAAACTCGCCCCGCCGGCCAGTTGCCGCTGGAGGATGACGTGTCGGTCGTCGTAGTCGTAGCGTTCGCTTTCGCCGGCGGCATTGGTCGCTTCGATCAGTCGGAAACGTCCGTCGTAGCGGTAGGTCACCAGCGTCTGCTCGGTCCGCCAGGCTTCGTCGAGAGTGATGGCCGGGTGGAAACTCTGGTAGTCGACGGCGATTAGGTGACGATGCGCGTAGCGCAGGCGCAGGGCGCGGCCGGCGCCGTTGTCCAGGCGGCTGATGTCGCCATGGATGTTGCGCTGGACCGTCAGGCGGTTGTCGTGGCGGTCGCTGAGGGCCACCAGGTGGCCGTCGCGAAAGTGCAGGAACGCGGCGTCCGCACCAGCCTGGGCGACGATCAGTTCGTCCGGCTCGGTACCGAGGTAGATCGCCGCCCGGGCCAGGCTGTTGTGGATCGCCGGACGCTGGGCGTTGGGCAGTGGAAAGGTGGTGCGCCGGTTCTCCTGGTCGACCCAGACGACCTGCTCGCCGTCGAGCTCCAGGCGATGGACCAGGGCATGGCTCCAGCCGCGCCCGAGCCCGACGTCCAGGTCGGCGGCGCTGGTGCGGTACAAACGGGTGAAGACGAACGGCAAGCGGCCATCGAGGGTACCGTCGTCGAGGGTCAGCAGTTCTTCGCCGGTGACCATCGACACCGGGCAGCCGCTGGTCTGGGTCTGGGCCGCGGTATCGGCGCTGTCGCCATTGGGGTTTTTCGATTGGGTTGGGGCGTCGTCGTGGGGTTCGTGTTTTTTCAAAGTGGTGTTGCGTTGTGCATCCCAGCGCAACTGCATCCGACCTTTCTTGACCCCCGCCGCAATACCTCGGGCCGCCACCGTTTTGTAGCGATCCACGTAGGTCATGAAGCCGTTGACCACCGCGAAGATCCCACGGATGAAACGCTGCATGGCACCCAGCAGGTGCACGCCCACATTTCCCAGGCGCATCGACAGATAAGCGATACCAGCCCCCGCCCCGGTGAAGGTCAGGACTACGCCGATCAACAGATCGATCAACAACTGCACCGTCACCCTCGACAAGGCTTCGGCCGTTTCGCCTGCGACCTCACTGGGCGGCAGCATGTCCAGCCAGAGACTGGCGGTACGCACCAACAGGCATAAAGCCGCTTCGTCGCTGGCCAGCAGTTGCAGCTTGGCCATCACCTGCGGCGTTTTTTCCGCCAGCTCTTCTAGCTGCCTGGCGCTTTCGCCCAACCGCTCAACGAACTGACCAGGGTCCTTGAGGATGTCCGAGAGCAAGCTGATGCTGTCCCACACACTTTCAATCGCCGCCCAACTACCGGCGAGCAACCCGTTCCCCACCGCAGCCGCCGACGTTGCCAAGGACTGCTGCGCCCATCGCGGCTTGAAGCCTTGCCATTCGCCGCGCAGCCAGTCCGTCAGATCGCGGGTCACGCCATCGTAGGAAGAAAACAGTTGCTCGATGTGCTGGGGAGATACCTCGCCCTGAACGTGTACCCGATAGGACTTGCCCGCCTCGCCCTGGAAGGCCCCCAGCCCCTGGGCATCGAGGGTGACTGGCGTGACCTTGCCGCTGTCCACGTCCACCACATCCACCACGATGTCGCCCAGCGGGATGTCGTACACCGACTCGAACTTGCTCTCGATCGTCATCGTCCCGCCTTCGGGGCACTGGACGACCGTGGGGAGGAAATCATCGTCACCGGTGCTGACAGCGGTGGTGCTGTCGCCGAAGCGGATCACCCGCTCCATGCCCATTAGCGAGGGCAAGTCGGCGGCATGACTGGCCCGGTCCGCCGCTCGGCTGTACCAGCGTGTGAGTTGTTCGCGATAGACCGACAGAGTGTCGTTGAAGCTGTCGAGTTCCTGCTCGATACGGCTCACCTGATCCATCAGGACGGGGCTCGCTCAAGGGCTGGCAGGAAAAAACGGTCGAACATGGGCAAACGTCTCGCAGCGCTCAAGGAGCGCGAGATTTTGCCGGGGATGAGTGGAGAGTTAAGTCAGGGGAAGGAGATAGAGCGCGTAGGGCGATTCGCTAAATTAGTCTGATTTGCACACGAATAGCCTGTGGATAACCCTAGAGATCCTGATCTTCAAGTGATTTGAGCTTGATCTCGGCCAATGGATGCCCGGCTTTCGCCGCCAAGGTCCACCAACGTGCCGCTTCAACCGGGTCTGGCGTCTTGCTGGCTGTACCGGCCAGGCTGATCACGCCAACCTGGTAGGCCGCCTTGCCATCCCCAGCCAATGCCGCCAGCCGCAGCAGGCGAATCCCTTCTTCACGGGCACCCAGCCCTTGGCCGCGAAACGTGAGGATGTGCCCATAGAAGCTTTGCGCACCGACGTCGCCCAGGTTCGCCATGCGGGAAAACTGGCCCTCGAGCCAGGCCCAGCCACGCGGCTGGCGGACGAACCAGGACCAATGAAACAACCGACGCGCCAGCCAGTAACCGCCCCGCGCCTTGAGTCGCCAGAGCATTCAGGCCTCCGCCGACTCGGGGTACTCGTATTCAAAAACCCGAACCACTTCCGAAGCGTGCCAGGAGGCTGCGGCCACGCCATCGGAAGGCCCGGAAAAGCGGCCCAGGCGCTCAACGCACTCAAAGAACCCGGTTCGCGGCAAACGACTGGCGCCCTGGCTGATCACCAATGAACTGCGCAACGGCTGTTCCGCCCGGGCGTCCAGCGCAGCCAGGTGTTCAAGGGCCGCAGTCAAGGTCTGCATGGCCGGGCTGGGCAGTTGCAAGCGCTCCAGCAACGCTCGGTAAGTCAACAAATGGCGCTGGCGACGCGCCTGGTCCAATTCACCCAACAACCCATCCCAATGCTGCCGACTGATGCGTACGCTCACGATTCTTCCCTCCAACCCGGCACCGTCAACTCCCAGGCCAGACTGCGCCGAATCGCGGCATCGGGCTGACGCTCGCCGCTCTCGATCAAGGCCAGATAAGACGGGCTGATACCTACCGTGCGGGCCAGCGCCTCAATGGCGATGCCCTTCCCTTCGCGCAAACTGCGTAATTGATCCAGGCCAGGGAGAACCTGGCCGGGTGCCGCCGCGTGACGGACTGTCGCCTCGCGCGGCGGTGCTTGATCGATGCCTGCTGCCTTCAACAAAGACTGGTACTGATCCCACGGCAAAACCGCGTACTCGGGCTCTCCGTCACGTGTGATTATTTGAATATCCATGTCTACCCCGTAGGACAACAACACTTAGCGAGTCAGCCTTTTTCCTTGGAAGTGTAATCCTAATACCGGCTAAGGTCGCGGTGCGATGAATTCTCAGGGGCAATTGCTAGCGAATCAGGTCTTTTTCTGGCTTTGGAGTTGTTCCGGGGTATCGGGAAGCCTTTCGACCTGGGCCAGCTTCTCGGGGGATTGTCGATAGCGCCAGGCGCGGAAAGCCTCGAGTTCAACGTCGAGGGTTTTCATGACCCATGCCAGCACCGCGATATCGTCGAACATGCCAAACATCGGCAAGATATCCGGAATCGCGTCCAGGGGACTGAGGAAGTACATGAGCCCTGCCACCACCGACAACATCGACTTGGCACTGACAGCGCGGTATTCGCCCCGCCAGTAGGCCAGGCACAGGGCCTGCAGCAGACGCAGGTCCTCCTTGAGTTTGCCCAACCGCCCGCCCTCCCGGGCACCTTTGCTGGCGACGGCAAACAGCAATGTCGGCAATCGACCGCGGGCCAGCAGGCGGCCTGCCAAGGGCAGAAATCGCGCAAAATTCCACGGGGCCTTCATTTTTTCTCCCACTGAAATGTTATCCACACAAATTGTGGATAACCTTGTGAACAGAGCTGCATTTCCGCGCTGAAGCCCCCGTTTCATAAGGCCCCGGCTTAGATCGGGCGTTTTTTACTCACATAAAAAAACCCAATATTTCATTGACTTGACCGGCTGACTGCGTCTAGCCCAGCGCCTGTATTGCCTATGACTGCAGCCTGCATCGTGCGTTCGGTTTTTTTGCCATTTGCCGCAACCCAGATGCGACAACGCCCCGCATAAGCGAGGCGTTGTCGTTATAGCAGACGCGATTACTTGGCTGCGTCTTCTTTTGCCGGATCCTTGATCGCCAGCAGTTCCAGGTCGAACACCAGGACCGAATTGGCCGGAATAGCCGGGCTCGGGCTCTGGGCGCCGTAGGCCAGGTCGCTCGGGATGTACAGCTTGTACTTCTCGCCGACGTGCATCAGTTGCAGGCCTTCGACCCAACCCGGGATCACGCCGCTGACCGGCAGGTCAATCGGGCTGCCACGTTCAACGGAGCTGTCGAATACGGTGCCGTTGGTCAGCTTGCCGGTGTAGTGAACAGTCACGACGTCAGTCGGCTTAGGCTGTGGACCGTCGGCTTTCTTGACCACTTCGTACTGCAGGCCGGAAGCGGTGGTGGTGACACCGGCTTTCTTGCCGTTTTCTTCAAGGAACTTCTTGCCGGCAGCAGCCGACTCTTCGCTCATCTTGGCCATGCGCTCTTCGGCACGCTTTTGCAGTGCGGCAAAGGCTTCGACCAGTTCTTCGTCCTTGAGCTTCTGTTCTTTCTTGCCGACGGCATCTTCGATGCCCTGGGCGACCGCTTTGGAGTCCAGGTCGTCCATACCTTCCTGAGCCAGGCTCTTGCCCATGTTCAAGCCAATACCGTAGGAAGCTTTCTGCGCCGGGGTCTTCAGCTCTACGCTGGTCTGCGAGTCGCAACCCGCGAGTACCAGGCCAACCAGGGCCACCGCCGCCGCCAACCGATGCTGTTTCATGCTATTTCCTTGTTCATGCGCCTAAAGGGCAATCGAATAAAGCCGCGAGCTTATCAGGCGGCCACGACCAATGGCTACCGGCATGTGAGCCGCAAAGTAACGATAAGTTCAGGCCTGCAAACGCTTTTTAACCCTGTACGAATGAAGCATCTGTCATCTGCGACGTACAGGGACAAATTGCCGCTCCCCTACAGGCCAGGGGTAATGGCCACTTGCCCGCCGCGCGGCACTGAGGCATAAGGACATATCAAAAAAACAAGGACGTTACCGTGCGCCTTCTCTCTCGCATTCTCTTGCTGCTTCTCGCGCTGCTGATCGTCGTCGTGGCCGTGGTGCTTTATTACGTCGCCAATCCTCGCTTGCCGTTCTATACGCCCGTCGAACAGGTGCATTACCTGGATCAATGGAGCGCCGCCGAGCGCCAGACGTATTACTTCACCCCCCAGGGCACCCAGGTCAAAGGCCTGCGCTACGACTGGTTCACCGCCCTCGAATTGCCATTCTCGCAACAACGCTTCGCTTCGCCCGAGTACCTGGCGCGCTTTGGCTTCCTGGTCGATCCGGCGCAGAAAGCCTCGCCTGACAATCCCGGCAATTTGCCAGTAGGGTTTGCACGGCACCAGAATCCGGGCAGCAGCGAGCAGTTCCTGGATATCACCTGCGCGGCGTGTCATACCGGCGAATTGCGCTTCAAAGGCCAGGCGATACGGATCGATGGCGGCTCGGCTCAGCATGTGCTGCCTTCCAGTGTTCCTACATTACGCGGTGGCAGTTTCGGACAGGCATTGGTCGCCAGTCTGGCATCTACCTACTACAACCCATGGAAATTCGAGCGCTTCGCCCGCCAGGTGCTGGGCAAGGACTACGATGCCCGCCACGAGGAATTGCGCAAGGCGTTCAAGGTCTCCCTGGACACGTTCCTGCGGGTGGCCTGGAACGATACCCATCGCGGCCTCTACCCCACCGAAGAGGGCCCGGGCCGTACCGACGCCTTCGGCCGCATCGCCAATGCCAGCTTCGGCGATGCCATTTCGGCAGAGAACTACCGGGTCGCCAACGCACCGGTGGATTACCCGCAACTATGGGACATATGGACGTTCGACTGGGTGCAGTGGAACGGATCAGCCCAGCAACCGATGGCCCGCAACGTCGGTGAAGCGCTGGGGGTTGGCGCCACGCTGAGTTTCTTCGACGCCCAAGGCAAACCACTGCAAGGCGATGCGCGCTACCCCTCCAGCGTGCGTGTGCGCGACTTGAACAAGATCGAGGAAACCCTGCAACTGCTCAAGCCCCCGGTGTGGCCGGAAGCGCTGCTGGGTGCGATCGATAAACCGTTGGCGGCCAAGGGCCGGGCCCTGTTCAGCGAAAACTGCGCCGGCTGCCATGTGCCCAAAGTGGTCCAGGGCCCCGACAGGCCGGTGCAACAACTGCATATGCTGCCGATACAGGTGATCGGCACCGACCCGGGCACCGCCAACAACATCGCTGACCACCGCTTCGACCTGACCAGCCTGCAATGGGATCCGGCCGAGCTGGCGAAGCTGGAAGTGCAACTGCACCCGACCCCGACGGAGCCACTGGACCTGAGCCAACTCTCGGTCGCCAAAGGCCTGGCCTACGTCACGGCATTCGTGGAAAACCGCGCCTACCGCGATGCCGGCGTCACCCCCGCCGAGCGCCCGGCCCTGGACGGTTTCGGCCTGCCCATCGGTGTACGCGAATTGCGCGCCTACAAGGCCCGGCCGTTGGCGGGTGTCTGGGCCACGCCACCGTTCCTGCACAACGGCTCGGTGCCGACGATCTATCAATTGCTGTCGCCTCAGGACGAACGCGCAACCACTTTCTATAAAGGCAACTTCGAATACGACCCGCGCCACCTGGGCTATCGCACCGAAGCCTTTACCAACGGTTTCCTCTTTGATACCCGGATTACCGGCAATCACAACAGCGGCCATGAATTCCGTGCGGGCGAGCGAGGCAATGGCGTCATTGGCCGCTTGCTGCAACCGCAGGAACGCTGGGCCTTGCTGGAGTATTTGAAGGTGCTGGGCGGGCCGTTGGAGTCGCAACTGTAATGATGAACCCCACAGGCAAAAGGATGTTGGCATGTTGATCACCCTCTGGCTGCGCCTCGGCGCCTTTTTGGGCAAGACGCTCCTGTGGCTGCTGGGCATCGGGTTGCTCTGCTGGGCCTTGTCCTCGGCCTGGTTCGCCTGGCAACACCGCGGGCCGGTCCCGGACAAGGAGCAGATTGCACCCGGCGAAACCGCCATGACCCAGGACATCATTCAGACCGCTATTCGCATCGTCGACCAGCACCGTGAAGGCACGCGCTACCTGCGTGACGCCCATGCCAAGGCCCACGGCTGTGTCATGGCCGAAGTCCAGGTGCCGAACGACCTGCCGGCCCCCTTGCGCCAGGGAGTCTTTGCCGAACCGGGGAAGACCTGGCAAGCGACGATTCGCCTGTCCAACGGCAACGCCTATCCGCAGTTCGACAGCCTGCGCGATGCCCGTGGGATGGCGATCAAGCTGCTGGATGTGCCCGGCAAACAGCTGCTGGCGGATCGGCAATCACACGGCGAGCAGGACTTCGTGATGTTCAATCATCCGAACTTCTTCGTCAGTGACGTCGCTGAATATCGCCAGAATGTGGCCGCACAGGCTGACGGGAAGAAGGCGATGGCTTTCTTTCCGAGCCTGGACCCGCGCACCTGGCAGATCCGCCATCTGTTCATCGCCCTGGCGACACTCTCGCCGCCTCCGGCCAGCCCGACCCAGACCACTTACTTCTCGGTGTCGCCCTACAAGTTTGGTGAGGCCAATGCCAAGTTTCGCGTAGCACCGGACCCGGATAGCTGCCCGGCCTATACGCTGCCCGCACAAAACCAGGACCTGCCGAATTTCTTGCGTAGCGCGCTGAACCAGCAGTTATCCACAGACCGGGTGCCGGCATGTTTTGTCTTGCAGATCCAGCGCCAGGATCCGAGCAAGTACATGCCGATCGAAGACACCAGTATTGAATGGCAGGAAAGTGACGCACCGTTCGAGACCGTGGCCCACATCAAGGTGCCGGCCCAGGATTTCGACACACCCAAGCTGAACCTGGCCTGCGACAACCAGTCGTTCAACCCCTGGTTCGGCATCGAGGCCCATCGCCCCATTGGCGGTATCAACCGCTTGCGTAAAGCGGTGTATGAGGCGGTCAGCGATTACCGTCACAGCCGTAACGCTGAGCAATAGCGGCAGGCAAATGCCAGACAGCAAAAAGCCCGCTCAATGAGCGGGCTTTTTGTGGGTACCTGGCGTTCAGCGTTCCAGGTGACCGAATATGGCGCAGCGGACGGGACTCGAACCCGCGACCCCCGGCGTGACAGGCCGGTATTCTAACCGACTGAACTACCGCTGCGCGTAACATTGAAAGTTTGGTGGGTGATGACGGGATCGAACCGCCGACATTCTGCTTGTAAGGCAGACGCTCTCCCAGCTGAGCTAATCACCCTTCACTTTCGATGCGGGGCGCATTCTCTCACATCTTTTTGTAACGTGCTGATTTAATTAGCAAATTCAGCAAAAAACATGAGCAACGCACACCGCAGGAACTGCAAACAGCAAAAAGCCCGCGTTAGCGGGCTTTCTGTGGTGACCTGGCGTTCAGTGTTCCAGATAACCGAATATGGCGCAGCGGACGGGACTCGAACCCGCGACCCCCGGCGTGACAGGCCGGTATTCTAACCGACTGAACTACCGCTGCGCGTAACACGTTGAACGAATGGTGGGTGATGACGGGATCGAACCGCCGACATTCTGCTTGTAAGGCAGACGCTCTCCCAGCTGAGCTAATCACCCTTCGCTTTCGGTGTGGCGCGCATTCTACGGAGCACTCTTTAAGCTGGCAAGCACTTTTTAAATTAATTTTTTCAGGCCTTCCAAAGGCTTAGCGAAGGGTTGGCCTATGGCGCCGCGAAGAGAATAATGCCCCCCTTTGTATAAAGGAGAGACTCACCCCATGTGGTTCAAAAACCTGCTTATCTATCGCCTGACCCAAGATCTGCCTTTTGATGCCGAGGCGTTGGAAACTGCACTGGCCAGCAAACTGGCGCGTCCATGTGCAAGCCAGGAGTTGACCACTTACGGTTTCGTCGCGCCGTTTGGCAAAGGCGAAGACGCGCCGCTGGTGCACGTCAGCCAGGATTTCCTGCTGATCGCCGCGCGCAAGGAAGAACGCATCTTGCCAGGCAGCGTCGTACGCGATGCCTTGAAGGAAAAGGTCGAAGAGATCGAAGCCGAGCAAATGCGCAAGGTCTATAAAAAGGAACGGGACCAGCTCAAGGATGAAATCATCCAGGCGTTCCTGCCGCGTGCGTTCATCCGTCGCTCGTCCACCTTCGCCGCCATCGCGCCGAAACAGGGCCTGATCCTGGTGAACTCGGCCAGCCCGAAACGCGCCGAAGACCTGCTCTCGACCCTGCGCGAAGTCATCGGCTCGCTGCCGGTCCGCCCGCTGACGGTCAAGATGGCCCCCACCGCGACCATGACCGACTGGGTCAAGACCCAGAAAGCCGCAGATGATTTCTTCGTGCTGGATGAATGCGAACTGCGCGACACCCACGAAGACGGTGGCATCGTGCGCTGCAAGCGCCAGGACCTGACCAGCGACGAAATCCAGCTGCACTTGAACACCGGCAAAGTGGTGACACAACTGTCGTTGGCCTGGCAGGACAAGCTGTCCTTCGTGCTCGATGACAAGATGGTGGTCAAGCGCCTGAAGTTCGAAGACCTGCTGCAAGACCAGGCGGAGCAGGACGGTGGCGACGAGGCCCTTGGCCAACTGGACGCCAGTTTCACCCTGATGATGCTGACGTTTGGCGAGTTCCTGCCGGCGCTGGTTGAGGCGTTGGGTGGGGAAGAGATTCCGCAGGGGATCTAAAGGTAACGGGTTGCCCTTGTGGGAGCGAGCCTGCTCGCGATAGCGGCATGACAGTCACAGAAATGCTGACTGATCCTCTGCTATCGCGAGCAGGCTCGCTCCCACACTAGTATTCGGTGTTCTTAACAATAAAGGATCAGGTCATGCGCGCATTGGCTGCATTGAGCCGCTTTGTCGGCAATACCTTCGCTTACTGGGTACTGATTTTCGCCGTCGTGGCATTTGTGCAGCCGACCTGGTTCATCGGTCTGAAAGGCGCGATTGTGCCGCTGCTGGGACTGGTGATGTTCGGCATGGGCCTGACCCTCAAGCTCGATGACTTCGCCGAAGTCGCGCGTCATCCCTGGCGCGTGGCCCTGGGCGTCGTCGCGCATTTCGTGATCATGCCCGGTGTGGCGTGGTTGCTCTGCCAGGTGTTCCACCTGCCGCCGGAAATCGCCGTCGGCGTCATTCTCGTGGGTTGCTGCCCAAGCGGCACCTCGTCGAATGTCATGACCTGGCTGGCTCGGGGTGACTTGGCTCTGTCGGTGGCCATCGCCGCCGTCACCACCCTGCTCGCTCCACTGCTGACCCCGGCGCTGATCTGGTTGCTCGCCTCGGCCTGGTTGCCGGTGTCGTTCATGGAGCTGTTCTGGTCGATCCTGCAAGTGGTGCTGCTGCCGATCGTATTGGGCGTGGTGGCGCAACGGCTGCTAGGGGACAAGGTACGGCATGCGGTGGAGGTGTTGCCGCTGGTGTCGGTGGTGAGCATCGTCATCATCGTCACCGCCGTAGTGGCCGCCAGCCAGGCGAAAATTGCCGAATCGGGTCTGCTGATCATGGCCGTGGTGATGCTGCACAACAGCTTCGGCTTTTTGCTCGGTTATTTCACCGGGCACTTGTTCAAGCTGCCGCTGGCCCAACGTAAATCCCTGGCCCTGGAAGTGGGCATGCAGAACTCCGGCCTCGGCGCGGCGTTGGCCAGTGCACACTTTTCGCCGCTGGCGGCGGTACCCAGCGCGCTGTTCAGCGTCTGGCACAATATTTCCGGGGCGCTGCTCTCGACGTATTTCCGACGCATGAGTGAAAAACAGGACCGCGAAACCCTCGCCGTCCGGCAGACAGCCGACTGAAGCAGACTTGATCGAGTGGTCAGTAATTGGCACTATCCATCCAGCGCGGGGACGACCCCGCCACTCGATCAGGCTCCCGATCGAGTGCCTAATCCGGGGACGACCCCATCCATCGATGGAGGTATGTGATGTCCTGGATCATTCTGTTTTTTGCCGGCCTGTTCGAAGTCGGCTGGGCGGTCGGCCTGAAGTACACCGACGGTTTCAGCCGCCCTCTTCCCACTGCACTGACAATCACCGCCATGGCGATCAGCCTCGGCCTACTGGGCCTGGCGATGAAGGAATTGCCATTGGGTACGGCCTATGCGATCTGGACCGGGGTCGGTGCCGTGGGTACGGTGATCGCCGGGATCATTTTGTTTGGTGAGTCGATGGCGCTGGTTCGCCTGGCCAGCGTGGCGTTGATCATTACCGGGTTGATCGGCCTCAAGGTCAGCGCTTAGGCCTCTACCGCTATCGCGAGCAGGCTCGCTCCCACATTTTGATCGAGTTGCCCAAGCTGGCCGCGATCCACTGTGGGAGCGGGCTTGCTCGCGAAGGCGGCGTGTCAGCCAACATCATCGTTGAATGTCAGTCACTATTCGCGAGCAAGCCCGCTCCCACAGGTTTATGTGCAAGGCGCAGAACCACAGCGCACCACTGATCCAATGTGGGAGCGAGCCTGCTCGCGATAAGTCGAAAGGTCGCTGCCTATCGGACAGTCCCGCGCAACTCCCCCACCAACGCCTGCAACTGCGAAGGCGTCGCCGTCTCCACCGCTACTGCCGAACCCGCCACCAACGTCACCCGCGACCAGAACCGGCGAAACAGCCCCTTGGCCGGGTCGCGACTGAAGAAACTGCCCCACAAGCCCTGCAGCGCCAGGGGGATCACCGGCACCGGGGTTTCCTGGAGGATGCGTGTCAGTCCGCTCTTGAACTCATTGATCTCACCGTCACCGGTCAATTTTCCTTCAGGGAAAATGCAGACCAACTCACCGTCCTTCAGGTATTGGGCGATTCGCTTGAAGGCTTTTTCGTAGATATGAATGTCTTCCTGACGCCCGGCAATCGGAATCGTCCCGGCTGTGCGGAAGATGAAATTCAACACCGGCAGGTTGTAGATCTTGTAGTACATCACGAAACGAATCGGCCGACGCACTGCACCACCAATCAGCAAGGCATCGACGAAGGACACGTGGTTGCAGACCAGCAACGCAGCGCCTTCATCGGGAATCGCGTCCAGGTTGCGATGCTCCACGCGGTACATGGAATGGCTCAGCAGCCAGATCATGAAGCGCATGCTGAACTCGGGGACGATCTTGAAGATGTAGGCGTTGACGCCGATGTTGAGCAACGACACCACCAGGAACAACTGGGGGATCGACAACTTCGCCAGGCTCAGCAATACGATGGAGACTATGGCCGAGATCACCATGAACAACGCGTTGAGAATGTTATTGGCGGCGATCACTCGCGCCCGCTCGTTCTCGACAGTGCGCGACTGGATCAGCGCGTACAGCGGCACGATATAGAAACCGCCGAAGACACCCAGGCCAAGAATGTCGATCAACACCAGCCAGGCGTGACCGAAGCCGAGCACTTCAAGCCAGCCGTGGCCCTCGACGCTGTCGGGAATCCCGCCGGAGTGCCACCACAACAACAGGCCGAACACCGTCAGCCCGAACGAGCCGAACGGCACCAGGCCGATCTCGACTTTGCGCCCGGAAAGCTTCTCGCAGAGCATCGAACCCAAGGCGATCCCCACCGAAAACACGGTCAGGATCAAGGTCACCACGGTTTCATCACCGTGCATCCACTCTTTGGCATAGGCCGGAATCTGCGTCAGGTAGATCGCGCCGACGAACCAGAACCAGGAGTTGCCGACAATCGAACGGGATACCGCCGGGGTCTGCCCCAAACCCAGTTTCAGGGTGGCCCAGGATTGGCTGAAGATGTTCCAGTTCAGGCGCATTTGCGGCGAAGCCGCCGCCGCGCGCGGAATGCCACGACTGGCCAGGTAACCGAGCACGGCGATGCCGACGATCGCGGCGGACACCACGGGAGCGTAATGTGCCGAGGACATCATGATCCCCGCGCCGATGGTGCCCGCGAGGATCGCCAGGAACGTGCCCATCTCCACCAGGCCGTTGCCGCCGACCAGTTCATCCTCGCGCAAGGCCTGCGGCAGGATCGAATATTTCACCGGGCCGAACAGCGCCGAATGCGTGCCCATGGCAAACAGCGCCACCAGCATCAACGACAAATGGTCGAACAGAAAACCCACCGCGCCCACCGCCATGATGACGATTTCGCCGAGCTTGATCAGACGAATCAACGCGTCCTTGGCGAATTTTTCCCCGAACTGCCCCGCCAGCGCCGAGAACAGAAAGAACGGCAGGATGAACAGCAATGCGCAGAGGTTGACCCAGATCGAACGGTCGCCGTCGATGGTCAACTTGTAGAGGATGGCGAGAATCAACGACTGCTTGAAAATGTTGTCGTTGAACGCACCCAAGGACTGCGTGATGAAGAACGGCAGGAAACGCCGCGTGCGAAGCAAGGTGAACTGCGAAGGGTGACTCATCTTCCATGTTCCTGAGTGGCGTGGACGCTTATTGGAATGAACGTTTTTCGATCCAGGCCACACATTACCTGTCTTTAGCGATTATTTCGCCAGCCCCGCAATGCACGGCGATACAAACAACTCGCCGTGCCAGGCGCCCAAGACCGTACGCCGCCCAACGATTAGCCACATCACCACCAGCATCACCACCAGCACGCAACCGAACACGCGGAAAAATTCCAGGCCGAGCAAGTCCGCCAGCTTCAGCGTGGTCAGCGCATACACACCCAAGGGAAAGGTAAAGCCCCACCAGCCAAGGTTGAAGGGAATGCCGGCCCGTAGATAACGCGCAGTAATCAACAGCGCCATCAACATCCACCACAACCCCAGGCCCCACAGCGTAATGCCAGCCACCAAGCCTAGCCCGGCGGCAATTTCGCCCACGCCGGGAAAGCCATTGGCGGCAAAAATCAGCGGAGCGTCGCTGCCTAACAGCAACATGCCCAGGGCGCCGGTGCCAATCGGGCCTAGGGCCAGCCAACTCGAGGCGGCCATGTTTTCGTGGGGCAGTTTGTGCAGGGCCATGCGCAACAGCAAGATCGTCAGAATGCTGAATGCTACCGGTAGGGAAAAGGCCCAGAGCACGTAGCTGGTCACCAACATGACCAGTTGCCCATGAGTATCGGCCAGGTGCGGGGCCAACAGCCCACCGCTGGCGGCGGCGACTTCGGCGGCCACCACTGGCAACAGCCACACGGCGGTCATCTGGTCGATGCGGTGTTCCTGGCGGGTAAACATCAGGAACGGAATCAGCACACCGCAGGCCACGGACATGGCCACGTCGAGCCACCATAACGCCTCGGCCAACGGCAGCACACCGTCGCCCCAACGCGGCAGCCCAAATACCAGAAAGCCATTGATGATCGTCGCCAGCCCCATGGGAATGGTGCCGAAAAACATCGAAACCGTTGAGTGGCCGAAAACCCGTCGCGCCTCGTCGAAGAACAACACCCAACGGGCCGCATACAAACCGGTGAACACCACGAACAACAGGATATTGAACAACCACAAACCTTCACCCAACAGGCGCAGGCCCGATACATTTCCGGGCCACTGCGCCAAGGCCAACGCGAGCACACCGGTACCCATGACCACGGCGAACCAGTTGGGTGTGAATTGGCGAATGGCCTCCAGCGGCCTGGGCAAATGGCTCAAGGGACGAAACCGGCGCTTGGCGGTGCAACATGTCATGGCGAACTCCTGTCCTCGGATGAGGTGGAGCCATGCTAGAGCCGAATCGAATATCTATATAACGGGTAATTTCTGTATGTGTTATCGATTTTACAGATAACACTCAAACACTGCCCTCGGTCTCGATCACCAGGATTCGCGCCTCTCCCAGCGGCTTGGCGACGTGCTCGGTGCCCACTGACGCGTAGAAAATATCCCCGGCGTCCAGCACGGTATCTTTTTCTATACCACCCTCCCGATAGCACATCCGCACTTGCCCATCGAGCACCACGAAGACTTCCTGACCGTCATTGATGTGCCATTTGTACGGCTGATCGGTCCAGTGCAGGCGCGTGGTGATGCCATTCATGTTGGCGATATCCAGCGCTGCCCAGGCGCGCTCGCCGGTGAAGGATTTGCTGCGGATAATTTTCAAAGGGATCGCCCGGAAAAAATGCTGAGACGCCAAGACTAACCCACTGCCAGCGGCGCCTGCACTCACGGCTTCAAGGCCGAACACCCTCGCCTGCCGGCTTTACCGACTGACGCGATAACCCCAGCAACGCAGCGGCCGACAGCACGATCAGCACCGCGCCATAACCATCGGTCGTCGGGATCAACCCGAACACCCGCGTCAGATTCCCGGCCAGCAACGATGGCAGGCTGAACGCCAGGTAGCTGAGGACATAAAACGCCGACATCAAGCCGGCCCGCTCGTGGGGCAAGGCCAGCGGCATGATGCTGCGCAACGCCCCCAGGAACCCGGCGCCGAAACCGCTGCCGGTCACCAGCGTGCCAATGAAGAACAACGGCAAACTGCCGCCGTGTACCGCGACCAGCACCAGCGCCAGGCCGATCACCAACAGGCTCGCGGACAGGCGCAGCAACTTGTCGGCTTCCTGGTTGCGCAGCGTATAGATGGACAACGCGCCGGTGAGCGTCAACACCGCCACCAGTGCACCGCCGATCAGGTTGGATGTCGACCCGGTCGCGGCCCGCACCAGGGAAGGCGCCAAGGACAAATAGAAACCGCCCACCGCCCAGGCCGCCAGGTTCAGCGGCAGTATCAGCCACAAGGCCCGCCGCGCCTGGACCGGCACATGCAAGGTCGGACGCAGCGACTGCCAGGCACCGGGTTGCGGGCTGACGCTCTCCGCCAGACGCCAGATATAAAGGGCCTGAATCAGGAACAGCCCCAGCAGAATCCAGTAAGTCAGTTGCAGCGGCAGCGGCGCGAACTCCGCCAACAGGCCGCAGCCCAACGCCCCGCACGCCATGCCCAACAAGGGCGCGACGCTGGTAATCAGCGGGCCTTGTCGGCGGTCGAAGTCCAGCAACGCAGCGCCCAGCACGCTGGTGGCCATGCCCGTGGCGAAGCCCTGGATCAAGCGGGCGCCGATCAGCCAGGCGACACTGTCGGCATTGATGAACAGCAACATCGCCAGCATATTGAGCAACAGCGCCACGAAGATCACCGGCTTGCGCCCCAGGTAATCCGACAGCGAGCCCACGGTCAGCAAGGCCGCCAACAAACTGAATGCGTAGACACCGAAAATCAGCGTCAGGATCGCCGGGGAAAATTGCAACTGTTCCTGATAGAGGTGATACAACGGCGTCGGCGCGCTGGACGCGGCGAGAAAACCGAGCAAGGTGATCGCCAGGAAGATCAGGCTGGCGCGGGTCGAAGCTGGACGGGACATGGGCACGCTCCACAAGAACATTCGCAAAAGCTAATTTTTTGCTTTTGCGGAGTGTGCTACCGGCGTGCGCTTAAAGCAAATTCTTTGTGTTAAGGTCTGACACATGGCTATTAAAGAAGGTTTACGCCCCGGCGGTCGAAGCGCCCGGGTCCAGGAATCGATTCACTCGGCGGTCCGCGCCCTGCTGCAAGAGCAGGACCGCGCCACCCTGACCGTGCCGCAAATCGCCGCGCGCGCCGGGGTGACGCCGTCCACCATCTATCGGCGCTGGGGCGATTTGCCGGCGCTGCTGGCCGACGTCGCCATCGCCCGCATGCGCCCCGACAGCGAACCGGTCAACACCGGCAGCCTGCGCGGCGACCTACGCGCCTGGGCCGAGCAGTACCTGGACGAAATGAGTTCCGAGCCCGGTCGCAACATGATGCGCGACATCCAGGCCTGCGCCACCCCGGGGCATTGCGTGGGCATCCTCAGTACCCAGTTGCAGATCATCCTGGATCGCTACCCAGATGCGCCGAACCCTGGCGTCGAGCGGTTGATCAATGTGGTAGTGGCGCCGACGGTGTTTCGCATCCTCTTCGCCACCGCGCCGTTGGCGGTCGAGGAGTTGTATCGGTTGGTGGATATCGCGTTGGGTCAGTAAAGCCGCCATCGCGAGCAGGCTCGCTCCCACAAGGAACCTGAGGTGAATACAAATCCATGGTTCACCCCCAATCAAATGTGGGAGCGAGCCTGCTCGCGATGAGGCCCGCCAGAACACCCTATAACCCAATGCTGATCGCAACCCGCGACTCCCCGCGACTCCCCGCCACGCCTCGACCTTGGTCGACACTGACGAACCCGGGTAGGCGTGCGAGACTGTCCTGCCGGGCCCAGGTCCCGGTGTCTTTGTCCGGGAGTTTCCATGTCGTTGTCCAGCGGGCTGATCGCCATTGTCGCCCTGGCCTATATGGCCATCATGTTCGCCATCGCCTTCTACGGTGACCGGCGCAGCACGCCCCTGCCGCCACGCATGCGCGCCTGGGTCTACAGCCTGTCGCTGGCGGTGTACTGCACCAGTTGGACGTTCTTCGGTGCAGTCGGCCAGGCCGCCGAACAGCTCTGGTCCTTCCTGCCGATCTACCTCGGGCCGATCCTGCTATTGGTGCTGGCGCCGTGGGTCCTGCAGAAGATGGTGATGATCAGCAAGCAGGAGAACATCACCTCCATTGCCGACTTCATCGCCGCCCGCTATGGCAAGTCCCAGTCCCTGGCAGTAGTGGTCGCGCTGATCTGTCTGGTCGGTGTGTTGCCGTACATTGCCTTGCAGCTCAAGGGCATCGTGCTCGGGGTAAACCTGCTGATCGGTGCCGGGGCCGATGCCATGGGCACCCGTGCCCAGGACACCGCGCTGATCGTCTCGCTGATTCTGGCGCTGTTCACCATCGTGTTCGGTACGCGCAACCTGGACGCCACCGAGCACCATCGCGGCATGGTGCTGGCGATTGCCTTCGAATCCCTGGTCAAGCTGTTCGCCTTCCTGGCGGTCGGTGCGTTCGTGACGTTCGGTCTTTACGACGGCTTCGACGACCTGTTCAACCAGGCGATGCTCGCCCCACGCCTGGAGCAATACTGGAAAGAAACCATCAACTGGCCGTCCATGGTGGTGCAGACCGGGGTGGCGATGATGGCAATCATCTGCTTGCCACGGCAGTTCCATGTGACCGTGGTAGAGAACATCGAGCCCCAGGACCTGCGCCTGGCCAAATGGGTATTCCCTGCCTACCTGGCCCTGGCCGCGCTGTTCGTGGTGCCCATCGCCCTCGCCGGGCAAATGATGCTGCCCAGTTCCGTGCTACCGGACTCGTTCGTCATCAGCCTGCCGCTGGCCCAGGCCCATCCGGCCCTGGCAGTGCTGGCGTTCATTGGTGGCGCCTCGGCGGCGACCGGCATGGTGATCGTCGCCAGCGTGGCCCTGTCCACCATGGTTTCCAACGACATGCTGTTGCCCTGGCTGCTGCGCCACAACAACGCCGAACGGCCTTTCGAAGTGTTCCGCCAATGGATGCTCTCGGTGCGACGGGTGAGCATCGTGGTGATCCTGTTGCTGGCCTATGTCAGCTACCGCCTGCTGGGTTCGACGGCGAGCCTGGCGACCATCGGCCAGATCGCCTTCGCCGCCGTGACCCAGCTGGCCCCTGCCATGCTCGGCGCGCTGTACTGGAAACAGGCCAACCGCCGCGGCGTGTTCGCCGGCCTCGCCACAGGGATTTTCCTGTGGTTCTACACCTTGGTGCTGCCGATAGCCGCCCACAGCCTGGGCTGGTCGCTGAGCAGCTTCCCGGGCCTGGCCTGGTTGCACGGCAACCCATTGAACTTGCCGATTACGCCACTGACCCAAGGGGTGGTCCTGTCCCTGGCCGGCAACTTCACCGTGTTTGCCTGGATCTCCGTGCTGTCGCGCACACGCGTTTCGGAACATTGGCAGGCCGGACGCTTCATCGGCCAGGAAATCAGCGCCCGCCCCAACCCCCGTTCAATGCTGGCGGTACACATCGAAGACCTGTTGCAACTGGCCGCGCGCTTCGTCGGCGAAGAACGGGCGCGGCAGAGTTTCATCCGTTTTGCCTACCGCCAGGGCAAAGGCTTCAACCCGACCCAGAACGCCGACAGCGAATGGATCGCCCACACCGAACGCCTGCTGGCCGGTGTACTTGGGGCTTCTTCGACAAGAGCTGTGGTAAAAGCCGCCATTGAAGGTCGGGAGATGCAGCTTGAAGACGTCGTCCGGATCGCCGACGAAGCGTCGGAAGTGCTGCAGTTCAACCGCGCCTTGCTGCAAGGTGCCATCGAGAACATCACCCAGGGCATCAGCGTGGTCGATCAGTCCCTCAGACTGGTGGCGTGGAACCGTCGCTACCTGGAGCTGTTCAAGTATCCGGACGGCTTGATCAGTGTTGGCCGGCCCATTGCCGACATCATTCGCTACAACGCCGAACGTGGCCTCTGCGGCCCTGGCGAAGCGGAAGTCCACGTCGCCCGACGCCTGCACTGGATGCGCCAGGGCCGCGCCCACACCTCCGAGCGGCTGTTCCCCAATGGCCGAGTCATCGAGCTGATCGGCAACCCGATGCCTGGCGGCGGTTTCGTCATGAGTTTCACCGACATCACCGCTTTCCGTGAGGCCGCGCAAGCGCTGACCGAAGCCAACGAGGGGCTGGAGCAACGGGTGGCCGAACGCACCCGGGAATTGTCCCAACTGAACCTGGCCCTGACCGAAGCCAAGAGCACCGCCGAAGCGGCCTATCAATCCAAGACGCGGTTCCTGGCCGCGGTCAGCCACGACCTGATGCAACCGCTCAACGCCGCGCGCCTGTTCTCCGCCGCGCTGTCCCACCAGTGCAACGACTTGCCGGACGAAGCCCGACAACTGGTGCAGCACCTGGACAGCTCACTGCGCTCCGCCGAAGACCTGATCAGCGACCTGCTGGACATTTCCCGCCTGGAAAACGGCAAGATCAACCCGGACCGCAAGCCCTTCGTCCTCAACGAACTGTTCGATATCCTCGGCGCCGAATTCACCGCCCTGGCCCAGGAACAGGGCCTGAAATTCCGCGTGCGCGGTTCGCACCTGCGGGTGGACAGCGACATCAAGCTGCTGCGCCGGGTCTTGCAGAACTTCCTCACCAACGCCTTCCGCTACGCCAAGGGGCCGGTGCTGCTGGGGGTACGTCGGCGCAACGGCGAATTGTGTCTGGAAGTCTGGGATCGCGGGCCGGGCATCGCCGAGGACAAGCTGCAGGTGATTTTCGAAGAGTTCAAGCGCCTGGACAGCCACCAGACCCGTGCCGAAAAAGGCCTGGGCCTGGGTCTGGCAATCGCCGACGGGCTATGCCGCGTGCTGGGCCATACCTTGCGCGTACGCTCCTGGCCAGGGCGCGGCAGTGTGTTCAGCGTCAGCGTTCCCCTGGCCCATACGCAGGCCGCCGTACCCAGCGTGGTCGCCGAACCCAACGGCCATTTGCCAAGCGGCGCGCAGGTACTGTGCGTCGATAACGAAGACAGCATCCTGATCGGCATGAACAGCCTGCTGACACGCTGGGGTTGCCAGGTGTGGACGGCGCGCAACCGGGAAGAATGCGAGCGTTGGCTGGCCCAGGGTGGCCGGCCACAACTGGCACTGGTGGATTTTCATCTGGACAACGGCGAGACCGGCACCGAGCTGATGGCCTGGTTGCGCACACGCATGGGGGAGCCGGTGCCGGGGGTGGTGATCAGTGCCGATGGCCGGCCGGAAACGGTGGCCCAGGTGCATGCGGCGGGCCTGGATTACCTGGCCAAGCCGGTGAAGCCAGCGGCGTTGCGGGCGTTGTTGAGTCGGCATTTGCCGTTGTAGGCACCACACCGTGATCCTGGGAACATAGTGGCCTCTGTGGCGAGGGAGCTTGCTCCCGCTGGGCTGCGCAGCGGCCCCCTTTTTCGTGAGTGCTGCGCACTCAAGCGGGAGCAAGCTCCCTCGCCACAGGGGTTTGCTTCAGCCTTGGGTTTTGCTTCAGCCTTGGGTTTTGCTTCAGCCTTAGGGCTTGCTTCAGTCTTGAGAAGGTTCGGCTTCTTCGGACAACTCGGGCAACCCGTCCGCCCCCGTCATCGCTCGCTCGAGCAACTCCGCCGGCAAGCTCTTGCTGGCCCGGGCGCCGAGCAGTTTGAGCTGTTCACTACGGCTGATCAGGTTGCCGCGCCCTTCTGTCAGTTTATTGCGTGCCGCGCTGTAGGCTTTGTCCAACTGCTGCAAACGACTGCCGATCTCGTCCAGGTCCTGAATAAACAAGACGAATTTGTCATACAGCCACCCGGCCCGCTCGGCGATTTCCCGGGCGTTCTGGCTCTGGCGCTCCTGTTTCCACAAGCTGTCGATCACCCGCAAGGTCGCCAGCAAAGTGGTCGGGCTGACAATCACGATATTGCGGTCGAAGGCTTCCTGGAACAGGTTCGGCTCGGCTTGCAGGGCGGCGGAAAACGCCGCTTCGATGGGCACGAACAACAGCACGAAATCCAGGCTGTGCAGGCCATCCAGGCGTTTATAGTCTTTGCCGGCCAGGCCTTTGACATGGGCGCGCAATGACGCCACATGTTGCTTGAGGGCGTGTTGACCGATGGCGTCGTCCTCGGCGGCCACGTACTGCTGATAGGCCGTGAGGCTGACCTTGGAATCGACCACCACTTGCTTGTCGCCCGGCAGATAAATCAACACGTCCGGCTGGAAACGCTCGCCGTCCGGGCCCTTGAGGCTGACCTGGGTCTGATACTCGCGGCCCTTCTCCAGGCCGGCATGTTCGAGTACCCGCTCCAGGATCAGCTCGCCCCAGTTGCCTTGGGTCTTCTGGCCCTTGAGCGCCCGGGTGAGGTTGGTCGCCTCGTCGCTCAAGCGCAGGTTCAGTTGTTGCAAGCGCTCCAGTTCCTTGCCCAGGGAGAAACGTTCCCGGGCCTCGGCCTGATAACTTTCTTCGACGCGTTTTTCGAAGGACTGGATGCGTTCCTTCAGCGGATCGAGCAACTGGCCCAGGCGCTGCTGGCTGGTTTCGGCGAAACGCTGCTCACGTTCGTCGAAGATCTTCCCGGCAAGCTCGGCGAACTGTGCCCGCAACTCGTCTCGCGAACCTTGCAGGTCATCCAGGCGTTGCTGGTGGCTTTCCTGCTGCTCGCGCAGTTCGGCATGCAACGACGCCGCCTGGGCATCGAGCCGCCGCAGTTCCGCTTCCTTGTTGGCGCGTTCGAGGTTCCAGGCGTGGGCCGCATCCCGGGCATTGTCGCGTTCGATCTGCAACAACTCGACTTCACGACAGGCCGCGGCAAGCTCGGCTTGCTTGGCGGCGTTGGCCTGGCTCAGGTCACTGATCTCGTCGCGACAGGCATCGAGCTGGGCGTTGAGGCCATCGTGGGCCATGTGGGCAGTAGCCAGGCGCTCTTCCAGCAGGGCCAGCTCGGTCTGCGCGACACTGGCCTGACGTTGCAGGTGCCAGGCCAGTGCCAGCAACGGCAGCGCAGCGCCTGCCAGGCCAAGCAACAGGCTGGTCAAATCCATAGCCATGACAATTCCTGCCGATCAAATAAAGCCCGAAGGTTAACCAAGCGGCTGGGGGTTGCCCAGCGCAGTCTGCGTTTTCAGTCTTGGATTTCACCGAGGGCCCGCCGAGCACGATCATCACCGGCCCGCGCGGCCTGGCGCAGCAGATCGTGGCCGATGCGTCGATCCCGGGCGTTGCCGCACTCACGGCACATCAACTGCCCGAGGCGACTTTGTGCAGCCACCACGCCTTCACGGGCCGGTTGCTTGAGTAGACGGCCGGCCAAGTGCTTCACGCTGGGGCTGTCCCCCAGTCGCGGGCTGTCGAGTAGCCACTCAGCCAGCCGCATCGAAATTCGCTTGGGTGGGGTAACACGAGGGGGTACGGAGGTAACAGGATTTGATACTGAGCGAAACTTCATAAAACACTGTGGGACAGATCGGAAGGCGCGCCACTCTACTCCTTTTTTCGTACGGGTAAAGCCGAAAAAACCAGCACGCCCGTGCTAGAGCAAGCGCTTGGGACAATCCACAGAAGCTGTGGATAACTCAGTGGACAACCCACCCTGAACCCGCGCAAAGCCCTGTGGAACGGGGCCTGCGCTCAAACTGACGATTTTTTCACCAGTAAAAAAAAGCGATGTTTTTCATTGACTTAAATTTTGGATACAGGCACCCACCCCGGATTGTTTCGACATGACAGTACAGTGACAAGTGGTGTAGCGAGTGTGCACAAGTAACAGCCGAACTGGTTATAACGCTGGGATTTTTTGGCGCATCTGGCGGTAAAACCTGGGGATAACCCTGGGGCCTCGCGCACGGCATCGGTGGCGCGGGACGCATCTGCATACGCTTGAATCCTGTGCTATACGCCCCTCCCTCACCCGGGTTTATCGCCCTATTGAATATTTTTTAACCAACGCCCTTCCCTTCGTGGGTTCGATCCGTTAGTATCCGCAGCGTTAGTACCAAGCTGAAAGTCAATTCCGGGTCGAACACATCTCCACGGTCAGCCATCCTTCAAAGGACGCCTCACCGAAAAAAGAGACCGACCCCCTCGATGGTTTCCAGGTAAATCTTGCGCCAACACAGCCTTTGATCGAATGCAAAGGGTGTTGCCAGGCTCATTACTCTGACCGAACCAACCTGCAAAATTGATCAGGATCTTCACCCCGGGCCCAGAACCTTTGCCCTCGCTGTGTTGCCTGCCCTCCTAAGTACCTACCTGCCAGCCCAAGCGCGCACTCTATATAGCGCTCAAACTGGCTGCTTTGTTCCAGTCGGGTTCTTCGTTCGACCATTGGTGGTCGACGTTACTGGAACGTTTTAACGTTGCACGGTTCTTAACCGTGTCATTTGTAGGAACACCCATAACATGTCCAATCAAATCCATGCACAGGATGCTATCCGCACCCTAACCAACGCTTTTGCCCCGATGAACTGCCTGATCATGGCCGCTCGCAAAGGCTGCTTCAGCTTCACCCTGGTCAACGAACACGGCATCGCCCGTCACAGCGAACGCCTCTACCCCGATCAGTACTCCAGCGCTGAACCGCTGCAGGCCGTGATCGAGCGTACTCGCCAGGCACTGGTTGCCTGAGACGCCAGAAAGGCTGAAACCCCAAAGGCCCCGCCCAGAAAGCGGGGCTTTTTATTGCCCGGAATTTCTCGATCGAGCGAAACGGCGTAAGCACCAAGGGATATAACAGTTATAACCGTTCGTTGAAGATGTTTTAAAAACAGTCCTTTACAGCGCAAATATGACACTACACTTCAAGTCAAGCGGCATGATCCGCTTCCGGCGGGGCCTGGACCGATCCACCGCTGCCAAGGCCACACTCTTCAGGCTCCGCCCCTTTCACGCTTCGAGGGTTTTATGGGTATCGCAGCCAGCGAACTGTGTCGATATGTGATCCGCCCGACGCTCCTCTACCTTGAGCGTCACAGCGCAACGGCGGAATCCTTGTTACTGGGCATTGCCGCCAGCCAGTCTGCCCTGGGCTCAGCCCTGCATGATCGACGCGGGCATGGCCTGTATCGCATTACCGAACCCCGACACCAGGCACTCTGGGACCATTACCTGGCGCTGGACCCGGAACGTGCCAGCCTGGTACGTGGCCTGGCCAGCCAGCACGCCTTTCTCAGCGGCCCGCACCTGGAACTGACCGTCAACCTGCGCTACGCCACCGCCATTGCCTGGCTGTTGGTGGAGGAACAGAACACCCCGCTTCCCGAAACCGATGACCTGCTGGGCATGGCCCGCATCTGGCGCCAGACCTTTCACCCCCAAGGGCGCCTGCGAGATTTCACCTGCGCCTGGCAAAGCTGTGTTTCGCCACTGAACCAAGTCGCTTGCTGACGGGAAATTTGGAAAGTTCCTACAACGGTCGCGAATCTGGTCGGATTGTCCTACAAAACCGCTCTAAATCAAGCCATCCAGGCTATAGCGCTTGAACGAAAATGTTGGTAATTTTCGCCCCGGTGATCACCAGGAGTTCTAACAATGAAAAAAATGATGCTCAAAACCACCCTTGGCCTTGCCGTTACCTTGGCATCCACTCAACTTTTCGCCAGTGGCTTTGCCTTGAACGAACAAAGCATCAGTGGCATGGGCACTGGTTTCGCTGGTCGTTCTTCTGTTGCCGATGATGCAAGCACCGTATTTGGCAACCCTGCCGGCATGTCGCGCCTCAAGCGCCAGCAAGTCACCGGTGGCTTCGCCGCCATTGATGCCTCCACCGATATCGACGATGCCAGCGGCACCCAGTCCGGCACCAACAAGGGCGACATGGTCCCGCTCACTGGCGTTCCGATGGGTTATTACGTCAAGCCCATCGATGATCAATGGGCATTCGGCCTGGGTGTCTACGCACCGTTTGGCTTGATCACCGATTATGAAAACGGCTTCCAGGGCGGCAACTTCGGCAGCAAGAGCGAAGTGAAGGTCGTCACTTTCCAGCCAACCGTCAGCTATGCCTTCAACGACAAGGTATCGATCGGTTTCGGCCCGACCATCAACCGTATCTCCGGCTCACTGGAATCGACCCTGAGCACACCACTGTCGCCTAACGATGGCGACGTGAAGATCAAGGGCGACGACATTGGCTATGGCTACAACATCGGTGTGCTGGTGCAGGCGACCGATACCACTCGTGTTGGCCTGACCTATCACTCCAAGGTCAAATACAAACTCGAAGGCCATACCGAAATCAGTCCAGGGGCCGGCACTCCTGCCAGCCTGCTGAATGGCGCGCGCTACGATGCTTCGCTGGACATCACCACACCTGAGTCGGTGGACTTCTCGGTCACCCAGCAAATCAATGATGCCTGGACCGTCTATGCAGGCAGCACCTGGACTCGCTGGAGCCGCCTGAAAGAAATCACCGTGAACAACGACGGTGTGACACCCGCTACGGGTGGCGCCTTCGCGCCCGGCTTCTTCAGCTCCATTACTGAAGAGCAAAACTGGCACGACACCTGGGCCTACGCCATCGGTACCTCCTACCAGTTGAACAAGCAGTGGGTGCTGCGTACCGGCCTGTCCTTCGACCAGGCGCCGACCAACAACCAGGACCGTTCGCCACGCATCCCGACCGGCGACCGGACCATCTTCAGCCTGGGCGCCGGCTGGAGCCCAACCGACGACCTGACCATCGACGTGGCTTATTCCTACCTCAAGGAAGAAAAAGTCAACGTCAGTGGCAGCAATGCCCTCGGCCAGTCCTACAACGCCAAATACGAAAACAGCGCCAACGGTTTCGGTGTCGGTGCAACCTACCGCTTCTGATGTTTTCCGGCGAACCTGAACCAATCGCCACCTGAAGCGAAAAAAGCCCCGCTCTCTGCGAAGAGGCGGGGCTTTTTCATGGCTGGCGATCAGGGTTTGGAAGCGATGGCTGTTTCCACAGCCTTGATGAAATCGGGATCGTCAGGCTTGATCCGGCTGGAAAAACTGCCAACGACCTTGCCCTGGCGGTCCACCACATACTTGTAGAAATTCCATTTCGGCGCACCGGCTTGTTCCGCCAGGTGCTTGAACAGCGGTATCGCATCCGCACCCCGCACGGGCTGTGGCTCGGTCATGGTGAAGGTCACGCCGTAATTGACGTAGCAGACCTTGGCGGTTTCAGCGCCATCCTTGGACTCCTGTTTGAAATCGTTGGACGGCACGCCGAGCACTTGCAAACCTTCGCCCTTGTAGCGCTGGTTCAACGCTTCGAGGCCTTTGAATTGCGGGGCGAACCCACAGAAGCTGGCGGTGTTGACCACCACCAGTGGCTTGCCGGCAAAGCGCTGGCACAAATCGATGGTTTCCTTGGCCCGCAGTTTGGGCAACGAACCCTCCAGCAACGGCGGGCAACCGGCGGCCCAGACCTGCCCGGTCACAGCCAGCAACAGAGCGGGAACAGCAAACCAGCGCATCAACATGTCGGGTTTCCTTAAAAGCATGTCAGATCACGACGTTACTCTGTCACGCCCGCCGCCGTCCATTTGTTCAGCACGTGCCCATGCCCAGTTGCATCAGGGCCAACCCGCCCTGGTGCCAGCCCCACCAGGCGAAGGCCAGTAGCAGGCCAGCGCCGGCAGCGATCAGCCACGGGCCGATGCGACTCATGCCGCACCAACCTGGACTTGCAAGCGCGCCATCGGACGCTCGCGCACCGGCCAGTTCAACGCCGCCGCCAACAGGCTGAGCAGGATCGATACCTGCCAGATCAAGTCATAACTGCCAGTGCGGTCGTACACCACCCCGCCCAACCAACCACCGAGGAACGAGCCCAACTGGTGGAACAGGAACACGATCCCACCCAACATCGACAGGTTTCGTACACCAAACAGGGTCGCGACCGTGCCGTTGGTCAGCGGCACGGTCGACAGCCACAACAAGCCCATCGCCACGCCAAACAGATACGCCGTCGTGGTCGTCACCGGCAGCCACAGGAACAAGCCGATCACCACGGCCCGCAACAGGTACAACCCGGTCAACAGGCGCGGCTTGGACATGCGTCCGCCCAGCCAGCCAGCGGTGTAAGTGCCGAAGATATTGAACAACCCGACCAGGGCCAGCACGGTGGTGCCGACGCCGGCGGCCAGGTGTTGGTCCACCAGGTACGCCGGTAAATGCACGCCAATGAACACCACCTGGAAACCGCAGACAAAAAAGCCCACCGCCAGCAGCCAGAACCCGGAATGGCTGCACGCCTCACGCAAGGCCTCGGCCAGGGTTTGTTCGTGGCCGACCACCGGCAACGGTGCGTCCTTGAGCATGCTCACCAAAGGCACGATCAACGCCACCAACAGTCCCAGCGCCAACAACGCCGCCGACCAACCGAGCCAGCCGATCAACCCCAGCGTACCGGGCAGCATGGCGAACTGGCCGAAAGAACCGGCGGCACTGGCGATGCCCATGCCCATGCTGCGTTTTTCCGGCGGCACGGCCCGTCCGACCACACCCAGAATCACCGAGAAGGACGTGCCTGACAGGCCGATACCAATCAAAAGACCCGCACTCAACGACAACGACCATGGCGAGTCCGCCATGCCCATGAACACCAGGCCGACGGCATAGAGAACACCGCCGATCAGCACTACTTTTGCCGCACCGAAGCGGTCAGCCAGCGCGCCAGTGAAAGGCTGCGCCAGGCCCCAGATCAGGTTCTGCAAGGCGATGGCAAAGGCGAATACCTCACGGCCCCAGCCGAACTCGGCACTCATGGGCGCCAGGAACAGGCCGAAGCCATGCCGCACGCCCAGGGACAACGCCAGGATCAGCGCGCTGCCCACCAGGACCCAACCACAGGTACGCCACATCGATGTCATTTTTGTTCTCCAGTCGCGGGTATATACCCACTTATCATCGAACGAATCAGCTTCACGCCAATTCATCCAGCAAGGCCAGCAGGGTCGCGCGCTTTTCCGCGCCCAGCTTATCGATCAGTTTCTGCTGCGCCGCTTCCCAGGCCGGCAGCGCTGCCGCCAACCGAGCATGCCCCGCGTCAGTGAGCACGACGATACGGTTGCGCAAGTCATCACCCTCGGCCAACGCCACCAGCCCCTCGCCTTCCAGCACCCGAAGGTTGCGCCCCAGGGTGCTGCGATCCAGGCCCATGGCCTCGGCCAGGGAGGAAATACTCGGTTGGTCCAGGCGCGCCAGGTTGCTCAGCAAAGAATACTGGGCAACGTTGATCCCGAAGCCGTCGAGGGCGCCGTCGTAATACCTGCTGACGCCACGGGCGGCACGACGCAGGTTGATGCATAAACATTGGGAAGGAAGCATGGTGCGTGTATATACCCGGGGTTGGTTGAATGCAAATTTTAAATGGAAAAGCCCACGTCCTTTATTTGGGGCGAACAGCTCATCCCTGGGTGGATAGAACCCGTGGCGAGGGAGCTTGCTCCCGCTGGGCCGCGCAGCGGCGTCCCTTTTTGTGAGTGCTTCGCACTCAAGCGGGAGCAATCTCCCTCGCCACAATGAATCTCGCAGCCAATTAAAAAACTTAACAATATCAAAGGCTTATAATTTAAGTTCTTTACAGCCATTCATCATCCAGTGCCCCCACCTGTCATGTCTGACAGGTTTCAGCCGACTTGAATCGGGCTATAACGAACCCGTGCCTCCAGCCCTGCCTCAGGGTCCGAAGAAGGGCCGTGCGAATCACGCCATCAAGAAGTAGGAAAATTTCGCCGCCCCCACGCCATTTCTGATCGTTTAATGGGAGTGTTTGTCATGTATCGCACCGACTCCATCACCCGCCCCTCCTCCACCCGAGGAAATTTCCAGCACGAGAACTCGCAACAACCAACGGCGGTAAAACTCACGCGCAAGGAAACGGAGGTCCTGCAGTGGAGCGCCGCCGGCAAGTCCTCCTGGGAGATCAGCCAAATCATCAATTGCAGCGAGGCCGGGGTGAACTATCACTTTTGCAATATTCGTCGAAAATTCGGGGTGAACTCTCGCTGGACGGCGGCATTCAAGGCACTGGAGTTGGGGTTGATCAATAAACCGTACATCAAGGGAAACTCCCAAGAGGATGTGCTGATCTAGCAAAACTCTGCTCCCAAACCGGGCAAGCTCAGAAAGGACCTCTGACAGACTCGATACGGGACAATCGTCGTGCGGCTCCCAGGAAAGCCAGTCCATGTTAGTTAAAAACGAAACGCAAACAGTCCTTCTGGCGACCGACCAGAGCCAATCGATACTGGTGCAAATCAGCCAAACCGATACCAGGCGAATGGCCTATTGCTCCTATGGTCACCGATCATCTGCTCAACCCGCCTCGACCTGCCTGGGTTTCAACGGAGAACGTCGGGAGCAACACACGGGCTGGTACATCCTGGGCAATGGTTACAGAGCCTATAACCCGGTACTGAGGCGACTTCACAACCCAGACGGGTCAAGCCCGATAGATGGCGGTGGCTTGACCCCTACACCTATTGCCTGGGGGACCCGATTAATTACCGTGACCCCACCGGACATCTCGGGATCTTCGGCCTAGGTGCGTCGCTCCTGGGTCGCCTGGCAACGCCCGCAGGTGCATTGACCGCGACAGCCGTTGTCAGTGGGGTTTCCGCTGTTGCGGTAATGGACAAGGACTCTGCCGTCGGCACGGCACTGCTGCTTATCAGTGCTGCCTCAGGCCTGGGTGCGGGATACATTTCACGGGGTGGGCGCCCAGCCCGGAACCTGACGGGGGCGAACAGGAAAACAGGTTTCAGCGGCAGGTCAGGTTCTGCTCAACCATACAAGCCGCTGCGCGGCGATTCGCTGTTGCCAAGCGGTCCCACTACCGCTAAAAACACACCGACGGCTCCCCAGTATAGGATTGAAGCCGAACGGCAAACCTCTGCCCCCTTGGAACGCAAAGAGTATTGGCCTGGGGCAAGAGCGCAAGAAATGCGTCGCCGGCAAGAGCTGCAGCAGCAGGAAATCAGGCGACTTGAAGACGAACTTGCTCGAGTGGAAGCGGAACAGGCGCGCCATATAAGAAGAGGCACAAGACCACCGCTACACCGCCAAAATGGCAATATGCCAACATGACAACATGACAACACCCGCCGCACGTATTTTGTGGCAAGGGATTTATCCCCGCTGGGCGGCGTAGCAGCCCTGGGAAACTGAAATCCCAGGTGGCCGGCAGATTGAAGGTAAGCGTCCGGAGGATTATGGTCCTCCGGTCCATAAGTGCCTATTACATAGCCATTAAGCTTTAGCCAATCATTATGGTTCTCTTATTTCCAATCTAACTTCTGCGTTTGATGGACTTTCCACCTGACGCACGGCCACAGGCTCAGGCGTTCTCTTTCCGGAGGCGGCGCTACTTCTTCCCGAACGTCGAGAAGCAGGAGTTATGCTCTGCAATTCTCTGCCAACACTAGGCGATGCAGGTGCAGGTGCAGGTGCAGGTGTAGGCTTAAACAACGGGAAATAGCGTCTAACATTCTCCAGATCCTGAGCCCTCGCCTTCTGTGCAGCAGCTACATACTCCCTCCTCCCCACCCTTGGCACACTCACCCGTCGCGCCCCAGATAACGAACTTGTTTTCGTCTGGAAGGCGCCCATACCTATTGATCCCAACCCGACAAACAACAGAACGCTTCCCGCAATAGCCAGGGTCACTTTGGCGGTCTTATCCTTCACAGTTAAGGAGGCAATTACAGAGCCACCTCCGATTAGCGCGAATAAAGTTCCGATCGCTTTAAAGGAAAAATGCCCACTCGGATCAGTACTATTAACCGGATCCCCCTCGCAATAGGCATAGGCATTGATACCTCCCCGACCAAACGGACTCAAACTGTCAGGATTGTAAAACCGCATCAACGCCGGGCTGTATGTCCGATAGCCATTCCCCAACAAATAACATCCGTTTTGCTCCTCACGCAGCTCACCGTTAAAACCTAACGCAGTGCTCACCGCTTGCCGGGCACTTTCCTGGCCGTAAGCGCTGTAGGCAATATCGTTGACAGCTGGCTCACCAATCTCGCGCAATACACTGTTTTTTTCATCGACTGCCAGCAATGACGACTTTCCCCCAGTACCCACCTGCTCGGCGAGTACCCTGCCGTCAGCTCGGATAAAGGTACTGCCTTGAGAACCCACCAGTCGACTGGCCAATTCACCGTTCTGGTAGAACCGTGACTCGCTGGCCGCCGCCGTACCACTGGCACTCAACATATCCAACGCATCATAACGATAGCTATTAGCCGACTCTCCACTCAACGCACTGACACTGATCAATCGACTCAAACTGTCGTACTCCAAGATCCGTCCAGCTTCGTCCTGCAACAAATTGCCATTGGCGTCATAGCTAAACTCCAACCGTGGAGGGTAATCCGGCTGGAAGGTATTGGTGATGGCGGTCAATTGGCAGGGATCATCCGGATTGGCGTACTCGTAGTAACTTGAATTGCGCCCGCCCTCGAAGCTGGTCTCGACAAAGTCCAGGTTGTCCTGGGCATCGAAGCCGAACAATTGGCTCTGGATGATCTTGCCGTAGGGGTCTTCGGGGGCCTGGCTGCCGGTGCAGGTGTATTCGACCAGGCGCCCGCGCGTGTCATAGCCATAGGTTTCGTCACGCAGGGTCTCGTTGCCCTGCACCAGGGTCCGTTGCGTCAGCCGGTCGACCTCATCGTAGACCTGGGTCAAGGTCTGGATCACCCCACCGCCCAGATCGAAGCGGCGCAGGACCTCGCGACCAAAATCGTCGTATGCCAGGTGGGTCTTCAACTGCTGGCTGCCGTCAACGGTCTCGATATCCGCGAGCTGCCCCCAATCATCGTAGGCAAAGGTCGAGCGGGTCGTACCCAGCTCGGTGGCGATCAAGCGAGCATGGCGGTCGTATTCAAAGGATTGGGTCTGCTCGAGCACATCGGTATAGCTAAGCATTCGTGCTTGCCGGCTGTACTCGTAATGCATGGTCCGGGTGGTTTCCCCGGTTTGTTCGCGGCTTTCACTTTTCACTTCGCCAGTGCTGAAATACTCGCGCAGCAGGCGATGCGTAACGCCCTGCTGGTCTTGCTCCTCGGTTTGCAACAGCCGTGCGTTCTGCGCGTCGTAGCTGTAGATCGCGGTGCTTTCCACGGCAATCCGCTGCTCCGGATCTTCGCCGAGTTCGGGCCGGTAGACATAGCCGGTTTCCTGGCCGCTGGGGCGCTTGACGCTTTTGGGTTGGGTCTGCCCCGGGTCAAAGGTATAGACGCTTTCCCGCCCGCCGGTGATCGACACGACCATCCGGTCCAGGCCATCGAAGACCTGCTCACCGAGCACCGCGCCGTTGACACTGATCTTGACCGGCAGCTCTTCATCGCTGCTGTGGGGCGCATATTCGCGCTCGACCTCGGTGCTGTCCGGCAACAGGGTCCTGGTCATGCGATCGAACGCATCGTATTCATAGCGGGTCCAGTTGCCGGCGGCATCGTATTCCTCGGCGGTCCGCCCGAGCCCATCGTAATGGTAGAGATGCTCGCTGATCATCTGCTCGCCGCGGTCGATGCGCTTGACGCTGTCGGGCTTGTCGAACAGGTTGTTGACGGTCACCGTCTTGCCCTGGCCTTCGAGCCATTGCGTGGTGGTGCGGGCAATCGGGTCGGTGACCTCATGCTCCTCGACACCATCGGGGCGAATGACACTGCGCTGCTCGCCCCAGTCGTCGTACTTGAAGACACTGGTCAGTTCAATGTTCCTGGCCCGTTCCCAGTCGATCACAGTTTCGCTGGTCAACTGATCGAGCTGGTTGTAGCTCGCCCGGTAGATTTCGCGCAACGCCTGCGGATTACCGCCGAGGCCATCGGCATCGCGGCGGGTTTCCTTGATCACCCGGTTGTGTCCGTCAAGCCAGGAGATCGTCTCGACGCCCTTGACGTCGATGGCGCTTTGCGTGGCCTGCTGCCCCACCGTGTCGACCAGCGTGTAGCGATAGCTGCGACTGGCCTCGTAGGGAGTGTCCGGGGCCACGGTTTCCTTGGTCACCCGACCGAGCAGGTCATACTCGGTGGCGATCGCCACGTCGTTGTCATCACGGCTGAGCAGGGGCTCGCCATTGAGCAGCGAATGTTCCAGGTTGACGATCTTTTCCTCGCCATCGAAGCCCCGCAAGGTATTGACCGTATGCAAGACAGTTTCGCCGGCGCGGGCGTTGCGGGTCTTGCTGTAGACATAATCGGTGGTAGTGGTCAGGTTGTTGAGAGTGACGGCGTCCTGCAACTTGCGCCCATGTTCAAAGGCATTGCCTGGGGCATTGATATAGCTGTAGGTGCTCTGTTGCAGCACCTGCTCGCCTTCCATCAGGCTTTCGTCACTCAAGGCCAGCCAGTGCCCGACGCCGCCGAGGCCGGGGTATTCGTCATAGCGATAGCGAGTTTGCAGGGTTGGCGCGGCGCCGTAGCCGGAGGGGGCCGGGGTGATGGTCTTGCTCTTGAGATTACGCACGAAACCTTGCGGGTCCTTCGGGCAGCCGTCTTCCCCATCGGCGTCGTACCAAGTGCTGGTTTCGGTCACGCCATTGGCATTGACCTGCACCAGCAAATTGCCGAAATCATCGTAAGTGCTGGTGACGACTTCTGTATGCCGGGGTACCGTGGCGCTCGCATTGCGCCAGGTCTGGGTCACGCTTTGCGGCAGTTGGAAGTACGCCAGTTGGTCCTTGAAATCGGCCAGGGGATCGACGTAGTACTCGGTCTCGGTGACCAACAGCGTATCGCTCTTGTTCGGCTCGCTGGTTTTTTGCAAAACCTCTTCGAGCACCAGCAAATGAAAACGATTGAACACCCGGCGGGTGATACGCAGCGGTTTCTCGCTGACGGCGTCCCAGAGCGTTTCGCTGGTTTCATACCTATAGTCCCGGGCCACGCCATCGCGATAGAGATTGTCCAGGTCATTATCGATCCAGGTGACACCGCTGCCATGGCCGAGGAAGTTATTGCCGGTGCGGTCATAATCGTAGCGGGTTTCGATGACGCCCTGCCCAAAGCCCGGGTCGCGTTTGTGCGACTGTACCCGTGGCAGGGTGCGGTCGCTCAGGCCGGGGAAGGCATGGGGTGTGCCTGAGTAAGTGACGGTTTCATGACCGCCGGTGGGGGTATGGACCTCCTTGAGCAGGGTCAGGCCACTCAGGGAGATATAGTAGAAACGCCAGGAACCCTTGTTCTCGGTGGGCAGTCCCGCATCTTCGGCGGGCAGGACGATGCTTTTGGTTTCACCGCCAAGGATGTTGAATACGAACAGCGCTTCATACAGGGTACCCGGATGCAGCTTGACCTCCAGGGTATTACCGTTGCGCGTAAGGCTCAGCAATTCCGTGCGGTCGGCATTGCGGATCCTGCTCAGCAACGGGGTCGTGCCGAAGGCGACGTATTCCAGGGTCACGCTATGCCCCTGGGGTGAGCGCATTTCCACCGGCATGGCGAACTGGCCCTGGCCGACCTGGAGAATCTCCACCAGCCCGGACTTATGCTCGACCCGGTAGCGTTGATTGCCCAGGTCATGGAAATGAAAGGAGTCGAGTTTCTTCTCCGGAATCTCCATACCGTCGGCCCCTATATTGGCCTTGAACGTTTCCCCGGTATACAGCGAGATGATCCGGCGGTTCGGATCATATTGCGAAAGTTGCAAGTTCCAACCCTTGCCGAAACCGCTGTCGGTATTGTTGAGCGGGTTGAAGTTCAATTGCAGCGGCACGACCGGGCCGCACAAGTCATTGGCCTTGAGTTCGGGCAAGGAGATGGCGCAGGTGTATTGACCAGTACGCGGGTCGACTTGGTTAAGGATAAAACTCAAGAAGTTGAAGGCATTGGAATGTATCGAAGTCTCTGTCGACATGACTCTTCTCCCGGAAGAGGAAATGTTTGAGAAGCGCGACCTGCTACAGGTCGCGCCTTAAACCAGTATGACTAACCGATTATCCTGAGCTTGTTTCGATTAACCCCGTCGAAACCGATTTTTACACTGTGTCGATTTCCATAGCGGTCAAACACAATCACATCCAGAGCCCGGCCGAAATCGGACTTGGCATACCGGTCATAGCGCCAGTACTCACGGCGGTGCAAACTGAACAGAACCTCGCCAGGTGGGACAGGGTTTCCCGGGTCAACTGTTTCTTCCGGCACATCGGGTTGCCCCTGCAATCGCCTGAAGAGAATTTCGTCGATGTGCAGGATTGTCTGTTTATCCTCGTTCTCGTCACCCGCGACGGCATACCCGGTAATACTGTGAATATCTTCGAGCATGGTGTCGCTCTCCCATTTCACCATGCTGCAATTGCCAACGAACTGGACTTTTTTAATGGCAACCTGTTGCTGACGGATCATAAGTTTCAGGTAGTAATAATCGAGCGTAGTCAGGTCGTTCTCATTGTCCTTATCACCGTAGACACGGACCGGCCACTCCACACCAGGCGTCTCAAAAGTAAAGGCTGTTACACCACCACCTCCTGCATCCGGTGGCTCCACTGCGAACAGCGTGATGACTTTATGCTCAGCGTCGCCTTCCAGTCCTGGATTGGAATAGATGGTTTCGAAGCTGTCACTGCGCAACCTTGCAGACACACGCAGATTTTCAATACTGTGGGTCTGGACAAAGAACTCCTTGACCACCAGGCCTTTGGGCCTGTTTTGCTGCGCATCCTGGTCCGAGGCAGGCGTTTGATTGGGGTAGGGGTCGTAGGTATTGCGGGCTTCGGTGTAATGCCATTTACCGCCTTCCGGCACCCCGTCTTCACCTACTTCCGGCAATGACACTTTCTGTTCCGCCGAGACCAGCTTGATACTTTCGTATTCGCTCTCCGATAACTCTCCATCTCCCACGGGCTTGACCCGCACCACCACCTTGGCCTGTTGCAGGCCATTGGCATACACCGTCGGGGGCACGGCACTCACTTCAAAATCGAAGATATCCAGGGCGTACCACTCCGACTGCCGGGCGTGCTCGGACAAGTGAATGATGCTGTAACCGAAGTGATCGAAAAACTCATCGGAATAGCTGATCCTCACCACGCTGTAGGGCAGCGTGATCGTCGCAGGCGCGGTAAATATGCCGGTTTGCGCATCGATGGTGCCCTCCCCGGCAACTACTTCCCAGGTGTATATTTGCGGGCGGTCAGCGCGAGGCGGTTTCAACAGCGCAGTGCCGTTGGGGCGCAACCCGGGATGCATGGCGGGGGTAACATTCAGCGCGAAATTACCTTGACTCAGCAGTACCGTGGCGACGGTTTTCTCGCCGGTGCTGGTGTCCTCGACATCGAACAACACCGCCTCCAACGTGCCATCCGGCAGGTCCGTCGACGGTGGAGTGTAGACCGCCTCGTCACCGTCGACTTGTAGCGAGCCGACATTGCTGCGCGGTGTCCAGCGGAACGGCCCGGCGCCCAACGAGGTCGCCCGAAGCCGCACATTGCGGCGCGCGCTCATCTGGATCAGCGACATCGACGGCGTGACCACCACGCCGGTCAGTACCACCACAACCATCGCCGAGGCCGTGACTTCCTTACCGGTCGTCGAATCGGTGTAGGTGGCCGTGACCACATTGCGTATGGCGCTGCCGTCGAGCAGTTGAACGTCCGGTGCCAAATACTCACCATTGGTAATAGTACCCAGCGCCCGACTACCGTCGACGCTGCGCACGCTCCAGGTCACATCGTTGGCCCGGTAGCCCAATTGCCGAATAGTGAACGTCTGTGAATCGCCCGCTTTAACCACTGGCAACAAGGGGTCGAGGGTGAAGGTGGTTTCTTTTGGATCGATGTGGCCGACCATGAGCAGGTCGCCTGGTAGGCGGGCTTCGGTCAGTTGCAGGGCGTTGCGTTCGGGGAAGAGTAGGTTGCTGATGGCGAGGACATTGATTTCAGGAAGCTCTATCCGATCGAATGAGGCGCCAAACTTCTCGTCTATCGGTCTTGTAAGCCGTTCAATGACTTGGGGCTCGAAATGTTCAGGAATACGACCTGGCAAGGCATGAAACTCCGTCAGGTCGATAGGACATTGAACGGTCGACCCGGACATCCGCTTCAAGATCACAGAGTTATCGGTGTCCCCCATCACTGGTTCAAGGACGATACTGACTGTAGGCGAGGCATAGATATTGAAATTTGTATAACGGTGTTGAGGAATCGCAATAGGGTTATAGGCGTGAAATTGATAGGGTTGAGTCTGGCGACTCTGCCAACTAAGCATGCATCGACTATCCGGATTGCTGAATACTTTCAACGATTGATCCGGAAGCGCACTGAAAAATGTCAAGCCCAAATCACCGCGATTTTTTATATCGTAATGATCCATTTCGTTTGCCTCCCATGACACATAAACGCCAGGAAGCGCAAACTTTCCGCTTATCGCACGCAACGAGCGAGCCACATCATTGGATTCTACTTCTCGCACACACCTAAGATCATTGCCAATATGCTGCTCCAGATAGATCTGTACATACCAGTCAAACACGACTCTACTGGCCAATATCAGTGACCCTGAATATAACGTTTTACCCGTTACCGGATGTCGATCATTGGGAATCAGGTAATCCAGCGCCCCTTCACCCGGATCGCTGCCCTCATCCGAGTTGCCCTTGGTCCTGACAAATAGCACCACGGCGCCCTCACCATAATCGTCGGAAGCACGGTCCTTGCCCTCGTCCGTGGCCATGGTTCGAATCAGGAATGAACGCGGCGCGAGCAGATCGACATCACGCAGGTCGAGCATGCCCAGCTCATACATCCGGTCTTCAGGTTTTTGTTCCAGAAACAAGCCCTTGAAGAAGTTTCCGAGGGTTTCCTGGGCCCGGTCTTCGTTGACCAGATTGCAACGGCAATTGTAGCCATCACCGATATCGACAATGACCTTGCCCTGCTCATTGACCGTACCGCGACTGGCCGCCAGGTCGATATCCATGGTCAGGGTATAAGCCTGGTTGGCACTCACCACATAGCTGTAGAGAATCGCCCCGGGGACCTGGCCGGAGCCCTTGCGTATATAGGAGACTGTGCCTGAGACAATATCCATGGTTGCCGTTGCGCGCGAATTGCGCAGCGAGGCTTTTTCAAAACTCAAGCGAGGGTGGCTTAAGATCAGGCCGCTCATCTCCAGATATTCACTGTTATCCGGCACCATGAACGGCGCGCCGAAAATGCGCTTGAGAAAACTTTCGCGGTTGAAGCGGGTAATGTATTGCTGCTCCAACAAGCTATTGACCTTGGCTCGGTTCATGAATACCACGGCATCCCAACCGAGGGTGACCGATTTGCCTTTCATCCGATCGGTCAGTGCATTTAATGAATAAGTAGTCATGGTTTTTGCCTTCAGTAAACTAAAAATCAACGATGAAGAGTGGCAAAAGGATTTGCACCGAGATCAGTCAAAGGTCCAATCGGTTTTCAGGGTCTTTCCTAAGGTACCGATCAGTTCAACATATCGATCGAGTGGTAACGGAACGGCGGCAAGGGCGTGGCTGTCTTGGTCAAGGCCCTCTACGGTGCCCGAAACAACGACCAAGCTACCCGGAGGAACAAACGCCGGTTGCTGATAAACCCCTGTGCGCTCGTCAAAGGTTCCCACTCCGCCCAGCAATTTCCAGATTACCCTTGAAGGATCTATCGGACCATTCTTGCCTCTTAGTTCAAACTGCACTGTACCGCTGGCAGGATCGCTCTCCTCGGAGATCCACATGGGCGTGGTCACCCCGAGTTTGGTGATCAAGAAATGGATATAGGCGGATGTCGTCTTCCCATTGACGGTTTGCTTGATCTGGATCTTGTCCATGTAAAACGGAATGTAAGGATCCACGCTGCCCGGCCCCGCAGTGTACTTACGCTCGTGGGGCTTACCCGCTACCGGATCGAGCCTTGAGCCCCATTGCGGCGTGAGATTGATCCACTCCAGGGTTCCGCCATTTACCGATTGGGCAGTAAACGTTCTCTCCTCACCGGGGTCGCCTGCGTCGTACAGCGGGTTTGCCACGATCATGCTGCTGAGCACGGAAACCAACGCCGAACTTTTTACCGGTGTTCCGTTTAGAGTTCCCTCGGCAGTCACTACGATGGCGAGAAAACCATCGCGTAATTGGCTTTCATCGGGGGCGGTAAAATATCCGCTTGAACTAATAACGTCCGGCAGAGAAACCTGACCATCAACATCTCGCGCCGACCACCTGACGTTGGTTGGCTGAGGGGACAGGTTGAACTGAAATGCGTAGGCAGCCTCGACCGTGGAGTTCCTGGGTGAGAGCACAGTGCTTGTAAGCAAAGGGTCGATCTCACCAAACACAGCGAGATCTCCAGGGACAAACGCCTCAGTCAGATGCAAGGCATTGTGACCGGGAAACAGCAGGTTACGCAGCAAGAACGTATCAATCGTGGGGGTCGACAACTCCTTGAGGATTTCCAGCAATTTCGGTCGGAAAAACTCTTCGATTTTAGGAATCATATTGATCCCTTCCCATTTCAGATCAAACAGATGCTCAAAGCCAGTCACCGCCATATTGAAAGCGGATGAACCTTCATTACGATTAAAGTCAACCACACCGGTAACTTTATCCAGCACAACATCAAAATTCACTCGGTAATTGCAGACAAACGTCAGGTCCCCGTAATCCCACTCATCTCCCGTAGGCCAACTCCAGTGAATGACTCGGCTGAATCGGGTGGTATAGGTTTTACTCCAGACAAACTCAATACGTGTACCTGCCCCTTTTATCGTAAGCGCGGGTCCACCCTCGTCGGCCTTGAAATGCGAGTAGAGATCCGCTTTGAATGTCGCGGGAAAATCATCGTCACGAACTCTATAATCATGAACAAACTCAAGATCAAGCCCGCCGGAAGCGCCGCGCAGACTCCAGCCAATATCCGACCCTCCGCCATTTTCCGGGGTGTAATCCAGAAAACTGATCCCATAGCCAATATCAGCGGTCGCCGGACCGCGCATGACTTTATCGAACAATATTCGACTGGATAGCAGCATGGTGCCGGTATATCTTTCTCCGCCACCGTCCGCAGGAATCAGGTATATCGCATTGGCATTGGGATAACTTTTTCCATCCTCACCGTCTTTCAATGTAATAAACAATATCACCGCACCGTCGCCGTACTGCTCGTCGCCAAACAAGGCATTGGGATCGGACCTCATTGTTCTTACTTCAAAATTTTTCGGCGTCAAGATACCGTTCAGGTCCCCGTCCAGCCGCCCCAGCGGAAAAACTTTCTGCTCAGAGGGTATATTGTCATTAAAATACTCCTTGAAACGTTGTCCCACAGCGGCCATCGTCATATCGCCAATGACAAAATCCGCCATAAAATTATCGGCATTACTGAGGTCAATCAACACATCCCCGGCCCCAGTGACCACCGCCTTGGTCACCGGCTGGTCCATCCATAATGTCGGACCTCCTACGGGTAATACTTTTAACATTTTGGAAACGAAAAGCCTGCCTCCCGAATACTTCTTTGTACTGACAATCATGCCACCGATCATATCCATGGTCAGCCGAGCCTTGGCCGGTAAACTGGGATCGGAGGTCTCGAAGGATAAACGCGGTGCGCTTAGTTTAAGCCCGTATATATTCTCCACATAGCTACCATCACCCCAAGGGGCAAGCATGGTCATTGGCTCAAAATAACCAGTTTCGCTATCGAACCGCTCGACATACAACTGAAACAGCAATTCATTGGCCTTGCGTTGATCGTAAAGCGTTATGGCGTCCCAGCCATAAGTCAGGGACTTGCCTTGCATCTGGTTGACCAATTGCGTCAGCGTCAATTTACTCATGACCGTTCACTCCCATCACCAATAGAATCCTGTCTGCCTGTCGAGTTATGCCAAACGCAAGGCGCAAACTGCCACGCGAGTCATACGACAGACCGCGATACAAACATCACAACCAATAAATCCCGCAGTAGCTGAACGCATTCAACCACTCGCCGAGCTAGAGCGCTCTAACTACTATTCCCCTCCTGCTCGCCATTCCCCTCTTGGGCAGACAAATCATCCGCCTCGCTCGATAAATAACCCGGCGGATAGAAAAAGACATAGGGCGTTGGTTCGGACAACCGTCCGGACGCATCGACTGCCCGCAGGTGAAAACGGTTATAGCCCTGTACGTTGGATGTATATTCCGTTCCGGTAACATCGGCGATCGGCACCCACCATCGATATAGCCGGTACTTCACGGCCTTGTTGGAAGCATTCCATTCAAACCTGATGGGGTAATAACTTTGGTGCGTCAAGCGAAAACCGGTTGGAATTGGTATTTGAGGCGGGGGAGCAGTGGGGAGAACATCCTCCTGCAGAATGTCCATCAGCGCAGCATACTTGCTCAGCGGCAGTGGAATAGCGGCGAGAGCCTGCACATCATGAAAGTCATCGGGAATGGTTCCCGACACCACGATAAAACTGCTCGCCGCCACGGACGCCGGCTCCCGATAAACCCCGGTACGCTCGTCAAGAGTGCCCGGCCCGCCCAGCAATCTCCAGGTCACCCGGGAAGAATCGACCGGCTCCCCCCTGGGCCGCAGCTCGAACTGCACCGTGCCGCTGGCCGGCTCACTCGCCTCGGAGATCCACAAGGGGGTCGTGACCGCCTGGTTGTGGATCAGGATATGGATGTGGCTCACCTGGCCACTGGACGTTTGCCTGACCTCGATCTTATCCAGGGAAAACGGCACATCATCGTCCGAGCTACCGCCGGCGGTATACGTTCTTTGGGTTGGTTCATTCGCTACGGCGGCCAATGTCGAGCCCCATTGCGGGGTCAGGATCTTCCACTCCAGTGAGCCGCCGTCCAAGGATTGGGCAGACAATTTCTTGCTTTCACCGGGGTTACAACTGTCGTACAGGGGGTTGGTCAGGACCATGCTGCCGAACACCGAGACCAGCGCCGAACTTTGCACCGGTTTCCCGTCCAAGGTGCCCCGCGCGGTCACCACAATGGCAAGGAAACCCTCGGGCAACTGGTTCTGGGGCGGCGCCGTAAAGTAACCACTCGAACTGATGACATGCGGCAGGGACACCTGGCCATCGATATCCCGTGCGGTCCAGCTGATGTTGGTCGGCGTGGGGGTCAATACGAACTGAAACCCGCTGCCGGCCGCAACCGTCGAGTTGAGCGGGGTGAGTTGCGTGCTGGTGCGCAAGGGTTCGATCTGGCCAAATACCGCCAGATCGCCGGGGATGAACGCCGTGCTCAAGTGCAAGGCATTATGGCTTGGAAACAGCAGATTACCCAGCAGGAACGTCTCGATCGATGGAATGTCGATTTTTTTGACTACGCCATGAAGTACCGACTTGACCCTGTCGTTAATATGGTTTCGGGTATCGGCCTCCCCTTGCATATTCCAATAATGACCAGCACTCCCGTTGAAACCGGTATCGACCGCCAATAAAAACATCTCGGGTCTACTCAGCTCTACATGTTGGCGCGCCTCATCCAGCGAAGCCTCAAGCTTCATCGCCATTTCGAAATTGCAGTGATAACCAAAGTTATACCGGTCATTGGTCGCCGGTACTTTGCATTGTCCGGCGACCTGGCCCCTCCAATAAATCGTCAGGCTTGCGCCAACCCCATAACTGACCCTCAAGCCCTTGCTGGCGCTGGCCAACCAACTGAACTCATAGGCGAAGGGATCCAGCTTGCTGTTTGCAAAGCCACTGCGTTGAAAGGCGGCATCCCAATACCCATACGTTGCCGTATTAAAACCAATATTGCTTCCACCAGCGGTCGCTTCCAGCGTCGTGGCAATGTCATGGCTCTGGTAGGCCACCCGTAAAGCCAGCCCCTTGCCGATGGAACTCTCCAGTGCCGGCTTGAGGATTTTTTCCGCCAATACCTTGCTGGACAGCAACAGTGTGCCGGTGTACTTGCTGCCACTTTCGTCGGCCGGAATCAGATAAGGCGCTTCAGAACCAGGATAACGGTCACTGTCGCGACCGCCTTGCAAGGTAATGAAAAGCACCAACGCGCCCTCCCCGTATTGCTCGTCACCGAGCACGGCATACGGGGCGGCCTTCATCGCCCTGACCTCGAAGCTTTGCGGGGTCAATATCCCGTTCGATTGTCCCTCCAGGCGTCCCAACGGAAAGACCTTCAGTTCAGGGGGAATATTTTCATCGAAATATTGCTTGAATCGATTGCCGACCTCCTTCATCGCCAGCTCACCAAGCACGAAGTTCGCCATGAAGTTCTCGGCATTCTTCAGGTCGATCAGCACATCCCCCAGTCCGCCGACCACGGCCTTGGTCACCGGCTGGTCCATCCACAGTTGCGGACCGCCCACGGGTAAGACCTTGAGCAGCCTCGATATGAAAAAAGGACCGCCTGGTTCCTTCTTGGCGCTGACAATCATGCCGCCGATCATGTCCAGGGTCAGCCGCGCCTTGGCCGGCAACTGGGGGTCGGCGTTTTCAAACGACAGGCGAGGCGCACTCAGCTTCAAGTCATGGATGTATTCCTTGTAGGGCCCCCCCTCGCCCCAGGAAGCAACCATGGATATCGGTTCGATGTAGCCGTTTTCGCTGTTGACCCGCTCGATATACAGTTGCATGAGCAATTCATTGGTTTTGCGTTGGTCGTAGAGCACCACGGCGTCCCAACCAGAGGTCAGGGACTTTCCTAGCATCTCGGCGACCAACTGCCTCAATGTCATCTTGCTCATGATTGAGTCTCCTAAAGCCCTTGAAAGGCAATGTGCGAAGTCAATCCAAAAGTTTCAGTTGCAAGGGATTTCTGAACACGACAATCGAGTGCCCACCATCGAAACTGACACTGGCGCGCAGGGTGAATACCGAATTCACCGAAATACCCGCCAAGTGCGTGGTCATCAGGCGAGCCGTGACACCGGTGGTGGTCTCGGCAGGCAAGACCGGACGAAGGGGAATGATGTCGCGCTCGGTAATGCCACTGGCCGTCAGCCATAGCCGTACCGTTTGCTCGGTGGAAATGAATGACCAGCGATCGAGCCTCAACAAGGCCCCGCCCGGCGGAATATTGGACAACTTCAAGGTCGCCGGCGAACCCACCTGGGCGCCTTCACAGGAGATCTCCGGGTGACTGGCAAGCTCGCGGACATACAGCCGCAAGGGCGGCTGGGCTTCCTGGCCGGACACGCTATAGGTCACCTCGACCGTCTTGCCGAAGTTCGGTGGCAATACCGTCGAAGGGACCTTGAACTTCAACGGGTTCGACGGCTCGGCCTCCTGCACGTCATACGAGCCACTGGCACCAAAGCCTTTCCAATGGGCAATCACCAGGTCGTCGTCACCAATGGTGGCGGCCGAGGGAATGGTGATATAGGCGCCGTTGATGGCCGCGACCGGATTCAGCTCGTCACGGCCCTCGGTGACCACGCTGTTGTCCACCGTCGGAGTCGGTAAGACCAGAGGCTCGCGAATGCTCAACTCCAGGGGTACGCCGGAGCCGGCAGCGTCATCGCGCCCATACTGATAGCGCACGCTGACGGAACCACCTTGATTGTCGAGCAGCCACTGGACGGGCATCGGCACCTCGATCCGATCGCTGTCGATCATCGCCTGGTCGATCTTCAGGTATTGGATCGTGTTCTTGTTCGGCCCACTGCCTAAACCGGTACGCGTGCCGTACACCAACAAATCGTCTCCCGGGCGAATCCCCGGATAAGGCGCCACCACCACCCGGATGCCTTCGGGAAACTGGCCGGGGTTGATGACGCTGCCGGTCAGGTCCTTGATGGTCGCCGCGGCAGGCTCTGGCGCGGTGGGTGGCGTGACCTGGATGATGCGTTGCGCCGATTCGCTATCGGCCTGCGCAGCGGGTGTCGCGTAGGTGATCTCGTAGTGCAGCTGGATCGAGCCCCCACGCAATGCCACGGCACTGGTTTTCGCCACGGCCCAGTTCAGCACCGAACCCGGATTGTTACTGGGATCGGTATCGCTGTCGCTCAAGGTCTTGATCGGCAAATTGACCGTGGGGCCAGGGTTTCCATCAGCGCGGGTGCCCACCCACAGCAAGCGGACTACATCCCCATTAGCCATGCCGGCATAGGGCACGACAGCGATGGTCATGCTGCCGTCGATTTTGTCGGGATCAAGTTGCAGGTCGTGGGATTCCTTGATTTGCGGGGCGGGTAACAGGTCATCCCGGATAGGACCCGTCGGCGTATTGTTCGCCGCTTGGTCATTGCTATTGGTCATATCGTCCCCCCTTCAAACCATGCCGATACGTGAACGACTCATCCACGCAACTACCTGAGTTTTTTTATTTATACGCCTGCTCCATTCGCTCAGGTACTAGCAGAACTACTAGGTTCCAAAGGTGCCGACCGGTGCTAGATTCGACCAGAAGGCAACCGTACAGCCACTCTTCAAGCCGCCCCGGTCAATAGAGGTGTCCGACAATGAATCTGCGTAAATCATTAGTGTTGAGAACGTGCGCCTGGATAACGCTTATCAGTGTCAGTGGTCTCGCTACCGTTGCGTGCGCTGCATCCGAGCAGGACACCACTACGAACTCCTCTTTCGGGACCATTCATTTTAATAATGATAAGGGTGAGGAAAAGTGCTCGCTGGCCATACCCGAAACTAACAATTGGTTTAATTTCAGCCATGACAATCAATATTGCGAAAACAATATGGTCTCAACTTTCTGGCTGGAAAATGTGCCCTCGGCGACCTTGATTAATTTTTATGAAAACGATGCCTGCTCCGATGCCAAGGTCAGCAATACTTTTTTTTTCAAGTTTAAAACCGTCAAACAGCCCACTGACTGGGCTCCCCATGGCGGCATGCTTCTGTCCATTGATGCTTTGCGAAACCTGCGTCCCGGAGAGCTGATTGCGGGGAAAAATCTACGTGTCGAAGCGGATGGTGCATTTGTCGGTCCGGACCTCGCCGCCAAGAATCTCAACGAACGGCTTAGCTGCGTTTATATCGAACGCTCGCAACCCGCTAACTGACCTCAGCCGTGGATTGTGTGGATTGACTGGCACCGCCATTGCTCTGCTTTCAACGAGGATAAGTCCATGACCACCGCGACCAATGTGCCCTCCAATGCCTTCAACTTCCTGAACTTTATCCTCAGTCAGGTCGACCCACGGACTGGGCAATACACCTGCGTCATCTCCTTGCCCGAACTCAAGGCGAATAATCTCTGTGGCCCGACGGTGCCATTACCCTTGAACTTCAATCCGCTCAACCGTACCGACAGCGGTTTCGGCAAGGGATGGAACCTGCAACTTTCGCAATATGATCCCAACCGCCGGATCATCTCGCTGTATACCGGGGAAAACTTCAAGGTCAACTCGGGACCGGATGGGATGGAGATTCCGGAGAAGAAACTCGACTCCTTTCATTTCCATGACTTGGGCAATAAGCGCTACCGGGTCGAGCATAAGTCCGGGCTGGTGGAGATTCTTGAGGTCGGCCAGGGCCAGTTCGCCATGCCGGTGGAAATGCGCTCGCCCCAGGGGCATAGCGTAACCCTCGAATACGTTGCCTTCGGCACGACCCCGCTACTGAACAAGATCCGCAACGCCGACCGCACGGAACTGCTGAGCCTTACACGCAGCGGCAATACCCTGGAGATCAAGCTGTACCCCGAGAGCACGCAGGAAGCCGTGTTTGTGTTGAATATCATCGGCGGCGAAACCAAGCGCCTGGACCTGCCCATCGAGGACCCTGGCCTGCCGACCGAGAACAAGGGTTCCTGGCGTTTCGACTATATTTCCTTGAGCAGCCTGACCCTGCTCAAAGAGGTGCATACCCCCACTGGCGGCCACGAAACCGTCACCTACTCAGGCACCCACCATGCCTTTCCCGGCATGAGCGACCTCACCCTGCCACGGGTACAGTCGCACAAGCTCGACCCGGGCTTTGATCAACCCGTCATCGAAACCCGCTACGAGTACGACCGTACCGGCAATAACTTCCTCGGCCATGGCAGCGGTGTCACCTGGAGCGACAATGGCCTGGACAACCTCTTCCGCGATGGCGTGGTCAGGGGCTACCGGTATGAAACCAGCGAGATTCTTTGGGACGCCATCCGCCAGAAACCGGCGCGTACCACTCGGCGGGTGTTCAATCGTTACCATCTACTGGTGCTCGAAGAAATTTCGCAAAAAGCCAGCGTCCCGGACAAAGACGATACCCTGCTGGTCACCGAGACCGAATATTACGCCAACCCGCTGGCGGACTTCAGCGATCAACCGGCGTATTACCAACTGCCCAAAAGCGTCACCCAGACCTGGCGCAATGCCGGCGCCACGCTGCCCCGGTACACCGAAGTCGTCTCCAGCACCTACGATGATTTCGGCAACCTGCTGGTGCAGGTCAATGCCGATGGCGTGACCGAAACCAGCACTTGGTACGACGCCACCGGGGAAGACGGCTGCCCGCCGGACCCGCAAGGCTTCGTGCGCCATATCAAGAGCAAGACCCTCACCCCGGCCCCCTCCGACTACGGCAACGCACCGACCCTGCAAACCCGCTATCGCTACGTCGAATACCCCGGGGTCGGCAACGCCGGGCCCTGGCTGGCCTTGAGCGACGAAACCCTGGTCCAGGTCGTGGATGAGCAGGCACAAACCGAGCTGCGGCGTATCGCCCATGAATACATCAACGCCCCGGCAGAGCAGTGGCACGGCATGCTCAGCAAAATGCGGCAAACCCTGCATGGCGAGGCCGATACCCTGACCACCACCGAGCATGCCTACAGTATCGCCCCGGGTACCCGGACCGGGGGGATGGTCATGCGGACAGAAACCACCCTGATCGGCTATGACGACCAACCCAACGCGCCGATTCGCAAAGTGATCCGCGAAGAACACGCCTTGCCCAATGGCAGCAAATCCCTCAGCACCGATGACGTCGGCGCCGAAGTGCTCTACCGATACGATCACCTGGGCCGGGTAATCGAAGAAACCGCAGCGCCGAATACTCCCTACCAGGCCAGCCGTACCTATGGCTATACACTGGCCAACGGGCCGGAGCAGCAGGCGCACCAACGACTCAAAGACGTCAACGGCGTCGAGACCGTGACCTGGCTGGATGGGTTGAACCGCGTATTGAAAGTCGAACGCCAGGATGTCGATGGCGGGGGGGGCAATCCAACGGCGTTTCGCGAGACCTATCGGGCGACTTACAACAACTTGGGACAACTGACCAGCGAAACCCGTACGGACTGGGAAGGCGCCAAGGACGTTGCCCTGACCAGCCTCTTCGAGTACGACACCTGGGGCGAGCAATACAAGGTGATCGGTGCCGATGGCGTGGCGCAGGTCACCGAAAACGACCCACCCACGCAAACCCTGTGCAGTTGGAGCCAAAGTACCGAAACGCCGCCGAAGATCACCGGCAAGACCCGCACGACCCTCAACCGGTTTGGCAAGGAAGATAAAATCGAGGCCCTGGACGCGGAGAACAGGCTGGTCAGTGAGGTGCAATTGCTTTACGACGGCCTGGGCAATTGCATCGAACAAATCGACCCGATGGGCGAATCCACCCGCTTCACCTACGACCTGTTTGGTCGGGTCCAGACCACCACCCTGCCCGACTACACCGAGTTCAAGCGCACCTATGCCCGACACAGCGGCGACGAGCTGCCCGTGGGCCTGGACGTGATCGCCAATGGCACCACCACCTGCATGGGCCTGCAGACGTTCGATGGGCTCGACCGCCGCACCACCCTGAAAGTCGGCCCGCGCTTGCAGCAATTCCACTACAAGGGCGGGCAACTTCAGGTCGACACCCAGATCACCGCCAGCCAACAATCCATCAGCTATGAATACCAGTTGGGCCTGACCGACAGCCCCGTGTCCAGCATCGCCCCGGACGAGCAATCGAGCTTCAACTACGACTCCAGAAACGCACAACTGACGCTTTCGGAAAATACCCAGGGCCAGCACCACTTCGACTACAGCTCCAGCGGCCAATTGCGCCGCGAGAGCTGGACGGAAAAACGCTCGGGCAAGACATGGGAAACCCATTACACCCATACCCTGGAGGGCCGTCCGCTGTCCCGGGCGAATAACGACGGCTTGCCCTGCACCTACAGCTACGATGAAAAAGCCCGGCCCAAGACGGTGACACAGGGGCAGATCAGCGCCACCTTCGAGTACGACAGCCTGGGCCAGATCAGCCTGATCACCACGCGCAATGCCCATACCCAGCAGCAATTACAAACGCGCCTGACCTTCGATGACCAGGGCCGGGAAAGCTCGCGCCAGTTGAGCTTGAGCGGCGGCCACCCGGACCGCACCATCACCCAAACCTACCGGGCCGACAGCAAGCTGCAAAGCCGCCATCTGCAAGCAGGCGATGAAACCGAACTGCTGGAAACCTTCGACTACGACCCACGCGGACGCCTGGTGCAATACAACTGCGAGGGGACCGAACTGCCGAAAGACCGCTATGGCAATGCCATCGTTGAACAGCTGTTCGCCTTCGATGCCCTGGACAATATCACCGAGGTCTACACCCTCTTCGCCGACGGTAGCCGTGACGACATCGAGCGTTTTTTTGCCGGGGATGACGACCCTTGCCAGTTGGTCAGGATCACCCATACCCATGAGGATTATCCGCGCAGCATCGAGCTGGAATACGACGAGGACGGTCGCCTGAAGCATGATGAAAACGGCCAGCGCCTGAACTACGACAGCCAGGGCCGCTTGCTGCGTGTCACTGACAGCAGCGGCAACACCGTCAGCCAGTACCGTTACGACGCGCACAACCACTTGCTGGGCGTCACGCGCCAATCCGAAGCCGAAACCTTGCGGTTTTACGATGACGACAGCCTGACCCGAACGGAACAAGGCGAGCGGAAAATTCATTTGCTCAGCGCCGCCGACCAAGCGCTGGGCCAACAGCTGCAGGATGATCCCGAGCAGACGTTGCTGCTGCTGACCGACGCGAAAAACAGCGTGCTGGCCGAAAGCGGCCAGGGTGAACTGCGCAAGGCCGTGTATGGCGCCTATGGCGAGCGCCGCCCCGAAGACGACTTGCAATGCCTGTTGGGCTTCAACGGCGAAGTGCGCGATGAACTCAGCGGTTGGTACCTGCTGGGTCGCGGCTACCGCGTCTACAACCCTTCGCTGATGTGCTTTCACAGCCCGGATTCGCTCAGCCCATTCGATGCTGGGGGGGTCAATCCCTACATGTATACGGCGGGCGACCCGATCAACTTCGTCGATCCCACCGGGCATGCCAATCGTGGGGTGAACTGGTTGGGCGTATTGGGCGCGGCACTTTCCGCGATAGGCATAGCCCTTTCGATCGCGGCGGTGGTTATCGCTCCGCCGGTTGGCGCGCTTGCCATCGGGGTCACGAGCACCTTCACCGTGGTGGGGGTCGGGTTCGGGGTCTATGGCTTCTACGAAGGTGTCGCGGCCACCACCGCCACCCGAATGAAAGATCGTGAAAAGCACGCATTGAGTTCGGTGATTTCTGGCGGGGTGGATGTGGCGTTTGGTCTGTGGGGGCTCTGGCGGGCAGCAGCAGCGGCTGCCAAAGCCGCTGAGGCCGCAGCAGCTCAAAAAAGTTGGCACACCATGCTCAGTAAGGAATTCGGAGAGACTAGTCGTACCATGCAAGTCGCAAAGAACCTAGAGAATAGTCGCGGGGCCGGGGCCACAGCCGCTAACGCGACTGATATACCTTCCATCTACATTCCACGACCGGTTTATAAGGGGGTACGTATAGATGTACCGGATATACCGTACATACCACGTGTACCGTCTCATAAGGAGGTACGTATAAATGTACCGGATATACCGCCCATACCACGCCTTGATACGTACCCAAGTACAATCAATCAATTAAAACGTAGAGTCGAAACCGGTAAACCCTTTCACGCCGGCGACGATCCAAGTTGGTGGTTCGTAGACTCCTTAAAAGGGGATCTCGCCAATGGACCATTAACAGGTCAGACCTCCAAGAATTTAAAACAAGTTAGATCTTCTTCATAATTCCAAAGCCAAGGCCCTATTCTTTTGATGGGCCTTGGCTCATGCTGCTTCCAACTACGACATATCCTAACTTAATCTTCACGCAACTACTTTCAATGCCAAATTCTTGAAAGCAACATAACTCTCCCCCCCATCAAAGCTCACACTGGCATAAAGCGTAAACGTGGAATTAAGCACCTGCCCATCCACATAATCCTTGGCAATCTTGGTATTGAAGGTCCCGTCGACACCATGGGGCGCCCCTCGCAGGAAATCCGTACGCACGCCCCCCGCCATGGCCCACACATTCATCCGCTGGCCCCGGGCCTGGTAGATCCACTTTTCGATGTCCAGGTCCGCGCCCCCTGAGGGAACCTGCGCCTTGGAGATCGTCGCTGGCGAGCCCACCTGCGCCTGACGGCACTGGACCTGCCCCAGGGCATCGGCGGCGAAGGGGTTGATGGTCAAGGTATAAATCGCCGAATGCTGGGGGGCGTTGCCGACCCAGTAATAGACTTCGACTTTGCGCTGGTCGGCGGCGTCCGTCCGGATATTCGCCGCGACCACCGCCGCGGGAATGGCAAACTCCCGCCCACCGGCGCTGATCGGCTGTACCCCCTTGATGGAACCGATACCGTCCTCGCCGCCCAGGCCGATAAAATCCACGGTCACCGCGTCGCCGGGATCGACCTCCGAAGCCTCCACCACCACGGTCACCCCTGCACCGCCACGAAATGGATTCAGCACGCCGGTACCGGAAGGCGAATTCGACGCTTCCTTAACGGTGGGGAATTTGCGCGGGGTCGGTGGGCGAATGTTGACGGTCAACTGCACTGGAGTGGACAACAGCGACAGATTGCCGGCCCTGTCGCGGACCCGGTAGGTCGCATAACGGGTTCCATTGTTGCTGCGGCGGAGCAAGTCGCCGCTGAAGGGCACCTGCAACACGGTGCCGATATCATCAGGCCCCAGCGGCGGCGAGGTGTCGGCAACGTCCTGACCGCCTGGGGAGGTTTCCCAGTACCAGGTGATGACATCACCGACTTTTACTTCATCGTAATCGGGCAGAATCGTCAGCACCTGATCGCCGTTCGCAGGGTCGTCGAGGTAAGCGGCGGTAATTTCATTGGGAGGAAGAACAGCGGAAGGGAAAATCAGTTTGCTGTCGGCCGCGAGGACCGGAGGGGTTTTATCGATGGTAACCGTAAACGGAAATGATCGCGCCGGTACGTCCACAAAGTTGGTCATGATAAAGCTGAACGTATGCGTCCCGGACGGTAAATTGTCAGCACTGATCGGGACGTAGTAATCGTCCGGATCCATAGGCAGGTCCCACACCCGGGAGCCGATGATATTGCGCTCGTCATCATCCAGAAAAACATCGACCCGCTCGGTCCAGGGACCGCCCGGTAGATCGTCGTCGTACCAAGGCTTGAGCTTAACCCTCAGCGGGTTGTCCGGGTCGCTCCAGGCCGAACGGTGTAGCAGGTTACGCTCGCCGCCAGGAATATCCGCCAGCGGTTCGGGCTCGGTCCAGGGGGCGGTCATTGTGGGGTCAAGCCGGATGGGCTGGGTCGATGACATTTTTCATGTTCTCCGTCGCTGAATATCAGCCCCCAAGCCACCGCCTGGAGGGGCAAGATCCTGATGAACACTCGAATGCCGCAAAGGGCGAATGCCGGAATTGAATCCGGCATGCCTGTCCCCTCAGCCGGCGCTACCAGAGATAGCGCACGCCCACATTGGCACCCCACGGTTGTTCGATCTTATTGCCGTTGCTGTAGTCGAAATCGGCATGAACCGAGACCTTGTCGGTCAGGGTCATGGCCACACCGGCCCCCAGCTCGCCGCGGGAACCCGACAGGTCGTTGTTGAACGTGTGGTCGTTGACCTTCACCTTGTTGCCGTTGGCAAACTCATGCACGAAAGCGCCACGAATATAGGGCTGCACGACCTTGTCGTCCCAGGTGAAGTTGCGCCCGGCGGTCGCCCCTGCCTTGGCCAGCAGGGAGTGCGTTCGACTGCCTTCGGCGGAAAGCCCGTTGTCCAGGTCATAGTCTTTGCCCTGGATGATCACACCGGACAGCTGTGTGAACGGTTCAATGAAGTAATCATCCGCCAGCTTGATGTGCCGGCCGAACTCCAGGGAGCCACCGACACCATGGCTGTCGTAGTTGCCCTTGGTTTTCCTGCCGTCGCTCAGTTGCACGTCGGACTCGTTCTGGAAACGGTTGAACTTGAGCACGCCGTCGAAGTAGTAGCCGCTCTGCTCATCCAGCCAGGTGGTGTAGGCGCCCAGGTAGTAGCTGTCGATGGTTGCGCTGGTGCCACGGCTCATGTCCAGGTCGGACTTGCTGTAGCCACCCAGCACACCGACCAACCATTGGCCATCGCCCACCGGCAACGGCGCGTCCGCACCGAACGACAAGCCCTGTTGGACTTGTTTATAGGCGACGCCGGAACTGGCATCGACATTGAACTTGTTACCGTAGGCGCGCATCCAGCCACCGGCCTTGCCGTGATCGGTGCGCACTTCGCCCATGCGGCTACGCAGGGTGCTGAGTTCACCGAGCCAGGCAGTCGGTGCGGCATTGAACAGGGCAATGACCGAGCGGGTGCCCGGGCTGATCACTCGTGAGGCGGTATTGAGGTACCAGTCGTTGCTGCCCTGTTGGATCAGGTCGTACGAAAAAGCCCCCAGGTCCACTTCGCCACCGGCCAGGGTGAACGTCGCGTCGCCGCCGCCGATATGGACCACCGGGATGGCCCCCGCACTTCCAGGCTCCGAACCGCTGGAATCAATGGCGATGGTGTGATTTCCGGTGGCTGTGCCGTTGACGGTCAGGGTGTCGACCTGGCCAGTTCTGAAATCGGTGTGCATATAGAACGTGCCGCCACTGCCCGACAACGTCTCTACGTTCAGTTTGAAGAATTCACCGGGGTTGCCGAACTGGATAGCGCCGCCATTCATGACCAGGTTCTCGACCTCGCCATCACCGACCATCACCCAACGGGCATCGCTGTTGATGCCCAGGTCCCGTACGTTCTGCAGGTTCCCGGTCAGGGTCGCGGCGTTTTCCAGTAGCACATTGGCAGTGCTGGTGTCGTCCGCGACGATATCGCCGACCAGCGTGCTGCCGCTGACATTCAAATTGCCCTCGGCGCTATTGCGCACATCCATCAGGATGCCGTTGCTGGCCGACAGCGTGGAGCCGTTGGCCACTGAGATATTGGCGGTGATCGTCCCCAGGCCAAAGGTATCGACGACAATTGCCGAGCCGTCGAGGCCTTCGACATGGGTACCGTCCAGGTTCAGCGTGGCGGGAGTGGTCATGCCTGCATCCACACCGATTTCGATCCCGTTCCGGGCACCGGTAATCGTACTGTCGATGGCGGTGGCGGTACCGCCAAACACTCGCAGGCCGGCAGCATTGGCACCAGTGCCCATGACAGTGGTTCGCAACAGCGTCACTTCGCTCAAGGCCGAGACCGAAACGCCAGTCGTCCCACCGATGATGGTGCTGTCGCTCACTGTCGCGGTAGAACCTTGGGTGCCCGCTGCGTCACGACTCACCGCCAAACCAACCCGGTCGCTGGTGATGTGACTGTTACCGATGTTCGCCCGACCGGCGTTCAACAGAACACCATTGGCGCTCGTTGCCTGCACGGTGGTGCCGTTGAGATTCAAGGTTGAATTGTTGACGGTGATATCGCGAGTCTGGGCGCCATCGGCATTCAATGTCGACTCGCCGTTCAACACGTAGTTATCAGATGCGGTGGTGCTATCGATGTCCACGACCTCACCAGGGTTCAGGACCCTTGCGTATGCCACCTCAGCGACCAGCAACAAAGGCGGGATAGACAACAATTTCAACGCTCGGAACAACGGATGCAGCGAAAACGATTTAGGCGAGGACATACAGGCACCCTGTGACGATTGGATACAGAAGGCCGCGCAGGCTACAGAACGTCGACTCCACGGTATGTAGGACTTTTCTGAACTCGCCCGCATAAACGATGAAGCAAACCATAGGAAAGAGCTTGGTCCTCCTGCTGCCAGTCACCCTGGGATCCGACCTGTGGGAGCGGGCTTGCTCGCGAAGGCGGCGGTACAGTCAACATTTTTGTCGCTTGACATACCGCCTTCGCGAGCAAGCCCGCTCCCACAGGATTTCGGATACGAACGAGTGTTACCTGTCTAACTGCATGCTCAAGGATTCGGCCCCGGCGGAACGTTGCAGCTACCCTCGCCCTGGGACAACGCCACCCTGGTATTGGTAGGCGTGGGTGTATACGATTTTCCCGTTATCGTGTAGCTCACTTCGCCCTTGCCTATCGGGAGAGGGTTCGTCCAGGTAGGCAGGACATGCACATCGTAGGGTTCGATGAGCCAGACAATTCCGTTATCCACCTGCTCTTTCGTGATATTGCTGAACGTCGCAATTTTTCTGGCGGTGGGCACCTCCACCGGGCTGTTAAAGTTTGTGTAGGCCTTCCATTCCACTACGACCTCGTCACCTACCTGCAAATAGCGGCTTGGCGGGATAAGGTACTCGATGCCGAAGGTGGTGTTACCCGCATTCCAGCGCAATGATAGACAGGTCACGAAGTTGTTAACGATGTGTTGAGGTATGGCCTCCGGCAACGCTTGAACCAGGAAATCAATCTTGACCGAAGTGCGTTGTTTAGGCTCTTGCGGGTTTGCATGAGCCGCATTGGTCAACACGTACCAGACTGGCATGGCATCGCTGGGGCCTTCGTCACGGATGACGTCCCAATCGAGATCAATCTCGATGTCGTCCCCCACATTGTCATTGGCAGTATCAATCACACGGGGGTTACCGATGGGGGCGCCGTTCCACATGACTTGATACGTGTCGCCATTGACCAGTGGCGCGACCAGTTCGATCGTGGCCTTGATCTCCCCGTCCTCGTCGCTTTCCTCCAACTCATTGTCAACGCCCGACTCGCCCACCACCGTGACCACCTTCAGCCCGCCATTACCAGGTTCCGGGTCCGGATTGACCGGGCCTGCGCCGGAAAAGTTGCATCGGACGGTGGCCACCTCCGAGCCAAAAGGTTCTACACCCCGCAGCACCGTGTAGGAGACTGGCGTATCCACCGCGCCAGTCGTGGTGCTGCCGTATTCGGCCCAGAGGACCGACCAAGGCACGGGGATGTTGATCCCGCCCGATGGATTGCTACCCACAGGCGTACCCGGCGTGATCTCCCGAGTCTTCCATTTGACCACCACAGTATCGGTTTCTTTGCCCCTGGTGACATGGGGCACATTGACAAGCACATTCCCGTCGACAATGTCCGAACGCAGCAGCTCGCCGCCCGTAGCATCCGCCGCCGTGGGCTCATCCAAGGGCGGGAGCGGCAACGGGTCGAGGGCAACCGACATGAGTTCATACTTGGACAACGGGCTGATATTGCCGGCCTTGTCGATCAGGACGTAGCCGCCGCAGCACATGCCATCCCCGGCGGCAATGAACTTGTCTTTGGGAATACGCACGGTTCTGGTGCCATTCGGGTCAATGGGTTCCGGGCCGATCAGGTCGACATCCTCGGGACGTTCAGGCAGCTCTCCCTTTATCCAGCCGTAGGCGATTTTCACATCCGTCTGGTCACCCGTCCAAGGTGGGATGGTCGCTTCAAGGTAATCATTCGCGCCAAACGATGCATCGGTGATGGGCGGCACGGCGGTGAAGATCATTCGTTCCGGTATGCGCCCACCATCGGGCGGAGTCTTATCGATGTGGATAAGCGTTCGTCCAGACGCATCAGGGGTACCAACGTAGTTCTCGTGTTGGTATCGGAGGTCGAAAGGTCCTTCGTGCTCCGAATCGAGCAAGAAACTACTGGGAATACGGAAAACCAGCGGCACCCAAGTATCGCCGCCCGTAAAAGAGTGTTCTTCAAACAGTTCCCATTCATCACTGTCCGCTCGCGCCCACTGCAGCCGAAAATACTCCGTCATTCCAGCCGGTATCGGACCACCCCCCCAAGTCGTGATCGTTGTCGTTAGACCGGTATCAAGATCTGCCCTGCGAATAAGCCCCACTGGCAACCCTGGTAGCGGAGGCGGTTGCACAACCGGGTCCTGAACCTCAAACGGTTCAGCCCCGCCGGATTCGGTTTCATTCGAGGTGCGCTGCTCTTTTTCATTTGAACCAGCCATGTTATCGCTCTCCGTATTCATACCTGGAAGCCATGGCTACCCATGGCGCTTCAGTTCGAAAAGCAGACCGATTATTAGCGGGCACTACCAGACGCCTCCCGTCGTTCTGCACGTGGGAGAAGTAAGCGCTTATTTCAGATACCGCGAAACTGTCAGAGTTGACAGGTGTTTGTTTGCACAGTGACCTGGATGATCTTGATCAGATCAACACCATCCCCACCAATACCGCCATTTCCAGCAACTCCAGCAAGGCCCCGGCCGTATCCCCAGTACAACCCCCGAGCCGACGCAACATCATCTGGCGCAAGCCAACAAACACTGCCAAGGCAACCAGCAGCGCCCAAATGCCGGCCCAGCCCGCCAGCAACACGCAGCCCAGCGCGCACACCCACAACACCTGCCAACCCGCATGCCGGGGCAAGTGATCGGCAAGCGCCTGACCCAACCCGCCGGTACGCACGTAGGGCGTGGTCAGGAACAGCCCAAGCAACGCGGCCCGCCCCAACACCGGCACGATGATCAACATCAAGCCCTGCCCTTGCTCGATCAGAGCCAGCAGCGCGGTGAATTTGAGCAACAGCACCAACACCAGCGTGATAACGGCAATCGGCCCGCTGCGCGGATCCTTCATGATCAGCAGCGTGCGTTCGCGATCGCCAAAGCCGCCCAACCAGGCATCAGCGCTGTCGGCCAGGCCATCCAGGTGCAGGCCGCCGCTGAGCAGCACCCATGCGCTCAGCAACAGTGCCGCGTGCAGCAGCGACGGTGTGCCTGCCAGCAAGGCATCGAGCAACCACAGCAAAAGACCGAACAACAGCCCCACCAGCGGATAGAACAGCAACGAACGACCCAGTTGCTCAGGCTCGGGCATGCCCGGCAAGCGCACCGGCAGGCTGCTGAGAAATTGCAGGGCGATCCAGAATGGCAGCATCTTCAGCCAACCTCTGTCAGTACGGCGTCGGACGACACTTGCAGAGAAAACAACGCGCCGTGACCGACTTCGACGTTGAGCAATTGTTCGCGAGGCAAGCCTCGGGCTTGGGCCAGCAGCAAGCGCATCACGCCGCCATGGCTGATCAGCAAGATGCGTTGCCCCGCGTAGGCCGCGCGCAGGCGTTCGACCGCCGCCAGTACGCGGTTGGAGAACGCCAGCACTGGCTCGCCGTCGGGCGGCGTGAAGCTGTAGGGATCGGCCCAGAAGCGGCCCAAGGCTTCGGCGTCGGTGTCCATCAACGCCGCCGCGCTGCGGCCTTCCCAGGCGCCGAAATGCAGTTCTTGCAGGTCTTTGTCCACGTGCAGCGGCAGGCCGAGACGGGCGCCGAGTTGGTCAGCGAAGCGAGCGCAACGCTGCAACGGTGAACTGACCAATCGATCCCACGGTCCGCCCTGCTCCACCGCTGCGTGCATCTGCTCCCAGCCCTTGGCGGTCAAGGCGTCGTCGAGGCTGCCGCGCAAGCCGCCGCCCAGTTCGGTTTCGCCGTGACGCAGCAGGTCCAGGCGCAAGGTCATGCCGGGCGATCCGCCACGGCCGCTTCGGCGAACGTTGCCATCTGCCCGTGCAGATCACAGGCCAGGCGCAACAGCGGCACCGCCAACGCCGCGCCACTGCCCTCGCCCAGGCGCAGGCCCAAGTCCAGCAGTGGTTCGGCGTTGAGGGTTTCCAGCACGCGGCGATGGCCCGGTTCGGCGCCGCGATGGCCGAACAGCAGCCATGGCCGGCACGCGGGGTTGAGCTGCACCGCCACCAGGGCGGCGACGCTGCAGATGAAACCATCCACCAGCACGGCGATGCCCTGTTGGGCGCAGGCCAGGTAAGCCCCGACCAGGGCGGCGATTTCAAAACCGCCGAGGTTGAACAAGGTTTGCAAGGGGTCGTTGCGCTGGGCAGCGTGCAGCGCCAGGGCACGTTCGATGACCTGGGCCTTGCGGCTGACACCCGCTGCGTCCAACCCCGTGCCCGGCCCGACCAGTTGCGCCACCTGGCAATCGAGCAAGGCGCAGGCCAAGGCGCTGGCGGCGGTGGTATTGCCGATGCCCATCTCGCCGCCGATGAACAATTGCGCCCCAGTGGCGACGGCACGGGCCACGCTGTCGCGGCCGGCGTGCAAGGCTTGTTCGCCCTGGGACGCGGTCATGGCTGGGCCCTGGAGGAAATTCGCCGTGCCAGGGCCGACATTCAGATGGCGCACACCGGGCAGGTCGAGCGAAGGCGTCACGGTGCCCAGGTCCACCACTTCCAGGGACGCGCCCAGTTGCCGCGCCAGAACGCTGATGGCCGCGCCGCCGCTGACGAAGTTGAGCAGCATCTGCCCAGTGACTTCCTGGGGATAGGCCGATACGCCTTCAGCCACCACGCCGTGGTCACCGGCAAAAATCGCGATCCACAGCCGATCCAGGCTCGGCTTGACCTGCCCTTGCAGGCCCGCCAGTTGCACCGCCACCGATTCCAGTCGGCCCAATGAACCGGCGGGTTTGGTCAGCTGTTGCTGACGGGCCGTGGCCTGCTCCAAAGCCTGGGTATCGAGGGGCTTGCATGGGTCCAGCCACCAGCGGTGATTCATAACGCAGTACCTTTGAGGGTCAGGGGCAGGCCGGCGACGGTCAGCACGACGCGCTGACAACGTTCGGCCAAGGCTTGATGCAGCCAACCGGCTTCATCGACGTAACGGCGAGTCAACTCGCCCAGCGGCACGACACCCATGCCGGTCTCGTTGCTGACAAAAATGATTTCACCGGGCAGCGCGGCCAGGCAGTCCAGCAGCGCTTCGCGCTCGGTATTGAGTTGCTCGGGATCGTCGAGCATCAGCAGGTTGGTCAGCCACAGGGTCAGGCAGTCCACCAGCAGGCATTGCCCTGAAGCGGCGTTTTCCCGCAGCACTCGGGCCAGGGCCAAGGGCTCCTCCAGCAGCGCCCATTCGGCCGGACGGCGGGCGCGGTGTTGGGCGACCCGTGCGTTCATCTCGCCGTCCAGGGGTTGGCTGGTGGCGATGTAGGTCACTGGCAGTTGGGTGTCCGTGGCGAGTTTTTCCGCCAAGCGACTCTTGCCGGAGCGGGCGCCGCCGAGGATGAGTTGCAGCATGTTTTTTACCTTTCAAATAGGCGGTGTCGCTGCCGGCCCCATCGCGAGCAGGCTCGCTCCCACAGTTGATCTAGGGTGTACATGAATTCTGTGGTCATCCGAGATCCAATGTGGGAGCGAGCCTGCTCGCGATGACGCCGGTACAGCCACCTCAAATCCCACAGAGTTCACGCAACACCCCAATATCCAAATGCCGCTCCACCAGATCCGCCAACCGCTCGATGTCCCGCTCGCGCAAGCCGTGGTAGTCCACCGTTTGCACATCCTGCAACCCGGCCCAACGCAACAACGCGCTGCTGGCCTGGGGCGACTCGAACAGCCCGTGCAGGTAGGTGCCGAAAATCTGCCCGTCGAGGCTCTGGGCGCCGTCGCAACGGCCGTCGTCCAGATGCACCGCTGGGTGTTCCAGGGCCGGGCCGCTGGTTACGCCGGCATGAATCTCATAGCCACTGACTTCGGCCTCTTCCAACGCCAACCGCCCGCGCACATTGCGCAATTGCTTCTCGTGTTCCAGGGTCGTTTCGAAAGCCAGCAAACCCAACCCGGCACTGGAACCCGCCGCCCCTTCCAGCCCCAGCGGGTCGTGAACCTGCTGGCCGAGCATCTGCAAGCCGCCGCAGATGCCCAGCAACTTGCCGCCGTAGCGTAGGTGACGCTGGATCGCCGTGTCCCAACCGTTGGCGCGCAAATAGGCCAGGTCGCTGCGCACGCTTTTTGAACCGGGCAGGATGATCAGGTCGGCCGGCGGGATGGTTTGGCCGGGGCCGATGAATTGCAGGTCGACCTGGGGGTGCAGCCGCAGCGGATCGAAATCGGTGTGGTTGCTGATGCGCGGCAACACCGGCACCAGCACTTTGAGCACCTGCTCGGCCTTGTCGGCCTGGCGTTGGTCGAGGCCGTCCTCGGCTTCCAGGTGCAGGTCCATCACGTAGGGCAACACGCCGATCACCGGTTTGCCGGTGCGCGCCTCCAGCCAGTCCAAGCCCGGTTGCAGCAAGGCGATGTCGCCGCGAAAACGGTTGATGATGAAGCCCTTGACCCGCGCCTGTTCGCTGGGAGAAAGCAGCTCCAGTGTACCGACCAGATGGGCGAACACCCCGCCGCGGTTGATATCGGCGATCAGCAGCACCGGGCAGTCCACCGCCTCGGCAAAACCCATGTTGGCGATATCACCGGCGCGCAGATTGATCTCTGCTGGCGAGCCGGCGCCCTCCACCATCACCACCGGATACGCGGCGCTCAAACGTGCGTGGGAGGCGAGCACGGCTTGCATCGCGGTGGCTTTGTAATCGTGATAGGCCACGGCGTTCATGGTGGTGACGGCGCGGCCATGGATGATCACCTGGGCGCCGGTGTCGCTGTTGGGCTTGAGCAACACCGGATTCATGTCGGTGTGCGGTTCGAGCCCGGCGGCCTGGGCCTGCACGGCTTGGGCGCGACCGATTTCGCCGCCGTCGGCGGTCACGGCGCTGTTGAGGGCCATGTTCTGCGGCTTGAACGGCACCACGCTCACACCCTGGCGCCTGACCCAGCGGCACAGCGCCGTAACCAAGGTACTTTTGCCAGCATCGGAGGTGGTGCCCTGCACCATCACTGTGGTCATTGAACGTCCTTGGCGTAGGCCTCGAAGGCCTGTTCGAGGCGCAGGAATTCGCTGTCGTCAGCCGGCAGTCCGAAGCGCAGGCTGCCGGTACTGGTGAACAACCGCAGGAGAATGCCGCGATGGGCCATGAAATCGTGAAGCCCCTCGGCGTGCTCGGTGACCAGCCACTGGAACAATCCGCAGCCGCCCTGAGGCTTGAAACCGTGATGCTCGAGCACCAGCGCCAGGCGTTGGCTGGTGGCTTCGCAGCGTTGGCGTTGACGGGCGTGGGCGTCGCTGTCCAGCAAGCACGCCTGGCCCAAGACCCGGGTCGGCCCGCTGACGGCCCATGGCCCGACCTGTTCGGCGAGCAACTTGAGCAAGCGGCGCTCGGCCAAGACAAAACCCAGGCGCACCCCGGCCAGGCCAAAGAACTTGCCGAACGAACGCAGCACGATCAACCCGACCAGATGGGTGTGCGCCGCCAGGCTCAGCGCCGGTGTGATGTCCATGAAGGCTTCATCCACCACCAGCCAGCCACCGCGCTGGGCCAGGCGGGCATGCCAGTCCAGCAAGCGCTCGGGCGCAAGGCTCAGGCCCGTGGGATTGTTCGGATTGACCACCACCAGCACATCGAGGCTGTCGATGAAGAAATCCACCTCCGACGCCAACACTTCGCGCACGATGTAGCCACTGCGGCGCCAGGCTTCGGCATGTTCGGCGTAACACGGCGAAAGCACACCGACCTTGCCGGCCCGACGCAAACGCGGCAACAACTGAATAGCCATCTGCGAACCGGCCACCGGCAGCACATCCAACGCACCGTAGTAATCGCAGGCGGCCTGTTCCAAACCGTCATCGGTTTCCGGCAAGCGTGCCCAGGCCCGCAGGGGAATCGCCGGGACCTCGAACGGCCAGGGCGCCAGGCCGCTGGACAGGTCGAGCCAATCCGCCTCGGCAATGCCGTATTGCCGGGCCGCGTTGCGCAGGCGTCCACCGTGTTCAAGCATAAAGCTCAGCTCCCAGGCAGAGAATCAGCAACCACAACCATACCCCGCGCTGGACCAATTGCCAGCCGCGATCGATGGAGTCGGCACTCGCCGGCAGGCCTTCGCCCAAGGGCGGACGTTGGTGCAGTTCGCCGTGATAAACCGCCGCCCCGCCCAGCTCGACGCCCAGCGCGCCGGCACCCGCGGCCATCACCGGCCCGGCGTTGGGGCTGTCCCAGGTTGGGCCTTGGGTGCGCCAGCACTTGAGCGCCAGGCGGGTCTTGCCGAGCAGCGCGTAGGTCAACGCCACCAGGCGCGCCGGGATGTAGTTGAGCACGTCGTCGATCTTCGCCGCCGCCCATCCAAAGCGTTCGAAGCGTTCATTGCGATAGCCCCACATGGCGTCGAGGGTATTGCTCAAGCGGTACAGCACCACGCCGGGCGCGCCAGCCACGGCGAACCAGAACAGCGCGGCGAACACCGCGTCGCTGCCGTTTTCCAGCACCGATTCGGTGGCGGCGCGGGCCACGGCGGTCTCGTCCAACTCGCGCGTCTCGCGACTGACCAGATAGCCGACTCGCAGGCGCGCCTCGTCCAGATCACCACTGCGCAGCGCCCGCGCCACCGGCTCGACATGTTCGCCAAGGCTGCGCAGGCCGAGGGCACAGTACAACGCCAGGATCTCCACCAGCCAACCCACCACAGGCGCCCAGGACAGGGCCGTGGCCAGCAGGGTCAGCGGCACCACGGCGATGATCCACGCCGTCACCCCATGGCTACGCCAACCGCGCCCGCCGGAATTGAAGCGTTGTTCGATGCGATCGGCAAAACCACCGAACGCCACTAACGGATGCCAACGCCGGGGCTCGCCCAACAGCGCATCCAGCGCCACCGCGGCGGCACTGAGCAACGCCACACTCATGGGCTCACTCCCCAACGGTTTTCATACAGCAGTTCATTGAGCGGACGCGGCTGCGCCCAACCTTCCAGGGCGAGCATCGGTGCCGGATAAAATCCCTCGACTGGCCCCAGACAGAGTACCGCCAGCGGCTTGGCCCCGGCGGGCAGGCCCAGCAGGTCGGCCAGGGCCTGGGGTTCGAACAGCGATACCCAGCCCATCCCCAACCCTTCGGCGCGGGAAGCCAGCCACAGGTTCTGGATCGCACAGGACAGCGAGGCCAGGTCCATTTCCGGCAAGGTCCGGCGACCGAAGATGTGCCGCTCGCGATCCTCCATCAACGCCGCCACCAGCACTTCGGCACAGTCGTCAATGCCTTCGACCTTGAGCTTCATGAACTCATCGCTGCGCTCGCCCAGGGCCTCGGCGGTGCGAATGCGTTCCTGCTCCACCAGTTGGCGGATCTGCCCACGCAAGGCGCGGTCGCTGATGCGGATGAATCGCCATGGTTGCATCAGGCCGACGCTGGGGGCCTGGTGCGCGGCTTCCAGCAGACGGCGCAGCAGGGCCGGCTCCACCGTGCCGCCGCTGAAATGGCGCATGTCGCGGCGCTCGGCGATAGCGCGGTAAATGGCGTCGCGTTCGGCCTGGGAGAATGCGGTGTCTGTCATGGCCTCTTCGCGAGCAAGCCCGCTCCCACACTGGTTGGCGCTGGGCTTGAGATGAGTCGATCCCCTGTGGGAGCGAGCCTGCTCGCGATCGCGATCTCAGGCCCGGGCGCAAACAACGCGGCAATCGCCTTGGGATTGGACGGAAAATAAAAGTGCACATAGGAAGCCGTCATCCGCCCCTGCCGGAAAACCGCCTCCGCCCCGCGCCCGCCATTGGGGCTATGGCCACGGGCAATCGGTTCAACCTCGGTGCTGGTCAGGGAGTGATGATAGGTGTGCCCACGCAGGTTGCCTTCCGGCAACTCCACCGATTGCAGCGCCAGGGCCGCCAGGCGCTTCTGCATCTGCGCATCGCCGGCCAGCAAACCCAGCAGTTCGGCGCGCACGCCGTCGACATCGGTCAATGAATCGAGCAGGTACAACATGCCGCCACATTCGGCGAGCAACGGTTTACCGGCGGCATGGTGAGCACGGATCGCGGCCAGCATCGCCGTGTTCCGAGCCAGCGCGACGTGGTGCAGTTCCGGATAACCGCCGGGCAGATACAGGCTGTCCGCCTCCGGCAGTTGAGTGTCATGGATCGGCGAAAAGAAGCTCAACTGCGCGCCCATGGCCCGCAGCAGATCGAGGCTCGCGCCGTAGGTGAAGGCAAACGCTTCGTCCCGGGCCACGGCGATGCGTACCCCAGCGAGCCACGGCTCAACAGCGATCACCTCGGGCGCGGCGAATGCCACCGCTGGCGGCAGCGCTACTTCGCAACTGCCGGCCAAGGCCTCGGCCGCCGCGTCGAGGCGCAGGTCGAGGTCATTCAATTCACGGGCCTGGACCAGGCCGAGATGACGGCTGGGCAACTCGATGCCGGTTTCCCGGGACAACGCGCCGTACCAGCGCAGGCCTTCGGTCAGGCTGCCTTCGAGCAATTGTGCGTGGCGCAGGGTGCCGACGCGGTTGGCCAATACTCCGGCGAATGGCAAGTCCGGCTGATAACGCGCCAGGCCAAGGGCCAGGGCGCCGAAAGTCTGGGCCATGGCCGTGCCGTCGATCACCGCCAGCACCGGCACGCCAAAATGCCGCGCCAGGTCAGCGCTGGACGGGGTACCGTCGAACAGCCCCATCACCCCTTCGATCAGGATCAGGTCTGCTTCAGCGGCGGCCTCCCACAACAGCCGACGGCTCTCCTGCTCGCCGACCATCCACATGTCCAATTGATAGACCGGCGCACCGCTGGCGCGCTCGAGGATCATCGGGTCGAGGAAGTCCGGGCCGCACTTGAAGACGCGCACCTTGCGTCCCTGGTTGCGATGCAACCGGGCCAGCGCCGCGGTGACGGTGGTCTTGCCTTGTCCCGAGGCCGGAGCGGCGATCAGCACTGCCGGGCAGTGGCGAGCATCACTCACAGTTCGACGCCTTTCTGCGCCTTGATGCCCGCCTGGAACGCGTGCTTGATCATGCCCATTTCGGTCACGGTGTCGGCCAGCTCGATCATCTCCGGCTTGGCGCCGCGACCGGTCACCACCACATGCTGCATCGGCGGACGGGCTTGCAGATCGCTCAGCACCTGGTCGAGATCGAGGTAGCCGTGCTTGAGGGCAATGTTCAATTCGTCGAGCACCACCAGACCGATGGATGGATCGCTGAGCAACTGACGCGATACGGCCCAGGCGGCTTCGGCGGCGGCGATGTCGCGCTGACGGTCCTGGGTTTCCCAGGTGAAACCTTCGCCCATGACATGAAAGCGCACCTGCTCCGGGAAGCGACGGAAAAACAGCTCTTCACCGGTGCTGTTGCGGCCCTTGATGAACTGCACGACACCGCATTGCATGCCATGGCCCATGGACCGTGCCAGCATGCCGAACGCCGAGCTGCTCTTGCCCTTACCGTTCCCGGTCAGCACCAGCAGCAAGCCGCATTCGTTCGGCGAGTTGGCGATGCGCTCGTCGATCACGGCTTTCTTGCGCAGCATGCGCGCCAGGTGGCGTTCGTCGCGATCGGGGATGTCGGTCATGGAAGCTCTCCGTTGGGATTGGATAACGGCGGGCGGGCACAAAAAAAGACGGCAACAAGCCTGGCATCGCCCACCGTGATGCCGTTGGATGAATCAGGCCGGTCTCCGGGCTCATGAGCGGCGCAATGCCCGGCTGTGCGCCTTCCCATGTCTGTGCGACACAGTGGCTTTAGCGCAGCCTTGACTCATTTACCGTTGCGGGGGCAGCGCCGGGTTCGTGTGCACTCACCGGCTTCCCTGTTTCACTCTATCGACCGGGGTCATAGAGCACCTGAAACAAGCGGCGAAGGTTAGAGGGTTGGGGGTGGAGCGTCAATTAAAGCCGCCATGGGCCATGCACCAAACATTGGCCCCGATCAATAAAATGACGCCAATCTTGTGCCACGCTACGGCAAGTGATATCAAATAGGCATCATGACCCGATATCACAAGAACAAGAGGGCAAAAACATGCAAGGCATGCTCATCAGCAATCCAAAGCTGGAATTCCTGCGCCCGGTGCTGGAACGCTGGTTTGATTGTATCGACCGCTACAACGCCGTGCGCGGCGATAACGACACCCCGTACTGGTTCGATGAACGGGCCAACCTTGGCCTGTTGTCGGCTGCCGCCTGGATGGCCGAGATGGTCACGCTGCAGAGCGCGCCGACCCGCAAGCAGAATGAAGAAGGCGAACGCAACGTCAGCGCCGATCTGTTCATCGCCGGCGCCGATGAACGCGCCTTTATCCAAGCCACCCAACGCTGGCCCAAGGTCACCAACCTGAACCTGACCCAGCCGCTGCTGGAAGTCACCAGCGATGCCAAGCGCATCAGCTACGCCAGCGACTTGAAGCTGGGCTGCCTGTTCGTCTCACCACAAAAGGCCCAGCAAAGCGCCACGCCGGAAGAACTGCAGGACATGATCGACGACCTGCAGAAGGAAAACACCTGCGCCGTGGCCTGGTACTTCCCTTACGCCTATCGCAAGTTGCGCAACGAAGCCGGTCACTACCATCCTGGCATTGCGGTGCTGTTCAAACAGGCCCACGGCTGATTCATCCCGCACAAGAAGCTGTGGGAGCAAGCTCCCACAGTGAATCTTCGGCAGACATAAAACTCATATACACCCCGCTCCCACACTGGATTTTCAGCATGCACAAAATCCAGTTACTGCCTGACTGACAGGCCTACCTACGGTTGAACCATCGCGCGTCTACGCTCCTCTATGAATAACTACATGCATTCATAGGGAAGCCAGCATGCTCAAGCCACCCCATCTCCTGATCGTCGCCCTTGCCGCCGGGCTTGTCGCTTGCGGCGAGTCTTCCACCTTGCAAGTGTCCGATGGCACCGGGCCTGCGCCGAAACTGCCCGAACCGAACAAGACTCTCGTCCCGACCGTCAACATCGCCGAAGCCATCGGCTGGCCCGAAGGCGCCAAGCCAACCCCAGCCCAGGGCCTGCAAGTGGGCGCGTTCGCTGAAGGGCTGGACCATCCGCGCTGGCTATATGTGTTGCCCAACGGTGATGTGCTGGTGGCCGAAACCAACGCTCCGCCCAAGCCGGACGACGCCAAGGGCATCCGTGGCTGGGTGATGAAAAAGGTCATGGGCCGCGCCGGCGCCGGAGTGCCAAGCCCCAATCGCATCACACTGTTGCGCGATGCCAATCACGACGGCATCGCCGAAACCCGCACGGTGTTCCTGGAAAACCTCAACTCGCCGTTCGGCATGACCCTGGTGGGCAATGACCTGTACGTGGCCGATACCGACCGGCTGATCCGCTTCCCCTACAAGGACGGCGATACGCAAATCAAGGCGCAACCGACCAAGGTTGTCGATCTGCCCGGGGGCACGCTCAACCACCACTGGACCAAGAACGTGATTGCCAGCCGCGATGGCAGCAAGTTGTACGTCACCACGGGCTCGAACAGCAACGTCGCGGAAAATGGCATGGAGGCCGAAGAGGGTCGCGCGGCCATTTGGGAAGTGGACCGTGCCAGCGGCAATCACCGGATCTTCGCCTCGGGCCTGCGCAACCCCAACGGCCTGGCCTGGGAGCCCCGCAGCGGCGCGCTGTGGACGGCGGTGAACGAGCGGGATGAGATCGGCAGCGACCTGGTGCCGGACTACATCACGTCGGTCAAGGACGGCGCATTCTATGGCTGGCCCTACAGCTACTATGGGCAGCACGTCGATACCCGAGTCGAACCGCAGAACCCAGCCTTGGTGGCCAAGGCCATCGCCCCGGACTACGCCGTCGGCCCCCACACCGCTTCATTGGGCCTGAGCTTCGCCGAAGGCAGCACCTTGCCTGCGCCGTTTACCGAAGGGGCTTTCGTCGGCCAGCATGGCTCCTGGAACCGCAAGCCCCACAGTGGTTATAAAGTGATTTTCGTACCGTTCAACGGCGGCAAGCCAGTAGGGCAACCGGTGGATGTGTTGACCGGTTTCCTGAATGCCGACGAAAAAGCCCAGGGCCGGCCAGTGGGCGTAGTGATCGATAAGCAGGGCGGGTTGTTGGTGGCGGATGATGTGGGGAACAAGATTTGGCGGGTGTCAGGTAAATAAGGTCGACACACCCTTGTGAGCGCCGCCCGAACTGTGGGAGCAAGGCTTGCCCGCGATGGAAGCGATGCGGTCTGTCAGAGATCGAGGCGCCTTTTTCGCGAGCAAGCTTTGCTCCCACAGATCAGGGCAACAACAACTCAGGGATTACGCGCCAAGTGCTCCGGTTGCAGCACACGCTTGGCACCCAGATAGGCCTTCTGCCAATAAGCCTTGGACAGGCTATCGAGCTTGACCGTACCGCCAGTGGCCGGCGCATGGACAAAACGCCCCTCACCGACATAGATCCCGGCGTGGCTGACCTGTGAACCGCCGTTGGTGGCGAAGAAAACCAGGTCACCGCTCTGCAACGCATCCTTACCCACTTCAGGCGCCCGCATGCTGATCATTTCCCGCGTGGAACGTGGCAGGGCAATACCGGCGGCGTCGCGGTACACATAGCCAATCAGACCACTGCAATCGAAGCCTGAATCCGGCGTGTTGCCGCCCCAACGATAAGGCGTCCCCACCAGGCCCAGCGCTCGGAACAGCACATCTTCGGCGGCCGGGGAAAAGGGTTGCGAGGGGGCAAAGACCACTGGAGCCCGCACCGGTGCCGGCGGCGGTGTACGGCTGGCACACGCACTGAGCAGCGCGGCGAGGAACATGAGAGCGAGGCGGGCCGACGTCGACATATGCAGAACAATCCTGATCTGGATGCGGCTTTTCTGCCGTGGGCATGAAAACGAATCCGCCTGCGTAGTACGCAGGCGGATTGCCATCAATCAATGATCAAGGATTCTAGCGACTATGTGGCAAACTTCAAGTAAGACTTTAAGTTTGCCTTACAAACTGTGTGCTTACTTGCGAGCAGTCATCACAGTCGGAGCCATGGCGAGGGCGCGCTTGGCTTCGATGAAGGTCTTGCTCCAGTAGCTGTCGCCCAGGCTGTCGATCCGCACGCCACCGCTGCGGCGGCTGCTGGAATGGATGAACTGGTTGTCACCCAGGTAGATACCGGCGTGACTGACGCGGCCACGACGACCGTTGGTGCTGAAGAACAGCAGGTCACCGGGCTCCAACTGGTTGCGTGCTACCAGTGGGGCGTTCACGTTGATCATTTCACGGGTGGAGCGCGGCAGGTTCATGCCGGCTTCTTCGCGGAACAGGTAACCGATGAAACCGCTGCAATCGAAGCCGGCTTCAGAGGTCCCGCCGAAACGGTAGCGAGTACCGATCAACGACATGCCGCGTTCCAGGATGCTGTCGGCCAGTACTGGAAGCTGGTAAGGCTTGCTGCCGGCGAAGGCTGCGAGCTCTTTGTCGGAGGCCATTTCTTCCTGGAACGCAACGGAGGAAGACTGGGCGGTAACGGAGTTCTTGACCTGTGGTTGTTGCTCTTGCTGGGACACTGGAGAGTGGGCAGCGCAACCGAACAACAGGGTAACGAGTGCGAGAGGCACGAGGGGTGCGAAGCGATTTAGCATGGGCACGACCGTGGCTGAAGTAGTAAAGATGGCGAGACTATGCCTTCTATCAACCTCATTTGCAAATTCAATCGATGCAAATGTGACTTCTCGGTTTTACGTTTACATCTAAGCGCTTAAGCCCATTTTGAATCTCACGTGGCCTGCAACCCAGCAGGGCCGCGGGTTTCGCCGTGTCCAAAGCAGGCTAAGAGCCACTAGTTGGAAAGGTTCTACCAACCCAAGGTTTCTTTCAAAAAAGGAATAGTCAGCTTGCGCTGGGCCTGGAGTGAGGCCTGGTCGAGGCGTTCGAGCAGCTCGAACAATGCACTCATGCTGCGGGTGCCACGGGTGAGGATGAAATGCCCGACTTCGTCGGTCAGGTGCAGGCCACGTCGGGAAGCACGCAACTGCAAGGCACGGAGCTTGTCTTCGTCGGACAGCGGGCGCATCTGGAAAATCAGCGCCAGGGTGAGACGGGACTTGAGGTCCGCCAGCTTCACTGGCAGCTCCCGCGGTGACGTCGATGCGGCGATCAGCAAGCGTCGACCACTGTCGCGCAACCGATTGAACAGATGAAACAGCGCCTCTTCCCAATCAGCCTTGCCGGCCACGGCCTGGAGATCGTCCAGGCAAACCAGTTCGTACTGTTCCAGGTTGTCGAGGATTTCCACGCCGCGATCGAGCAACTCGGCCAACGGCAGGTACACCGCAGGTTCGCCCAATTGCTCGAAGCGCAGGCAAGCCGCCTGCAACAAGTGCGTGCGCCCTACCCCATCCTTGCCCCACAGGTAAATCAGGCTCTCGGTCCAGCCGGCGTCGGCTTCGCAAAGCCGCTCGACATAGCCGAGTGCAGCGGCATTGGCGCCTGGGTAGTAGTTGATAAAGGTGGCGTCATCACGCAGACGCACACCTAGGGGCAGCTGAATCGGTTTCATGCTGACTGAACAGTTCCCAAGGAACCGTTAGTGGCCTCTGTGTAAAGTGCGCAAAGTTTATACCCGTGACGCGGACCGCACAATGCGCCGGACCACGAGCAAAATCAAAGGTTTGCAGCGGCAAGGGCACGGAGCGTCAGTTTCCCTGACACCCCACCCATCATTTGCCCTACAGGTCAGGGTCTTCGGCGCCGCTGTAGATGTCCGAATCCTTGTACAGATCGTGCATATGACGCACCAGCACCATGATCACCGCCGCCACCGGCAACGCCAGCAGGATCCCGGTAAAGCCGAACAACTCGCCCCCTGCCAGGATTGCGAAGATCACCGCCACGGGATGCAGGCCAATGCGGTCGCCCACCAACAGCGGCGTCAGCACCATGCCCTCCAGGGCCTGCCCGACCATGAACACAGCCACGATACCCACCATCGGGTACAAGTCGCCGCCGAACTGGAACAACCCGGCGATCAATGCCGCGCCAATCCCGATCACAAAGCCCATGTACGGCACGATGGCCGCCAGCCCGGCGATCAAGCCGATCAACAGTCCCAGTTCCAAGCCGACCAACATCAACCCAGCCGCATAGATGAAACCCAGGGCCACCATCACCAGCAGTTGTCCGCGCACGAACGCCCCCAGCACTTCGTGGCATTCGCCGGTCAGGGTCATGATGCGTTCTTCGCGATGACGTGGCAGCAGGCTGCGGATCTTGGCCATCATCAGATCCCAATCCCGCAGCAGGTAGAAAGCCACCACGGGAATCAGCACCAGGTTCGCCAGCCAGCCGATCAACGCCAGGCTCGAAGCCGTGGCCTGGCTCAACACCACGCCGACTATGTCCGTGGTCTGGCCCATGTGCTCGCTGATGGCGGCCTTGACCTTGTCGAACTTCCAGAAACCGTCCGACAACCCCAGTTTCGACTGCACCCACGGCACCGCGCTGTGCTGCAACCAATCGAGCATCTGCGGCGCCAATTCGTACAGGCGCAGCAGTTGCTTGGCGAGCATTGGTATCAGCACCAGCAACAGCGCGACCACGATCAAAGTGAACAACGCAAAGACCGTCACCACACCCCAGGTCCGCGACAGGCCGAGTTTTTCCAGGCGATCCACCACCGGGTCAAACAGATAGGCCAACAACAGCGCAACCAGGAACGGCGTGAGGATCGGATGCAGCAGATAGATAAACGCGAACAGCAGGGCGACCCCACCCAACCAGAACCAACGCCGCGTATCGCCCATGAACCACTCCTAGCTATATAAAGAAAGAAAACCTACCAACGGAACCGCAAATTGGCTGCCGGCGCAGGCGCAGGCGCTGCAACCGGGACCGAACCATCGGCGGCTGGCGGCGCCACAGGCACTGGCGCGACGGCCTCGCCGGGTGGAATTTCCTGCAGTTTGGCCAGGGCCAACTGCGCCTTCAGCTGTTCGGCACTGCCGTTGACCCGATAGACGATCCGGTCCCCTTCAACCCGCTGCAACTGCCCACCGAACGGCTCGAGCAGACGCCCTAGCGCCGCGTAACGCTCCAGGTTCATGCCCTGCACTTCCAGCAATTGCTCGGTGGCCACGCCCGGCTTGGCGACGAAACGCGGCGCCAGACGCTGACTCACCGCGAGCATGACCGCATCGGCCAGGGCCGCAGGATCGGCACCCTGGGCCGAGCCCTGCTCGCGCTGGTCCCCCAGCCACAGGCGCCAGGTGCCATGCCACTGACCACCTTCTTCCTTGGCGTGGACCGCCAGCAAGGCGTCCGTCGCGTAGCGTTCCGAGGCATCGCGCAACGGCGCCGGGTCGCTGCCTTCCAGGTTTGGCGCGGTGGCGACGATCTGCTCGCTCAGGTCAGCCAACGGCAGGTGCAACGCCAGGCCCCGATGCTGGGCGGCACGTCGCAGCGGCGCGGCGCTGGCCTGGCCATCGCCCACCAGGCTGGAACCCTCGGCCGAGTCATTCAGCCACCAACCCAGGATCGATGGCCGGTTCGCGCTCCACAGCGACAACCCTGCCGAGCGCAAGGCCCGGTCGGTGCTCGCCGGGTCGAAGTCGACCTTGAGGCTTTCCGGCGGGCCAGCATCGTAGCCATATTGAAGAATGATCTGCTGCGGATCCTGGCGAATCGCTGCCAGGCCTGGGCTCTGGGCCGCCTTGGCATCGCCGGTCAGGCGCAGCACCAGCGTATCCAAGGCGCGCAGGGTCGCCTGGTTGCGCTCCTCCGGCGTCTGGCTGGTGACCGGTTCGAACACCTGATAGAGGCCGTTGAGGGTTTCGGCATGGCTCGCCAGGCTGATCAGCGACAGGCAGCCCACGGACAAGAACTTGAACAAACGCATGGAAGATTCCCGGACATAACGGCTGGAACAGGCCGTGTGAAGAAGATTGAGCATGGCTGTGACCACAGCACCCGGCAAAACATTCACACGCCCGGTGGAAGTTTCGCACTGTCATCACCATAACCGGTTACCGCTACACCTTATACAGACGCGCTACACAGTACCAATATAAGAAATATCGGTTTTTTTCCGTGGATATGTCCCTGCCCGTCGGCGCGAGGATGGCCGCTGCCCCTCAAGCCTGATAAAATCGCGCGCCTTCGCAGACCGGCAATGGCTGGGCATCCGGAATAATTCGTACAGCGGTTATTCAATGGCCCCGGCGGTCGGTCGTTACCCAGAAATCCCCCCTAAAGGCCTGGATCATGAGCAAGCAACCCTCCCTGAGCTACAAGGACGCCGGTGTAGACATCGACGCCGGTGAAGCATTGGTCGAACGCATCAAGAGCGTCGCCAAGCGCACTGCGCGTCCGGAAGTCATGGGCGGCCTGGGCGGTTTCGGCGCCCTCTGCGAGATCCCGGCCGGCTACAAGCAACCGGTGCTGGTCTCGGGCACCGACGGCGTCGGCACCAAGCTGCGCCTGGCGCTGAACCTGAACAAGCACGACAGCATCGGCATCGACCTGGTGGCCATGTGCGTGAACGACCTGGTGGTCTGCGGCGCCGAGCCGCTGTTCTTCCTCGATTACTACGCCACCGGCAAACTGAATGTCGACACCGCTGCCCAGGTTGTCACCGGCATCGGCGCCGGCTGCGAACTGTCCGGCTGCTCCCTGGTCGGCGGCGAAACCGCTGAAATGCCTGGCATGTACGAAGGCGAAGACTACGACCTGGCCGGCTTCTGCGTCGGCGTCGTGGAGAAGGCCGAGATCATCGACGGCTCGAAAGTCGCCACCGGCGATGCCTTGCTCGCCCTGCCGTCCTCCGGCCCGCATTCCAACGGCTACTCGCTGATCCGCAAGATCATCGAAGTCTCCGGTGCCGACATCGTAAACACCCAGCTCGACGGCAAGCCACTGGCCGACCTGCTGATGGCCCCGACCCGCATCTACGTCAAGCCGCTGCTCAAGCTGATCAAGGACACCGGTGCCGTCAAGGCCATGGCCCACATCACCGGTGGCGGCCTGCTGGACAACATCCCGCGCGTACTGCCAAAAGGCGCCCAGGCTGTGGTCGACGTGGCAAGCTGGACCCGCCCGGCGGTGTTCGACTGGCTGCAAGAAAAAGGCAACGTCGATGAAACCGAAATGCACCGCGTGCTGAACTGCGGCGTGGGCATGGTCATCTGCGTGGCCCAGGAGCACGTCGAGACGGCCCTGAACGTACTGCGTGAAGCCGGCGAGCAGCCTTGGGTCATCGGCCAGATCGCCGCCGCCGCCGAAGGCGCTGCCCAGGTCGAGCTGAAAAACCTTAAGGCGCACTGATGTCCGCAACCTGTGACGTGGTGGTGCTGCTGTCCGGCACCGGCAGTAACTTGCAGGCCCTGATCGACAGCACACGGACCGGCGACAGCCCGGTCCGTATCCGCGCGGTGATTTCCAACCGCGCCGACGCCTACGGCCTGCAACGCGCCAAGGATGCGGGGATCGACACCCGCGTCCTCGATCACAAGGCGTTCGAGGGCCGCGAAGCCTTCGACGCCGCGCTGATCGAACAGATCGACACCTTCAATCCGCAACTGGTGGTCCTCGCCGGTTTCATGCGCATCCTCAGCGCCGGCTTCGTGCGTCACTACCAGGGCCGCCTGTTCAATATCCATCCCTCGCTGCTGCCCAAATACAAAGGGTTACACACTCACCAGCGGGCGCTGGAGGCCGGAGACACTGAGCACGGCTGCTCGGTGCACTTTGTCACCGAGGAACTCGATGGCGGACCACTGGTCGTACAGGCAGTAATACCGGTAGAGTTGCACGACACGCCGCAAAGCCTGGCGCAACGGGTTCACGCCCGCGAGCACCAGATCTACCCGATGGCCGTGCGTTGGTTTGCCGAAGGACGGCTGACCCTCGACGATCGCGGTGCCTCACTGGACGGCCAGTTACTCGCCGCCAGCGGCCATTTGATTCGATACTAGGAGATTTTATGCGTCGCGCCCTGCTCTTCGCTTGCGCTCTGCTGGCCTTGCCCCTGGCACAGGCAGCAGAACTTCAACCGTTCTCCGCCAGCTATACCGCCGACTGGAAACAGTTGCCCATGAGCGGCACCGCCGAGCGTAGCCTGACCAAGGAAGCCAACGGCACCTGGAAGCTGAGCTTCAAGGCGTCGATGATGATCGCCAGCCTGACCGAAGAAAGCACCCTGACCCTGGACAAGGACACCCTGCTGCCACAGTCCTACCATTTCGAACGCGGTGGCCTGGGCAAAGCCAAGAAGGCCGACCTGGATTTCGACTGGAACACCAAGATGGTCACCGGCACCGATCGCGGCGATGCGGTCAAGCTGCCGCTCAACCGTGGCATGGTCGATAAATCCACTTACCAGTTGGCCCTGCAGCACGACGTGGCGGTCGGCAAGAAAAGCATGAGCTATCAGGTCGTCGATGACGGCGAAGTCGATACCTATGACTTCCGCGTGCTGGGCTCGGAAAAAGTCGACACCAAGGCCGGCCAGATCGACGCAATCAAAGTCGAGCGCGTGCGCGACCCGACACAAAGCAAACGCATCACCGTGCTCTGGTTCGCCAAGGACTGGGATTACCTGCTGGTGCGCCTGCAACAGGTCGAGACCGACGGCAAGGAGTACAACATCATGCTCCTGGACGGTACGGTCAATGGCAAGGCTGTGAAAGGCAGCTGATTGAAGCCAACACCAAGAAGCCCCGCACATGCGGGGCTTCTTTTTGCCTGGATTTCATGACCACCACACAAACCTGTTGGAAATAGACCTGTGGGAGCGAACCTGCTCGCGATGGCGTCGCATCAGCCAACCTCACTATTGACTGACACACCGCCATCGCGAGCAGGCTCGCTCCCACAGGTTTGGCTCCCAAGGAAAAAGTGGGGCAGCCTGCAACATGAAATTTTCTTCATGAAAGCCCCCCTGCGACCGAATGCCGCGCACCGCCTGGCCTGCAGGATGGCTGCGATTTCCATGAAAACTTCTTAACGCGCCGACGCATTTACTTAGCACACTATCCAAATCTATAACAAAGTCCTGCACACGCCTTGCTGCAGATAACAGAGATTGGAGCTTGCAAGATGACTGTGAAAGTAACTGAACGCGATGACGCCCATATGTCCCACGAAGGCATTGCCGCCGGTATCCGGATCTGGGATGTGCATCAACAGGATTTGCTGGTAGGGATGTTCCACTCCGAGACCGATGCTCATAACTACAAGGCTGAGCTGGAGCGCGAGGAAAGGTTGCGCTCGCGGGAAATGGCAGAATCCTGAACGACAGAACCCCCATGAACCTGTGGGAGCAAAGCTTGCTCGCGATAGCACTGTGTCAGACAGAAAGATATTGCCTGATACTCAGCTATCGCGAGCAAGCTTTGCTCCCACAGTTTTCCTAGAGATCTCTGCAGATGTTCCTTTTGCGTTTAGCTTGCTGTCCGGCTTACCACATCAAATCATCCGGAATCTGATACGCCGCGTACGGATCATCCGCATCCACTTCTTCGGTCTGCGTATTGAGCTGAACGATGCGCTGGGGGTCGCGCTCCTGAATCTTCAGGGCCGCTTCACGCGGGATCACTTCGTAGCCGCCGGCATGGTGGACGATCGCCAGCGAGCCACTGCTCAACTTGTTGCGCATCAGCGTATTGACCGAGATGCGCTTGACCTTCTTGTCGTCGACGAAGTTGTAATAGTCCTCGGTGGTCAGCTTCGGCAGGCGCGAGACTTCGATCAATTGCTTGATCTGCGCGGCCCGGGCCTTCTGCTCGGCCTTTTCCTGCTGCTGGCGATTGAGCTCCTGGTCGCGCTTGACCTTCTCGGCCATGGCTTCCTGGGCCGCGCGCTGCTGGGAGTCATCCAGTTCGATCTGGCCTTTATGGGCCAGGCGTTGCTGCTTCTGTTTCTCTTTGCCGACCTGCTTGGCCTGCTTTTGGTTGACCAGTCCTGCTTTGAGCAACTGGTCGCGAAGGGAAAGGCTCATGGTGCTTACTCACTTAGGCAACGGCCTCAGCCACAGCTGGGCAAATTCTTTTCCTGACGTTTGGCTTCGCCCCACAAGGCGTCCAACTCTTCGAGGGTGCAATCTTCCATGGGACGGTGGGTGTCGCGCAATGCCTGTTCGATAAATCGGAAACGGCGTTCGAATTTCCCGTTGGCGCCACGCAGGGCCGTTTCCGGATCGACTTTCAGATGGCGGGCCAGGTTCACCACGCTGAACAGCAGGTCGCCGATCTCATCACCGATGGCCATCGGATCGTTATCGGCCATGGCTTCGAGGACTTCATCCAGTTCTTCCCGGACCTTGTCGAGCACCGGCAACGGACCTGGCCAGTCGAAACCGACCTGGCCGGCACGCTTTTGCAGCTTCGCCGAACGGGACAACGCCGGCAGCGCCCCCGGCACATCGTCGAGCAGCGACAATTGCTCGGGCGCCGAGGCTTTCTCGGCCCGTTCCTCTGCCTTGATTTCTTCCCAGCGCTGCTTGACCTGCTCTTCGCTCAGGCGCGGGATATCCACGGGCGCATACAGGTCACCGGTAGGAAATACATGAGGATGGCGGCGGATCAGCTTGCGGGTGATGCTGTCGACCACGCCGGCGAATTCGAAGCGGTTTTCTTCCCGGGCCAACTGGCTGTAATACACCACCTGGAACAGCAGGTCGCCCAACTCGCCCTGCAAATGATCGAAATCGCCACGCTCGATGGCATCGGCCACTTCGTAGGCTTCTTCCAGGGTATGGGGGACGATGGTCGCGTAGGTTTGCTTGAGGTCCCACGGGCAGCCGTACTGCGGGTCTCGCAGGCGGTTCATCAGGTGAAGCAGGTCTTCAAGGCTGTACATCAATCCATCCCATTACAAAAAAGCCCTGTGGGAAATAACCCAATGAGAGCAAGCCTGTGGGAGCAAAGTCTGTGGGAGCAAAGCTTGCTCGCGATTGTGGTAGTGGCCCCCAGCCCATCTGGAGACTGACTCACCGTTATCGCGAGCAAGCTTTGCTCCCACAGACTTTGCTCCCACAAGCTCGCTCCCACATTTTTAGACTGGGCTCAACCCGGCGTCCGATTCCGCCGGGTCTCGATGATGTTCGGCAACTGGGAAATCCGCCCCAGCAACCGCCCCAGCGCATCCAGCCCCGGAATCTCGATGGTCAGGGACATCAGCGCGGTGTTGTCTTCCTTGTTCGAACGGGTGTTGACCGCCAGCACGTTGATCCGCTCGTTCAGCAACACCTGGGAGACGTCACGCAGCAGGCCGGATCGGTCGTAGGCACGGATGACGATGTCCACCGGATAGGTGAGCACCGGCACCGGGCCCCAGCTGACCTGGATGATCCGCTCCGGTTCGCGACCGGCCAGTTGCAGCACCGAGGCACAGTCCTGGCGGTGAATGCTCACGCCGCGGCCCTGGGTGATGTAGCCGACGATCGCATCCCCCGGCAATGGCTGACAGCAGCCCGCCATCTGGGTCATCAGGTTGCCCACGCCCTGGATCTGGATGTCGCCGCGCTTGCCCGGCTTGTAGCCGGTGGCCTTGCGCGGGATCAGCTCCAGTTGCTCGTTGCCACGCTCCGGTTCCACCAGCTGCTGGGCCAGGTTGACCAACTGCGCCAGGCGCAGATCGCCGGCACCGAGGGCGGCGAACATGTCATCGGCGGTCTTCATGTTGGCCTTTTCGGCCAACTTGTCGAAGTCCACCTGGGGCAGGCCCAGGCGACCGAGTTCACGCTCGAGCAGGGTCTTGCCGGCGGCGACGTTCTGGTCGCGGGCCTGCAACTTGAACCAGTGGACAATCTTCGCCCGCGCCCGCGATGTGGTGATGTAGCCCAGGTTCGGGTTCAGCCAGTCGCGGCTCGGCGTACCGTGCTTGCTGGTGATGATCTCGACCTGCTCACCGGTCTGCAGGCTGTAGTTGAGCGGCACGATCCGCCCATTGATCTTGGCGCCACGGCAGTTGTGGCCGATCTCGGTGTGGACCCGGTAGGCGAAGTCCAGCGGTGTCGCGCCCTTGGGCAGGTCGATGGCGTGGCCGTCGGGGGTGAAGATATAGACCCGGTCCGGCTCGATGTCGACGCGCAGCTGTTCGGCCAGGCCACCGATATCGCCCAGCTCCTCATGCCATTCGAGCACCTGACGCAGCCAGGAGATTTTCTCTTCGTAGTGGTTGGACCCGGACTTGACGTCGGTGCCCTTGTATTTCCAGTGGGCGCAGACGCCCAGTTCGGCTTCCTCGTGCATGGCATGGGTGCGGATCTGCACTTCCAGCACCTTGCCCTCGGGGCCGATCACGGCGGTGTGCAACGAGCGATAGCCGTTTTCCTTGGGGTTGGCGATGTAGTCGTCGAACTCCTTGGGAATGTGCCGCCACAAGGTGTGGACGATCCCCAGCGCGGTGTAGCAGTCGCGCATTTCCGGGACCAGTACGCGAACGGCGCGAACGTCGTAGATCTGGCTGAATTCCAGGCCTTTGCGCTGCATTTTTCGCCAGATCGAGTAGATGTGCTTGGCCCGGCCGCTGATGTCGGCTTCCACGCCGGTGGCCTGCAACTCTTCGCGCAACTGGGTCATCACATCGGTGATGAAGCGCTCGCGATCCAGGCGCCGCTCATGCAACAGCTTGGCGATCTGCTTGTACTGGTCGGGCTCCAGGTAGCGGAAGGACAGGTCCTCCAACTCCCACTTGATGTGACCGATGCCGAGACGGTGGGCCAGGGGGGCATAGATGTCGAACACCTCCCGGGCGACGCGATTGCGCTTTTCGTCATCGGCGGACTTCACGGCGCGGATCGCACAGGTGCGCTCGGCCAGCTTGATCAGCGCGACGCGCACGTCGTCGACCATTGCCACCAACATCTTGCGCAGGTTTTCCACCTGGCCCTGGGTGCCCAGCACCATGGACTGGCGCGGACTGAGGCTGGCACTGATAGCGGCCATGCGCAGCACGCCGTCGATCAGCTTGGCGACCACCGTGCCGAAACGTTGGCTGACCACCGGTAGCTGGATCTGACCTTCACGCACCCCGCGGTACAGCACCGCCGCTACCAGGGAGTCCTGGTCGAGCTTGAGGTCAGCGAGAATTTCGGCGATCTCCAGGCCCGTCTGGAAACTCGAGGTGCCTTCAGACCACAGGTTCTTCGCCGCGTTATGTTGCTGCTCCGCCTCGCGAGCAAACTCGCAGGCGGCCTTCAAGGCTTCGCGATCCAGTGCCATGTCGACGCTGACCGCATGATCGAGCCAAGCCTCGAGATTGATACTGCCGTCGGTGTTGATCGGCTGGTGTGCTCTCACCTGTACCATCTTTACTTACCTTCCCTACGACGCAGATTCAATGCGTCAACTTCGCTGACCTTCATGCCCGTGTTTGCGCCCAGGGCTGTGGCGGGTTGGCACGAACGGGTCAGTCGGACAAGCCATCCTGGCTCGCTTCAAATAACGCCATGGCCTCGACATGCGCCGTTTGAGGAAACATATCGAGAATCCCGGCACGTTTTAACCGGTAGCCCTGCTTGATCAGTTCGACCGTATCCCGGGCCAAAGTTGCCGGGTTGCACGATACATAAACCAACCGTTTGGCACCCAGGGACGACAGCTTGCGCACCACCTCGAAAGCACCGTCACGGGGTGGGTCCAAGAGTACCGCAGAAAAGCCTTCGCCGATCCATTCGGCATCTGCCAGAGGCTGGGATAAATCGGCCTGAAAAAAGGCAGTGTTATGCAAATTGTTGCTGACGGCATTGGCCGCCGCACGCTCCACCATGGTCTGCACGCCTTCGACGGCCACCACCTGGCGCACGCTTTTGGCCAACGGCAAGGCAAAGTTGCCCAGGCCGCAAAACAGATCCAGCACTCGCTCCTCGGCGTGCGGCGCGAGCCATTGTAGCGCCTGGGCGATCATTGCCTCGTTGACCGCAGCGTTCACCTGGATGAAATCCCCAGGCCGGTAAGCCAGCTCCAGGCCCCAGGTTTCCAGGCGATAACCCAAGGCTCGCCCTGGATCGACCGGTTGCGGCTCGCCTTCACCATGCAGCCACAACTGCGCCTCATGAAACCCACAGAAGTCCTTGAGGATCGTCAGGTCGGCCTCCGACAGCGGCGCCATATGGCGCAGCAGTACCGCGAGGGACGAACCGGCGAACAACTCCACATGCCCCAGCGCCTGGGGTTTGCTCAAGCGTCTGAGCATCTCCGGCAAGCGGCTCATGATCGGCTGCAAGGGCTGTACCAGCACCGGGCAATCGCCGATGGCAACGATGTCCTGACTGCCGGCGGCACGGAAACCGACTTCGAGTTTTTTCGCTTTCTGGTCCCAACGCACCGCCACCCGGGCGCGACGTCGGTAACCGAATTCCGACCCGCTCAATGGCGCGGCCCATTCATCCGGTTCCACCCCGGCCACGCGAGACAACTGCTCGGCGAGCATGCGCTGTTTCAGGGCGAGTTGTTCGGCATGGGGCAAATGTTGGACGCTGCAGCCGCCACAACGACCGGCATGGATGCACGGCGCCGCGCGACGCAGTTCACTGGACAGGAACACCCGCTCGGTGCGCGCCTCGACCACCTTGCCATGGGCCCCGAGCACCCGCGCCTCGACCTCCTCACCGGCCAGGGCGCCGATGACAAACCAGGTACGCCCGTCGACAAAGGCAATGCCCCGGCCATCATTGGCCAGGCGCTCGATGGTCAGGCGCTGTTTTTTACCGGTGGGCACTTGCGGGGCCCGGCTTCCGCCGCTGGGCTGGAAGCGCAAGCCTCTTTCTTGCTTGGCCATCAGTTGGGCGCGTCGAAAATGCCGGTCGACAAATAACGGTCGCCACGGTCGCAGATGATCGCGACGATCACCGCATTCTCAACTTCCTTGGACAGGCGCAGCATGCCCGCCACGGCACCGCCGGAAGACACGCCGCAGAAGATGCCTTCTTCACGCGCCAGGCGACGGGTCACGTCCTCCGCTTCGCTCTGGGCCATGTCGATGATGCGGTCCACGCGCTCGGCCTGGTAGATCTTCGGCAGATACTCCTCGGGCCAGCGACGAATGCCTGGGATCGCCGAGCCTTCCATCGGCTGCAGGCCAATGATCTGCACGTTCGGGTTCTGTTCTTTCAGGTAGCGCGAGGTGCCCATGATGGTACCGGTGGTGCCCATCGAGCTGACGAAATGAGTGATGGTGCCGTCGGTCTGGCGCCAGATCTCAGGGCCGGTGGTGGTGTAGTGGGCCTCGGGATTGTCGCCGTTGGCAAACTGATCCAGCACCTTGCCACGCCCCTCGGCCTGCATGCGCTCGGCCAGGTCCCGGGCACCTTCCATGCCCTCCTCCTGAGTCACCAGGATCAACTCGGCGCCGTAGGCCGTCATCGCCGCCTTGCGCTCGGCGCTGGAGTTGTCGGGCATGATCAGGATCATCTTGTAGCCCTTGATCGCCGCCGCCATCGCCAGGGCGATGCCGGTGTTGCCGGAGGTCGCCTCGATCAGCGTATCGCCGGGCCGGATCTGCCCGCGCAACTCGCCGCGGGTAATCATCGATAGCGCCGGCCGGTCCTTGACCGAACCCGCCGGGTTATTCCCTTCGAGCTTGAGCAAAAGCGTATTGCTGGTCACGCCAGGCAGGCGCTGCAAACGGACCAGCGGGGTGTTGCCGACGCAATCGGCGATGGTTGGGTACTGCAGAGTCATGGCGTATTCGCAATCCGGACTGCGGGGGCGCCTATCATACCGGCAAACCTGGCAAGGCCATATCACGCAAAGTGTGGTCGTTATGGCTTGTGGGAATAAGCAAGCAGCGACATAGTCTCCCCAGCCCAAGTCTGAGGGCTCCTAGAGCGAATATTTAGAGATGTACTGGCGCTCGAACGGTACTTCGTATACCTGAGTGGTTCCAAACACCAGGAGATTGCCGTCCGAGGTCAGTGCCAAGCGACTGACTCGCTCAAAAAAACCAGCTTCGAGAGTGTGTGTCCAGCCAAGGTATCCCAGGCTTGCACCGAAGTCTGGACGGCCGAAGCCGTAGTCAACGGCACCGCTTTCCTCCAAACGAAAGAGCACCCCCTGACCTAACCCCGCAGTCTGTCCGCCTACCACGATTTTGCCGTCAACTTGAATGGCGACAGCACGTGCGTCCCCGCTGTCGATGCCCAGCTCAATCGCCACAAGCGGTTGCCCGTCGTTGAACGCGCCATCGAGGGTTCCATCGTTGTTGAGGCGCAGGACCACTGCATCGGTGGTATGCATCCCATCGATGCCAATTCTTCCGGCCGCGACCAGTTTTCCATCCGGCTGCAACGCGAGGGCGTGTAGGACCGCTTGGCGCCCGTCAATGCGCACAAAAGTGACGTACCCCCCACTCCCGAATGTCGGTTCCGGGCTTCCATCGAATCGGTACTTGGCGACCAATGCACTTCCCTCATCAATGACTCCCGTAGCGAGGATGTGCCCACTCGCCATGACGGCCAGCGGTCCGCGTAGACCCGCAGGAGCCAGAAGCACAATGCCCTGCTCTCCGAATGAATGATCGATTTCGCCATTAACAGTGAAACGCATGAGCCACGACGTTGAAATCGAGTAACTCGGACCATGGCCAGAGCAGATCACCTGGCCATCGGGCAGGAGGGCGATCCTCGTGGTCGTGTTCATGCCAATGGGTATCGGCGCCCAGGCAAAACCCCCGTCACCAAAACCAGAATCGAGCACGCCTTGCGATGTGACGCGCATCAAGCGCGCGGTATCCTGCTCCCGCCCCAAGCCGTAGACCAGAATTTTGCCATCCGCCAGAACTGCAACATCCGAAACGGTGAAGAAACCCGAATCAGGAATTTGCAAGCCGCCACCATTTCCGTAGCCTTGATCGAGCATCCCGTCCGCTGTAAAGCGCCACAGCTCCAATTGCACGCCTGGTGCCCTAATTAACGCGATGAATATCCTTCCATCCGGCAGTTGGACGGCTGGACCGGGAAAGCGCTCTACCTCGATGCCGGTTGGGGGCGGAAAAACCAGTAAACCTTGGTCAGCAAAGGCTTCATACGGACTGCCGGGGTGCAAGGGTACGATTTTGTTCATGGCCATGTTCTCCCGAACTTGTAGCCCGTTGAATTACCTCTGGGGCCGGACGCATGTCCGATCTCGCGTTTCTTGGCGAAATGCCAGGTAAACCTCACGCCTGAGGGGGAGCCACGAAATATAGTGAGTCAGGTTTTGCAACCCGTGCCCTGTCAGAAATTACAGTTTTATAGACGGCTTCCGAATATAGCGATGGCCTTGATAACAAACTGGTCTAGGTATCCGGATCATTCGCAGGCTCACCCAGGCTTCTGAATTGGTTTTATTAACGGCGCAAGTGCTCAAACACAGGCTGCTTGCGACGCATCATTCGTTAAGGACTTTGTCAGGGCATAGGCTCTGCAGGTTGCTATCCATGGCGAGGAGGCGACCACCGCGTATCGCGGCAGCAAAGGCATGGCGACATGAATTTTACGAAGATCGCCCGCCCGCAAATCGCTACACTGCGCAGGTATTGCGTGCCGGATGCGCGCAAAGCTCAATCAGACCGATGGATGCAGGAGACAAGTGTGCTCAAGAAACTGGGAATCAAAGGCCGCGTGCTGTTGCTGACCCTGTTGCCGACCAGCCTGATGGCGCTGGTCCTGGGCGGCTATTTCACCTGGATGCAGCAATCGGACCTGCACGCCCAATTGCTGCAACGTGGCGAGATGATCGCCGAACAGCTCGCGCCGCTGGTCGCCCCGGCCATGAGCCGCCAGGACACCGATCTGCTGGAACGCATCGCCACCCAGTCCCTGGAGCAAGCGGACGTACGCGCCGTGACCCTGCTCGCTCCCGACCGCACGCCCCTGGCCCACGCCGGCCCGACGATGCTCAACCGGGCGCCGGAAGGGAACAGTGCGCAGTTGCAGCAACGCACCGGCAACGATGCCACGCGGTATCTGCTGCCGGTCTTCGGCAAGCACCGCAACCTGGCGGGCGAACTGATTCCTGAAGAAGCCGACCGCCTGCTGGGCTGGGTCGAGCTGGAGTTGTCTCACAGCGGCATGTTGCTAAGCGGTTATCGCAGTATGTTCGCCAGCCTGCTGTTGATCGCCGTTTGCCTGGGCCTGACCGCGCTGCTGGCCCTGCGCATGGGCCGCACGATCAATCGCCCGCTGGGCCAGATCAAGCACGCCGTGGCGCAACTCAAGGACGGCCATCTGGAAACCCGCCTGCCACCGCTGGGCAGCCAGGAGCTCGATGAACTGGCCTCTGGCATCAATCGCATGGCCGGGACCTTGCAGAACGCCCAGGAAGAATTGCAGCACAGCATCGACCAGGCCACCGAAGACGTGCGCCAGAACCTGGAAACCATCGAAATCCAGAACATCGAGCTGGACCTGGCCCGCAAGGAGGCTCTGGAAGCGAGCCGGATCAAATCCGAATTCCTGGCGAACATGAGCCATGAAATCCGCACGCCGCTCAACGGCATCCTCGGCTTTACCCACCTGTTACAGAAAAGCGAACTGACCCCGCGCCAGCTCGACTACCTGGGCACCATCGAGAAATCCGCCGACAGCCTGCTGGGGATCATCAACGAGATCCTCGACTTTTCGAAGATCGAGGCCGGCAAGCTGGTGCTCGACAACATTCCGTTCAACCTGCGGGACCTGTTGCAGGACACCCTGACCATCCTCGCCCCCGCGGCCCACGCCAAACAACTGGAACTGGTGAGCCTGGTGTACCGGGACACACCGCTGTCGCTGGTGGGTGATCCACTGCGCCTCAAGCAGATCCTGACCAATCTGGTGAGCAATGCCATCAAGTTCACCCGCGAGGGCACCATCGTCGCCCGGGCCATGCTCGAGGACGAACACGAAGACAGCGTGCAGTTGCGCATCAGCATCCAGGACACCGGCATCGGCCTGTCCAACCAGGACGTGCGGGCGCTGTTCCAGGCGTTCAGCCAGGCCGACAACTCGCTGTCGCGGCAACCGGGTGGCACTGGGCTGGGCCTGGTGATTTCCAAGCGCCTGGTGGAACAGATGGGCGGTGAGATCGGCGTCGACAGCACACCGGGCGAAGGCTCGGAATTCTGGATCAGCCTGCGCCTGCCCAAGACCCGTGACGATGCCGAGGACCTGCCTGGCCCGCCGTTGCTGGGCCGGCGCGTGGCGGTGCTGGAGAATCATGAACTGGCCCGCCAGGCCTTGCAGCACCAGCTCGAAGACTGTGGCTTGCAAGTGACGCCGTTCAATACCCTGGAGAGCCTGACCAACGGCATCACCGTCGCCCACCAGACTGATCAGGCCATCGATCTGGCCGTGCTGGGCATCACCAGTAACGACATGCCGCCGGAGCGCCTCAACCAGCATATCTGGGACCTTGAACACCTGGGCTGCAAAGTGCTCGTGCTGTGCCCCACTACCGAACAGACCCTGTACCACCTCTCGGTGCCCAACCCCCACAGCCAGTTGCAGGCCAAGCCGGCCTGCACCCGCAAGTTGCGCCGCTCGCTTTCCGATCTGGTCAACCCGCGACCAACCCGCAGCGAACCCCACGAACCGGTGGCCAGCCGCGCGCCCAAAGTGCTGTGCGTGGATGACAATCCGGCCAACCTGCTGCTGGTGCAGACCCTGCTCGAAGACATGGGCGCCAAGGTGCTCGCGGTGGAAAGCGGCTACGCGGCGGTCAAGGCCGTGCAGAAAGAAACCTTCGACCTGGTCTTGATGGACGTGCAGATGCCTGGCATGGACGGTCGCCAGAGCACCGAGGCGATCCGCCAGTGGGAAAGCGAGCGGCATTGCACGCCGCTGCCGATCGTCGCCCTCACCGCCCACGCCATGGCCAACGAAAAGCGTGCCCTGCTGCAAAGCGGCATGGATGACTACCTGACCAAACCCATCAGCGAACGGCAACTGGCCCAGGTGGTGCTCAAATGGACCGGCCTGGCCCTGCGCAACCAATCACCGGAGCGCAGCGGCGACGCCCAGGGCGGCAGCGAACTGCTGGTGCTCGATCACGAGGAAGGCCTGCGCCTGGCCGCCGGCAAGGCCGACCTGGCGGCGGACATGCTGGCGATGTTGCTGGCGTCCCTGGAAGCCGATCGCGAAGCGATCCGCCAGGCCAGCGAGGCCAACGATCACAACGCCCTGATCGAGCGGGTCCACCGCCTGCACGGCGCCACCCGCTACTGTGGCGTGCCGCAGTTGCGTGCGGCCTGCCAGCGCAGCGAAACCCTGCTCAAGCAACAGGACCCCAAGGCTGCCGCGGCCCTGGAAGAATTGGAGCGTGCCATCAATCGCCTGGCGAGCGAAGCGCGTATCAGTGCCTGATCCAGGGCAATACCCTTGGAACCGGAATCGCTGAAAATCCATGCTCCTACCCGGACTGTAGGGCTTGTTTTTACCAGGAGGCCGCCATGCGCGTGATTTTTTTCAGCAGCCAGACCTACGACCGCGACAGTTTCACCAAGGCCCCGACGCCTGCGGGCCTTCAATTGCAATTCCAGCCCGCCCGCCTGAACCTCGACACCGTGGCCCTGGCCGAACGCCATGAAGTGGTGTGCGCCTTCATCAACGATGACCTCAGCGCCCCGGTGCTGGAGCGGCTGGCCGAAGGTGGCACGCGGCTGATCGCCCTGCGCTCGGCCGGCTACAACCATGTCGACCTGCTCGCCGCCAAGCGCCTGGGCTTGAGCATCGTCCGGGTACCAGCCTACTCGCCCCATGCCGTGGCCGAACATGCCGTGGCGTTGATCATGGCCCTCAATCGCTGCCTGCACCGTGCCTACAACCGCACCCGGGACGGCAACTTCAGCCTTCATGGGCTGACCGGTTTCGACCTGGTGGGCAAGACCGTCGGTGTGATCGGTACCGGGCAGATCGGTGCTACGTTCGCGCGGATCATGGCCGGCTTCGGCTGCCAGTTGCTGGCCTACGACCCCTATCCCAACCCGCAGGTCGAAGCCCTGGGGGCTCGCTACTTGCCCTTGGCCGATCTGCTGGCACAAGCGCAGATCATCAGCCTGCACTGCCCGCTGAACGAACAGAGCCGGCACCTGATCAATGCCGATTCACTGGCGGCCATGCAACGCGGCGCGATGTTGATCAACACCGGGCGTGGCGGCCTGGTGGACACGCCGGCCCTGATCGAGGCCTTGAAAAGCGGCCAGCTCGGCTATTTGGGCTTGGATGTCTATGAAGAAGAGGCGCAGTTGTTCTTCAAGGACCGTTCCGACCTGCCCTTGCAGGACGACGTGCTGGCACGGCTGCTGACCTTCCCCAACGTGATCGTCACCGCTCACCAGGCGTTTCTGACCCATGAAGCGCTGGCGGCGATTGCCATGACGACCCTGGACAACATCGCTGCCTGGGCGAAAGGCGCGCCACAAAATCTGGTGGATAGCTGACCCCGCTCTATCAGCCAACACATACCTCCTGTGGGAGCGAGTCTGCTCGCGATAGCGGTAGATCGGTCAGCATTAATGTCGACTGACACACCGCTATCGCGAGCAGGCTCGCTCCCACAGTGGATTTCGTCGCCTGACCAGCATCCGAACTGTCCCAAGCCATGCCCCGTGCTAGCATATCGCGCCTATTTGGAGGACCCATGGCCGAACACGATTTCCGCTACACCCTGATGAACCCGCAGCACACCTTGACCGAAGTCCGCGCCTTGGCGCCGGGCCGTTACCAGGTCACCGGCAACGGCGGTTCGATCCAGGCCAACGATGTGTTGCTCGTCACGCTCAAGGGCAGCAAGGACTTGTCCATGCGCCTGACCGTGGACACCGTTCGGCACCTGCTCAAGCCCATGGGCCAATGGACCGCCATGACCACCGGCCCGGTATTCGGCGAACTGGCGATCCATACCTGGCAGGTCAACTGTGACGCTTGCGCCAAGGAACTGAGCTTCGAATTCGCCGTCGATGCCAAGCTCGGCGTCAAGGCCGAGAAACCGGCCGCCACCGCGCGAATCGCCGAACTGGGCTGGACCACCGTCGGTGAAAAACACCTGTGCCCGAAATGCCGGGAAGCCGCCTGATGAAACGTTTGGCCCTGTGCGCGTCGATCGGCCTGAGCCTGATGGGGTGTGCCGCTGAACCTGTGCAACTGCAACACAACCGCAGCTACATCCTGGAATGGATCGGCGAACGGCCATTGATGGACTACAGCCACCTGACCATCACCCTTGGGGATGACGGTCGCGCCTATGGCAACGGCGGCTGCAACCACTGGTTCGCGCCCTATACCCTGGAAGGCCACCGTTTGAGCTTCGGCAAGATCGGTAGCACGCGCAAGCTCTGTGCCCCAGCCCTGATGGAACAAGAAGCGCGCTTTTTGCAGGCGCTGGAAAAAGTCGAACGCTGGGACATCTCGCCCATCGAGCAAGTGCGCTTCTGGCCGGCCCAGGGCAAGCCGCTGCGGTGGTGGCTGGAAGAAGGCTGAGGCCTGGAAGGCGAAAAAACTGAATCTGGAATGGGTCCCTGTGGCGAGGGGATTTATCCCCGCTGGGCTGCGAAGCGGCCCCTGCTTCCCGTCTGACACACCGCAGTAGCAAATAGATCTGGGGCCGCTTCGCGACCCAGCGGGGATAAATCCCCTCGCCACAAGGTATCCCACCTGTCATAGCAGGGCTATTTGAACGCTTGCAACGCCTCAAGCTTGGCCATCACCCCCGCCGCCGTCTGCTCCCCCAGCAACTGCTCGCGCACCTTGCCCTGGTTATCGATGATGTAAGTCACCGGCAGCCCTTCGCTGCGAGGAAGATCGAAGATCTCGGCCGGATCCCGGGCCAACACGGTGAAGCGAATCCCCATCTTGTCGCTGGCGCTTTTGAGTTCTTCGCCCTGCACCTGGTCGAAATTGACCCCGAACACACCGACGTTGCGGCCCTTGAGCTGTTCGGCCAAGGCATTGAATTCCGGGATTTCGGTGCGGCACGGTGCGCACCATTCCGCCCAGTAGTTAAGTACCACCCACTGTTTGTCCAGCCGCTGCGAGGCGATGGCCTGACCGTTCTGGTCCACCCCGTAGTCGTTCCCGCAGCCGGCGAGCAATAAGCTGCCCATGAAGATCAATGCCGCCGTCAATCGCCTTGTCATGTACCAATCCTTGTCTGAATGTGAACGCTGCTGCGACCCGTCGCCTCTCTAAGGTGCTAGGGACTTCGCGGCACAGTAGAATAGCCGCCACCTTACGCAAGATGCGACCCGCTCATGACCGATCTGACGCTTTATCACAACCCGCGCTGCTCCAAATCCCGCGGTGCGCTGGAACTGTTGGAGGCCCGTGGCCTGACGCCCACCGTGGTCCGCTACCTGGAAACCCCGCTCGACGCTGCGCAATTGGAGCGTCTGCTGGGCAAGCTCGGCATCACAGCACGGCAACTGCTGCGCACCGGCGAGGACGAATACAAAGACTTGAACCTGGCCGACGAAAGCCTGAGCCAGGCCCAGTTGATCGCGGCCATTGCCGCTCACCCGAAACTCATGGAACGACCGATTCTTGAAGCCGGGGAAAAGGCCGTGATTGGCCGTCCGCCGGAGAAGATCCTGGAGATCCTGCCGTGACCACACCGTACATCCTGGTGTTGTATTACAGCCGCAGCGGCTCCACCAACGAAATGGCCCGGCAGATCGCCCGAGGTGTCGAACAGGCCGGCCTGGAAGCCAGGTTGCGTACGGTGCCGGCGATTTCTACCGAGTGCGAAGCGGTGGCTCCGGACATCCCCGAGCAAGGCCCGCTCTACGCCAGCCTCGATGACTTGAAGAATTGCGCCGGCCTGGCCCTGGGCAGCCCGACCCGTTTCGGCAACATGGCCGCGCCGCTCAAGTACTTTCTCGACGGCACCAGCAACCTGTGGCTGACCGGCGCCCTGGTGGGCAAACCGGCCGGAGTATTCACCTCCACCGCCAGCCTGCACGGCGGCCAGGAAACCACGTTGCTGTCGATGATGCTGCCGCTGCTGCACCACGGCATGCTGATCACCGGCCTGCCCTACAGCGAATCGGCCCTGATCGACACCCAGGGCGGCGGCACACCTTACGGCCCGAGCCATCACGCCGGGGCCGACGGTAAAAGCGGCTTGAACGAACATGAGGTCGCGCTGTGCCGGGCCCTGGGTTCGCGCCTGGCGAAAACCGCCCTGTTGCTGGAGAACGGCCGTGGCTAAGAAGCCGAAGATCCTGCCTCCTATCCAGTGGCTGGAACCGCGCGTGCGCATCGCCCGGACCCTCAGCCTGCTGTGTTTTTTCGGCCTGGTGGGGTTGCTCAGCGGGTATTACCTGCTGGTTGCCGACCTGCACGGCGCGCGGCCCTGGGTGATTTTGCTGATCGAACTGGTGCCACTGTTGATCCTGGCGCCAGGTATGCTCACTGGCAGCGCCCGCGGGCATTCGTGGATGTGCTTTGTGGTGAACCTGTATTTCATCAAGGGCGCGTTGGCGGTCTATGATCCCAACCGGCAGCTGTTCGGCGCGCTGGAAATGGCGGCAAGCGTGGCGGTGTTCTGCTCGGCGTTGTTGTATGTGCGGTGGCGGTTTCAGTTGAATCGACGACTCGCGGGCGAAGGCGATATTTCCGTCGCCTGATAAATTGCTATCGCGAGCAGGCTCGCTCCCACAGAGGTGTTGTGAACGCCACAGATCCAGTGTGGGGCGAGTCTGCTCGCGATGCGATCTCAATGATTCACGGTATACGCCAGCATCATCGAAATCTGGCTCATCGGCCGTCCCCCACTCTCTTCATGCCACTGGTTGAAGGCGTTCTGCACTGTCGCCAGGTCGCGCAGGCTGGTGGGGACTTTATCGATGATGTCCTGGGCATTGAGCGCCGCCACCACGTCATAGCTGGGCACGAAGGTGTCCTTGCCCATCATGCGCAGGAAGCGCGGTGCCGATAGGCCACCCAACTGATGGCCATGCTTTTTCAGATAGGTCCACAGGCCGACGATATCGGTCACCGGCCAGTCGGCTACCAGCGCGCCGAAGCTGCCCTTTTCATGGGCCACGTCCAATATCAGCTGCGCGTTACGCGGCACGCTCTTGAGCTTGCCCAGGTGGCGAATGATCCGTGCGTCCTGCATCAGCCGCTCCAGGTGCTCGGCGCTCATCAGCACGACTTTTTCCGGATCGAACTTGAAGAACACCTCTTCGAAGGCCGGCCACTTGGCGTCCACCAGGCTGTGCTTGAGCCCGGCACGGAAGACCCGCAGCGCCATGGTCGAGAGGTAGCGGTCGTCGCTGATCTTGCGCAGTTGCGCCGGGGTCTTGGGAACCGGCAGGTGAGCTTCCAGTTCAGCCGCCGAACCGAAGCGGTTCAGACAATACTCGTGTAACCACTTGTAATCGCGCATGCCCTCTCCCTGAAATGAAAACGGCGCCCGCGAGCGCCGTGAATAAAGCCCTTGCCCTCGTCAGAGGTTCACCACATTGACGAACCGCGGCGTGGCGTTTTCGTCGATGCGCAGGTTGGTGAAGTCGAACAGGTTGCGGTCCGCCAGTTGCGATGGGATGACATTCTGCAAGCCGCGGAAAATGCTCTCGGTACGGCCCGGGGTCTTGCGCTCCCATTCCTGAAGCATCTCCTTGACCACCTGACGTTGCAGGTTTTCCTGGGAGCCGCAGAGGTTGCAGGGGATGATCGGGAACTGCTTGAAATCCGAATAGGCCTGGATGTCTTTCTCGCTGCAATAGGCCAGCGGGCGGATCACCACATTGCGCCCGTCATCGGCGCGCAGCTTGGGCGGCATGGCCTTGAGCGAGCCGTTGTAGAACATGTTCAAAAAGAACGTTTCGACGATGTCGTCACGGTGGTGACCCAGGGCCATCTTGGTCGCACCGATCTCGTCGGCGAAGGTGTAGAGCGTGCCGCGCCGCAGGCGTGAGCACAGCGAACAGGTGGTCTTGCCTTCGGGAATCAGTTCCTTGACCACCGAATAGGTGTCTTTCTCGACGATGTGGTATTCCACGCCCAGCGACTCAAGGTAGGCCGGCAGCACATGCTCGGGGAAACCGGGCTGCTTCTGGTCCATGTTCACCGCGACGATGTCGAACTTGATCGGCGCAACCTTCTGCAGATGCATCAGCACATCGAGCAAGGTGTAGCTGTCCTTGCCACCGGACAGGCAGACCATGACCTTGTCGCCGTCCTCGATCATGTTGAAATCGGCGACCGCCTCACCGGCCTGGCGGCGCAGGCGCTTTTGCAGTTTGTTCTGGTTGACCGTAAGAGTGCCCATGACGCGAAATCCGTGAGGTGTGACGAAAGGCCGGCATTTTACGCAAAAATCCGCCGTCGGCGAAGGCTTGATGCACCACTGTTGTGGTCAAGATTGTGGGAGCAAAGCTTGCTCGCGAAACAGACGCCTCGGTTTCTGAAAGACCGCATCGCTTCCATCGCGGGCAAGCCTTGCTCCCACAATCGCCTCGCCACAAAGTGAATTTCGTTGCCAAGTCATGTACAGACCCATCGGCGATTAACACCATCGCCTACAGCGCGATTTGCTCTAAGCCCCCCATCCCCCTCGCGGCGACTCCTTTCTATACTGCGACATAAGGTCGCACACACTTACAGACCTTTACTTACCCGGCCATTTGGCCCGTAGGCGCTCCGTTGGGGGGCGATGGCAATAACAAAGGAGTGACTGACTATGATCCATCATGTCGTGGGGCTCTTTACCCACCCTGATCAAGAATGGAAAGAAATCCGTGGCGATCAGGAGGAAAGCATCAGCCACATGTACCTCACCCACACGCTGATCCTGGCGGCTATTCCCGCCGTGTCGGCGTTCATCGGTACCACACAGGTAGGATGGGTCATCGGCAATCGCCCACCGGTCATGCTCACCCAGGAAAGCGCGCTGTGGATGACCATCATGTCGTACCTGGCCATGTTGGGCGGTGTGGCAGTGATGGGCGCTTTCATCCATTGGATGGCCCGCACCTATGACGCCAATCCGAGCCTGGCCCGTTGCGTTGCGTTCGCCACCTACACCGCGACACCTTTGTTCATCGGCGGCCTGGCGGCGCTCTACCCGCACATGTGGCTGGGGATGATCGTCGGCACGGCGGCGATCTGCTACACGGTCTACCTGCTGTATGTGGGTCTGCCAACGTTCATGAACATTCCCCAGGACGAAGGTTTCCTGTTTTCCAGTTCGGTGCTCGCCGTCGGCCTGGTAGTGCTGGTGGCAATCATGGCGTTCACGGTCATCGTCTGGGGGCTGGGCGTCGGCCCGGTGTATACCAACTGAATGATTGAAGCTCTCCAATAAGAAGCAGGATCTGCCAACACAGGCCGCCGCAAGGCGGCCTCCCTGTGTTTGCGAGGGTGGAAACGACCACTGGGCGCCTGAACGATTCGCAACGGCCGACGCTTGCGGCATACTCGGATTTCTGGAGACCCGTAAAGCATGCTCGAGCAACTCAATACCCGCGTCGAAGAGTGTTACCAACAAGCCGAATCCTTTTTCAAACGTCCTTTCAAGCGCCCGGTGGTCAGCCTCAAGTTGCGTGGCCAGAAGGCTGGTGTCGCGCACCTGCATGAGAATCTGCTGCGCTTCAATCCACAGTTGTACCGGGAAAACGCCGAAGACTTCCTCAAGCAGACCGTCGCTCACGAAGTCGCGCACCTGATCGCCCACCAACTGTTTGGCGAGCGCATCCAGCCCCATGGCGAAGAATGGCAACTGATCATGCGCGGGGTGTACGAACTGCCGCCCAACCGTTGCCACACCTACGAAATCAAACGCCGCAGCGTGACCCGCTACATCTACAAATGCCCCTGCGACGGCAGTGACTTCCCGTTTTCGGCCCAGCGCCACAGCCTGGTGCGCCAGGGACGGCGATATTTGTGTCGTAGTTGTCGACAGACCTTGGTGTTCAGTGGAGAGACGCGGGTCGAATAGCAATTTTTTGTAGAGTTTCGACTGGCCCTATCGCGAGCAGGCTCGCTCCCACAGGGGGATTTGCGTCGTACATGGATCCACTGTGGGAGCGAGCCTGCTCGCGAAGGGCACTTGAAAGCACTACAAAATCACCTGGGCACTGCGCAATTGAGCAATCCGCTCAACACTGAACCCCAACTCTCCCAACACCTGATCTGTATGCACCCCCAGCCCCGCGCCAATATGCCGAGGCTCGGGCAACCCTTCGGAAAACTTCAGCGGACAGGCCATCTGCGCCTGGCTCGAACCATCGCCACGGGGCACCTGTGTCACCAGCTCCCGAGCCTGTAGCTGCGGATGCCTGATGGTTTCCTCAAGACTCAGCACCGGTTCGACACAGGCATCGATCCCGGCGAACAAGCTGCAAAGCTCGGCGAAATCATGCTTCTCGAACTCGGCTTGCAGTGCCTGCTTGAGCATGCGCTGTTGCTCGGGTTGAGGCGACAGCCCCTGGGCCGCCAGCTCCGGTCGTCCCAAAGCCCCGCACAGCGCCTGCATGAAGGCCGGTTCCAGGCTGCCCACCGACATCCAGCGACCATCGCGGGTGCGGTAATAGTCGTAGAAACTGCCGCCGTTGAGCATCTGGTTTTCCCAACCCGGTTCCACCCCACAGGCCAGGTAACCGGCACCGGCCATGGCGTTCAGGCTGAATACACAGTCGGTCATGCTCACATCCAGGTGCTGGCCCTGCCCGGTCTGCTGACGGGCAATCACCGCCGCCAACAGCCCGATCACCCCGTGTAGCGAACCGCCAGCAATGTCCGCCGCCTGGATCCCCAGCGGCAGTGGGCCGCTGTCGGCGCGGCCGGTATGACTGGCCAGCCCCGCCAAGGCCAGGTAGTTGATGTCGTGCCCGGCGCGGTCCTTATAGGGGCCGGTCTGGCCATAGCCGGTGATCGACACATAGATCAACCGTGGGTTGATCGCCTTCAAGGCCTCATACCCCAGGCCCAGTCGCTCCATCACGCCAGGGCGGAACTGCTCCAGCAGGATGTCGTAGTCCGCCAGCAACTGCGTGACCACCTCCAACGCTTGCGGTTGCTTGAGGTCCAGGGCCAGGCTGCGCTTGTTGCGGTTGAGGTAGGCGTGGCTGGCCGATACGCCCCGGTCATGGGGCGGTAGTACCCGCAAAAGGTCCTGGCGGGTCGGCGACTCGATGCGCAACACCTCGGCCCCCATGTCCGCCAGCAACAGCGAGGCGAACGGGCCGGGCAGCAGGGTCGAGAAGTCCAGAACCTTGAGCGATGCCAGTGGACCTTGCATGAGCGATCTCCGAGGGGTGATGGTGAAAGACTAGGCAGGGGTTGGCGGTGGGGCAATTACCGCAGGTGTCACATCGAATGACGATTGTGCTCATGGCTGGCACAGATCCGTGTGGCGACGCTGGGCTGTGGGGGCAAAGCTTGCTCGCGAAACAGGCGCCTCAATCCTGAAAGACCGCATCGCCTTCATCGCGGGCAAGCCTTGCTCCCACAGAGTGTGGGATAAATCCCCTTGGCACAAAAGCACACTTATCTTGCGAACTCAGGCGCAATAAAAAACCCGCCGAAGCGGGTTTTTCATTGCAGCCTGTAGCTTACTTCACAGCGCCTGGAGCAGAGGACTCTGCCGCTGCAATCTGCGCCGCCGCAATCTGCTCGTCATCTTCACGGACGTCGGAGATACCGCGACCGCCGGAAGCCAGTTCGGTCTGCAGTTGGTTCTCGTCCAGCTCCTTGACCCACTTGGCAACCACGATCGTGGCAACGGCGTTGCCCACCAGGTTGGTCAGGGCGCGGGCTTCGGACATGAAGCGGTCGATACCCAGGATCAGTGCAAGGCCGGCCACCGGCAAGGTGCCCACGGCCGACAGGGTGGCCGCCAGTACGATGAAACCGCTACCGGTCACGCCAGCAGCACCTTTGGACGACAGCAGCAGCACCAGCAGCAGGGTGATCTGGTGAGTCAGGTCCATTGGGGTGTCGGTGGCCTGGGCGATGAACACCGCAGCCATGGTCAGGTAGATCGAAGTACCGTCGAGGTTGAACGAGTAGCCAGTCGGGATGACCAGGCCTACGACCGACTTCTTGGCACCCAGGCGCTCCATCTTGATCAGCATGCGTGGCAGGGCCGATTCCGACGAGGAAGTACCCAGCACGATCAGCAGTTCTTCACGGATGTAGCGGATCAGCTTGACCACGCTGAAGCCGTGGGCGCGGCAGATGGCGCCCAGCACCACCAGCACGAACACCACGCAGGTGATGTAGAAGCAGATCATCAGCTGGCCCAGTTGCACCAGCGAACCGACACCGTAGGCCCCGATGGTGAAGGCCATGGCACCGAACGCACCGATAGGCGCCAGCTTCATGATCATGTTGATGATGATGAACATCACGTGGGCGAAGCGATCGATGAAGTCCAGCACCGGCTTGCCGTAGGCACCCAGGCGATGCAGGGCGAAACCGAAGAGCACCGAGAACATCAACACTTGCAGGATGTCGCCGTTGGCGAACGCACCCACGATGGTGTTCGGGATCACGTTGAGGATGAAGGCGACGATGCTCTGGTCTTTACCGGCCGAGATGAAACCGGCGATCTTGCTGGTGTCCAGGGTTGCCACGTCGATGTGCATGCCGACGCCCGGCTGTACGACGTTGACCACGACCAGGCCGATCAGCAGGGCGATGGTGGAGACGATTTCGAAGTACAGCAGCGCATAGCCGCCAGTCTTGCCCACCGATTTCATGTTCTGCATGCCGCCGATGCCGCTGACGACGGTACAGAAGATGATGGGGGCTATGACCATTTTGATCAGTTTGATGAACCCGTCGCCGAATGGCTTGAGGGCAACACCGGTCTGCGGGTAGAAGTGGCCGAGCAAAATACCGATGGCAATGGCTACGATCACCTGGAAATACAGGGATTTGTACAGTGGCTGACGAGTCGTCATGGCAAACCTTCCTCAAGAGTCCCGCATGACGACATCCACCTGTCATCAACGGCACCTCAATTGCGAACCCTCCTGCACTGGAGGGATTTGTTTTTTGTCGGCTGCACGCGGCAGACCTACCTAACCCTTCGCAAAGCGCGTGCCATTTTTGCGAAACCCCCTACATCCGGTATAGCAGACGGGTTAGCGGATTCCACAGGGATTAAACGTGACGTGCAAGGTGGCGGATTTCCGCCTACAAGCCGTTTCGCATTCCGGGATTTGGCGGATATCCGCCTTGTTCAGCCCTCCCCCCCTGCTACCATCGCCCGCTTAACGGACGGATTTCTGCCATGCGCCAACGCACGATCGCCAGCCACTTCGCCCGCGCCGCCCTGGGCGGTGCGCGTCGGCAAGGCTTCGACTATTTTCCCCTGCTGCAACAGCTGGGCATCAGCCCTGAGTTGTTGGATGAGCCGCGGGCGCGGATTGCGCCCGAACAATTCGCCCGCCTGTTGCAGGCTCTGTGGCTGGCATTGGGGGACGAATACCTGGGATTCGGCCGGGCGGCGAGTAAACCCGGGACGTTTGCCATGATGTGTCACGCGTTGATTCACTGTCGGACCCTGGGCAAGGCTCTTCAGCGTGGCTTGCTGTTCTACAGCCTGTTCCCCGACGCCCCGAGCCTGACGCTGGAAACCGAAGGCGAGCGAGTGCGACTGGTGCTGGACGATTCGACGCTCTGGGACCCCGATCACTTCCTGACTGAAAGCCTGCTGGTGGTCTGGCATCGCCTCGCCAGTTGGCTGATCGGCCAGCGGATCGGCCTGGAACAGGCGACCTTCGGCTATACCAAACCCGCCCACGGCGCCGAATACGACTTATTGTTTCCCTGTCCGCTGGTGTTCGACGCCCGCAGCAGCAGCCTGTTGTTCCATAGTCGCTACCTGGAAATGCCGCTGCTGCAGGACGAACGTACCCTCAAGCATTTCCTCGAGCGCTCCCCCGCCGACCTGCTGTCGCGTCCGGACGACGGCCACAGCCTGAGCAGCCAACTGCGCCGCCTGCTCAGCCGCGACACGGCACGCTGGCCTGACCTGGACACCGTCGCCGCCCATCTGCACCTCAGCCCGCAGACCTTGCGCCGGCACTTGCGGGAGGAAGGCACCAGCTTCCAGGAACTCAAGGATCAGTTGCGGCGGGATATCGCCATCTATCACCTGGGACGCGCGGACCTGTCGTTGCCGCAGATCGCCGAGCAATTGGGTTTCTCCGAACCGTCGGCGTTTCACCGGGCATTCAAGAAGTGGACGGGGCTGACACCGGGGGCTTACAGGGAGTTGGAGAACTGAGTGGACATCCAACTTCTGTGGTGTATCTACCGGCCCTTGTGGCGAGGGAGCTTGCTCCCGTTCGAGTGCGCAGCGCTCGCAAATTTTTGGGGCCGCTTCGCAGCCCAGCGGGAGCAAGCTCCCTCGCCACAGGGGCCCGCCGACACAGCGAAATATCCCAGTCAAACCACCGGAAAATGAATCCGGAACGCCGCCCCGCCCAGCTCTGAATCCCCCAAAGTCAACTTGGCGCCGTAGCTGTCGATGATGTCCTTGACCACCGCCAGGCCAATGCCCTGCCCCGGATGCTGGCGATCCAGCCGCTCACCACGCTGGAGAATCCGCGCCCGTTGATCCGGTGGCACGCCCGGCCCGTCGTCCTCGACACTCAACTCCATGCCACCGAGGGTCTGGTGCACGCTCACGCGTACCTCGCCCAGGCATAGCCGATAGGCGTTCTCCAACAGGTTGCCGAGCATCTCCAGCAAGGCGCCCTGTTCGATTGGCACCTGACACTGCTCCGGCAGATCGAAACTGACATTGACCCGTTTGTCGCGATAGACCTTGTCCAAGGTATCGCACAGGCTTTGCAGCACCGGGCGCAAGCGCACCTGATGGCGCACCAGCCCGCTTTTGCGCAGGCTGGCGCGCTGCAACTGATAGCCGATCTGCTGGCTCATGCGCTCGATCTGGCTCTGCAACACCCAGGCCTGCCCACGATCCTCGGGACGCCGGGCCATGTCTTCGCTGACACCCTGCAATACCGCCAGCGGGGTTTTCAGGCTGTGGGCCAGGTCATCGAGAGAGTCGCGGTAACGGCTGCGCTGCTCCCGTTCGCTGTAGAGCAGGCGGTTGAGGGAACCGGTCAGGCGCAACAGCTCCCGAGGGTGCTCGGTACTGAGGCTTTCCCGGGCTCCGCTTTCGATCTCGTCCAGCTCCTGACTCAGCCGTCGTAGCGCCCGCAGGCCCCAGGTCAAGCCGATCCACAGCAGCGCCAGCAGCACCACCAAGGCAGCGCCGAAGCCCAGGTAGAGATTGTCCCGCAAGCCTTGCAGGGTCACCTCGTAATCGCGCACCGGTTGCAGGGTGACGATGCTGAACGCCGCGTTCTGGCCGCCGAGCAGCTTGATCTCGACGTCATAGACAAAAAACTCCTGGCCGTCGTTCTCGCGAATGCGCGCGAACTGATTGCCCTGGCCGTCATAACGCGGCGTGTAATTGATGTTTTCTTCCTGGGTGGCCTTGGAGCGCCACACCAGCCGCCCCTCGCGATCATAGATGTAGCCCAGCAGGCGGGCGTCAGCGAGGTTGAAGCGCTCATCGGGCAGTTGCGTCGGCATCTTCAAGCGGTTGTTTTCCACCCGGGCGGCGGAAATCAGCGTGGTCACGTCCGAGGCCAGGCGTTGCTCGATGGACTCCTGCAACGCCAGGCTGAACGCGCCTTGCATGGCCGGCAACAGTGCCAGCATGAACAGCACTGCCAAGGTCATGGCAGCCAGCATCAACCGCAGCCGAAGCGAACGAATCACTGGCAGCGCTCGTTGAACAGGTAGCCCAGGCCGCGCACGGTGTCGATGGGTTTGAAGCCGGCGGGGGCTTCCAGCTTGCGGCGCAGGCGCCCGACCAGCACTTCGATGACATTGGGATCGCGCTCATCGTCATCGGGATAAAGCTGTTCCATCAAGCGATCCTTGGCGACCACCTGCTGGTGATGACGCATCAGGTATTCAAGGATTCGGTATTCGTAGGCGGTCAGCGCCAGCGGCTCGTCGCCCAGGGACGCCTGCTTGCGATTGAGGTCGAGCAACAGCGGGCCAGCCACGATGGTCGACTGGGTGAAGCCGCTGGAGCGACGCAGCAGGGCATTCAGGCGGGCCTCCAGCTCTTCGAACTGGAACGGCTTGACCACGTAGTCATCGGCGCCGGCGGCCAGGCCTTCGACCTTGTCCTGCCAGTTGCCGCGGGCGGTCAGGATCAGGATCGGAAACGTCTTGTCCTGGGAGCGCAGCCGGCGGATCAGCTCCAGCCCGCTGATGCCCGGCAGGCCCAGGTCGATCACCGCCAGGTCATGGTTGAATTCGCGGACCTGGTACAAGGCCTCTTCGGCATTGGCCACGGCCTGCACCACATGGCCGCTGTCGCTAAGACGGGTTTGCAGGTGATGACGCAACAGCGCTTCGTCTTCGACGACCAGTAATTTCATGGAGCCTCTCCACAGGCAAAATCAAACAATCCAGCACCACGCACCTCAACGAAAGGCGCCGGATCGTCTTCGACCGATCCGGCTGGATACGCTCACCATCGACCGCTTAGAACGTGTAGTTGGCGGACAGGTACGTCTGGGCGCTGCTGGTCAGGTCCAGCGAGCCGACCTTGTCGCCACCGTGCGGGCTCATCTCGGTGCTGGCGTTGCTGCGCAGGTAACGGTAACCCAGTTCAACCGAGGTGTTTTGCGAAATTTGTTGCAGGACGCCCCCTTGCAGGCCCACCGCGTAGCCGATGTCGCTGTCGCGGCTGTAGCCGGGAGAGTCCTGGGTCAGCTTGGTCAGGCCCGCCGTGCCGCCGCCGAACAGTTTGGTGCTGCTGGTGACCGGATAGAACACATCGTAGCTGCCCAGCAGGTTTTCCTGGCGCAACTTGATGCCGTTGTGGGTGCCCGAGACGTTGTCGTAGGTGGCGTAGTAGCGGCCCTGGTCGTTTTGCTTGCCCAGTCGCAGGCCATACGTGGTGTCCTTGCCGATGACGCCGTCGGCGTTGGGGTTGTTCAGGGCGCTGTCCAAGGCGTTGGATTTCTTGACTTTGTCGCTGGTCTGGCCAAGGGTCAGGCTGGCGAAGTTGTCATCGGCGTGGGCCATGGCAGTGGCGCCCAGCACGGTGAAAGCCAACAGCAGTTTTTTCATAGCAGTCATGATCAAGTTCCTTTGCAGCGTGGGTGGTGTGTGAAGTCGCTGTCACGTTAACCAGCGGTCCCTGAACACCCCTTGAACGTTCTCTGAACCTGCGCTGAATGAATCGGCTAATCTGAGCGAACCATTTTTTAAGGAGATCCATCATGCGCAGGCTGCTTGCAGTTGTACTTCTGGCCTTTAGCGGTGCGAGCCTCGCCGCCATCCAGACCCAGGAAATCCCCTACACCAGCGCCGACGGCACCAAGCTGATCGGTTATTACGCCTATGACGACGCCGTCAAAGGCCCGCGCCCAGGTGTGGTAGTGGTGCATGAATGGTGGGGGCTCAACGACTACGCCAAGCGCCGCGCCCGTGACCTCGCGGGCCTGGGCTACAGCGCCCTGGCCATCGACATGTACGGCGACGGCAAGAACACCGAGCATCCCAAGGACGCCATGGCCTTCATGCAAGCGGCGCTCAAGGACAGCAAGGCGGCCAGCGCCCGTTTCCAGGCCGGATTGGACCTGCTGAAGAAACAGCCCCAGACCGATCCGGACAAACTCGCCGCCATCGGCTACTGCTTCGGAGGCAAGGTAGTACTCGATGCAGCGCGCCAAGGCGTGCCGCTGGCCGGCGTAGTGAGCTTCCACGGTGCGCTGGTGACCAACACCCCGGCAACGCCGGGCAGCGTCAAGGCCAAGGTGCTGGTCGAGCATGGAGCCCTGGACAGCATGGTCACCCAGGACAACGTCACTGCGTTCAAGGGCGAGATGGACAAGGCCGGTGCCGACTATAAATTCGTCAGCCTCGAAGGCGCCAAGCACGGCTTCAGCAACCCCGACGCCGACCGTTTGAGCCACGGCGAACATGGCGGACCGGACATCGGCTACAACAAAGAAGCCGATGAGAAGTCGTGGGCGGATATGCAGAAATTCTTCAAGAAAATCTTCTGATACATCCCTCCTGTGGCGAGGGGATTGTGGGAGCAAAGCTTGCTCGCGACCCAGGCGACTCGATTTCTGGAAGACCACATCGCCTTCATCGCGGGCAAGCCTTGCTCCCACGGCAAGCTCCCTCGCCACAAAAGCCAGCCATGCCCCACATAAACACCACGCCACTACCCAGCCTCCCGGCAACCCGGCAAAATGCCCGGCATGAAGACACTCCCCCCCCTGCCCGCCTGTTGCTCGCCCCTGGATGAACACTGGCTATTGCCCGACGCCCTGCCCGATACGGTGCTGCTGAGCACCCGCTTCGACCCGTTGTTGCTGGTGGGCGCCGACTTCCCTAACAGTGCCATCGAGCCACCGGCAAGCATCCAGCGCTCGGTAGCCAAGCGCCAGGCAGAATTCCTGGCCGGGCGGATCTGCGCCCGGGCGGCTTTGCAGAGGCTCGACGGTCAAACCTGCGTGCCGGCCATCGGCGAAGACCGTGCCCCGGTGTGGCCAGCTCACGTCAGTGGTTCGATCACCCACAGCACTGGCCGTGCAGCGGCAATCGTCGCGAGAAAAGAACACTGGCAGGGGCTGGGCATGGACGTGGAGAACCTGCTCGACCCCGAGCGCGCCGAACGCCTGGCCGGTGAAATCCTCACATCGCCAGAGTTGCAGCGTATGGCCCAGCTCACGCGCGATGACCGGGCCTTGCTGGTGACCCTGACCTTTTCAGTGAAGGAAAGCCTGTTCAAGGCGCTGTATCCCATCGTCAGGCAGCGCTTTTATTTCGAGCATGCCGAAGTGCTGGACTGGACACACGATGGGCAGGTGCGGCTGCGCTTGCTGACGGACCTGTCGGCGGAGTGGCGCCATGGCAGTGAATTGCAGGCGCGGTTTGGGGTGAGGGATGGGCAGCTATTGAGCCTGGTGGGGATCAAGGCCTGATATTTGTGGTGTTTGGGAGGGCCTCATCGCGAGCAGGCTCGCTCCCACATTGGCATGCGTACACCTGTGGGAGCGAGCTTGCTCGCGATGGGGTCGCCACATCTCTCAAGACCGGTCCTGATGCCTCGGCCAACTCAAGCTGAAACAGGCCCCGCCCAGGCTCTTGCTCTTGCCGATCAGCGCCCGACCATCGTGCCAGTGGATGATTCGCCGCACGATCGACAGCCCCAGCCCATGGCCGCCCGAAGCCCGGGCGCGGCTGTCGTCCAGGCGCAGGAAGGGTTTGAAGATCCGTTCCCAGGCCGCTTCCGGCACGCCGGGCCCGTCGTCTTCCACGTCCACCCGACAGCGCAACTGGCCCACCTGGTAACTGACGGTGACCCGGGAATTGGCGTGGCGCATGGCATTGCCCACCAGGTTCTGCAGGGCGCGATGCAGGAAGCGCGGTTCGGCCTCGACCCAGGCGCCGTCGCAATCGGCGGCCGACAGGCATAGACCGCGCTCGACCGTGATTCCGGCCCGCAACGGCCCCAGCTCATCGATCACTTGATTGACCAACGCGTCCAGATCCACCCGTTGGAAATTCAAGGCCGGTGAGCCTTGTTCCAGGCGCGCGTAGGTGAGCATTTCGTCCACCAGCCGATCCAGGTCCTCGATGTCGTGGTCCATGCCCGCCAGGTACTTGTCCCGGGCCTGGGGCGTGGTGGCGCTGCCGAGCATTTCCAGGCCGAAGCGCAGGCGCGCCACCGGCGTGCGCAATTCGTGGGACACCGCGCGCACCAGCTCCCGCTGAATCGCCAACAGTTGCTGCAAGTGCTCGGCCATGCCGTTGAAGGCCGCGGCCAGTCGCCCGACCGAATCGGCACCGCGGGCCGGCACCCGGGTTTCCAGGCTGCCCTGGGCGATCTGGGTGGCGGCTGACTCCAGGCCACGCAAGCGCCGCTCCAGTTGACGCACCAACAGGTAGACGATCAACCCGATCAGGCTCAACCCCAGCGCCGCGATCAGCACCAGCCATTGCGGCGGATAAGGGTTCATCTGGTACAGCGGACCGATCTCCAGCACCCATGGCGTGCCGACCATGCCGGCGAATACCCGGATGGAGTCGCCGCCCTTGCCCAGGGCCATCACCGTATCGCCCTCGGACACCCGACGGCGCTGGTCTTCGTCCATGTCCGCCTGTACGACGGTCATCAGTCGCAAGTCGAAACCGAAGCCTTTTTCCTCCTTGAGTTGCGCGAGCCGTTCGGGCTGCTCACCCACCGGGTAGCGCACCAATTCGTCGGCCAGCAGGTAAATAGTCGCACGGGCCAGTTGTTCGCTGATCTGCTGGACTTCCCCCACCAGCATCAGTTGCTCGCCATCGCTGACCAGCCGATAGACCTTCGCCGCATGCGGCCCGGTCTGTTCCACCAAGGCCTGGCCGCGTAATACGCGGGTGCGCTGCCCGAGATCGAGGTCGGTCTGGGCGAAGGTCTGCAACGCCAGGGGGATGCCCAGCAGGCGCTCCCACACCGCCAAGGCTCGCCGCCGTTCGGTATCGTTCATCGGCCGCAGGTTGTCAGCCATCAGCGAAAACGTGCCGTGGGCCAGGCGCTCGCGGTATTGCTCACTGCGGGTCTGGTTGAGCAAGTGCAGGGCCAGTACGCCGAGCACCGCCACCAGCACCAGTGCCGCGCACATGCCGCCATAAATGCGCAGGAAGATCGAATTCACGGCGCCAGGTCTACGCAAGCTTCAGGAACGAACAGGTAGCCTTTGCTGCGGATGGTCTTGATCAGCCGTGGATGGTCCGGGTCGTCGCCGATCTTGGGGCGGATGCGCGAAATGCGCACATCGATGGAACGGTCCTGGCCGTCATACCCGATGCCGCGCAGGGCAGTGAAGATTTCTTCCCGGGACAGGATGCGCCCGGCATTGGACACCAACAGCCACAGCAGGTCGAATTCAGCGCTGGTCAGCTCGATACCGTTGCCCTGCAACCAGGCCTCGCGCAGGGCATCGTCGACCACCAGTGGGCCGAACTGCAGGCGTCGCTGCTTTTGCGCGGCGCTCGGCTCCGGCTCACTGCGCCGCAGCAAGGCCTGAATGCGCGCCAACAGCAAGCGTGGGCGCACCGGCTTGCAGACGTAATCATCGGCGCCCAGGTCCAGGCCCTGGATCTGATCGGTGTCGTCGCTACGAGCTGTGAGCATCAGGATCGGCCCGTCATACTGCTCGCGCACCTTGCGACAGATGCTCAGGCCGTCTTCGCCGGGCAGCATCAGGTCGAGGACCACCAGGTCCGGCTGCTCGGCGATGATCCGCGCGGCCGCCACCGCGCCATCGCCTTCGATGGCGACACGCAGTCCGTTGCTTTCGAGGTATTCCCGGGTCAGCTCGGCCAGACGCTGGTCATCCTCGACGATCAATATCTGCCAGGCTTCTTGTTCCACTGGGGGCCCCTCTTGCTGCGAATATAAAAGGAAGGATCAGCATCGCCCCTTGTGGCGAGGGGATTTATCCCCGCTGGGTCGCGAAGCGGCCCCCTGCGTTCTGTCTGACCCGCACGGTCGCCAATTCTGGGCCGCTTCGCCGCCCAACGGGGATAAATCCCCTCGCCACAAGGGACCGCTTCGGATACAGCTCCTCCCGTCTTTTTGTCATGTTAAAGGAGGATAAACACCCTCATGCACGGGCCGATTGTATAAACGTCACCTGCACAGAAAACAAGCGGACAAATGTGTTTCGATCGGGTGGGTTTTATGTGGTAACGTCCGCGCCCGCAAAAACCACCGGGCTGTTTTCTGATCGTCGAAACCGATGAAAAAAGGTCCACTCCAGCTAGGTCGCGGCCTACAGAGCAGTTCCAGGTTTCTCACACAAATTACGCACAGGCTTATCCACAGGTAGTACGTTGCATACCCCCCGAAAACGCATTATCTTGTAGCCCGCCGCGTAAAAAACCCTACATGTAGGGTTTCAGGCCAAAAACCAAACACAAGTCGGACAGAGAATTCAAGCGCTTTTCTTGCTTCTGTCCAGCTGAAACACTGTATTTCCCCAAGCCCAGACCGCCCCTGCGGATGGCAGCTGTTTCAAGGTCGAAAACGACCGAAACGGTACGGGTGTTGCAGTCAATTGCTGCCACCCCGACAACCCGGTTTCGAGCCCTGCTCGCAACCTGAGAACTTCGGATGGAAGCGGCATTAAACGCCTGCTTCCTACTGTCCCGAAGTTGTTATGCCCGGCGCCAGTCGGTTGTAGTGCTTCAGGACGGAACGGTGGGCACCGTGATGGTGCCCAAACAAACATAAAGAACGTGGAGACACCCATGCACACCGACACAACTCGCGAGAACCCGCAGGGCACCGCGCCGCTGGCCGCCGATTCGAGCCCGGATCTGTCCGCCACCGCGCCGGGCCAATTGCGTGTGATCAAGCGTAACGGCACTGTCGTTCCTTACACCGATGACAAGATCACCGTCGCCATCACCAAAGCGTTTCTCGCAGTTGAAGGCGGCACCGCTGCCGCTTCGTCGCGAATCCACGACACCGTGGCCCGCCTGACCGAACAGGTCACCGCGACCTTCAAGCGTCGCATGCCTTCGGGCGGCACCATCCACATCGAAGAAATCCAGGACCAGGTCGAACTGGCCCTGATGCGTGCCGGCGAGCAGAAAGTGGCCCGCGACTACGTGATCTACCGTGACTCCCGCGCCAAGGAACGTGCTACCCGCTCCCCAGCCGACGCACCGGTCCAGGCTCACCCGTCCATCCGTATCGCCCGCGCCGACGGCAGCCTGGCGCCGCTGGACATGGGCCGCCTGAACACCATCGTCACCGAGGCCTGCGAAGGCCTGGAAGAAGTCGATGGCGACCTGATCCAGCGCGAAACCCTGAAGAACCTCTATGACGGCGTCGCCCTCAAGGACGTCAACACCGCGCTGGTGATGACCGCCCGGACCCTGGTGGAACGCGAGCCGAACTACTCCTTCGTGACCGCTCGCCTGCTGATGGACACCCTGCGTGCCGAAGGCCTGAGCTTCCTGGAAGTCGCCGAAAGCGCGACCCACCACGAAATGGTCGACCTGTACGCCAAGGCGTTGCCGGCCTACGTCGCCAAGGGCATCGAGTTCGAATTGCTGAACCCGGTGCTGGCCGAATTCGACCTGGAAAAGCTCGGCAAGGCCATCAACCACGAACGCGACCAGCAGTTCACCTACCTGGGCCTGCAAACCCTGTACGACCGCTACTTCATCCACAAGGATGGCGTGCGTTTCGAACTGCCGCAGATCTTCTTCATGCGCGTGGCCATGGGCCTGGCGATCGAAGAAAAACAGCGTGAAGACCGCGCCATCGAGTTCTACAACCTGTTGTCGTCCTTCGACTACATGGCCTCGACTCCAACCCTGTTCAACGCCGGCACCCTGCGTCCACAGTTGTCGAGCTGCTACCTGACCACCGTTCCGGATGACCTGTCGGGCATCTACGGCGCCATCCACGACAACGCCATGCTGTCGAAATTCGCTGGCGGCCTGGGCAACGACTGGACCCCGGTTCGCGCATTGGGCTCGTACATCAAGGGCACCAACGGCAAATCCCAGGGCGTCGTGCCGTTCCTCAAAGTGGTCAACGACACCGCAGTCGCGGTCAACCAGGGCGGCAAGCGCAAGGGCGCGGTCTGTGCCTACCTGGAAACCTGGCACATGGACATCGAAGAGTTCATCGAGCTGCGCAAGAACACCGGTGATGACCGTCGTCGTACCCACGACATGAACACCGCCAACTGGATCCCTGACCTGTTCATGAAGCGTGTCTTCGACGACGGCAAGTGGACCCTGTTCTCGCCATCCGAAGTGCCGGACCTGCACGACCTGACCGGCAAGGCTTTCGAAGAGCGCTACGAGTACTACGAAGCCCTGACCGAGTACAACAAGATCAAGCTGTTCAAAGTCGTCCAGGCCAAAGACCTGTGGCGCAAGATGCTGTCGATGCTGTTCGAGACCGGCCACCCATGGCTGACCTTCAAGGACCCGTGCAACCTGCGCAGCCCGCAACAGCACGTGGGCGTGGTCCACAGCTCGAACCTGTGCACCGAGATCACCCTGAACACCAACAAGGATGAGATCGCGGTCTGCAACCTGGGCTCGATCAACCTGCCGAACCACATCGTCGACGGCAAGCTGGACACCGCCAAGCTGCAACGCACCGTGAACACCGCCGTGCGCATGCTCGACAACGTGATCGACATCAACTACTACTCGGTGCCGCAAGCGAAGAACTCCAACTTCAAGCACCGTCCGGTCGGCCTGGGCATCATGGGCTTCCAGGACGCGCTGTACCTGCAGCACATCCCGTACGGTTCGGACGCTGCCGTCGAATTCGCCGACAAGTCCATGGAAGCGGTCAGCTACTACGCGATCCAGGCTTCCTGCGACCTGGCCGACGAGCGCGGCGCCTACGAGACGTTCCAGGGTTCGCTGTGGTCCAAGGGCATCCTGCCGCTGGACTCGCAACAGATCCTGATCGCCCAACGTGGCCAGAAGTACATCGATGTGGACCTGAACGAATCCCTGGACTGGGCACCGGTTCGCGCCCGTGTGCAGAAAGGCATCCGTAACTCCAACATCATGGCCATCGCTCCAACCGCGACCATCGCCAACATCACCGGTGTGTCGCAGTCGATCGAACCGACCTACCAGAACCTGTATGTGAAATCGAACCTGTCGGGCGAATTCACCGTGATCAACCCGTACCTGGTTCGCGACCTCAAGGCTCGCGGCCTGTGGGACTCGGTGATGATCAACGACCTGAAGTACTACGACGGTTCGGTGCAACAGATCGAGCGCATTCCGCAAGAGCTCAAAGCGCTCTACGCCACCGCGTTCGAAGTGGACACCAAGTGGATCGTCGACGCCGCCAGCCGTCGCCAGAAGTGGATCGACCAGGCTCAGTCGCTGAACCTGTACATCGCCGGCGCTTCGGGCAAGAAGCTGGACGTGACCTACCGCATGGCCTGGTACCGTGGCCTGAAAACCACCTACTACCTCCGTGCCCTGGCCGCCACCAGCACCGAGAAGTCGACCATCAACACCGGCAAGCTGAACGCTGTTTCCAGCGGCGGCAACCACGGTGACGATTCTGTCCTGGCGGCTCCAGCGGGACCAGCGCCAGTGCCAAAGGCCTGCGCGATCGACGAGCCGGATTGCGAAGCTTGCCAATAAGCTGAGCGAGCGGGCGTGTAAAAGCGCCCGCTGAAGAAGCCCCCGATAGACCGCTGGTTTATCGGGGGTTTTCTTTTGCCTGGAGGAAATCAGCGCCTGACCCGGCGCTCATCGCGAGCAGGCTCGCTCCCACAAAGGTCAGGCGATACACATCACTACTGTGGGAGCGGGCTTGCTCGCGAAGGCGTTGGCACATTCAACATCGCCGCTAGCAGACCCACCGCTTTCGCGAGCAAGCCCGCTCCCACATTGGAATGCGCCCACCTGTTGTGAGCCTGCTCGCGATGAGGCCGGTACAAGCGCAAAAAAAATCGCCGCACACAAAAAAGCCCCTCTTGCGAGGGGCTCCTTGTGCAGCTTCAAGCAACCGTCGACATCAAGCCATCTGAATGATGGTCTGCATGATGGTGCTCTGGGTGGAGATGGTCTTGGCGTTCGCCTGGTAGTTGCTCTGGGCCTTGATCAACTCGACCAGTTCGTTGGTCAGGTTGACGTTGGACTCTTCCAGGGAGTTGGAGACGATCGAACCCAGGGTGCCGGTTTGCGGAGCATCGTAGCCCGGGATGCCCGAGGCGAAGGTTTCTTTCCAACTGGTGCCGCCTACCGGCTGCAAACCTTGCTCGTTGGTGAAGCTGGCAAGCGCGAGCTGGCCGATCGGCTTCGTCTGGTTGTTGCTGAAGTTGGCCAGCAATACACCACTGCCGTCGATGGTCAGGTTGGTGATCTGGCCAGTGGCGTAACCGTTCTGGGTCGGAATCGAGCGCGCGGTATCGGCGTTGTACTGGCTGGTGTTGCCCATGGAAATCGTGATAGTGGGTGCACTCGCGGCGCCGTTGGCGGCCCATACGCCGTTGGTCACGGTGCCAGGTACCCAGCCAGTCAACACCAGGTCGCTGTTGATGGTCGGCGTAGTGGCAGGCGGCACTGGCGGCGTGCTGACCTGAGTCAGCTTGCCGCTCGAATCAAAGCTCATGGTCGAAGGAATGGGAGCGTTCGCACCGGTCGTGGTCGGCGCGGTGCCGTTCAGGTTACGACCATCGATCAAGGTATAGACGTTCCAGGTGTTGCCGGCAGTCTTGACCATGTACTGGTCCATGGAGTGCTGGTTGCCCTGGGTGTCATAGACCGGAGTAGTGAACTGCTTGGTGAACGTGGCCGTATCGGCCGGATTGAACGCCGCGGTGATCGCCGTCGCCGTCGAGTTCAGGTTGATCGTCGAGGACACCAGGCTGGTGGCCGTCGGCGGCAGGTTGGAAGTGTCGATGCGCAGGTCGGTCAGGATGCCGTTCTGGATCTTGCCGTTGGCATCCACGCCATAGCCCTGCAGGCGCGCAGTACCATCGCTATTGGTGATGTAGCCTTCCTTGTCGGTCTTGAAGGTACCGGCACGGGTGTAGCTCAGGGAGCCGTCGTTGCTCAGGACAAAGAAGCCCTGGCCCTGGATACCCATGTCCAGCACGTTGCCGGTGTTGTTCACGTCACCCTGGCCGAACTGCTGGGAGACGTTGGCCAGGCGCACGCCGTTGCCGACAGTCTTGCTGCCCGAGCCCAGCTTGGTGGCCGAATAGACATCTTCGAATTCCGCGCGGGACGATTTGAAACCGGTGGTCGCCACGTTGGCGATGTTGTTACCGGTCACGTCCAGCTGTTTGTTGGCTGCATAGAGACCGCTAAGGCCGATGTTGAAAGACATTTTCCACTCCTTTTGCCGGGTTAGTCGGCTCTACATACCAATAGTTTGGACTTTGGACAGGGCAATGCTGCCCAGCCCGGCCAGGTTGAGCATCAGCTCACCGCCCGTCTGGCTGATCGTCACGCTGCTGACCGTGGCCGGCAGGTTGGTGATCAGCGACGTGGCCTTGCCGTCGATGGTGGTCGAGGCCGCGAAGGTGTAGGTGCCCGATTCGACCGTCGTGCCCGCGTCGTTCTTGCCATCCCAGATGAAGGCGGAGTTGCCGGCCTTCTGGCTACCCAGGTCAATGGTGCGAACGGTCTTGCCGTCCTTGTCCACGATCTTGACGGCAACGGAGGACACCGATGTCGGGACTACTACAGTGCCGTTGAGGCTCTTGGAGGTATCGACCACGGCCTTGTCGCCGGGGGCGATGACCGAGCGTCCGACCAGGGACGAAGCCTGCAAGGCCTGGGACGAGTTGTAGTTGCCGGCGATGCCGCTCACGGTCTCGTTGAGGGTGGTGATGCCCTCCAGGCTGCTGAACTGTGCCAGTTGGGCAACGAACTCGCCGTTATCCTGTGGCTCCAGCGGGTTCTGGTTTTTCAGCTGGGTAACCAGCAACTGCAAGAACGCATCCTTGCCCAGCTCCTGGTTGCCGCTCGCTGCCTTTGTCGCACTCCCCAGGCCATCGGTGGTGGTGTTGGTCTTGACCGAGGAGTTGGCCAGAATCTCGTTGAGGCTCAAACCACTTGTTGTACTGGTAACGCTCATGTGACTCGCCCCTTATCACTGACCGAGGGTCAGGACCTTCTGCATCATGGTTTTGGCGGTGTTCATCATTTCGGCGTTGGTCTGGAACGAACGACTGGCGGAAATCATGTCGGCCATTTCTTCGACGACGTTGACGTTCGGGTAGTAGACGTAACCCTTGGCGTCCGCAGCCGGATGGTTGGGCTCATAACGAGCTTCGAGGTTGCTCTGGTCTTCGACCACGCCAAGCACCTGTACGCCCTGACCGGCCGCGTCCTGTTCCTGGAACAGCGAGTCGCTGCCGCCGGACTGGCCGCCCTGGAACATGGTGGCGAATACCGGGTGGCGGGCGCGGTAGGTCTGGTCGATGCTCGACGAAACGGTCTCGGCGTTGGCGATGTTACTGGCGACGGTGTTCAGGCGAGTGGTCTGGGCACTCATGGCACTGCCGGCAATGTTGAATACGCTAGCAATCGACATGGCTTACTCTCCGCGCAGGGCCGATACCAGCCCTTTGAACTTGCTGTTGAGCAGGGTGAAGCTGGCCTGGAAGTTCACGGAGTTTTCCGCGTAGTTGGACTGTTCCAGTTGAGCGTCCACGGTGTTCTGGTCGATCGAAGGCTGCATCGGCGTGCGATACATCAGCGACTCGTCGCCATTGCCCAGGCCTTCGGCCTCGATATGACGGCTGTTGGTCATGTTCAGGGCGAAATGGCCGTTCTTGGTCTTCTCGTTCTGCTCGGCGAGCACTTTGGAGAAGTCCAGGTCCCGAGCCTTGTAGTTCGGGGTATCGGCGTTGGCGATGTTATTGGCCAGGACTTCGGCACGCTGGGCGCGGAAGCTCAGGGCCTGTTCGTGGATACCGAGCGCTTTATCGAAGCTGATGCTCATGTCGGAAACCTTTGGGTGACCAGAATGTACGTACGACGGCTAAAGCAAGCGCCGTGCCATTTCCAAAAACCCCATAAACCGGGGCTTTGCGGACACCGGCAAGGCGGCAATGCCAGAAAAGCGGCAACTGGTTTCCGCTGGCTGCCGCTTTTCTGCCGCTTCTGCAGGATGGATGCGTTCCATTGTGGGAGCGAGCCTGCTCGCGATAGCGGTGTGTCAGTCCACATCAATGTCGCCTGGAATACCGCATCGCGACCAGGCTCGCTCCCACAGGAAGCTGTAGTGAATTGGAAAAAACTGGCACAAAAAAAACGGGAGCCCCAAGGGACTCCCGTTTTTTTGACAACCTGAACGAATCACTTCGCCTGGTAGATGATCCCCGGGCTGCACTGGACCATCTGGTAATGATCCGGCAAACCGTTCAACGCTTCGGAGGCGCCAAGGAACAGGTAGCCGCCTGGCTTGAGCGTGCCGTGGATGCGCAGCAGGATGTCCTTCTTCACTTCGGCGGAGAAATAGATCAACACGTTGCGGCAAAACACGATGTCGAACTTGCCCAGGCTGGCGTAGCTGTCCAGCAGGTTGAACGAGCGGAATTCCACCCGGCTCTTGATCGGCGCCTTGACCACCCATTTGCCCGGCCCTTTCGGGTCGAAGTAGCGTTGCAGGCGATCCGGCGACAGGCCCCGGCCGATGGCCAGGCTGTCGTACTCGCCGGTCTTGCAGTTATTGAGCATGGTCCCGGACAGGTCAGTGGCGACGATCTGCACGCCGCCTTTCAACTGGCCGAGGTTGGACCGTTCGAACTCATCGATGGTCATCGACAACGAATAGGGTTCCTGCCCCGACGAGCAGGCTGCCGACCAGATTCGCAGGCGTTGGCCCGGACTGGCCTTGATGGCCGCCGGCAGCACCTTATTCTTCAACACCTCGAACGGATAGGTGTCACGAAACCACAAGGTTTCGTTGGTGGTCATCGCGTCCACCACCATCTCGCGCAAGCCACTGCGCGGCTGGCTCTGGATACGCTGCACCAGTTCGCCCAATGACTTGAGGCCCTGTTGTTCCATCAATTTATTGAGACGGCTCGACACCAGGTATTGCTTGTTTTCACCAAGCAAGATGCCACAGGCTTTTTCCAGGAAGACCCGGAACTGTTCGAAATCCAAATTACCCGTAGACAAGATACCGCCTCTTTCATCGCGTTGACTTGCCGGGCGCACAACGCGCCCGACCTTTGCTTACTCTGCTGCCTTGATCCGATCGACTACCCGGGAAGCCAGGTCATCGGGCCGGAATTTCGCCAGGAAATCGTCGGCGCCGACCTTCTTGACCATCGCCTGGTTGAAAACACCGGACAACGAAGTATGCAAGATGATATGCAGCTTTTGCATACGTGGGTCGCTGCGGATTTCCGACGTCAGGGTATACCCGTCCATCTCCGGCATCTCGATGTCGGAGATCATCATCAGGAATTCTTCCTCGGGCTTCTTGCCCTCGTCGACCAGCGCGCGCAGATAATCCAGCGCCTGACGCCCATCGTTCAACGCCACTACCTCGACACCGACCGTTTGTAGACAGCGGGTCACCTGCTTACGTGCCACCGAAGAATCATCGACGGTCAATACCCGCAGCGAAATCGCCTTGTGCTGGGTCTCGGCGTCCACCACACCCGCGGAAATAGCCTCCGGAGTGGGAGCCACTTCAGCGAGGATCTTCTCCACGTCGATGATTTCCACCAACTGGTTATCGACCCGGGTCACTGCCGTCAGGTAGTGATCGCGACCAGTACCCTTGGGCGGTGGATGGATCTCCTCCCAGTTCATGTTAACGATGCGTTCCACCGAGCGCACCAGGAAACCCTGGGTCTTGGTGTTGTACTCGGTGATGATCACAAACGGATTGCTCTGGTCCAGCAACCGACCGGAACCGGTCGCCATCGCCAGGTCGAGGATCGGGATGGTCGCTCCCCGGATATTGGCCACCCCGCACACAACGGGACTGGACTTGGGCATCAACGTCAGCTTGGGGCATTGCAGCACCTCGCGGACCTTGAAGACGTTGATCCCATACATTTGTTGGCCGTCGAGACGGAACAACAACAGCTCCAGGCGATTTTGACCGACCAGCTGAGTGCGCTGGTTTACCGAATCCATTACTCCCGCCATGCCCTGACTCCTACATAACGCTAATGTGTCCGACGCGCATTCATCACTAAACGGCACGGGGCTTGCTATTGAACCGGCATGAACGCACAAACGACATTTTCTCGACGCCTGACCACTCACTGCCGCCATTGGCTCGGTGCACTGCTGGCTGTCTGCCTGTTCACTTCGGGCGGTCCTGCCCTTGCTGCTGTTCCGGTTACCTTGCCTGATCTCCTTATCGGCGTCACTCAGGGCTTTCTTGAATTCACCGTAGAAGACTATCTGGCTACCAGTCAAACCGAAGGGCGCTACGAAATCGAAGTCAACCAGCTCGACCCGCGCCTGCGCATGCCGATGTGCGACAAGGAATTGACTGCTTCGCTGGAGAGTCCGGCCAGGCCTCTGGGCCGCGTCACGGTGAAGGTTCGTTGCGACAGCGCCGCGCCCTGGACGGTGTTCGTGCCGGCTCAAGTGCGCCTGTTTCGAGAAATTGTCACGACCACTCGTCCGCTCAAGCGGGCCGGGATTGTCGAGCCCCAGGACGTGATGTTGCGCGAACGGGACATCAGCCAGATCACCCAAGGTTTCCTGACCTCCGTTGACCAGGCCATCGGGCAGAAACTTGTCCGACCAATGGTCGCCGATCAGGTCGTGACGCTGGTGCACCTGGAGCAGGCCGAAGTGGTCCGCAAGGGCGACCAAGTGGTCATCACCGCCCGCAGTGGCTCCCTGGCCGTGCGGATGCCCGGCGAGGCCCTGTCCAACGGCGGCATGCGTGAGCAGATACGGGTAAAAAACCTCAACTCCCAACGCGTGATCAAGGCGCAAGTGATGGCCCCAGGCCAAGTGGAAGTGGCGATGTAGTGATCCGGTAAAGGAGGTAGAAAGCTGGCGCTTGATCCCGGTGTTCCCTAGACTGTGCCTTACGCAAAGGCAAGCGCAGACGTGCGCATGCTCATTGAATAAATGAGCCTAAAGTTTTTTTGGGGATGGCCGAAAACATGGCAAGCGTCCAAATACCCAGAGGTTTTTTACCATGGTCATCGATTTCAATCGTTTAAACAGCTCTTCACCGTTGACAGGCACTACGCGTACCAGCGCGACCAAGGAAACCGCCGAAGCCGGTAAATCCGCGCCGCTGCCTACAGCAGCCGAACAGGTCAGCAACGGGGAGTCGGTACACCTCAGCAATGAGGCTCAGCAGTTGCAGAAGGTCACTGACAAGCTGCGCGATCAACCTGTCGTCGACAAGGCCCGCGTGGCCGAGTTGAAAGCAGCCATCGCTGATGGCAGCTACAAAGTCGACAGCAACCGCGTAGCCAGCAAACTGCTCAACTTCGAAGCCCAGCGCTAGGCCGCCCCGCCTGCGCCAGGCTTTTGGACGCTTAAGACCCAAGGCCAGCCATGCACGATACTAATTTATTGCAACTGATCATCGACGACTTTGTTCCAGCGCAACAATTGCTGGAATTGTTGCAGGCCGAATCCGTGGCACTGCACGGTCGCGACATGCCTCTGCTGGAGAACATCCTGGCGCAGAAACAGGCATTGATCATCTTGCTTGACCAGCATGGCCGCAAACGCAGCGAGATCCTCGCCAGCCTCAACTTGCCCGCCAGTCATGACGGCCTTGAGCAATTGGCCAGCCAGTCGACGATCGGCGACCAGTTGCTGTCCCAGAGTAAAGTGCTCAACGACCTGCTCGCCCAATGCCAGGCGACCAACGCCCGCAACGGCCAGTCGATCCAGATGCAGCAGGCCGCCACCGCCAACCAATTGCGCATCCTGAACGGTGGCGAGATCCCGACGCTGTATGACGCTAGCGGCTCGACGGCCAGAATGGTCAAGCACCGCCCGCTCAGCCAGGCATGAAACGAACAATGCCTTCGCTCTATCAACGCGCGATACATGCTGGCAAAATGCTGGCTATTCGTAGTCGTATTTTGCCTGGAGATTGACCCACCGTGTTCAATGCCTCAAACGCGGATGATGCTCCGCAGCCACCCAAGGTCCTCACCACGCCCCTGGAAATCTCCGGCAACCTGCGGATGCTGCAAGATAGCCACGACCCGCTGATCATTACGTTCCATGAACGCACCCAGCGCTTCCAGAGCTATCTGGTCAACGTCGATCGCGAGACCAACTCCATCGCCCTGGATGAAATGATCCCCCGGGATGGCGAGCGTTTCCTGCTGGCCGGCGAGCCGTTTCGTGTCGAGGGTTTTCATGATGGCGTGCGCATCGCATGGGATGGCAAGGGTCCACTGACCATTGACGAATCCAGCGACGGTCGCTGCTATCGCGGTGCCCTGCCCGACGAAGTGGTCTATCACCAACGCCGCAACGCCTTCCGCGCCGCCCTGAAACTGGCGCAACTGGTGAGCGTTGAACTGGGCGGCGACAAGCTCAAGTCACCCGTGGACGGCAAGCTGCTGGACATCTCCGCCACCGGTTGCAAATTGCGTTTCGACGGCGACATCACCGAACGGCTGCAATTGGGCCAGGTGTATGAGCGCTTCATCGCAGCCCTGCCGTTTGGCAACATGACCGCGCCAGTCGAGCTGCGTTACCTGCATTTCGAAGAAAGGATCAACACCACGTTCGCCGGCGTACGCTTCCACAACATCAGTGGCCTGGTGCAACGGCAGGTCGAGCGGTTCGTCTACCAGCTCCAGCGTGAAGCGCGGCGCTTCGATAAAGACGACCTCTGATCGTCGAGCCATAAAAAACGGGCAGTCCCTTGCGGTGACTGCCCGTTTTTTTTATGCCTGCTTCAAGGCCTGGCCTGGGTAAAGCTGGGTGTCTCCGGTTCGTCAGACGCCGCTTCGGCTTCAGTAGCCGGCTCTGCGACCGGCTCAGGCTCCACGTCCGGATTGGCCGGCGTCTGCATCTGCTCCTGCACCACCTGCTCATCCACCCGGGGATCGAGGCACGCCACCAAAGGCGAACTCGACATACTGTCCGGCATCGCCACGTGATGCAGCGGCGCGTCATCGACCTGATGCAGGTTGGTCACCGCTTTCGGCCGGATCCGCCATACCAGTACCAAGGCGAAGAAAGCGAAAAAACCGTACAGCATCTGGCTGCCGAACATCTTCATCAGCACGCCGGCCACCAGCGGCCCGATGCTGGCACCAATGCCATAGGTCACCAGCAACATGGCCGTCAGCGACACCCGGCGATCCCCTTCGACGTGGTCGTTGGAAAAGGCCACTGCCAACGGGTACAGGCAAAACTGAACCAGCGAACAGCAGAAGCCCGCCACAAACAACACTTCCAGCGGCACCTTCGGCAGGATCGCCAGCGGCAGTGCGCAGATCGCCAGGAACAGCGCAAAACAGCGAATCAGCATCGCCCGGTCATAACGGTCGGACAGCCACCCCAGCGGCCACTGCACCAGCAGCCCGGCGAAGATGCAGCTACCCATGAACAGGCCGACCTGCTCGGTGGACAGGCCCTGCTGGGACGCGTACAGCGGCGCCAGGCCATAGAACGAGCCAACGATCAGCCCCGACCCCAGTACCGTGCTCAACGACTGGGGGACACGCTTGATGAAGAAACGCGGCTCCATCGGCGCCGGACGCAGCGGGGCCGGGTGAATCCGCCGGGTCAGCGCCACCGGCACCAGGCACAGGGCAAAACACAGCGCCACCAGCATCAGCAGCTCCAGGCCCAGGGCCGGGTGCATGACCAGGATCAACTGACCCAGCACCAAGCCCAGGTACGAGGCGATCATGTAGCCGCTGAACACCACTCCCCGTTGCTTGGCATCGGCCTGTTCGTTGAGCCAGCTCTCGATGACCATGTATTGGCACATCATCCCGAGGCCGACGATCATCCGCAGCACGATCCAGGCCGGCAGCCAGTTCACCAGGCCATGGCCCAGCACTGCCGCGCCGACGATCCCGGCGCAGGCCGAATAAGCGCGAATGTGCCCGACGCGGGCGATCAGCCGATGGCCGATCTTGCCACCCAGCACCAGGCCGAAATAGTTGGCGGCCATCAGCGCACCGACCCAGAGGCTGTCCACATGGTCGGCGGCCAGGCGCAAGGCCAGGTAAGTACTCAAGAGGCCCGAGCCGATCAACATCATCAGCGAGGCGAAATAAAGCGCTCGAAAAGGTTTCCAGATTTGGCGCATCGGCGTTCCGAGCGGCTCCTTGAGGTGAGTAAGGGCTATCTATTGAAGATAGCCCGAATGCGGCGGTTCTTTATGCCTGGGCCGCTAGGACACGTCGCTCCCAGGGCGTGATTTCATCGAAGAAGCTGGTCAGCTCCAGGGTCTTGGAAGCGATGTAGCCTTCGATGAACTCCGTGCCGAACAGTTCCTTCGCCAGATGACTACGCTTCAGACGCTCCAAGGCAGCATGCAAGGTACATGGCAGCGACAGATTATCCGGCACTTCGAATTCACCCTGGATCGCCGCGCTCGGCTCCAGGCGATGTTCAATCCCGTATAACCCGGCAGCCAGGCTGGCGGCAATCGCCAGGTAGGGGTTGGCATCGGCCCCCGGCAAGCGGTTCTCGACCCGCCGGGCCACCGGCGAACTGGCCGGAATCCGCAAGCCGGCCGAACGATTGTCATGGGACCAACAGGCATTGTTCGGTGACGCGAACGGGTGGCACAGGCGCTGATAGGAATTCACGTTCGGCGCGAACAAGGCGGTGAAATCCGCCAGGCACGCCTGTTGCCCACCAATGAAATGCCGGAAAGTGGCCGTCGGTTCGCCCGCCTCGTCGCTGAAGACGTTACGGCCGCTGCCTGCCTCGACAACGCTTTGGTGGATATGCATCGAACTGCCCGGCGTGTGAGCCAGCGGCTTGGCCATGCAAACCACGGTCAGGCCGTGCTTGAGGGCCACTTCCTTGAGCAGGTGCTTGAACAGGAACGTCTGGTCGGCCAGCAACAAAGGGTCGCCGTGCAGCAGATTGATCTCGAACTGGCTCACGCCCATTTCATGCATGAAGGTGTCGCGAGGCAAGCCCAGCGCCGCCATGCATTCATAGACTTCACTGAAGAACGGGCGCAGGCCATTGTTGGAGCTGATGCTGAACGCCGACTGGCCGTCCTCGCGACGCCCATCCAGGCCCAGCGGCGGCTGGAACGGCTGGGTCGGGTCAGGATTGGGGGCGAACACGAAGAACTCCAGCTCGGTCGCCACCACCGGTGCCAGGCCCAGGGCTGCATAACGAGCGACAACGGCCTTGAGCTGGCCGCGCGTGGAGAGTCGGGAGCTTTCACCGGTCAGTTCGTCGGCATCGCAAATCGCCAGCGCACGAGGCAGCTGGCTCCAAGGCAGGCGGTGGATCTGTTTCGGGTCCGCCACCAGCGCCAGGTCACCGTCATCGCTGCCGTAGAAACGCGACGGTGGGTAACCGCCCATGATGCATTGCAGCAATACCCCCCGCGCCAGTTGCAACCGTCGGCCTTCGAGGAAACCTTCGGCGGTCATCACCTTGCCCCGCGGCACGCCATTCAAATCCGGCGTAACGCATTCAATCTCATCAATGCCCGTCAGTCGCTGCGCGAGTGAACGCTGGCCATCGGTCGTCATGACGCAATCCTTGTTATGTGCGAGCCGCAAACGGCAACCCGTACAAAATAGGCTTCAGCTGTTCGGAATATCAAGCACCCGGTAAGAATAAACACCGAACCTTGGAATACATTGCGGGAGCGGGCTTGCTCGCGAAAGCGGTGGGTCAGTAAAACATTTGCAAGCTGACACACCGTCTTCGCGAGCAAGCCCGCTCCCACAGGTTTTATGTGGTGGCAGCGCTATTTATGCAGGGCACGCTCAGGGCAAGTAAAGCCGGAACACCCCACCGCCCAACACCCCGCCATTGGCAATCTCGGTGCGCCCACTCACGCCGCCACGCTGATGCAGCCCGGCGATCCGCGCGGCAAAGTACAAGCCCAACCCGGTGCTGCCGCTGCTGTGGTTGATGCCCTGCACATACTCGGCCTGACGCTCGATCATCTCTGGTGGGTAACCTTCGCCGTCGTCATTGATGGTCAGCACCAGTTGCCCGGCCTCATCACTCACGCTGATCAGCAGCGTCTGGCGCGCATGGCGAATGGCGTTGTTGATGCAGTTGTCGAGCACCGAAGCCACCAGCTCGCGGTCGAAAAAGCCCAGGGGGCTGAGCGGGTCGACCTCGTAGGTGACCATGATCCCCCGGCTGCGGAATACATCCTGATGGCCGGCCAGTTGCGCCTCGATGAAATCGTCCAGCTCATGATAGGCCGGGTGTAGCGGCAACTGGTTGACGCCGAGCTTGTACAGCCCCAGCAACTGCACCATAAGGCCATTGAGATGAGCGAACTCGAACTCGATGACGCCCTGCTCCGAGGTCTGTCGCTCGACATCGGGCAAGCGCTCGAGCCATTGCGTATGCGCCTGCATGAGCAAGGTCAGGGAGTTTTTCATGTCGTGCACGGTAGACGCGATCACCGTGGAAAAATCGAGTGCCTGTTCGCTGTCATTCATCGCCAAATGCCTTGCTTCGCAGTTTTTGATAACGCGCAAAACGCGCATCGGTGTCGGGCATCATGCCCACCAGTTTCAGGCAGGCGCGGCACTCCAGCAGCAGCTCCGACTCCACATTGGTGTCGGTGCCATGCAGCAGCGATTGCGCCATGTTCAGGGCAATACTGATGTTCTTCGGTTGCATCTTCAGGGCCCGGCGGAACAGCTCCCGTGCCTCCGGCAACGCGCCGGTCTTGTAGACCCGCACGCCTTCGCGGTTGAGCTCGGCGGCGGCATTGCCCTGATTGAGGATGTTCGGGTCGTCGGTCAGCTTGGCGATGCCTTGCATTACCGTCGGGTCATCACCGTAGATTTCCGCGCAGTTCTTGAGCATCGATTCGCCGGCGCTGGTCTGTCCGAGCATTTGCAACTGCTTGGCCACCAGCAACGCGGCCTCGGCACTCATGAACTGCTCCATGCCATCGAGACGCTGCAAAGCCTGTTCGGTGAGTTTCTCGGCGGTCTCGGCATCGTTGAGCAACAGGCTGGTGGCTTTCATCAGCCGCGCCCGCACCTGCAGCCCGGGGTCGTTGAGGTTCTCCTTCGCCACGGCGCTGAGGGTGGTGTTGATCTCCAGTCGGGTCCGGGTATCGAGACCTTTTTCGCTGCCCTTGCTGATCAGTGCATGAGCCAGGCCCAGGTTGCTTTCCGGGTCCTTGAAGCGCGACTGCGCGCCCTGCCCGACCGCCTGGCGATAGGCCTTGGACGCCGTGTCGTAGTCTTCGTTGGTCATCGCCAGCTTGCCCAGCAACGATTGACGACGCACCGCCAGCGGCGACAGGCGCACCGCCTCTTCCAGCACCTGCTGCGCCTGCTTGGTGTCACCTTCGGCCACCAACACCTCGGCCATGCCGTCGTACAACGCCGGCATCATCGGGAAGACTTTCAGGGCCTTTTCATAAACGGCCTTGGCCTGCCCCACCTGGCCGCGCTTGAACATCAACTTGCCCAGCCCTGCGTAGGCCCACGGCAACGGGCGATCCGCGAGGATGGAGTTGTACAGTCGCTCCAGGGCTTCGTTCTGATTCAGGTCGCGCAACGCATCGGCGCGATAACGCAGGCACAACGGCCCGTAGCGCGGGTCCTGCTTGCACAGGGCGATGCAGGCATTGAGCACTTCCATCGGCTTGCCACGATCCAGGGCCTGCAGGATCGGCTTGAGCAGGGTCTTGCGCTGCTCGAGCCGCTCCAGCCGCTGGGCCAGGCCAGAGCGGTTGAACGGTTTGGTCAGGTACGCATCGGGCTCATGCTCCAGGGCACTGAGCACCATCGCCTGGCTCGTCTCGGCGGTCACCATGAGGAAGACGCTTTCATGGCTGATCAACTTCTCGACCATCAGGTCTTCGAGCACCTGCTGGCCATTCTTGCGCCCATCGCCCAGGTGATAGTCCTGCAAGATGAAGTCATAACGCTTCTGCGAACACATGCGCAGCGCCACTTCACCGGTGTCGGCGGTGTCCACGTCCTTGACGCCCAGCTCACGCAGCATGGAGCGGATCGAACTGCGAAAATCCGAGAAATCATCGACGATCAGAAAACTTTTTTGGTGGTACGCCAGCATCGAGGATGTCCAGGCAAGTAAGAAAATAACCCAATGGCATAACAACGAACGCCGTGTCACAGCCCCGAGGCGCGCAGATGATAGCCACCAGCCAGCAACGTTCAAGGGATTTCAGCAACCGCTTGGCCTGGCTGTGCCGTGACGCACATTGCGAGCCGAAACGCTGGAGAAAACCGGGCTCATCGGGTTATCGGCAGGAGGTGGCGTTCCGTTAAGGGGAAGGTGGGGAGAAACCGAGTGCAGAGACCTGGCTGCCCCCCGTGGCGAGGGAGCTTGCTCCCGCTGGGCCGCGCAGCGGACCTGTTTTTTTAGCGGCTGCTACGCAACCGAGCGGGAGCAAGCTCCCTCGCCACGAAAGGTGATATGAGGCTTCCTCCACCAATCAGCGCAGATGGCTCACTTGCGACGCCCCAACAATTTCGACCAAAAACCCACCTTATTCTCCACAGCCACCGCAGCAGGCGGTTCAACTTCCTGCCTCGCCGAATGCGTACTCGGACCATTGGGCCTCAATAAGTCCCCTGGGTAATGCTCAAGCCCCAAGCACTGTGAGTCGTCCATATCGAAAGCCTTGACCGCCGCCACGGCCTCTACGCACCAACGACCGAAATAGGCGCCGCCGTCGAAGTTTTCATCGCCGTAGGTGTACCAGTAGGGATGTTTATAATTGACCGCCTGTGGATCAGAACCGGTTTTCGCTCCCGTACGTATTTCCTGATACCAGTGACTGACGAAAGCCTCCAGCTTTGAGGCTTGCGCATCCACCGGCGCATCGACTGCCGCCAGCAATCGTCCATAGGGTTTAGGGTAAAGGAGAACGGACCCTACTGTGCGCGCTGGACTGCGACTCGCGATGATCCGGTCGAGCAGCACATCCTCCCCTTCGTTGCCGATAAGGACTAGCAGCCTTTGCCATTGATCATCTGGTATTTCCATGGCCAACCCCAAGCCGACCAACCAGAAGCAGACAATGTAATGATCGTAATTGACGCGCCAGCTATGACGGGTGAGTTGCTGCTCCGGAGTCCAGACTGACGCGCCGAGACGCTCAGCCTCCTCCCAGGCATCGAGTAATCCAGGGAAATAACGCGACAGGTCGGCAATAGGACATCCGGCAGAGTAGCGACTTAGCATCTGGTGCCAGTGGTTCTGGGCAATGATAAAGACGTACTGTGGTGCGTAATCGGGATCGCCCGCAGGTGTACGCGCAGTCTCGAACGCTTCTACGATACGTTCATCACCATACTCCACCCATTCCGACCAATAGCGGGAGTCTCCCAGTGGCGCCCGAATCATTTAATCCCCCCCAACAACTTGGATGCTGCAACCGGATCGGCCATAAACTTCCCACCTTTATCCAGAACACCTACGGTGACGTTTCCGAAGGGATCCGTATGAACCAACCACTTTTCAACCCGGCCGGTCCGTAATGCATCGTTGATGCTGTCAGCCACTTTCCGGTTGCCGTTGACCGACTCCCGAATGCGATCATAATTTGTGGCAGTCCCCTGTAGCCAGTTATCACTCATCTGCAAACCATCCTTGGTCGGCTTCAACGCAGACGAACCGAACTTGTACTCCACAATCAGGTAATCAACACCCGGTTTGTCGACCTTGTACAAGTCATCAATACCGGTTTGGCCAATATCCGGTGCCCGGCCAATTTTCTCGGCGCTCGGCACCAGTGACTTGATCCGCTCACCGCCCATGACATCGCCGATGATGCTCTTCTGTGCGTTGGTGAGCGCCCGGAAATCCATCAGCGGGGTGCCGTTGGGGTTGAACTGCCCACCACGGGCGACCAGCTTATCGAACTTGGCCAAGCCGGCCATCGCCTCAAGCCCTTCCGTGCCCACCTTGATCCCGGCTTTCGCCAACGCCACGCCGCCCTTGGCCGCCCCACCAACCCCCGTGGCAATACTGCCAACCTGCCAAACCAGTTCGCCAATGTCCTGCCCCAATTGCACGGCGCGATCATCCCCGCCGTTTTCCAGGGCATCTTTAACACGGTCGAGTTTGGCGTTGAGTTCGTTGACCACGCCGTCGCCGAATTGCTTGCGGGCCTCGGGATCGTTGATCAGTGCTTTCAGGCCGTTGATCCCGTCCACCGGATGGAGGAGGAATTGCGCCAGTCCTTCGACGTCGCCCCACCCCGCCTGCACCAGGCCTTTGCCCAGGCCGAAGCGGGTCAGTACATCTTGTTTCTGGTTGATGTACGCCCATTTGGCGATCACTTTCGCCTTGGCCCCGAGACCGTCGGCCTCGCTGTACTCCTTCTCGGCCTGGACCAACTGCTGGGTCGCCAGCCAGTTGTTGTCCACCGCGGCACCGGCGGCGCTGTTGGCGGTGGCCGGGTCGAGTGAGGAGCTGGTGGCGGCCAGCCCGGTGACGATGCTGACGATCAGGTTACGCTTGGCTTCGCGCTGGGATTCGCTTTCATCGGGGCTGGCTTCGGAGAACAGGCCGGTGAGCAGGCTCGACGCCGCCGCGCCTGCCGCGCCGCTGCCACAGCTCTGGCTGCTGGCGGCGGCGCCCGCGCAGGCGACGATGCCGTGCAGCGCGGCGTGCAGCGGTGAGCCTTCGGTGAGTTTGCCGTTCGCCACCAGGTCGCCGATGTAGCCGGCGCCCTGCTGTTGCACGTAATTGACCACCAGCCCCTGGACGAAGGCACTGTTGCCGCCACTGATATTGCCGCTGGCCGCGCCGACCAGGGCGGTGGTGATCTGCCGGTAGGTGCCGCCCGCGCCCCACTTGTCGGCGATGCCGCGGGCTTCTGCATTCAGCCGCTGGGAATTGTTGAGCAAGGCCAGACGCTGGACGTCGGTCAGGTCGGCGTTCGGGTCAAGTGCCTTGGCACGGTCAGCCTCGGCCTGTTTGCGCTTGAGGTCGACTTCCTTGGCCTTGTTGGCGAGCAAGGTGCTGGCTTCGTTGGAGAACGCCCCGACGATCTCGAAACCGGCACGGATTTCGTCTTCGTCGAAGATCGGCTTGAGGGTGTTGCTGGTATCGCGGTCGCTGGAGACATCGCGATTGAGGCTGGCGACGGTTTGCTCGCCATTCTTGCCGGTGCGTTTCTGTTGTTCGGCGTCGTTGCTGATGACGATGGTGCCGCCACTGATGCCGCTGCGGGTGACGCTGCTGGCATCGTCGCTGGCACTGATGGCGATCGGCATCGTGGCGCTGAGGTCGTTGTCGTTCTTCGGCAAGTCGGTGCCAGGAGTCTGCGTGCCGCCGCTGGTGGCGTTGCCCTGCTGGTCCTTGCCGACTTCGCGATAACCGCCACCGACGCTGACGGTGCTGGCGTCGTACTCGGCCTTGTTCTTGATGTCGCGGCTGGTGAGGCTGGCTGTGACCAGACGATTTTTGCCATCCTGCACGGCCTTGTCGCTGCTGGCGATGACAGCGCCGACCAGGTCGGTGTTGCCCCCCACGCGGATGTCGAACCCATCGTCGCCGGCCTTGATGCCCGATTGCTCGATCACGCTGGCGTAGTTGGAATCGATGTCCGTGGCGCCGAAGCTGCCGCTGACGCCGTTGACTGAACTCATGCCGTAGCAGAACGGCGGAATGCACAGGCTGATGCCAACGCCCAGGTTCTTCTCATCGACCACGTAGGTGTTGGTGTCTTGCAGGCTTTCAATGTTCAGGTCACCGCCGATATCGGCCAGTACCTGCTTGCCGCTCGCCACCGCGCCTCTGAGGTTGGTGTCACCGCCCGAGGACAGCAGCAATTGGTTGCCCGCCTGGACATGGGTATTGGTATGGGTGAGTCCATCGCCATCCGCCTGGCCACGACTGCCGGATGCACCCAGGTCCAGGGTGAAGCCGTTGCGGGCACCGAGGGAGAAGCCGATGCCGATGCTCGCGCTGCTGCCTTTGCTGTCGGTCTCCTGCTTGTCGATATTGCGGGCGGCGAGCAGGTTGATGTCACCGTCCGCCAGCAGGCTGGCGTTGCGTCCGGCCTTGATATCGCTGCCTTGTACGGTGATGTTGCTGGCGGCTCCAGCGCCCGTGGCACGCAGGCGGACGTCGTTGCCGGCGGTCATGGTCGAGCCGGCCGCGCTGTCGCTGGTGTAGGTGGTGGTGCTTTCGTTCTTCTTGGTGCCCAGGGACAGGCTGATGTTGATCCCGCCCGCCGCGCCCGGGTCCATCGCCACGGCGGTGGCGGCATTATTGGCGGCCATCACCGCAGTGGCGGCGGCCAGAGCCTTCATGCGCCCGTCGTCGGTTTTCTCCGACGCCCGTTTCATTTGCTGGGATGTCTGGATCGCGCTGATCACCGGGTTGGTCACGGTGAGGGTGAACCCGGTCTGCTTGAACAGGGTTTCACGCTCGCGCTCGCGGGTGTTGCGCGCCTCGACGACGTCGATGGTCTGCGCCGTGACGTCGATGTTGCCTTGGGGCGCCGACACCTGGCTGCCCACCTGGCGATAGCCCTTGCCGGCTTCGATCAGCACATCGCCAGCGGTCGAACCGACGGTGCTGGCCACGGCCGTATGCTCGGTGGTGAGGTCCTTGACGCTCTGTTGCTGGGTGCCCAGGGTGACGGCAATGCCACCGCCGCTGAACAGGCCGCTTTTCTTCACGGACTTGTCGTGGCGTTCGCTGCTGCTGTCAGTGTCCGCTTCGATGTTGACGTTGTTGTCCGCCACCAGGACAGTCTGGGTCGTGGACACCACGTTGCTGCCCTTGAGGTTGATGTCACGACCGGCCTGCACATAGGTCTGCTCGCCGCTCAGGGTGGAGCCTTCGGCCGAGGTCTGGCTGATCGTGTCACGGGTGGTGGTGGTCTTGCTGGAGAACATCCCGTTGCTGCCTTTGACCTTGTGCGCTTCATCGGCGAACTGGTAGTTCTGGCCGGCGGTCAGGTTGACGTCGCGCTTGGCCTCGGCAAACACCGCGCCTTGCTCGCTGGTGACACGGCCGGCGCGGGCGTTGAGGTCCTGGCCCGCGCTCAAGCGCACGTCGCCCTGTCCTTGGATCAGGGAGCCGACTTCGGTCTGGCTGGCGTCCTTGCGCCAGTTGCTGCTGTTCCAGGTCAGCGCTTGCTGGTGCGCTTCGCCGACGGTGGCCAGGTTGATGTTGTTGCCCGCCTCCAGCAACGTGCTGCCACCTTTGCCAGCGTTGACCACCTGGGCACCGGTGAGGTTGAGGTCGTTGCCGGCACTGACCCCCATCGTGCCCTGGGCACCGCTGACGAACAGCCCGGCCACCCGCGACAGGTTGGTGCGGGTGCCTTGGGCGCTGCTGCTGTCCCGGCTGCTGGAGATGACGTTGATGTCCTGCCCGGCCTTGACCGACAAGCTGTCCACGGCACCGATCAGGCCGCCGAGGTTGTTGAGGTTTTCCCGCGCGGTGAGCGATGCCTTGTCGGCCTGGATGCGCCCACCAAGGTTTTCGATGTTCTGCGCGGTGATCGCCATGACGCTGCGCCCAGCCAGACTGCCACTGTTGACCAGGTCGCCGGCGATGTTCAGGTTCAACTGTTGCCCGGCAATCAAGGCGCCGGAGCCATTGAGATCGCCTTCCTGGACCCGCACGTACACTTGCGGCACCAGTACGTTGCGGGTGTCACCGTTGGCCAGGGTGACCTGCTTCTGGACCAGCCAGACGATGTCACTGGTCAACTGGGCCATCTGCGCAGAGGTCAGGGCCACGCCGGGGACCAGTTGCCATTGGCTGGCGACGGTCACGGCGTTGTCGATCAGGGCGCGGTACTGCACTTCGTCATTGGCATAGCCATCGAGGAAACGTCTGCCGGTGAGTTGCGCGATCTGTTCGCGAATCAATTTCTGTTCGTAGAAGCCGTCGCCCAAACGTTGTTGCGTCAGTGCCGGATCGACTTGCAGGCGCTGCAACATGTAGTCCGAAGACAGCCAGGTGCGATAGCTGGCAAAGCGCGGGTCGGTTTCGATCAGGTAGCGGCTGGTGGTCTGGGGACTGGTGGTGAACAGGCTGTTGTTCGGCAGTGCCAGGGATGGCCCGCCGCTGCGGATCTGCTCGGCTACGCCTTTGTTGTTGAGGGTGGTCTGGGCCGCGACCTGGACGATGGGTGCCACTTGATAGGTCCTGTCGACCGGGGCGCTGACCGTGCCTGTGGCGGCTATCTGCTCGCTGACACCCTGTGTGGCGCGGGCGCCGATCTGCGTGCCCGTCCCATTGCCGGCGGCGTTCTGGGCGAACACGGTCGGTTGCAGGGTAATGTCCTGGATCAAGGGTGCGGGCGTGTAGGCGGTGACGGCCGTTCCCTGACGGTCCCGGCCCTTGCGCTGGATGCGATAGAAATTCGTAGCGGTGCCACTGTCGGTGGTGGTGCGCTGGCCGGTCAATTCCGTGTTGGTCAGGCTGGCAATGTTGGCCTGCAACAACCCACCGGCAATGATGCGGCTCTTGTCATTGAGCACATCGCCTGCATTGATCTGCATGGTCCCGCCAGAAAGGATCTGCGCCGGTGCCGAGGTGGCGATCTGGGTTTCCTGCACTACGCGGGTGTAGTCGTAGCGATTCCAGTTGTCTTTCCGGCCCTCTGGAGTGTTGAGGTAATAGACCTCATCGTGGCGCAGGGAAATCTGGTCGCCCTGGTAGCGGTTCGGCGAACCGCTGAGCTGGAATTCCTGCAAGGCCGTGCGGCTGACTTCCACCTGTTGGGTGCTGAAGTGTTCGTTGGTGTTGCGCACGCTTTGCACATCGAGCGACAGGTTGCCGAGGGCCTCGATGGTCGCGCTGGCGTTGGTCAGCAGTTGAGCACGGTCCTGGGCCTTGTCAGTGGCGCTCAGCGCACCGCCGATGGCGAGGTCGCCGGCACTGAAGATCAGCGCCTGTTCGCGGTTGTCCAGGGTGCCGGTGCCAATGTCCAGCGATTCGCGGGCGGCGATGGTCGCGGCGACACCGTTCTCATCGCGGTTGCTCAGTGCCGAGGTGGCGATCGCCAATCGATCACCGTACAGACGCCCAGTGCCCAGGTTGTTGAGCGACGACGCTTGCACACGCACCAGCTGGCCATCGATCAGGCCACGGTTGGTCAAGCTGTCGTTGACGGTCAGGCGCACCTGGCCGGCGCTGATCTCGCCATTGGCGGCGTTGTCCAGCGTTTGCGAGTGAACTTGCAACAGGCCGCCCGCCAGCAGTTTTCCGCTGTTGTTGAAAGCCCCGTCGGTGCTCAGGTCAACCTTGTTATTGGCCTGGATCTGTCCACTCAGGTCCAGGCCACTTTGCAGGCTGAACGTCAGGTCGCCCAGGCTCAGGGCCCGACCGGTGCCCGCGTAATAAGCGGCATTGAGGGACAACAGGCTGCCGGCGAGCAGGGTCCCGTCGAGGTTGTGCACGGCCTGGCGACGTTGCGTCGGATCGCGGTCGGTGATGGTCAGGCCTTTCCCTGCGGAGATCAGGCCGCCCTGGTTATCCAGCACCTGGCTGACACCGATGGACAAGCCTTCGTCGGCACGCACGGCACCAGCCTGGTTGCCGAAGGTGTTGAGCGCCAGGCTCATGGCGCGGCCTTCGAGGCCTTGGTTGGTACCTTGGGTGGCGCTGTTGTCGAGCACGCCGGCATTCACGCCCAGCGTCCCCGCGCTGCGCACCAGTCCACCCTGGTTGTTGAGCGTCTCACCCAGCACCAATTGGACATCGCCAAGGCCTTGCAACTGACCGCTGCGGTTATCCACTCGGGCGCCTTCGACCCACACGGTCTTCTCGCCAATGATCTGGCCACCGCTGCCGTTACCAAGGTCGGTGGTCTTGAGCACCAGGGCACCCTTGGCGCCGAGGAACCCCGTACTGTTGTTGAAGTTGGCACTGTGGATTTCGACGGCGTCCTGACCGCTGATGCCTTGGGTGGTGCCCGACTGGAGGTTGTTCAGCGCCTGGCTGCCAGTGTCTATGAACAGCTTGCCCTTGGCCTGGATCAGGCCCGCCGCGTTGCGCAATTCACCGCTGCGCAGGTCGAGGGTCGCACCGGCATTCAGCGTGCCCTGGCTGTTGTCCACCAGCATGCCGTGGCTGTCCAGGTCCAGGGCCTGGCCACTGATCACCCCGCTCTGGTTATTCAGGCCCTGGGCCGATAGATCGATATCGCCCAGCGCTTCAAGGCGCCCGCCGCTATTGTTCAATGCATCGGCCGAGACGTTGACCAGCAACCCGGACTTCACCGAACCCAGCACGCCGTTGGTGTTGTTCAATTGGCCGGCGATGATCTCCATGCGCTGGGTGGCGGCGAGCGTGCCGCCGATATTGTTCAAGCGGTCGAACTCTGCGTGCAGCTCACCGCCAGCACTCACGGTGCCTTGAGTGTTATCCAGCAGCTCGCCGCTGACCCTTGTCGTACCGCTGGCGGCCAACGTCCCGCCGCCGTTGTTGACTTCGTTGTCGGCAGTGACGGTCAACGCCCCGTTATCGGTGGCGAGGACTTTACCGCCCTGGTTGTTCAACGTACCAACCTTCAGGACCACCGCCCCGGGGCTACTGACTTGCCCGGCCTGGTTGTCAAAACGTTCACGGGCGGTGACCTGCATTGGCTGCGCGCCAGTCTGGAGAATGCGTCCGCGCTGGTTGGACAAGGTCGTGGTGTCGAGCGTGATCTGTTGACCTTGGGTCAAGCCATCATCAACCACTACCTCACCGGCCTTGACGCTCAACTTGCCATTGCTCGCCAAGGTGCCTTTGCTGCCGGCCAACTGGTTGGCCTGGATGTCCAGGGTGCCTTTGCCAGCGTGCTCGACCTTGCCCCCGCCGTTGTCGAGACGATTGGCGCCAAGCTTCAGGTTGCTGGCGTTGGAGGCAATCCGCCCACTGCTGTTGTCGAGCGTGGCGACGGCTGTGATCGACGTATCGGCGGTGCCCGTCTGCACCAGCTCACCACCGGTATTGGAAACATCCCGCGCGCTCAATTGCAGGTTGCCGGCGCTGACTTTGGCTGCATCGGTGCGCAGGGTCTTGGCCGCTTTTGCGGTCAGCACCTGGGTCGCATCGACTTGGCTACCACTGAGATTGGCATCGCCGACGCTGGCCGTCAGAGTGACGTTGCGGCCCTGGGTCTGGCTGTCGCTCAGATCCAGGTCAGCGGCACCGATACCGACATCGCCGCCAGCAAGATTCTGACCTTGCGCCTTGACCGTGGTGGCCCGCAGCGCAAGGTTGCCGCTGCTACCCAGTTTGCCGTCCACCCCGACGCCGGCCGCCAGGCTCGAGGTCTTGGTGCTGCGAATGGTCTTGGCGGTCAGCGTCGTATTGTTCTGGCTGGCAACGGTGCCGCTGTTGTCGATGTCACCGGCGCTGTCGAGCCTCAGGTCGCCCTTGGCGTAGAGCGTGCCGCTGTTGTCAACGCTGGTGGCATTGATTCGGGTCGCTGTTGCGCTGCTGATAGCGCCCTGGTTTTGCAGTTTGCCGTCAGCACTGATTACCACCTCACCGGCCATGGCGCCGATCTGCCCGGCGTTGCGCACACCGACGCCGGATTCGGTGCCCACCAGCATGATCTTGCCTGCATACATGCCGCCCAATTTGGCAACGTCGATGGCAACGGTGGGTTTTTCCCCATCGGCGGCTGGCAGCGGCGTGGCCTGGGTGTTGTCGGCATTGACCTGATTGCGTCCGGCGGTGACCTTCAAGTCGTTGGCCCACACCCCGGCGTTGACCTGCACCGAGCGGGCGATCAGATCCGTGTAGTCGCTCTCACGGGCATCCAGGCCTTTGCCTTCGATGTTGATAGTGCCGCCCTGCACGGTGTAGCCGGTGATGCGACCGTTCTCCAACTGCGCCCGGCCAGTACTGAGGGTGGCCCGGTCGGCGTTGATGAAGCCGCAACCGTTGCACGTGATGCCGGACGGGTTGGCGATCACCACTTCGGCGCGCTGGCCGGCCACTTCGACGTAACCGCGCAATTGACTGGGATTGCTGGCGTTGACTTCGTTAAGGATGACCCGCGCACTGCCATTGCCCAACATCGGGTTGCCTTCGATCCAGCCGCCCAGTTTCGTCTGGCTATTGCCGGTGCCGTTGTTGAGGATCACGCCACGGCTATCGACATCGAACTGGTTGTAGGTGTTGCGCGAGACACCGCCGGCGCTGGGGGCCTGGATATTGACCTGCGGCGTACCGTTGGCGCTTTGTATCACGGTGGGTCGCTGGCCGGCTGGAGCCCCCGGGTCGGCGACGATGGTGCCAGCCCAGGCCGGTGCCACGCTCAAGGACACCAGACCAATCGCCGTCATCAAGGCAAAGCGCAACGCCCCGAGCGTCGCCGTACAAGCCGATGCGCCCGTCGACGGACCGGAGCGGGTCCCCGGCGCCTTGACCTGGCTGGTGACGTTCTCGGCCACGACCATCAGCAGTCCACGGGCCTTGTTGAAAACGATTCTGTACAGATGCTTGTTCATAGCAATTCCATTTGCGGAGCCAGCCCGCACGAGCAGTGGTTGGAGTTACGCTTCGATTGCCAGTGGGTGGGCGGCAAACCAGGCCTGGGCCTGCTCGGGAATGACCCCGATCCCTTGGAATGTCTTGACCCGCAGGCCGCGCTCATCGCCTCGGTGGTAGAGGGCACGGGCGCAGCGATCGATGAAAAGATGACGTTGCAACAAACGACTCAATACCGCTGTGTGGCCAAAAGGGGCAACCCAGTCGTTGAGCCAGAGACGCTCGCCGCTGTTCCAGTCATCCTGCGTCAGCGCCAGCGGCGACTGACGCAAGTAACGCTGCTCTGCCGCCTCGTCGAGGTTGAGCCAGGACAGGTAGAACACCGGCTTGCCGTGCTCGGAGCCGAGCACGAACTGGCGATGCTTGAGGGCCGGCAACAGCAGCGTCGGCAAGGTGTGCAACGGCGCATCGCGATGGGCCTTGGAGTGCATCCACAACCAGGTGGCGGAACCGAATACCGCGGCCTCGCTCCAGGGTTCATCGATCAGGCCAGGGGCGATAATGTCTAGCGTCTCGAATTGCATGGGATCACCTCAGAATGACCAGATGACGGTGAAGGCGCTGGTCACGTTGGCCGTCTCGAAACCATCGGGTTTCTTCAACGGCGTACCCACCGACCAGTCATAGGACAGGCCCTTGTAACCGCCGCGTATACCCACCACGGCTCCTGCCAGGCGCTGGCCGATCAGGAACTCACTGGCCTGGCCGCTGACTTCGCCATAGTCGATACCGGTGTAGAGCTCCTGGCCGGTTTGCCCCAGGGACAGGCCGATTTCGTTGCGCAGGGTCCAGCCACGGTCGGCGGAAAGAATGTTTTCACCATCGAAGCCCCGCACGCTGTAGCGCCCGCCAATGGAGAAACGATCCTGAGGCACCAGCGGCGTACGGTTCCATTGCGCGCGCCAGCCGCCGATGTAGCGCAATCGCTGATCGCCGACCTGGAACGGCACCTGTAACTGGGCGTCGGCGGTGATGATCTGCGAGCGTGACGTGCCGGCATCAAAATCTTCCTCGGGGGCCTTGAGCGAGTCATGGGCACCGGTGCCACGACGATAGGCGACGCCCAGGTCAAGAATCGAAGCGCCTATGAACTCCCGATGGTCCAGCCCCAATTGCCAGCCGGCCATGCGCCGTTTCTGGTTGCCGATTTCGGTGTCGTCGATGAAATTCTCCGACGAGCGCGTCCACAGGCTGCCCCAGGCGGTGGTCTTGCGTACGGCGTCGCGGTAAAGCAGACGGGACAGACGCAACTCGTTGTTGCGACTCTCGCCTCGGTATTGATAGGTCTGGTTGGCGCCAGCGACAGATTGTTCATAGTTGTATTCGCTGCTGGTGAACCCCAACTGCCAGTAGCCGAACGGCAACGAATAATGCAGGGTGCTGCCATCGGAGCCGCGGTGCCCCGACTCGCCACCGCCCAAGTCATGGTTGACGCTGGCGTAGAACAAATCGTTGAGCGACAGCAGGTTGTCCAAGGAGAGCGACACGTTGCCCTGGTATTTCCCCGTGGTCTTGCTGCCCGAGTTGTCCACCGACAGGCTCACACGGGCGGGGAACCGCTGGCTCCAGGCGATCACCACGTCGCTCTCACCGGGCTTGGCGTCGGCGGCACGGGCCGGGGCGATCTTGATATCGGCCTCGGCGGTGGGCACACGCTTGAAGTTTTCCAGCGCCTGCTCGATGTCGCGCAAGTTGAGCAGATCGCCAGGATTGGCCGGCATCGCGTTCCAGGCATTGGCGCGGGAACTGGTGCCCTCCTCGAAACGAATCTCGCGAATGCGCCCGGGCACCAAGGTCAAGACCAAGACCCCGCTGTTCAAGTCCTGGGCTTCGGCGAGCACGCGAGTGGTGACGTAGCCGGCCTCGATGATCGCGTTCTGCATGCGTTTCATCGTCAGGTTGATCCCTTCGCCACCGAGACAACGACCGATGGCGGGATCATCCTTGGGATTGGCGGCGCGCAACGCCCACTGGAATTTTTCCGACGCCTCGCCGATCAGGCGGATGTCATTGATGGCAAAGCAGGGACTTTCCTTGGCGGGCAAGCGATCGGCGCCCTCATCCACGGGTGCTGCCTGCAGGCGCACGTCGGGCCGGGACTCCAACTGATCGCGCAAAACCCGTTCTCGCTCTTGCTGGCGCAGCAGTTCTTCTTCAGGCCCGGCCGCCTGTGCCGCACTCCACGCGCCCGTCATCCATGCCGCCATCAACAGCAGCGCGAGGCGCTTGGCGTTTTGGGCAGATGAACGGGTTCTGTCAACGCGGCGAGAGGCGCTGCTCGGTTTACGCGATCGGCAGGGTGCGGCTGGGCGCATGTCACATCCTTGTGGCCTGAATCAAAGACACGATGAGTCAGGCCCGCCGGACGCGGCATTGGCGCTGACACAGATAAAAAAGAGGTACGGATTCCGTCGAAAACGAAGGAAAAGTCCTACAACGTACCGAGACGGTCAGATAGCAAAGGGGGGAGAAAGTTTCGCATTACCGAAATATCCTCGATACAAATGGCTAGAAATGGGCAATCGGTCACAGCTAAGGGGGAGAAATGGCGGTGCCTGGACTGAACATCGCGCTCAGGCCTAGGTTGATCGTGCGGTAGATAGGGATGCAAACCGGAAAAGTCAGCGATGATTTCGCTAACCCACTGTTTATAATGGTGTCCCAGGGCAGGTTCGAACTGCCAACCTTCCCCTTAGGAGGGGGATGCTCTATCCAATTGAGCTACTGAGACACGAATTGACCACAAGAGACGCGGTGCGTAGGACGGCGTGCATGTTAACGACCTACCCTGCGTTTGTCATGTCGCCCATGGCTTTTTAAGTGTAGGCAAATGGTACTCCCTGTAAGGCTGACCGTCCGTGAACGCCAAGTTTGGCCGCCATTCATCTGTCCTGGCTCACTTATCCTAGTAAATCGGCCATTTGCCACTATCCTGTACAAGACAGGGACGGCACGCGTTTTTGTCCATTTCCGTTATCCGCCAGACGGTATGGCACATAGACACAATCCGACGGTCACAGATGCGGACCTGTTGATTTTTACCAACCAGTCCGCATTTTTTGATGAAGGGTACTGGCATAACGCCTTTACCCAGATCAGAATTTGTCACAGAATTGGCGCCAATGATCTGGCAATTTTGAGGCATGATGCGGGCCTCTTAACAATTCAGGTTGAACATTTGGCAATGGAGCTTGTCCTATCGACATCCTGCGGCCAATCCCGAGAACCGCTCCCCTGAACTAACCGGTTAAATATATGCGCCCATTGAAACAGGCAATTTATTCCAGCCGTACGGCTGACAAATTCGTCGTACGTCTGCCAGACGGAATGCGGGAACGCATTGCCGAAGTGGCTCGCAATCATCACCGCAGCATGAACTCTGAAATCATCGCGCGCCTTGAGCAAAGCCTTATTCAGGAAGGCGCGTTGGGTGAAGAGTTGAGCATGCGCCTGGACAGCCCGGAGCTGTCGTTGCATGAGCGTGAGCTGCTTCAACGCTTCCGACAACTCTCCCATCGCCAGCAGAACGCCCTTGTTTCGCTGATAGCCCATGACGTGGAAATGGCCGCAGACGCGACCTGATCACACAGAAAACACTCAAGCCAGCCTTGTGCTGGCTTTTTTTTGCCTGGGGTTTGGCCCATACCTGCATTTCTAGCGCTCATCAGAGTCACTCCCCACCCACACTGCTGCCGATAGATGGCAGCGGTGCTAAATTGATCCGCTAAAAGCACGGGCTGGGAGGCCTGTATGGCAGGTCACGCATTCAAGGTAAGAAGAATTGCAGGGCTGGGCGTGGAAATCGTCGAGGCCGATTCGGATCGAACATTTGTCCGGCACATGCACGAACATTTCGGCATTGGCTTGCTTTTGCGTGGGGCGCAACGCTCTGCCAGCGGCCGAGGCCCCGTGCAAGCGATTGCTGGCGAGCTTATATCGGTCAATCCGGCCGAAGTGCACGACGGAGCCCCCATTGGAGAAGGAACGCGCCGCTGGCAGATGCTGTATTTCGACCCGCGGCTCATTACCCAAGCATTCAAGGATATGACGGACGATGGGGGTATATGCGCCCACGAGTTCGCTTATCCGGTACTGAAAAGCCGGCGTGCGGCCGAATTATTCCGCACCTTGTACCGAACAATCGCCCAAGCCGAAGAGTTTGGCGACCAAATGAAGATAGATGAAACGCTTTCGCTTCTGCTCGAACATTTACTGGATCAACCCGTGCCGATATCGCCGACGCCAGGTATCGCGGCAAACCGTGCGAAAACCATGATCGACGACGACCCGCAGTCGCCTATGTCGCTTGCGTTGCTGGCCAAGGAAGCAGACCTAAGCCGCTTTCAACTCGTGCGCGCCTTCACCCGCCTGACCGGACTCCCCCCTCACGCCTATCTACTGCAACGACGTATCCAGCGCGCACGGCAGTTGATCGCTGCGGGCATGTCGCTGGCCGATGCGTCCCTTGCCAGCGGTTTCGCAGATCAGAGCCATATGACTCGATGCTTCGTGCGCAGCTTTGGATTTTCACCAGGTATGTACGCCCGGCAAAGCCACTAGCAATTTCGTTCAAGACACCCCTCGCCATCGCAGACAGGCTGGAGACTTCATGACTCCAAGAGCAGCGTCGCATGGACCTCGAATTTTTTGCCACATCCCTGATCATGGCCGCTTCGCCTGGCACTGGCGTAGTCTATACGGTAGCGGCCGGCCTGGCCCGAGGCTGGCGCGCGAGCGTGGTAGCCGCATTCAGTTGCACCCTGGGGGTCGTGCCCCACATGCTGGCAGCCATCACGGGCCTCGCCGCACTGCTGCACGCCAGCCCATTGGCCTTCGAGATCATCAAGTATCTTGGCGTCACTTATCTGCTGTGGATGGCATGGAGCACGCTCCAGAGCCATGGAGCCTTGCACATTGACCCAAACAAAACGCCGCCCTCGAATGGCGCGGTGATTTGTTCGGGCATCCTGCTCAATCTGCTGAATCCAAAGCTGTCGATTTTCTTCCTCGCTTTTCTATCGCAATTCCTCACGCCAGGAGAGACGAATGCCACGTGGCGCATGCTGCAACTGGGCTTCATTTTCATGGCAATCACCTTTGCCATCTTCGTCATCTATGGCGTGTTCTGCGCATCGATGCGCCACCATGTTCTGGAGCGTCCATCCGTGTTGCAGTGGATGCGCCGCATCTTCTCGTCAGCCTTTGTGTTGCTGGCTGCACGACTGGCATTGATGCATTGAGACGCAGAAAATTCCGCGCAATAAAAAACCCGCCAAACAGGCGGGTTTCTGAATGAACGACTCAGAGCAGGAAAATCGTCGCCAACCCCAGGAAAATGAAGAACCCACCACTGTCCGTCATGGCGGTGATCATTACACTGGCGCCCATGGCAGGGTCACGCCCCATGCGGGCCAGGGTCATGGGAATCAACACCCCCATCAATGCCGCCAACAACAGGTTGAGCGTCATTGCGGCGGTCATGACCACGCCCAGCGACCAGCTACCATAAAGCAGGTAAGCCACTACACCGATCACGCCCCCCCAGATCACACCATTGATCAGGGCGACCACCAGTTCCTTGCGCATCAATCGCGACGTATTGCCGGTGCTGACCTGGTCCAGCGCCATAGCGCGGACGATCATGGTGATGGTCTGGTTGCCGGAGTTGCCGCCAATACCGGCGACGATGGGCATCAGCGCCGCCAGCGCCACCAGTTTCTCGATGGAGCCCTCGAACAGGCCAATGACCCGAGAGGCAACAAAGGCTGTAATCAGGTTGATCGCCAACCAGGCCCAGCGGTTACGCAGGGATTTCCAGACCGAGGCGAAGATATCTTCTTCTTCGCGCAGACCGGCCATGTTGAGGACTTCGCTTTCACTTTCCTCACGAATCAAGTCGACCATTTCATCGATGGTCAGACGGCCGATCAGCTTGCCGTTCTTGTCGACCACCGGTGCCGAAATCAAGTCATAACGTTCGAACGCCTGGGCCGCATCGTAGGCGTCTTCGTCCGGGTGAAAACTCACCGGATCACTGGCCATGACCTCAGCCACCTGCTTTTCCGGGTCATTGACGAGCAGACGCTTGATAGGCAGCACACCCTTGAGCACGCCGTCGTAGTCGACCACGAAAAGCTTGTCGGTATGGCCGGGCAGCTCCTTGAGGCGCCGCAGGTAGCGCAAGACCACTTCAAGGCTGACATCCTCGCGGATCGTCACCATCTCGAAGTCCATCAGCGCACCGACCTGCTCCTCGTCATAGGACAACGCCGAGCGCACACGCTCACGTTGCTGGCCGTCGAGGGCTTCCATCAGTTCGTGGACAACGTCCCGTGGCAGTTCGGGCGCAAGGTCGGCGAGCTCGTCGGCGTCCATTTCCTTGGCCGCCGCCAGCAACTCGTGATCATCCATGTCGGCGATCAGGGTTTCCCGAACCGAGTCCGACACTTCGAGCAGGATGTCACCGTCGCGATCGGCCTTGACCAACTGCCAGACCGTCAGACGCTCTTCCAGTGGCAAGGCTTCAAGAATGTAGGCAACGTCGGCGGAGTGAAGATCATCGAGCTTGCGTTGCAACTCGACGAGATTCTGCCGGTGGACCAGGTTCTCGACCCGATCATGATGCGGACCTTCCTGGCGATGCGTCAGGTCTTCGACGACCCGCTGGCGCTGCAGCAGCTCAACGACTTGAGCGAGACGATCCTGAAGGCTTTCCTGCGTTTTTTTTACTTCTACTTGGGTCATAGGCGAACTCCACTCCCAGCAGTGGAGCACGCCGGAAGGATCAATCAGTTAATTCATGATTGGCAAAACTAGATATTGAGTAACTACTGGGTAAGTCCATGGAGATATTCCAAAGCCCCGGCGGGGCTGACGGGCGCAATCATACACCGCTTGATGCTGTCTTGACGCTGTAAAACGTTAAAAAATCATGGCAAGAACAAGCGCTTGCGAGACAAACCTGAACATAGGCTGAACCTGTCCCTTTACGACGACTTATCCGGAAAAGAAAACACACGCTCCGGCACAAATGCAGCGACTACCCTTCTCTTCTGCACCGTCAAGGAGGACGACCGGATGCACCTCAACCACTACCTGTTCCTGCTCGCCTGCCTGCCCTGCCTGCCGTTGTGGGCTGTCGGGCAGACCGTGCATCGCTGCGAAAATATCGCAGGGCACGTTACATTCACGACCCTGAGCTGCGGCCCGGGGGAAGCCCTGTCACTACAACAGATCCATCCGTATCGCCCAGGTTCGACCGAACCGACGACCGAGGCGATGCTGCCCGAAGCGGAGCGTGGGCAAACATCCAGCAACAAAACCACCCGCAGGGAACCGACCGTCGTTGGCCAGTTCCAGGACCACTGCGGGAACCTCATCGACGCCAGGCAACGCCGCGATGCCATCCTCGACCGACGAATCATCGCCGGCATGAGCCAACAGGACGTAGAGAGCGCCCTGGGCAAGCCAGACTCAATCAAGATTCGCAATTCGAGTACACGGTATACCTACAAGGCGAAGAAAGGTCGCAGCGCAGAGGTCGTGTTCGATGAGAGAGGATGTGTGAAAGGTAAATCGTAGACAGCAAAAAGCCCGCGTTAAACGCGGGCTTTTTGGTATATGGTGCACTCGACAGGATTCGAACCTGTGACCGCTCGGTTCGTAGCCGAGTACTCTATCCAGCTGAGCTACGAGTGCAAGTTGTGGTTTTATACCAGATCACAACTGGTTGAAGCCAAGTTATTTGCATTGCTGCAAAAAACTCTTAAATGGTGCACTCGACAGGATTCGAACCTGTGACCGCTCGGTTCGTAGCCGAGTACTCTATCCAGCTGAGCTACGAGTGCATTTGTTGCCGCGCATTATAGGTCGTCAATTCCTTTTGTAAAGCGCTTTTTTCAGTAATTTCAATCACTTACCGATCAAGCCAGGTTTTGACGCACTAAACGAATAATGGCGGAGAACGGGGGATTCGAACCCCCGACACCCTTTTGAGGTGTACTCCCTTAGCAGGGGAGCGCCTTCGGCCACTCGGCCAGCTCTCCGCAACACGGGGCGTATATTAACCACCTTCATCCCCGTTTGCAAACATAAAAATCGATAAAAATTAATGGCTTGGTTCGTCGTCCTTCTCTTTCTTGATACGCAGGTAAATTTCCTCGCGGTGTACAGCAACCTCTTTCGGGGCGTTGACGCCGATACGCACTTGGTTTCCTTTGACGCCGAGCACGGTCACGGTGATTTCGCCATCGCCAATAATCAGGCTTTCTGCACACCGACGGGTCAGAATCAGCATACTTTTCTCCTCACGCAATTCACTTAAGGGACAACAGTCTGCAAAAAAAGAGGCATTGGACCTACAACCGAAACGGTCGAAGCCTACAGGCCTAGTATTGACCAGCGCGGGCAAAAGAACAGTTTTGGGACGCGCTATTCAGAAAAACAAAGGGCGCGGTCCAGCCGCGCCCTCAAGACAACGCTTTACTCGCCCTGTCGGGCGGCTGCGTCGAGTTCGAAAGCCGTGTGCAGGGCGCGCACGGCCAGTTCCAGGTACTTCTCTTCGATCACCACGGAAACCTTGATTTCCGAGGTAGAGATCATCTGGATGTTGATGCTTTCCTTGGCCAGGGATTCGAACATACGGCTGGCCACGCCTGCGTGGGAGCGCATGCCGACACCAACGATCGAAACCTTGGCGATCTTGGTATCGCCCACCACTTCCCGGGCACCGATCTCGCCAGCGGTTTTTTTCAGGATCGCTTCGGCAGACTGGTAGTCGTTGCGGTGCACGGTGAAGGTAAAGTCAGTGGTGTTATCGTGCGCGACGTTCTGCACGATCATGTCGACTTCGATGTTCGCGGCACTGATCGGGCCGAGAATCTTGAACGCCACGCCGGGGGTGTCTGGCACGCCACGGATGGTCAGCTTGGCTTCATCGCGGTTGAAAGCGATGCCGGAAATGATCGGCTGTTCCATGGATTCCTCTTCATCGATAGTAATGAGGGTGCCCGGCCCCTCTTTGAAGCTGTGCAGAACGCGCAGCGGAACGTTGTACTTGCCAGCGAATTCGACCGCCCGGATCTGCAGCACCTTGGAACCGAGACTGGCCATTTCCAGCATCTCTTCGAAGGTGATCTTGTCCAGGCGCTGAGCCACAGGCACTACCCGCGGGTCAGTGGTGTAGACACCATCCACATCGGTGTAGATCTGGCATTCGTCGGCCTTGAGGGCCGCCGCCAGTGCCACGCCAGTGGTATCGGAACCGCCACGGCCAAGGGTGGTGATGTTGCCGTGCTCGTCCACGCCCTGGAAACCGGCGACGACCACTACACGGCCAGCCTTCAGGTCGCTGCGAATCTTCTGGTCGTCGATCTGCAGAATACGCGCTTTGTTGTGCGCGCTGTCCGTCAGGATACGCACCTGGTTGCCGGTGTAGGACACCGCCGGCACGCCACGCTTGATCAGCGCCATGGCCAGCAAGGCGATGGTCACCTGCTCGCCGGTGGAAACGATCACGTCCAGCTCACGCGGGACCGGTTGCTGGTCGCCGCTGATTTGCTTGGCCAGATCGATCAGACGGTTGGTCTCGCCGCTCATTGCCGACAGCACAACCACCAGGTCATCGCCCGCATCACGGAATTTCTTAACCTTGTCGGCGACCTGTTCGATTCTCTCGACACTGCCGACCGAGGTGCCTCCAAATTTCTGTACGATCAAAGCCATTTCAAAGCCGCCTCTGCCCATGAAGGGCGCCCAATAATCACTCAACAGCGATCGGGCTCGTGACTAGACCACGAGCCCGCGGCGCTGCCTTAAATACCCTGCTCTACGAATGCAACGGTCTGGGCCAGTGCCGCGTCCAGTGCGCCGACGTCGGTACCACCGCCTTGCGCCATGTCCGGGCGACCGCCGCCCTTACCGCCCACTGCCGCAGCGGCTTGCTTCATCAAATCACCGGCTTTGAGTTGGCCAGTCAGGTCTTTGGTCACGCCTGCGACGAGAACGACCTTTTCCTCATGGACACTGCCGAGCAGGATCACTGCGCGGCCGAGTTTGTTTTTCAGCTGATCGACCAGCGCCAACAGCGCCTTGCCATCCTGGCCATCCAGACGCACGGCCAGTACTTTCACGCCCTTGACGTCCACGGCCTGGGCCGACAGATCGTCGCCCGCGGCGCTGGCAGCCTTGGCCTGCAACTGCTCGAGTTGCTTTTCCAGCAAGCGGTTGCGCTCCAGCACGGCCGACAGCTTGTCGATCAGGTTGTCACGACTGCCCTTGATCAGGGTTGCCGCTTCCTTGAGTTGTTCTTCGGCCGCGTTGAGGTACGCCAGGGCCGCAGCGCCGGTAACCGCCTCGATCCGGCGCACGCCGGAGGCCACGCCACCTTCGCTGATGATTTTCATCAGGCCGATGTCGCCGGTCCGGTTGGCGTGGATGCCGCCGCACAGCTCGACCGAGAAGTCGCCCATGCTCAGCACACGCACGCTGTCGCCGTACTTCTCGCCGAACAATGCCATGGCGCCCTTGCGCTTGGCGGTCTCGATGTCGGTTTCTTCGGTTTCCACCGGAGAGTTCTTGCGAATCTCGGCGTTGACGATGTCTTCCAGCGCCTTGAGTTGCTCAGGCTTGATGGCTTCGAAATGGCTGAAGTCAAAGCGCAGGCGCTGACTGTCCACCAACGAACCCTTCTGCTGGACATGCTCGCCCAGCACCTGGCGCAACGCTGCGTGCAGCAAGTGCGTGGCGGAGTGGTTCAGCGACGTGGCGTGACGAACTTCGGCATCGACATGAGCGGCCACCGGGGCCGCGATCATCAGGCTGCCGGAAGCCAGCACGCCGTGGTGCAGGAAGGCGCCGCCGGTCTTGGTGGTATCACGCACGTCGAAACGCGAGCTGCCGGCCTGCAAGTAACCGCTGTCGCCGATCTGGCCGCCGGACTCGGCGTAGAACGGGGTCTTGTCCAGCACGATCACGCCTTCCTGGCCTTCGCTCAGGATATCGACCGACTGCCCGTCCTTATAGATGGCAACGATCTTGGCCGAGCCGGTGGTACCGGCATAACCGGTGAACTCGGTGGCCACGTCAACCTTGACCAGGCTGTTGTAGTCCATGCCGAAAGAGCTGGCGGAACGCGCGCGGACCCGCTGGGCTTCCATCTCGCGTTCGAAGCCTTCCTCGTCGAGGGTCAGGTTGCGTTCGCGGGCGATGTCACCGGTCAGGTCCATCGGGAAACCGTAGGTGTCGTACAGCTTGAACACCACATCGCCCGGAACCACGTTGCCCTTGAGTTCGGCCAGGTCCTGCTCGAGGATCTTCAGGCCTTGCTCCAGGGTCTTGGCGAATTGTTCTTCTTCAGCCTTGAGTACGCGCTCGATGTGCGCCTGCTGGGACTTGAGCTCGGGGAAGGCGTCGCCCATCTCGGCCGCCAGTGCCGCAACGATCTGATAGAAGAAGCTGCCCTTGGCGCCCAGTTTGTTGCCGTGACGGCAGGCGCGACGGATGATCCGGCGCAGCACATAGCCGCGACCTTCGTTGGACGGCAGAACACCGTCGGCAATCAGGAAACCGCAGGAACGGATGTGGTCGGCCACCACTTTCAGCGAAGCCTGGTTGTCGTTGGTGCAACCGATGGCCTTGGCCGACGCGCTCAGCAGGCTCTGGAACAGGTCGATTTCATAGTTGGAATGAACGTGCTGCAACACCGCACTGATCCGCTCCAGGCCCATGCCGGTGTCGACCGACGGCGCTGGCAGCGGATGCAACACGCCATCGGCGGTGCGGTTGAACTGCATGAACACGTTGTTCCAGATCTCGATGTAGCGGTCGCCATCTTCTTCCGGCGAGCCGGGCGGGCCGCCCCAGATGCCGGCACCGTGATCGTAGAAAATCTCCGTGCAAGGGCCGCATGGGCCAGTGTCGCCCATGGTCCAGAAGTTGTCGGAGGCGTACGGCGCGCCCTTGTTATCGCCAATGCGCACCATGCGCTCAGCCGGGACACCGACCTCTTTGGTCCAGATGTCATAAGCTTCGTCGTCGGTGGCGTAGACCGTTACCCAGAGCTTCTCCTTGGGCAGGTTCAGCCATTTGTCGGAGGTCAGGAAGGTCCAGGCGAAGGTGATGGCGTCGCGCTTGAAATAGTCACCGAAGCTGAAGTTACCCAGCATTTCGAAGAAAGTGTGGTGACGTGCGGTATAGCCGACGTTTTCCAGGTCGTTGTGCTTGCCGCCGGCACGCACGCATTTCTGGCTGCTTACCGCACGGGTATAGGCACGTTTTTCCTGGCCCAGGAAGCAGTCCTTGAACTGGTTCATCCCCGCGTTGGTGAACAGCAGGGTCGGGTCGTTGCCCGGGATCAAAGAGCTGGAGGCTACTCGGGTGTGGCCTTGCTCTTCGAAGAAGCGAAGGAAGGCTTCACGGATTTCTGCGCTTTTCATTAGGTTCTTCCACGGAGGCTGCGGCCAAAGGCCTGTGCAAAACGTCAACAGACGAAGCAACGGCAAAGGGCCGCATTATATCGGCCCTGCGCGTGGGGTACAGCGTGTTTATGCGATAGAAACTGTCAATTGGCCCGGTTGACGGGTCAGTGGCGGGAAAATTCGACGAAAGTGGCGACCACCTGGTCGATTTGCGCCGCGCTCACGTCCATGTGCGTCACCATTCGCAAGCGTGGTGCGGCACTGAGCTTGACGCCCCGTTCATCGGCAAATGCCTTGATCGCCTCGGCCCGCTCGCCCATTTGCACGTAGACCATGTTGGTCTGCACCGGCTCGACCTGGTAACCCGCCGCCCGCAAGCCCTCGGCGAGCCGCTGGGCACTGGCGTGGTCATCGGCCAGACGCTGGACCTGATGCTCCAGGGCATACAGCCCCGCCGCCGCGAGAATCCCGGCCTGGCGCATACCGCCGCCCACCATTTTGCGCAGACGGCGCGCCTTGCCGATCAACTCGACGCTGCCGCACAGGACCGAGCCCACTGGCGCGCCGAGGCCTTTGGACAGGCACACCGATACTGAATCGAAGTACTGCGTGATCTGCCGGGCATCGACATTCAACTTGACCGCCGCGTTGTACAGCCGCGCGCCGTCCAGGTGCAGGGCCAGGCCATGCTCCCGGGTGAACTGCCGGGCCCGGGCCAGGTATTCCAGCGGCAGGACCTTGCCCTGCATGGTGTTTTCCAGGGCCAACAGACGGGTGCGGGCAAAGTGGAAGTCATCAGGCTTGATCGCCGCCGCGACCTGCGCCAGGTCCAGGGAACCGTCTGCCTGCACCTCGAGGGGCTGGGGCTGGATCGAACCAAGCACCGCCGCCCCGCCGCCTTCATATTTGTAGGTGTGGGCCTGCTGGCCGACGATGTATTCATCGCCTCGTTCGCAGTGGGCCATCAACCCCAACAGGTTGCTCATGGTGCCCGTAGGCACGAACAGCGCGGCGGCGAACCCCAGGCGCGCGGCCAGTTCGGCTTCGAGGCGATTGACGGTCGGGTCTTCGCCATACACATCGTCGCCGGTCGGCGCACTGGCCATGGCATCGAGCATGCCGGCGGTAGGTTGGGTGACCGTGTCGCTGCGAAGATCAATAACACTCATGAATCTGGCCTCGGTTGCTGGTGGGGGAATTCCCTTTCGAAGGGCAATTACTGCGGGCATGGCGAGGAATAATCAAGTCTGGTCGACGGAAAGGGCAACAACCTCCTTGTGTGCGAGCCGTGGGAGCAAAGCTTGCTCGCGATAGCGGTGGGTCAGTCGATATCAATACTGCCTGACCCGACGCCATCGCGAGCAAGCTTTGCTCCCACGGCTCGCTCCCACAAGGGGTTATGTGTTAAAAATCCTCCGCTGCCACAAACCATGGCGGCAAAACGTTCTCAGGGCGGGGTGCAATTCCCCACCGGCGGTAATTGCACGCAACGTGCATAGCCCGCGAGCGCTTGGCGATACACGGTTTTACGGTGTAGCGACAAGGTCAGCAGACCCGGTGTGATTCCGGGGCCGACGGTCATAGTCCGGATGAAGAGAGAACGGGATTGGCACCCAAGGGCCGACTGCGACTGTCTTGTACGCGGCGTACCCTCGAATCCCCTTCGATTCATGACGCCCTGTTTTTCACACAAACAGGAACCAGAACATGCAACCCACTGCAATCGATAGCAAAAGCAAAAGTCATCCAGGTGAGCGCGTCGCGTTCATCCAGGCCTGCTGGCACAAGGAAATCGTCGACCAGAGCCGTAAAGGCTTCGTCGCTGAAATGATCAACCAGGGTTATCAGGAAAGCGATATCGACTTCTTCGAAGTCGGCGGCGCCTTCGAGATCCCGCTGCACGCCAAGCTGCTGGCCAAGTCAGGCCGTTACGCAGGCATCGTCGCCGCCGGCCTGGTGGTGGATGGCGGCATCTACCGCCACGAGTTCGTCGCCCAATCGGTGATCAGCGGCCTGATGCAGGTCCAGCTGGAAACCGAAGTGCCGGTATTCTCGGTCGTGCTTACGCCGCATCACTTCCATGCTGGGGAAGAGCATCAGAAATTCTTCTTCGAGCATTTCGTGCACAAGGGCCAGGAAGCAGCAAAGACCTGTGCCGATACGTTGCACAAGACCCGGGTGTTGCGGCGCAGTGAACAGCGGGCGGTAGCGGTCTAAGGCTGGACGCAGATCCAAATGTGGGAGCGGGCCTGCTCGCGATGACGGAGTGTCAGTCGCTATAGATGTCGGCTGATATACCGCTATCGCGAGCAGGCTCGCTCCCACAGGGGTCTTGGGTCAGTTTGAAACTGAGTCAGGCCAGGTTTTCATCTGTCGCCGGCACAATCAGGATTCCCGCCCGCAAGCCATTCTTGACCTTGGGGTTGGGGAAGATGATCCGCGCGCCCTCTTCTTCGATCACCCAGCGCGTCTGGGCGATGTCCTCGGCTAGCACATAGCCTTTGCCCAGTTCCGAAAAGTTCTCGATGTCCGCCGGCAGGTTCAGGCGGAAACTGTCGCTGTGCTTGATGATTTCCCGGGCCACGCTGAACAGCTGCAAGCCATCGAGCCCTTCATCCAGCTCCGGCTCGTTGCCCTCGATGATCTGTTGCAGGCGGGTTTCCAACAGGCTGACGTTGACGCCGTCGTTTTGCCCGAATGGCCGGGCCTTGCCCAGTTCCAGGGTAAAAGACTCGGCGCCGAGCTGATCGTAGGTGTAGGCACTGAACACGATGGACGGCTTGTTCTGCAGCAACACCGCCTCCATGCCCGCGGCACGCAGGCGAGCCAATTCACGGCGTGAGTGCTGGCGACCGTCCTTCCACGGGTACAAGGCGAACTGCTCGATCTTCGAACCGCGAATGGCCGTATGCAGGTCGTAGTGCAGGCGACTGCGTTCTGGCCGACTGAAGAAACTCGCAGCCAGCCGCTCCAGCTCACAAGCCCGTAGCGCTTCAGGTCCACCGCTCAGCTCATGGCGACCATTGAACAATCGGTTGACGTCTTGTTCGACAAAGCGCTCACCGCGCCGGATGGCCTCGGGGTTGCCGAACAGGAACAGAATGCGTGCCCGTGGCTTCAGGTCGCCACGAGCAATGTCATGCAGCAAGCGGTCGAGCAATTCGATCGGCGCGGTTTCGTTGCCGTGGATACCGGCCGACAGCAGCAGGTCCAGGCCGTTATCCCGGGCTTCGGGCGGCTTGACCTCCAGCGCGCCCTCGCTCAACCAGCGCATCCGTACGCCTTCGACAGTCAGTTGAGTCTTCTCCGCCGGTTCACGGCCGGCGAGGGTCAGTTCAAGCAGTTTGCCGAGGGCGAGCATAGCGCGGTTTCCTTAATGGTCGTGGCCGCAATCCGGGCCATGGACATGGTCATCGTCGCCGACGTCCGCCGGTTCCATTTCCAGTTGCAGGCTGACCAGGTTGGTCGCCAATGGACGCAACAACAGGTTGGCGTATTCCTCGTCCCCCTCCTCGACGTCCACGCCGATCAGCAACTGGCCGCGACCGTCCTGCTGGATCCACAACTCCTTGCCTTGCCACATTACCGCGACGCGGGTGCAGGAGGTTTCCAGTTGGGTGCCGTCGGTGTCTTCAAGGATCAGCTGCAGGGTATCGCTCATGTCTTTACGTTCTCGTCTGGGGATAAGGCAACGCGCCCTGCTTTGACTGTAGTCAGGTCACGCGCGCTTTCAATTGATCTGGAAAGGATAAACCGCGCCAAGTTTAAGGATTTGTGTCAGTTCATCCAGCGCCGCACGGCATTCGAGCAGCAACTGCGGGTCTGCCAGGTCGTTTTCGGTCATGCGGTCGCGGTAGTGCCGCTCGACCCATTGGGTCAGCGAATCGTACAACGGCGCGGTCATGATAACCCCTGGGTTGACGGCTGCCAGCTCGGTTTCATTGAGGGCCACGCGCAACCGCAGGCAGGCTGGGCCGCCGCCGTTCTGCATGCTTTGCTTGAGATCGAAGACTTTCACCTCGCGAATCACCCCGCCAGTGCCCGTCAGGCCTTGCAGATACTGCCAGACGCGTTCGTTGCTGCGGCATTCTTCCGGCACGATCAACAGCATCGAACCGTCGGGACGCGACAGCAACTGGCTATTGAACAGGTAGGAACGCACGGCGTCATCGACCGTCACCGCTGAACGCGGTACACACACCGACTGAAATTTCCCACCGACCTTGGCGAGTTTGCTGCTCAATTCGGCCAGCATCTTGTCGGTCTCGAGAAACGCGTCCTCGTGATAGAACAGAACTTCGCCATTGCCCACCGCGATCACGTCGTTGTGGAATACACCCTGGTCGATCACCGATGGATTCTGTTGGGCGTACACCACGCCCTCCTCCCTCAGCCCGTGCAGGCGGGCAACGGCCTGGGAAGCTTCCAGGGTCTGGCGCGCCGGGTATTTCTGCGGCGCGGGATAGCGGGTATCAAAGGCACTGCGACCGAACACGAAGAATTCGACACCGGCCTCGCCGTAGGCGCGGCAGAAACGGGTGTGGTTGGCCGCGCCTTCGTCACCGAACTGCGCCACCGCCGGCAACGCGGCGTGATGGGCGAAGTGCTGCTGATTGGCAAACATCGCCCCCAGCACGCGACTGGTGGTCGGGTGTTCGATGCTGCGGTGGTACTTGCAGTTCAAGTTGGCGGCGGTGAAATGCACACGACCGTCAGCGGTGTCGGCGCTCGGGCTGACCGTGGCGGCGTTGGCCACCCACATGCTGGAGGCCGAGCAACTGGCAACCAGCAGCGGCATCGCTTCTTTCGCGGCCTGCTGGATGACCTGGGCATCGCTGCCGGCAAAGCCCAAGCGGCGCAAGGCCGCCACGTCCGGGCGCTCCTGCGGCGCCAGCACACCTTGCTGGAAACCCATGTCCATCAGCGCTTTCATTTTCGCCAGGCCCTGCAACGCCGCTTCCTTGGGGTTGGAGGACTGCTGGCTGTTGCTCTGGGACGCGACGTTGCCGTACGAGAGCCCGCCGTAGTTATGGGTCGGCCCCACTAGACCGTCAAAGTTGACTTCATAGGATTTCATCAGCGAGGCTCCACGAGAATCTGTTTTTTATAGGCATCAATAACAACCGAGTCGCGGCTATCGCGGGCAAGCCTTGCTCCCACAGGTTTTGCATAGCTCCTGTGGGAGCAAGCTCTACTCCCACTGGTTTTCATAACTCCTGTGGGAGCAAGGCTTGCCCGCGATGGCGGTCTCAAGACATGCGCACGCCGGGGGTCAGGGCAGCCGGCATGGCAAGGCTCGGGGTTTCCAGGGACGCCACCGGGTAGGCGCAATAATCGGCTGCGTAGTAAGCGCTGGCGCGATGGTTGCCCGAAGCGCCGACACCGCCGAACGGTGCGCTACTGGCCGCACCCGTCAGCTGTTTGTTCCAGTTGACGATACCGGCACGGCTTTGCAGCCAGAACTGCTGGTAACGCTCCTGGGAATCGGACAGCAAGCCGGCGGCCAAGCCATATTGCGTATTGTTGGCCTCGGTGATTGCCGCGGCGAAATCCTTGTAGCGGATCACTTGCAACAACGGCCCGAACAGTTCTTCATCAGGTCGCTCGGCCACTGCCGTCACGTCCAGGATACCCGGCGTCAGCAATGCAGCCTGGGCCTGCGGCTGGGTCATGCTCAACAGGGGCACGGCGCCCTTGCCCAGCAAATGGTTTTGCGCATCCATCAGCGCCTTCGCCGCGCCCAGGGAAATCACCGAGCCCATGAACGGCGCTGGCTGCTGGTCAAAGGCCCCCACTTCGATGGTCGAGCTGACCGCCACCAGGCGCGCCAGCAAGGCATCGCCCCAGGCGCCTTCCGGCACCAGCAGGCGGCGCGCACAGGTGCAACGCTGCCCGGCGGAAATGAAAGCGGACTGGATAATGGTGTAGACCGCCGCATCGACGTCCGCCACCTCATCCACCACCAGTGGATTGTTACCGCCCATTTCCAGCGCGAGGATCTTGTCCGGGCGCCCGGAAAACTGTTGGTGCAACAGATTGCCGGTACGGCTGGAGCCGGTGAAAAACAGCCCATCGATGCCCGGATTGGCCGCCAGGGCGATGCCGGTTTCCCGGGCGCCTTGCAGCAGGTTCAGCACGCCCGCCGGCAGCCCGGCCTCGACCCAGCACTTGACCGTCAGCTCGGCGACTTTCGGCGTCAGCTCGCTCGGCTTGAACAATACGCTGTTGCCGGCCAGCAGGGCTGGCACGATGTGGCCGTTGGGCAAATGGCCGGGGAAGTTGTAGGGGCCGAACACCGCTACCACGCCGTGAGGCTTGTGGCGCAACACGGCGGTGGCGTCGCCCAGCGGGCCGCTCTTCTCGCCAGTCCGCTCACGGTAGCTTTGCACCGAAATGGCGACTTTGTTGACCATGCTGGTCACTTCGGTCGCCGCTTCCCACAACGGTTTGCCAGTTTCTTCACCGATGCAATGGGCCAGTTCGTCAGCGTGTTTTTTCAGGCTCGCGGCAAAGGCTTCCAGCACCTGGATGCGCTCGTCCAAAGTACGTCGTGCCCAGTCCGGGAACGCCTGGCGCGCGGCCTGCACCGCCGACTCCACTTGCGCCGCCGTGGCGCCGTTGCCCGACCACAACACCTGTTGAGTCACCGGGTTCAACGACTCAAAGAGGTCGCCCTGACCTTCCAGCCAGCTTCCTGCGATATACAGCGACTTCATCATTTCGACTCCCGTGCAGCGGACAACGCGACGGCACGCACCTGATCGCCGGCGTTGAGTTGAAGACGTTTGGCGGTCAGCGGATCGACCACCAGCGTACCAGCGGCCAAGCGCGCCGGTGCGGCGGTGATGCGGCAGTCTTCGCGCTTGCGGTTATGGATGAGGAACGGCGTGGCGTCATCGCCCGGCGTGCCGATGGCCAGGACCAGCGCCTGGCTGTCGCGAATCGCGCGGATCTTGCCGGTTTCACACTCCACCGCTGGGCCGGCGTCGAAGATGTCGACGTACCCCTGGTAACTGAAACCTTCGCTCTTGAGCATCGACAGCGCAGGCTCGGTGTCAGGGTGAACCTGGCCGATCACGGCCCGGGCATCTTCGGACAAGAAACAGGTGTACAGCGGGAACTTGGGCATCAGCTCGGCGATGAACGCCTTGTTGCCCACACCGGTCAGGTAATCGGCCTGGCTGAATTCCATCTTGAAGAAGTGCCGGCCCAGGCTTTCCCAGAACGGCGAACGACCGTTGTCGTCGGACATGCCACGCATCTCGGCGATGATCTTGTTGCCGAACAGTTGTGGGAACTCAGCAATGAACAGCAGCCGCGCCTTGGCCAGCATCCGACCATTGAGGCCACTGCGGAAATCGGCATGGAGGAACAACGAGCACAGCTCGGAATTGCCAGTCAGGTCGTTGGCCAGGAACAGGGTCGGGATTTCCCGATAGATGTTCAATTCCTGGGACGCGCTGACCGTCAGGCCTACCCTGAAGTTGTACCAGGGCTCACGCAGCCCCACGGCACCGGCGATGGCGGAAATACCGACCACGCGACCGTCATCGTCTTCGAGCACGAACAGGTAGTCCGCGTCACCGCGCCCGGCTTCGCCGCGAAAGGTCTTCTCGGCCCAGCCGACCCGATGGGCCAGGCGTTCTTCATTGGCCGGCAAGGTGGTCAGGCCGGTGCCAGTGCTGCGGGCCAGGGCGATCAGAGCGGGTAAATCGCTGCTGCGTACGGGACGAACGATCATGCTATCTCCTCAAACGGGTCGCTCACGCCACCCGCGAAACTCAGCCGTAAGGCGTTAAACCGCTACCAGGCGCACGCTGGCACCCTCGCCAACGCCCAGGGCTTCGGCCGCTTCCATGTCCAGGGTCACCGGCTTGCCCGGCGCGTAGTCGAGCTCCAGTAATACGGCGCGGTAATCCTGCAACTGGGCGTTGGCCACCAGGTATTGCCGGCCCGCCCCCTTGACCGGCTCACCGAGCTTGACCGGCACCACGCGGCTCTGGGCAATCGAGCGGATCCCCGAGACACGGGCATGCAGGGTCGGGCCACCGTCGAAGATGTCGATGTAGTGATCGGTTTCGAAACCCTCGCGCATCAGGATGTCGAAGGTGATCTGCGCCCGCGGATGGACCTGGCCCATGGCTTCCTGGGCCGCGTCCGGCAACAGCGGCACGTAGATCGGGTAATGGGGCATCAGCTCGGCAAGGAAGGTGCGGCTTTTCAGCCCGCACAAACGCTCGGCGGCGGCATAGTTCAGGTCGAAGAAGTTGCGACCGATGGCGTCCCAGAACGGCGAGTCGCCATTCTCATCGCTGTAGCCGACGATCTCGGTCACCACCGAATCGGCAAACCGTTCCGGATGACTGGCGACGAACAGCAGGCGCCCGCGGGAGTTGAGTTCCGACCATGGCGAACCGACCAACTCCGGCACCACATAGAAGCTGGTCAGCAGGCTGTTACCGGTCAGGTCGTGGCACTGGGAGAGCACGTGGATCTTGTTGTGGATCTTCAGCTCACGGGAGGCGTGGACGAAGGTCTCGTTGCGAAAGCTGTAGAACGGTTCGGAATAACCGGCCGAAGCAACGATAGCCGAACAGCCCGCCAGCTTGCCGGTCGCGGTGTCTTCAAGCACAAAGAAATAGCTCTCTTCGCCGTTGAAGCTGACTTCGGCGGCAAACGAGGCTTCGCTTGCGGCGATCTTGTCGCTCAGGCGTTCCACGTCATCCGGCAAGGAAGTGACACCGATCGGACTGTCCGCAGCCAGACGCTGTACCTCGCCCAGATCAGCCATTTGCGCGGGGCGCATCACCAGCATGGTGTCACTCCTTAACTTGAAATAAAGGGTTCGACCGTTGGGTCGACAAAGAGAAAAAATACCGGACCTGCCTCCCTATTGACTCAAAAGTGGGAGCAGGTTTGTGGGAGCAAAGCTTGCTCGCGATGCAGGCAATGAGTTCTACCTGCAAGGCCGAGGCGATCCGTCGCGAGCAAGCTTTGCTCTCACAAAAGCCCGGCTCCACATTGGAGCCGGTACAGTCTGTAAACAATCAGGCTTGCGTCAGCTTCGCCGCAGCCCGCTCGAAACGGTCCAGACCAGCATCGATATCGGCGTCTTCCACCACCAGGCTCGGGGCGAAGCGAATCACGTCCGGGCCGGCTTGCAGGATCATCAGGCCTTCCTGTTCGGCGGCGTTGAAAATGTCCTTGGCCTTGCCCTTCCAGGCATCGTTCAACACGCAGCCGATCAACAGGCCCAGGCCACGCACTTGGGTGAACAGGCCGTATTTCGCGCCGATCTGCTCCAGGCGCGTCTTGAACTTGTCGTGCTTGGCCTTGACGCCGGCGAGCACTTCAGGGGTATTGACCACATCGATCACCGCTTCGGCTACCGCGCAGGCCAGCGGGTTGCCGCCATACGTCGTGCCGTGAGTGCCGACGACCAAGTGCTTGGCCAGTGCTTCGGTGGTGAGCATCGCCGCGATCGGGAAACCACCGCCCAGGCTCTTGGCACTGGTGAGGATGTCCGGGATCACGCCGTAGTGCATGTAGGCGAACAGCTCGCCAGTGCGGCCCATGCCGGTCTGCACTTCGTCGAAGACCAGCAGCGCGTCGTGCGCATCGCACAGGTCACGAGCACCTTGCAGATAAGCCAGTTCAGCCGGCAGCACACCGCCCTCGCCCTGGATCGGTTCCAGAACCACGGCGCAGGTCTTGTCCGAAACAGCCGCTTTCAAAGCGGCCAGGTCGTTGTAAGGAACGTGGGTGATGCCAGTAATTTTAGGACCGAAACCGTCGGAGTACTTCGACTGTCCGCCGACGTTGACGGTAAACAGGGTCCGACCGTGGAAGCTGTTGAGCGCGGCGATGATTTCGTACTTCTCGCTGCCGAAACGATCGAACGCGACACGACGGGCCAGCTTGAAGGCGGCCTCGTTGGCTTCGGCGCCGGAGTTGCAGAAGAACGCGCGCTCGGCAAAGGTTGCGTCGACCAGTTTATGGGCCAGGCGCAGGGCCGGCTCATTGGTGAAGACATTGGACACGTGCCACAGCTTGTTGGCCTGTTCGGTCAGTGCGCCGACCAGTGCCGGGTGGGCATGGCCCAGTACGTTGACTGCGATACCGCCAGCAAAGTCGATCAACTCGCGACCGGACTGATCCCATACGCGGGAACCGGCACCACGCACAGGTATGAAGGCAGCAGGTGCATAGTTGGGAACCATAACCTGGTCGAAATCGGCGCGTTGTACCGCGGCTTGCTCAACGGACATCGGAGTCTCCTGATGAGGAACACCCGCCTGGAACTGGCGGGCTTGGTAAGGATTGTAAGGACAGTTTTCAGCCCGGCCTTGCCGCCAAGCGACAACTTCTTATAGCGCCAACCCACGTTTTTCGCGGGTTTACGGCAATGCGACAAATAGCGTCGCAAAGGCGCAGTTTAAACGTTGGCAGCGGATTTGAGGCGCCCGCCTCGAGATTTGATTCAGACGCTTCCCCCTTGCCAGGCACAACACTTGTGGCGAGGGGATTTATCTGTGGGAGCAAAGCTTGCTCGCGATGAACGATAACTCGGTTAGCCTGCACAAACGTGGCGCCTGCATCGCGGGCAAGCCTTGCTCCCACAGACCCACTCACCACAAGGCGGCTGTGTCAACCCTAGCCCCGCTCGGACGGCACCGACGACAGTTCGAACGGGCTGCTGCTGCGCCGCTGGTTCCGATCTTCCCGGGGCGTGGCGCCGAAGAAGTTGCGGTAGGCGCTGGAGAAATGCGGCCCTGAAGAGAACCCGCAGGACAGGCCGATCTGGATGATGGACTTGCTGGTCTGCATCAGCATCTGCCGGGCCTTGTTCAGGCGCAGCTCCAGGTAGTACTGGCTTGGCACGCGGTTGAGGTATTGCTTGAAGATCCGCTCCAGTTGTCGACGGGACACGCACACATGCTGGGCGATTTCGTCGGTGGTCAGCGGCTCTTCGATGTTGGCTTCCATCAGCAACACGGCCTGGGTGAGCTTCGGATGGCTGGAGCCGAGACGATTCTGTAGCGGGATGCGCTGGCGCTCGCCGCCCTCGCGGATGCGCTCGACCACCAACTCTTCGGACACCGCGCCGGCCAGTTCCGCGCCATGATCGCGAGCCAACACCGCCAGCAACAGGTCCAGCACCGACATGCCGCCGCAAGCGCTCAGACGATCGCGGTCCCAGTCGAACAGATGACTGGTGGCAATGACCTTGGGGAAGCGCTCGGAGAAGTCATCCTGCCAGCGCCAGTGCACGGCGGCACGGTAACCGTCGAGCAAACCCAACTGAGCCAAGGGATAGACACCCGCGGACAAACCACCGATCACACAACCGGCGCGCACCAGTTGCTTGAGGGCACTGCTCAGGGGCGAGGCCAGCGCGGTCGGCGGCTCATCGGCCAGCAGGAACAGCTTCTGGAAACCCTCGAGCTTGCCGGCCCAGGGCTCGCCCGGCAGTTGCCAGGCGCCGTCGACCGGCGGCTCGGCCTGCAAGAACGACAATTCGTAGACCACGTCCGGATGCACCCGCTGCGCGACACGCAAGGCCTCCTCGGCCAGCGCCAGCGTCAAGGCTTTAGTGCTGGGCCAAATCAGGAAACCTATTCGATGGGCAGTCATGGCGGGCAATCCGAAGCGAAAACAGTGTTAAAGCCAAAAGCGGCTGCAACCAAATTAGACCATCTGGCGCGCGGTGCGCAGCATGACCCAAATCAGGTGCGTAACGGGAGCGATTACTTGAGGCTGCCCGAAAGAAATTGTTGCAAGCGCTCCGATTGCGGATTGACCAGCACTTCGCGCGGGTTGCCGCTTTCTTCGACGAGACCTTTGTGCAGGAATACCAACTGGTTCGACACTTCACGGGCAAAACCCATTTCGTGGGTCACCACCACCATGGTCCGGCCTTCCAGGGCCAGGGCCTGCATCACTTTGAGCACGTCGCCCACCAGTTCCGGGTCGAGGGCCGAGGTCGGCTCGTCGAACAGCATCACCTCTGGCTCCACCGCCAGCGCACGGGCAATCGCCACGCGCTGCTGTTCGCCGCCGGACATATGGCCCGGATAAGCGTCCTTGCGATGCGCCACGCCAACCTTGTTCAGGTAATACTCAGCTTTTTCGCGAGCCTCGGCCTTGGCCACGCCCAACACATGCACCGGCGCTTCCATGATGTTTTCCAGCGCGGTCATGTGGGACCACAGGTTGAAATGCTGGAACACCATCGATAGTCGCGAACGCATGCGCTGCAACTGCTTGGCGTCCGCAGCCTTCAAGGCGCCGTCCTTGCCGGCCACCAGCTTCAGCTCTTCGTTGTTGAGCAGAATCTTGCCGGCGTGGGGTTGCTCAAGCAGGTTGATACAGCGCAGGAAGGTACTTTTGCCGGAACCACTGGAACCGATGATGCTGATCACATCGCCGGCGGCGGCTTTCAGGGACACGCCCTTGAGCACTTCGTGACTGCCATAGCGTTTATGCAGGTCTTGGACTTCAAGCTTGTACATGCGGTCGGTTCTCACAAAACGTCAGTCGTTGAGCAGTCGATCGGATCGATGCGTTATCAGTGCTTGCGCGGGGCCAGGTAACCCAGCCAGCGGCGTTCGGCCAGTTTGAACAGGCGCACCAGGATGAAGGTCAGGCACAGGTAGAAAACGCCGGCCGTGATGTAAGCCTCGAACGGCAAGTAGTACTGCGCATTCACCGTGCGCGCGGCACCGGTGATGTCGATCAGGGTCACGATGGACGCCAGGCTGGTGGTCTGCAACATCATGATCACTTCGTTGCTGTATTGCGGCAGCGCCCGACGCAAGGCCGACGGCAGCAGGATCCGGCGATACAGCTTGTAGCGCGACATGCCCATGGCCTTGGCCGCTTCGATCTCACCGTTAGGCGTGGCCCGCAGGCTGCCGGCGATGATTTCGGCGGTGTAGGCGCTGGTGTTGATGGCAAAGGCCAGGCACGCACAGAAGGTCGCGCTGGACAGCCACGGCCAGAGGAAGCTTTCACGCACGATCGCGAACTGCGCCAACCCGTAATAGATCAGGAACAGCTGCACCAGCATCGGCGTGCCGCGAATCACGTAGGTGTAGAGCCACGCCGTCATGTTGACGAGCGGCTGCTTCGAGACGCGCATCAGCCCCAGGGGCAGCGCCGCCAACAGACCGAAGAACAGCGACAGCGCCAACAGCTTCAAGGTGGTCAGCAGGCCACTGAAGTACAGCGGCAAGGCTTCATAGATGACGTTGTAGTCGAAGATCATAGATCAGCCGCCCTTACGCCTACCGAGTAGCGCTTCTCGAGGTGACGCAATGCCAGCAACGAGACACTGGTAATCACCAGGTACATCGCCGCCACTGCGAGGAAGAAGGTGAAAGGCTCGCGAGTGGCATCCGCCGCCTGCTTGGCCTTGAACATCATGTCTTGCAGGCCCACCACGGAAATCAGCGCGGTGGCCTTGGTCAATACCAACCAGTTGTTGGTGAAGCCCGGGATCGCCAGGCGAATCATCTGCGGCACCAGCACCCGGAAGAACACCTGGAACCCGTTCATGCCGTACGCCATGCCCGCCTCGGCCTGGCCCTTGGGGATCGCCATGAATGCACCGCGAAAGGTTTCCGACAGGTAGGCACCGAAGATGAAGCCCAGGGTGCCGATACCGGCCGCCAGCGGGTTCAGGTCGATGTAGTCGTCATAGCCGAGCATCGGCGCCAAGCGATTGAGCAAGTCCTGACCACCGTAGAAAATCAGCAGGATCAGCACCAGGTCAGGAATACCGCGAATGACCGTGGCATACAGGTCGCCCAGCCACGCCAGCCAGCGCACCGGAGAGAGGCGCAATGCGACCCCGATCAGCCCCAGGACAATGGCCAGGGCCATGGACGACAAGGCGAGCTGAAGCGTCAACCATGCGCCATCGAGGATGACAGCCCCGTAGCCTTTCAACATGATTCAGGTCCTCGAAAGTGGGATGAAAAAATGGCGCAAACCGCAGAAATCCTGTTGCTTGCGCCATTTCGCACGAGTGGCGGGACGTCGTTACTTGCCGTAGATGTCGAAAGCGAAGTACTTGTCCTGGATTTGCTTGTATTTGCCGTTCTCGCGGATGGCGGTGATCGCGCCATTGATCTTGTCTTTCAGCGCATCGCCCTTGCGAACCGCGATTCCAATACCGTCGCCGAAGTATTTCTCATCGGTGAAGGCCGGGCCGACGAACGCAAAGCCTTTGCCGGCGTCGGTTTTCAGGAAACCGTCATCCAACAGCGTGGCATCTGCCACGGTACCGTCGAGACGGCCGGCAGCCACATCCAGGTAGATCTCGTTCTGCGAACCGTACGGCTTGATCTCGGCACCCAGCGGGGCCAGGACTTCACGGGCGAAACGCTCGTGGATCGAACCGCGCTGTACGCCAATGTTCTTGCCCTTGAGCTCGGCCAGGTTGTCGCCGACCTGGGTGCCAGCCTTCATCACCAGACGGGCCGGGGTGTTGTAGTACTTGTTGGTGAAATCAACGGACTTCTTGCGGTCTTCAGTAATCGACATGGACGACAGGATCGCATCGATCTTGCGCACCTTGAGCGCCGGGATCAGACCGTCGAACTCTTGCTCGACCCACACGCACTTGACCTTCATCTCTTCGCACAGCGCGTTGCCGATGTCGTAGTCGAAACCGACGATACTGCCATCCGGAGCTTTCGAGGCGAACGGAGGGTAAGCCGCTTCGATACCAATCTTCAGGGGCTTCTCATCAGCGAAGGTAGGCAGGGACAGCACGGACAGTGCCAGGGCGCCAAGCAGCACAAGTTTCTTCATCTTGGAACTCCATCGGTAAAGGGCGAAAACGGCAGAGTGAGCAACAGCCCAATATGCGAATGGTGGAACGAACTTTGGTGCTGCGTCCTAGGAAGCTCACGTTTTATTCAACGCGAGCCACGACGAGCGAGTGATCGGCATTCTAACGACAGGCCCGAAGCCGATATTTCTTCAATGCGACAACAAATTACAGAAGCACCGAGAAAGCGGTTCAAGCTCATTGACAGCCTCGCAAATTCATGCAAGAGCAAAAGAAGGGAAACCGATCTATGCTGCAAATAGCGGGCCCATTATTCGCAAACCCTTCTAATCCGGCAAGCACAGCGTGTCGGCTTATTTTCCGAGGCACCTGGAACCGCCCTGTAACGGGGCTTCACGTTTCACATCGCCCCGTTGTGGCGCCTTTGGTTACACATTTCGAAACACCGGTAACGTTCAGACAGCTCTTACTTTAAACGCCGATATTTATTCATCCTCCGACCCCGTGGCGAGGGAGCTTGCTCCCGCTGGGCTTCGAAGCAGCCCCAAAGCCAGGCAGCGCGGTCGTTCAGTCATACCGCGTTGGCCGGTTTACGACTGCTGCGCAGCCGAGCGGGAGCAAGCTCCCTCGCCACAAAGGCACCACACTTCAAGCCCTCCTAGCGCTAGCGACCATAAAAAAGCCCCACCCGGCAAATACCGGGCGGGGCTTTTCGGTGTTACTGGCGACCGTCAGGCCACGTTCATGGTCTTGTGCGTCTCGATCAGATGCGCCACCACGCCCGGATCGGCCAGGGTGGAAATATCACCCAAGCCGTCGTACTCCGCCGTGGCGATCTTGCGCAGGATGCGGCGCATGATCTTGCCGGAACGGGTTTTCGGCAGCCCCGGGGCCCACTGGATAACGTCCGGCGAAGCAATCGGACCGATCTCCTTGCGCACCCAGTTCTTCAGTTCCAGGCGCAGGGCTTCGCTGGTTTCCTCGCCAGCATTGAGGGTCACGTAGACATAGATCCCCTGCCCCTTGATGTCGTGCGGCACACCCACCACCGCCGCTTCGGCGACTTTCGGGTGGGCGACCATGGCGCTTTCGATCTCGGCGGTACCCATGCGGTGACCGGACACGTTGAGCACGTCATCCACCCGCCCGGTGATCCAGTAGTAGCCGTCCTCGTCGCGACGCGCACCGTCACCGGTAAAGTACATGCCGCTGAAGGTCTTGAAGTAGGTGTCGACAAAACGGTCGTGGTCGCCGTACAGCGTACGTGCCTGGCCTGGCCACGAATCGAGGATGACCAGGTTGCCTTCGGCAGGGCCTTCGATCAGGTTGCCGAGGTTGTCCACCAGCGCCGGCACCACACCGAAGAACGGACGCGTGGCCGAGCCTGGTTTCAACGCCGTGGCGCCCGGCAGTGGGCTGATCAGCACGCCACCGGTTTCGGTCTGCCACCAGGTGTCGACGATCGGGCAACGTTCCTTGCCGACATTCTTGTAGTACCAGTCCCAGGCTTCCGGATTGATCGGCTCGCCCACTGAGCCCAACAGGCGCAGGCTGCTGCCATCGGCGCCTTCGACAGCGGCGGTGCCCGAGGCCATCATCGCGCGGATGGCGGTCGGCGCGGTGTAGAGGATGCTGACCTTATGCTTGTCGACGACCTTGGCCACCCGAGTGATATCCGGGTAGTTCGGCACGCCTTCGAACAGCAGCGTGGTCGCGCCATTGGCCAGCGGGCCGTAGACGATATAGCTGTGGCCGGTGACCCAACCGACGTCGGCGGTGCACCAGTAGACTTCGCCCGGCTTGTAGTCGAACACTCGCTCATGGGTCAGCGCCGCGTACAGCAAATAGCCGGCCGTGGTGTGCTGCACCCCCTTGGGCTTGCCGGTGGAACCGGAGGTGTAGAGGATGAACAGCGCTTCTTCAGCGCCCATTTCCTTCGGCGCGCAAACGGTGCCGGCCACTTTCATCAGGTCTTCGTACCAGATGTCGCGGTGCTGGTTCCACTTGATGTTGCCAGCGGTGCGCTTGCACACAATGACTTTCTGGATGCTGCTGGTTTCCGGGTTGGTCAATGCGTCATCGACGTTGGCCTTGAGTGGAATCTTCTTGCCGGCGCGAATACCTTCGTCGGCAGTGATGACTACTTTGGATTTGCAGTCGATGATCCGGCCGGCCAGCGCTTCAGGCGAGAAACCGCCGAACACCACCGAGTGGATCGCACCAATCCGGGCACAGGCCAGCATGGCGACCACGGCTTCAGGGATCATCGGCATGTAGATCGTCACCACGTCGCCGCGATGCACGTCCTGGCCACGCAAAGCGTTGGCGAACTTGCAGACTTCTTCATGCAGCTCGCGATAGGTAATGTTGCGGCTCTCGGACGGGTCATCGCCCTCCCAGATAATCGCAACCTGATCACCGCGCTCGGCCAGATGACGGTCGAGGCAGTTGTAGGAAACGTTCAAGGTGCCGTCGGCGAACCACTTGATGTCGACATGGTGATCATCGAAGGACGTCTGCTTCACCGTGGTGAAAGGCTTGATCCAATCGAGGCGCTTGGCCTGCTCACGCCAGAAGCCGTCCGGGTTGACGACCGACTGCTGGTACATAGCCTTGTAGGTCGCCTCGTCAGTCAGCGTATTAGCCGCAACCTCGGGGCGAACGGGATACACAGAAGCCGCACTCATCTTTCTTACCTCGGAGACATAGTTGTTTTTGTACGGTCCCGTTGTAGCCCGGGGCGGGCCTATAGAACCATTCGACGATGGTAGTAACAAGTCCCTACAAAATGTCGGTACTAACGTGCAAGGCTCTGCCTGCGGGGGTTTTCCTGTGTGGGAGCGAGCCTGCTCGCGATGGCGGCGGCAAATCCAACATAGATGCAACAGACAACACCCGCCACCTGCAGCGATTATTACCAGATCAACCAACAGTGTTTATCAAAACCCGGTCTTTTTGCGATCACCCCCTCCCCCTAAAATCCATCTCGCCAACCGGCAAACACGATTAACGCAACACAGCCCCCACGAAGGCCGTTAATCCAACTTCCAAAACTTGCTCCACACGCAACCCCAAAAAGGTTGCGTGACCCCACTCGACCTCAAGAAAGGTGAATTAGATGAAAGCTTTATGGGTTCTGGTCCTCGGCAGCCTTTGCGCCACCGCGATGGCAGACGAGGCCCCGACCGACGTCGCACAGCAAAAACCGGCCATTGAGGAGTACACCTACTCCACCCACCTGGACATCGCCAAAGTCATCTCCATGAGCGAAATCCCCAATGTCTGCGAAGTGGTCCCGGCGAAAATGGAATACGACGACTCCAAGGGCCAGCGCCACATCCTGCGCTACAGCGTCATGGGCAACGGTTGCTCCAACGGCTGATCAATCTTTGAACGAATCAGGAGCAACCACCATGAAAGCCCCACTGATCCTCGCCTTGACCCTATCCGTACTGGCCACCAACACCTTCGCTGCCGACGGGTTCGATCGCACCGGTTCAGCCGCCGCGATCAGTCGGTACGACGTGGCGGATTCCGCCATCATCGCGACTGACGACTACACCACCACGACACCAACCACTGTCGCCTCAGATGGCAGCGATCACACCGGTTCCGCCCATACCGATTGATCATTACTGGCATTTTCCATGGCCCGATTTCGATCGGGCCTGGTTGTGTCTGCAACCGCCGAAAACCCTCCACAAACACAACATGTAGTGTAAAACCGCAAAAAACGCTCGTTTTTTGATCAAAAAAAACCGCCATCCGATCCATGCAAAAAAAATCTTCGGCGGCCAAAGCCTTGTAAACACTCGCTCCCAAGCGGGTATGCCCTTCGCTGTCCCTTCTGTGAGCCATTTCGCCGCAGCACGTAGGCAAAAAAGTCCTTATAATGCCGCCTCAAACGGGCCTGCAATATTCCCTTACAGGGAATCAAGCCAGCCTGAAGCCCACGCCAGGACCAATTCACCTCCTTGCGTTCACCGCCGCTTCAGAATGACCCGTACATTTTTCTGTTTATTGCCTGCGTCAGCTGCTGCAACAAACGATTTTTCAAGATCCACCGCGGCCAGTAGGCCTTCATCGGGCATCTGGCCCTCACGCAGGAGACGACACGTCATGCTGAGCTGGGACGAATTCGACAAAGAAGACGGCGAAGTCGCTGTCAAAGGCGCCAACGCCGGCCACGCTTCTGAAGCCAACATGGACCGCCTCGACAGCGCCGGCGGTGCCGCCGCCCTCGAAGCCCGGGCCGTGACGGCCAGCGACTCGGCCGCGATCATTCGCGCCAAGGCCGCCCTCGACAAACTCGACGTCGCCGAAGGCCTCGCTGAACTCGAAGGCGCCTCCGCCCGTGTCGCCGTCGATGAAAAACGCATGATCAACTGCCGCGCCGACCTCAACCAGCTCGTGCCGTTCAAATACGACTGGGCCTGGCAGAAGTACCTGGACGGCTGCGCAAACCACTGGATGCCGCAAGAAGTCAACATGACCGCCGACATCGCCCTCTGGAAAAACCCGGAAGGCCTGACCGACGACGAGCGCCGCATCGTGATGCGCAACCTGGGCTTCTTCTCCACCGCCGACTCCCTGGTTGCCAACAACCTGGTCCTGGCCGTGTACCGCCTGATCACCAACCCGGAATGCCGCCAGTACATCCTGCGCCAGGCTTTCGAAGAGGCGATCCACACCCACGCCTACCAGTACTGCATCGAATCGCTGGCCATGGATGAAGGCGAGATCTTCAACATGTACCACGAGATCCCATCGGTCGCGAAAAAAGCCGCCTGGGGCCTGAAATACACCCGTTCGATCTCCGATCCGAAGTTCGAAACCGGCACCCCGGAAACCGACAAAGAACTGCTGCGCAACCTGATCGCCTACTACTGCGTCCTGGAAGGCATCTTCTTCTACTGCGGCTTCACCCAGATCCTGTCCATGGGCCGCCGCAACAAAATGACCGGCGTCGCCGAGCAGTTCCAATACATCCTGCGCGACGAATCCATGCACCTGAACTTCGGCATCGACGTGATCAACCAGATCAAAATCGAAAACCCGCACTTGTGGGATGCCGAGATGAAGGAAGAAGCGACCCAGATGATCCTGCAAGGGACTCAACTGGAGATCGAATACGCCCGCGACACCATGCCTCGCGGCGTGCTGGGCATGAACGCGGCGATGATGGAAGACTATCTGAAGTTCATCGCTAACCGTCGCCTGTCGCAGATTGGTCTGAAGGAAGAGTACCCAGGGACGACTAACCCGTTCCCTTGGATGAGCGAGATCATGGACTTGAAGAAAGAGAAGAACTTCTTTGAGACTCGGGTGATTGAGTATCAGACGGGTGGGGCTTTGAGCTGGGATTGATACCTGAGCTCATAACGATTTGACGATGGTTACCTGCGTCGAAACGTAAATAAAAGCCCCGATCCGATCGGGGCTTTTTATTGGGTCGAGATTATTCGATATGGGTGACTTGTGGGTTATCTCAGGGCCCAGCGGGAGCAAGCTCCCTCGCCACCAGTCGGGGCCAGGCTGATGGTTGTGTTGTGTCATTGGGAATCGCGAGCAGGCTCGCTCCCACAGGGTTTGTGGTGGATTCAAACAAGGGGTGCAGCCCGCCGCGCCCTTCGGTATTAATACACTTCCTCTCACGGACCCGAGCCCCGATGAAATTCGACACCGCCTACTGCCTCAGCCTCGATGCCAAGCTTTCGATCTATGACGTTCGGGATCTGAATTTCGACGAGACCATGGCCTTCGATTCAGCCAAGGAGCGCTTTCAGTGCCCCAACGATGCCTGCCGGGCGGCGTTTGATGAGGACAATCGGCTAACGACATTCAACGCCAAGAACGTCAATTACATCCGCACGCCGCATTTCAAGAATCAGCCAACGACCCAGCATATCGAGGGCTGCCCTTATGTCAGTCCGAAAACGCCGGGGTTGGGTGCGGAGAGTGGCGAAGCGGAATCGGATGACGACCGTGAGGAACATTTTCCGTCGGAGCTGTTGCTGACTCGGCGTCAGTACGTGCGTAAACCGCTCAATCAGTTGAAGGACGTCGAAGCGAATCAGCCTACGTCGCCCAATCTATCGTCCCACGGTGATGACACTCGTTCCGCCCATGATTCGACACCCGACAAGACCAGCGTCTTCGCCCATCCAGTGGAGTGTTTCGTCTCGAACTTCGATAACAAGGACCTGCTCAAGCGCATGCCGCTGAAGATTGGCGAGCACACGGCGCCCTATGCCTCGTTCTTCAAGAAGATCGATTACCTGCTGGACAACAAGGGGTTGATTTACTGGGGCAAGATCAAGGAGATCAAGGATTACACCCAGAGCTTTCGCATCGACTTCGAAGCCAAGGTCTGGTTCAAGCAACCGGATGAAGCGAAGAAAAAGCCTTACTCAGTCAACGTTTACCTGAGCAAGAAGCTGATCGACAACTACCGCAAGCGCAAAGCGTTTCTGGAAGAGATCAAGCATGCCGTCGACAGTGAGCGGGATTTGTATTGCTTCTTTTATGGCGTGACGCCGGAGTTGAAGCAGGTGCCGAGCAAGAAAAACCCCGAACAGACATTCGGGGTGTTCAGTGCCAATATCGAGAACCTGGACCACTTCATTATTCGGGAGGCGCCGGGGTTGGCTGAGGGCTAGTCACTCATCCTGGGGTAATTGAAGTTTGACCGCACCGGGGTGTTGTTTTACGACGGCGTACGGCAGCACCGACCAGCCTGGGTCATCACAGACGCGTTGCGCGCGGGCGAAGAACGGTCCCAGGTACAAACCTTTTTCGGTGAAGTACCAATTGGAATAGCCCCAGACGCCCTCATCGGTGTAGTCGCAGCTGTCCTCATCCGTTGGTTTCAGCATCTCGTCGGGGTACAGCGTGGTGAATTGCCTGATCAGCCATGGCGCGAATACTTCGCGTTGGTAAGTGTATCGCGCCCTGCTCTCTTCATCGGTCAAAGGGGCATCACCCGCGTCGTCGTGGCCGGCGTGCAGCGGTGGCTTGTCTGTGCCAACCCAGAGCACGTCTTCCAGCGACAGAGTGTGGCCGGTGTGCGCGTCGAGCGTGAGCGGCGAATTGCCAAAATCCGGGTGGACGCCGCCGCAGTAATAGCTGGTGGAAATGTTCAGGCTGATCACATCGGGCGATAGGTATTTGGGCGCGACGCCTTGGTCGAACTCGGCATTATCGGCCCCCTGCAACAAACAACCGTAGTAGCTGATGACTTCGGTCCAGAGGCGCCCCAACAATTGCCGATTGACCCGCTGCAGCTCATCTTTCGAGTAGCCGGACTCGACGCTGAACATGGAAATACCGGATTGTGGCTCCGTCCACCATTGCAAGTCATGGCCCATGAAAGATTCTTTCTTGCCCGGTTTGAGTTTCAAACCTTGCAGACGGAGATACTCATAAGGGTCACTTTTTTGCAGCTCGGCGATAACGGGGGGAAGATCGGCCCCAGGAGCCGGGAGCCTGGCTTCGGTCACCTGCACGGGCAGAACTTTGCCCTTGGGGCTTTTCCATTCACCCTGCCAGCCGTTGGCCGTTTTTTGCAACGTCAGGGTTGGCAGTGATTGGCCGTCGTCGTAACGGGTACCGCCCTCGACCAGCGTCAGGGTCTTTTCTTGCAGCGAACCGCTCAACCCCAAGTCACGATGGTATTTCTCATAGAAATAGCGACCGATGACTTCGTCCTCTTGAACGGTGTTGAGTCCCAGCACAATCGGCATCTTGCCCAAGGTTCCGGTAAAGACGCGGCTGCTTCCTTCGGCACTGGCTGTCGAACAGAGCGCGAGCAGGCACGTGGCGCTGGATGCGAGGAGTAACAGTCCTTTGAACATGGAATCTTCCTGGAAAGAAGCGAGTGCTCGCTTGGGAAAAGAGTGGCGCGGAGTATGGCGAATCTGAACTCCGGAATCGATATTTCACTCCTTATCATGGGATTTCAAACAACGCCGCGTAGCGAGTTACTGTACCGATATGCCCAGCATCACGACCACTAGCAACCCGAGATAGACCCAAGCGTGAAGTCGATCCGGTATGCGCCCGATCCAAGGTGTAGCAAAGCGAATCCCCACTAACGATCCTATCGTCAAAACCGCGAACGCCTGCAAATCCAGATACCCGACAAGCCAGGGCCCCAAATCCCTGGTAACCCCCGCCATGGCCATGTAAGTCAGCGTTCCGGCCACCGCGACCGGCAAACTCAATGGGTTCGCCATAGATGTTGCCTGGGACATACTCAGCCCACGACGACGCAGCAACGGCACAGTCATGACGCTACCTCCTACGCCCAAAAACGTAGCAATGGCGCCGATGACGACTCCACCTCCCCATACTTCTGCCCTGCCCAATGGACGTGGGGCTACAGCGTCAGAGTGTGTAAGAAAACCGCGTCTGAACAGGCAGTCCAGAATCGTGATTCCCAGATAAACGATGAAACCATAGCGAATCACTTCGCCGCTCGCCCAAATCGCTGCCACGGCTCCAACGACTGCGCCCAGGCCGATATAGCCGGCCAACGGCCAAAGGTAGCGGCGAAGGAGGTTACCGGCGCGGTGATGCTTTGCGGTGGCGATCAGCCCGTTGACCACCATCACGCAGGTGGAGGTGGCCACAGCAATGTGCATCGCCGATTGGCCGGTGGGGTCGTCAACACCGTGGCTAGCTGTAAGCATGCGATACATCAAGGGCACCACGACGAAGCCACCACCGAAACCAAACAGCACCGCCGTCACGCCACTCAGGCAACCGAAGCACGCGAGCAATACATAGAACATCGAGGCGAATCCATGAAAAGGGAGGCGCCCACGATAGGTAAGCGAAGCCTGGCCTGCTGTAGCAAACCAGCCAATAATGTTCGCATTTACGCCAATCACGAATGGCTCATCGATGCGCAACACCTCGATCGATTTATTGGATGCGATACCCAGGGCTGTCGTCGCCATCGGCACCGATTATCCCCACGGACATTTATTGCCGCTGCACCACCATCGCCGGGCGCAGTTACTGTATGGCGCCACTGGCGTGATGCAGGTCAGCACCGAGGACGGCAATTGGGTGGTGCCGCCGCAACGGGCGGTGTGGATTCCGCCAGGGGTGGCCCATGAAGTGCTGATGCTGGGCGTCAGCACCCGCAGTCTGTACATCGAGCCGGCGGCGGTGACGGCCATGGATGCCCGCTGCCAGGTCATCAATGTGTCGCCCCTGATGCGCCAGCTGCTGTTGGAAGCCGTGGAGCTTGCGCCGGACTACGACGAGGCTGGACGCGATGGTGTGTTGATCGACCTGCTCCTGCACGAACTGCTGCGCAGCGCACATCTGCCGCTGCACCTGCCACTGCCCAAGGATTCACGCCTGCTCGGCCTGTGCCAAGCGTTCCTCAAGCATCCCGATGCCCATGCCTCGCCCGTGGGATGGGCGGCGCAATTGCATATCAGCCTACGGTCGTTCAATCGTCTGTTCAGCCGGCAAACCACGCTGAGTTTCAGCCAGTGGCGGCAGCAAGCGTGTGTCATGGCGGCGTTGGCCCGCCTGGCCGAAGGTGATGCGGTGACGCGAATAGCCCTTGATCTGGGCTACGACAGCCCCGCTGCGTTCTCCACCATGTTCCGTCGGGTCCTGGGCCACGCCCCGAGTGCCTGGTTAGAAAAGACCACTGGTCACCGATCAAAAAAATGAGATTGATCCGGGCTCAAAACAACTGTACAAAAACACAGTATTTTTGAATCCACAGCTTTGGAGAACTCCCATGGCCTCTCTCGCAATCAAAACCACTCTGGAACGCATCGCTGTCTATCAATTCACCCCCGCCCACAGTGCACAGGCCCGAGCTATGCTGGGCTGGAGTGTCGAGGAGCTGTCCCGCCAATCCGGTGTCTCGGTCCAGGCCATCCGCCGCTTCGAGGCCGGCGGCGAGTTGCTCGATGTGACTCGCCTGGCCCTGGCGTTTCGCCTGGAAGCCGAGGGCCTGGTGTTCTTCCCCGGCTTCGCACCGGGTCGCGGCATGAATATCAAGGGCGCGACGCCGGATCCCATGGGGCGACCCGATTACGCAATGATTGAATAGCGCAGGCTCCGCGTGCGCTACGCGATGCCTGCCTGGTCCTGATACGCCGAGGGCTCCACGTCCAGCCACCAGGCCCGGCCACGTTGCGGCTGCGTCAGGGTGAATGCCTCGCCCATTTGCGGCGTGGTGATGCAGACGTTGCGCTCCCAAGCCAGGGCCAGGATGCGGTCGAAGGGTTCGTACCAGGCATGCATCGCCAGGTCGAACGTGCCGTTGTGGATCGGCAGCAACCAACGGCCCTTGAGATCGATATGAGCCTGCAGGGTTTGCTCCGGTTGCATGTGCACATGGGGCCAATCGACGTTGTAGGCGCCGGTTTCCATCAGCGTCAGGTCAAAGGGCCCGTATTGCGCGCCGATGCGTTTGAAACCGTCGAAATAGCCGGTATCGCCGCTGAAGAAAATTCGGCTGGCGCCGTCGATCATCACCCACGAGGCCCACAAGGTGCTGTTGCTATCGAACAGGCCGCGTCCGGAAAAGTGCTGGGACGGCGTAGCGATGAACTCGATACCGTCCACCTCGGTACCTTGCCACCAGTCCAACTGCTGCACCTTGTCGGCGTCGATGCCCCATTTGATCAGGGTGTCACCCACGCCAAGAGGCGTCAGGAAGTGGTGAGTCTTGGCCGCCAGCTTGAGGATGGCCTGATGATCGAGGTGGTCGTAATGATCGTGGGAAAGGATCACGGCTTCAATCGGCGGCAACTCTTCCAGGCTGATGGGCGGCTGATGAAAACGCTTCGGGCCGACCCATTGCACGGGCGAGGCGCGTTCGGAAAAAACCGGGTCAGTCAGCCAGAATTTGTCCCGCAGCTTGAGCAGAACAGTGGAATGGCCGAGGCGCCAGACGCTGTTGTTAGGCGCGGCCAACAGCGCGGCGCGCGTCAACGGTTGAACCTCGATGGCGCCCGCAGGCCGGGTGGTGCGCGGCTTGTGGAAGATCATGTTCCAGATGATGCGCAGGGTGGTACCAAAGCCTTCCCGAGGAGTGAAGGCGTGGTTGCGATACTTGCCCTGTTCCTGCCGGGATGAAGGGAGGGCAGACGGGCTGTCGGTGGAAAAAGAGGGAATGGTCATGGTGCGATAACTCCAAGGACGTCGTCGCAATTGCGCTTCGCCGTTGTGGGACGCTGGATGGCCGTTGCATGCACGCTCAGCCGTCTGACTCAAAACTACACCACTCGGTGTAGTTTCTAGATTGCATGAATCCCGAGAGCAAGTAAACTTCCGAGTGTAATTTCTATCATCTCAACCGACGAATTGCCCATGACCGCACCGCAGCGCCTTACCGAGCGAAAACGCGAAGCCATCCTCCAGGCCGCGATTGCTGAATTCCGTAGCAGCGGTTTCGAGATCACCAGCATGGACAAGATCGCAGCGACAGCCGGCGTATCGAAACGTACGGTGTACAACCATTTCCCGAGCAAGGAAGAGTTGTTTGCCGAAATTCTGAATCGGTTATGGAACAGCATTACCGCAGAACAGGACATGCCCTACAGCCCGCAAAAGCCGCTACGGGATCAGCTCCAAACGTTGCTGCAAGCCAAACTGCACATGCTCGCAGACGAGAACTTCCTCGACCTGGCGCGCATCGCCATCGCCGCGACTATCCACTCCCCCGAGCGCGCCCAAGACATGGTTGCGCGCATGGGACAACGTGAGGAAGGCTTGACTGCCTGGATTCGCATGGCCCAGGCCGATGGCCGCTTGAAGCCCGTGGAACCGGCATTTGCCGCCCAACAAATGCATGGGCTACTCAAGACGTTCGCCTTTTGGCCGCAGGTTTCGATGGGACAACCAAGCCTGACCCTGGATGAGCAGACCCAGGTTATCGAGTCGGCCCTCGACATGTTCCTGAGCCGTTACCAAGCCTGATCAGCCAATGGAGGACTACTGCATCGATGGGTTGTGCATGACCTTCTGATGCAGTTCGGTAGTCAAGCTGTCGATACGCTCGGTCAATGCCTTGGTCATTTCCGTCAGGCGGGTGTTCTGTTCCAACAATTCGAGCAACTGCGCCGTATTCTGCGCGGCCTGGGCCTGGCGCTCGCTGTTGGCGATGGCCAAGGCTTCGCGATGCTGCGCATCGGCTTCCGCCTGGGCTTTGTCTCGGGCGGCCTGGCGGGTCTGCGCCAGCAAAATCAGCGGCGCGGCATAGGCCGACTGCAGGCTGAACGCCAGGTTCAGCAAGATGAACGGGTAGGCATCGAAATGGACGACGCCCAACAGGTTCAGGCTGACCCATATCAAAACGATCACTGTTTGCGCGCCGAGGAACATCGGAGTCCCGAAAAAACGCGCGAAAGCCTCTGCTCTCAACGCAAAGCGGTCATTGCCAAAGGTCGGCGCCAGATGAGCGTGAGGGCGATGAAAACGCAAGTGGTCAACGGGTGCGGATGGGGTGGGTTGGGAAGACTTCGTCATCGTGATGTTCTCTGCCAAGGGCGGGTGCTCAGCGCACTATAACCGTTGGGGGACCGTCATCCAGAGTCATGCGCACCCTGCCCCGTTGAAAGTCAGCGCCAGCGCAGATTGCGCCCCAGCTCATCGAACAAGGTCACCACCGAACGCAAGGTCCGGCAGTCCGGACGAGTCAGGAGCCACAGGGCCGTGTCATATCCCTCCAGCGGTTCGCCAAGGGGCATCAGGCCCTGGCGCTCATCGATCAGAAAGTCCGGCAGCGCCGCAACGCCCAAGCCGGCTCGCACCAGCTCTGTGATCGAAAGCATGCTGTTGCAGCGATAAGCAGGCACCACGCCGGGTAGAGATTGGCGGCGCCAGGCCACGGTGGGGTGATCGGGAAGGAAGTCGTCCGGCGCGATCCAGGTCATGGAGGCCAAATCATCCGGACTCCCCGCGCGCAGATACGTAGTGCCGGCACATACCCGGTAAGTCACGCGCCCCAGATTTCGCCCAACCAGGTGTTCCGGCGGCGTACGGGTCAAACGCAACGCAATGTCGGCATCACGGCGGCTCAGGTTGGCGAAGTCGTTCGAGGTGCTCAGCTCAAGGGTCAATGCCGGGTAGTCGGGCATGAACCTCGCCAACGCCGGCAGCAGCAATGCTTGCAGGACCGAGTCGGTGCACGTCAGTCGTACCGTGCCGCTGACGACCTCGCCCCCCTGCTCCACACCGATCCGCGCTGCCTCCAAAGCCTGCTCCGCGCGCTCGGCCTGCTCAGCCAATGCTTGGGCCAGGCTCGTGGGCAGGTATCCAGAACGACTTTTTTCGAACAAGGGTTGGCCCAGGGCCGCCTCGAGTCGGCGTACCGAGCGGAATACCGTGGACACATCCACTTGCAGCAGTCGCGCAGCCCGAGCCAGTGAGCCACCACGGACCAGCGCGAGGATCAGGGACAGATCCGGGTAGTCCAGACGATAGTGCGTCGATGCATTGAACACTTGGATAAACGCCAATATTGATTGCGTGAACGCCAATCTATAGTGGCGACCAGCAATCAACAAGCGGCGAACATCCCATGGAAAACCAGCGTTCTTTACACATCGCTCTGGTCGGCGACTATGACCCACAGATAACGGCCCATCGGGCGATCCCCCGCGCCCTTGAGCTCATCGCCAGGCAAACCGGACAAGAGAGTAGCTGCCAGTGGTTGGCAACCGACGCCATCGCCGACAACAACGTTCTGGATGACTTCGATGGCGTCTGGTGCGTGCCCGGCAGTCCTTACCGAAGCGAAGACGGCGCCTTGCACGCGATTCGTTTTGCTCGGGAACAGCGTCGCCCTTTCCTGGGCACCTGCGGCGGCTTTCAGCATGCCTTGCTGGAATACGCCCGTAACGTGATGGGCTGGGCCGATGCCGCCCATGGCGAAACCGCTCCCGAGGCTGAGCGGGCCCTGTTGACGCCGCTGAGCTGCGCCTTGGTCGAAACCATCGACAGCCTCCAGCTCGAAGTGGGTTCCCTGATCGCCAGGGCCTATGGTCGCCAGACGATTTTCGAGGGCTATCATTGCCGTTTCGGGGTCAATCCGGATTTTGAAAAAGACTTGCTGAGCCAGCGTCTGCACGCCGTGGCCCGGGATTCGGCTGGCGACCTGCGGGCGGTAGAGCTGCGCGATCATCCATTCTTTGTCGCGACGCTATTCCAACCTGAACGTGCTGCGCTGGAGGGGCGCATGCCACCGCTGGTCAACGCGTTTGTCGAAGCCTGCGCCAGGGCAACACGATGAGTGCCCATTACTATGCGGTGATCTTCACCTCCCTGCGCACCGAGGGTGACCAAGGCTACGCCGAAGCCGCCGAGCGCATGTTGGCCTTGGCTCGAGAGCAGCCAGGGTTTCTCGGCGTCGAATCGGCCCGCGGTGAAGATGGCTTGGGCATCACCGTGTCCTACTGGAGCAGCGAAGCGGCGATCCTGGCCTGGAAGCAGCATCCCGAGCATAGCGCGATCCGCGAGCGTGGCCGCTCCACCTGGTATGCCTACTGCCACACGCGGGTGTGCAAGGTTGAACGCGATTATGCGTTCCAACGCCAAACCTGATGCTTGAATCGGTGCTGAATGTTCCACCGTCTTCGCGAGCAAGCCCACTCCCACACTGAATCTCGGGTGTTCACAGAGCCTTCCTTCACCACAAATCCACTGTGGGAGCTGAGCTTGCTCCCACAGTGTTCCTTGTTCAACTCGAGATCCCGGCTTCAGCCTGTCACCAACTGCCGCACCGCCACGATTTCCGGCAGGTCGCTGCGGGCCATGTACACCCGTAAAGGTTCGGTGAGGTTGATGCGGTCGTCGATGTGCTGGTCCAGCAACAACTGGATGCGCTCGCGCTTGAGGGCCATGGTGCCGTCTGCCACCTCAGCCCAGACAAACTCGCTGGCGGGAATGATGCCGTCGTCGGCCACGTCCATGCCAAAGGCGTCTTCGCTGAAACGTACGATGTAGTGGCCGGTCTTGCGGTTCAGACCGACAAACCCCTTGAGCTGGTCGGCGGCCTGGCAGATGAATGTCGAAGTGGTGCGCATGGTAAACCTCATGGATGCGTCCCTCGGGACGTCTGATCGATGGTTTACACGCAGGGCAAGTGAACGATGGTTTCGGGTTTCCCTCTGCCGGGGAAACTGGTGCTGCCAAGGGTACTGCAAAGCATCCTGGAAATGCGTGGGAAAATTCTGCTTTGCACACGTTTATGTCGGTATGGCGATAGCGCCGACAGCGTTCAGTTGCTAAAAGATAGGTTTTTGCACACACCCACGAAAGGATTTCGAGCATGCCTGTCACTTTTACCCGCAGCGCCTTGGTGCTGAGCCTGTTGCTCGGCTTCGGCCAGACACAAGCCTCCGAGGCCCCGCCCCCCAAGGCGCTGGCAGCCCTCCAGGGCATTCCGCACCCGGCGGTCATCGCCCACCGTGGTGCCTCGTTCGATGCGCCGGAATCCACTGCCGCCGCCTACAAACTGGCCCGCGACCTGGGCGCCGACTACCTGGAACTGGACCTGCAACGCAGCAAGGACGGCGTGTTGTTCGTCCTGCATGACGACAGCCTGCTGCGCACCACGGATGTCGCGGCCAAGTTTCCCGAACGCAAGGACAGCACCGCCAACCAGTTCACCATGGCGGAACTCAAGACTCTCGATGCCGGCAGCTGGTTCAACACCGCCTACCCGGACCGTGCCCGCCCTTCATTCGCCGGCCTGAAAATCCTCACCCTGGATGAAGTGATCGACATCGCCGAGGGCAACCCGCTGCACAAACCAGGGCTGTACATCGAGACCAAGGAGCCGAAGCTGTTCCCCGGCATCGAACGTGATCTGAAGGACAAATTGCAGGACCGCGGCTGGCTGAGCCCGGCCGGGTCGAAACTGGCCAAACGCGCCACCGGGGTCGGCCAGGGCAAGGGCAAGGTGGTCTTGCAGACCTTTGAAAAGAGCAGCCTCGAACTGCTGCACAAAGAGATGCCGAAAGTGCCGAAGATCCTGCTGTTGTGGGTGGGCGAAGGCAACATCGAGCCCAAGTCCAAGGTGCCTTTTGCCCAATCCGGTGAAACGGACAAGGCGGTCTATTACGCCAAGCAGGAACCCAAGGACAAGGCCGAATTCGAAAAGTGGGTCCAGTACGCCAAGGCTCAGGGTGCGATAGGCACCGGACCGTCCGCCGCCTTGACCCACGGCGGTAGCCAGAGTTACTCGGACCTGGTGCAACCGTGGATGAACCAGTACACCCATGACCAGGGTCTGCTGGTGCATGTCTACACCGTGGATGAAGCGGTGGACTTCAAGAAAGTCATGGATGCCGGCGTCGATGGCATCTTCACCAACCGCGCCAGTGAACTGCTCAACTACTTCAAGCGCCCCGAGACTGGCAGCGTCGCGCAGTTACTGGAAAAGAACGGCTACTGAACCCGAACACGCCTATGGGGGAGGACTTTGCCCCATAGGCCCCCACTCGGCACTTCAGAAGTTTTTTCGAATTAAGGGTGAATTAAGTTGCCACAGATAATCTGGCACCACTTAAACGACTCCCCCCTTAATGACACCAAGGAAAGAACTTATGAAAACTTTGACTGCCCTGTTCACCGCTGCCGCCCTGACCCTCACCGCTGGCCTGGCCCAGGCCGATGTACGCATCGACCAGATCCCACAACTGGTCAAGGAAGGCAAGATCAAGTCCCTTGAATCGATGAACGAAGAAGCCCTGAAGTTGCACCCGGGCGCGACCATCACCGACACCGACCTGGACAATCATTTCAACGGTTATGAGTATGAAGTCGAATTGAAAACCGCCGACGGTAAAGAATTCGACGTGGACTTTGATGCCACGACCGGCAAGGTCTTGAGCAACAAGCAAGACACTTGATCCATCAGTAGAAAAGAGCCGCGTAACCTTGGGGTTGCGCGGCTCTTTTGCGTTTATCGATAACTAACGCGAACTACCGTCAGGCACTCAACCGTGCCGTCACTTCATTCAACTGCCCCGACAAGCCATGCAGATCCCGACTGGCGGCTTCGGTGCGTTGCACATTGTCCAGGTTAGTGCTGGCTATGCAGGTGATTTCAGTCAGGTTGCGCGAAATGTCTTCGGCCACGGAAGTCTGCTCCTCGGCAGCGGTGGCGATCTGGCGGTTCATGTCGCGAATGGCTTCGACTGCCTGGGTGATGCGCTCGAGCATCGCACCGGCCTGGGTCACTTGCTCCACGCTTTCTTCGCTGCGGGACTGTCCACTCTCAATGGCGTGGGCCGCGTCCACCGCACCGGTTTGTACAGTCTGGATGATCTGGTTGATCTCGATGATCGACGACGCAGTGCGCTGGGCCAGGCTACGCACCTCATCGGCAACCACCGCGAAACCGCGTCCCGCCTCCCCGGCCCGCGCCGCTTCAATGGCAGCGTTGAGGGCCAGCAGGTTGGTCTGCTCGGCAATCCCGCGGATCACTTCCAGCACCTTGCCGATACGCCCGCTGTCGGTTTCCAACTGACGGATGACCGTGGCCGTGTTGGCGATCTCGCCGCGCATCCGGGTGATGGTGTGGATGGTCCCTTGCATGACCTTTTCGCCCTGTTGCGCCGATTGATCGGCATCATCGGCCGCCCGCGCCGCGTCGGCGGCATGGCGGGCCACTTCCTGGGCCGTGGCGGACATTTCGTTCATCGCCGTCGCTACCTGATCGGTGCGTTCGAATTGCTCGCTGGTGCCCTGGCTCATCAGGCTGGCGATGGCATTGAGCTCACCGCTGGCACTGTCCAGTTCCGTGGCACTGCGTTGCAGGCGGGTAAAGGTTTCAGCCAGGAAATCACGCAGTGTGTTGGCCGCTACCGCCAGATTGCCCAGTTCGTCCTGACGGTTGCTCGTCACACGCTCGGCGAAACGCCCATGACTGAGTCGGGTCACGTATTCGATCAGGTTACGGATCGGTTGAACCAGGTTGCGATTGACCAACCACAGGCTGAACAACCCAATCAACATGCCCGACACCAGCATGATCACCGTGCCGAGCATGATCGTGCGATCGGCATCGGCGCTGATCAGCATCGATTGCTCGGTGCCCAACTTGCGCAGCTCCACCACCAGCGCACTCATTTGCTCACTGGCCGCACGGTCCACGCCCTTGACCGCCGCATCGCCCGCCGCTGGATCGCCACCGGAGGCGACAAAGGCATCACGGCCCTTTTGGTAGGCCGCGCCCAACTGACGATGCTCATCGCGCAGAGCCTCGATACGGGTCTTGATGGGCGCCGGCACACCTGCACGCCCGATCAATTCGCCGAGGATGCCTTGGACATCACGCTGACGCTCCTCAAACTGCTTCCAGTATTTATCCAGATCCGCCGGCTGCTTGCCGCGCAGCAGAACGTTTTTCCATTCCTGCACCTGCACCTTGAACTGCAGGTTGGCCTCATCGATCAACTGCGAGGCACGCAACGGCCCCTCGATCAGGTTGTGATAGTTCTGGACGCCATTGGAAAGGAAATGAAAGGACGCCAGGGCGATCAGCAACATCGCCAACAGGCTGCCGCTCAACAAGGCGAGAATCTGGGCTCTGAGGGATTTCTGTAGAAACATGGGAGGCAATCTCTAAGCGAAAAGAACAGGAACGACGTCCCGACCTCCATGTCCGCAACACACCGCGTCGCAACCCGAATACCGGGATATGTACACACCATCGGCCCGCCTGAAGGCATTCTTGAGCCCTGGCGACTGCCGGTAGTGCCAGCCCTTCGCGGCGCCCATAGAACTGTCACAAAACCATCAAGAAAGCTTGCGATGATGGCACTTAAGTGAACCTGCAGCCGCGACAGGCACTTCCCGCCAGCGAGACTTCATGAACCACAGCATCGATCAAAGCCACCGCGATCCGGACCTGTTCGGCCTGCTTTACGGGTTTCGTTTCCACCCCGGCGAGCGTGGGCAGGAGATAGATTCGGCCCAGGCCCTACGGAGCCTGCAACACCCGCAAGACACCGACGAGTTCCTCTGGCTGCACCTGAACCTGGCTCATGCCGCGTGCGAGCGTTGGATGAAAAATCACCTGGCCCTGCCTCAGGAGTTTTTCGAAGCCTTGCACGAAGGTTCACGCTCGACCCGCATCGAACACGTCGACTCGGCGTTGCTGGCCGTGGTGAACGACGTCGTGTTCAACCTCAGCAACATGGTGTCCTCGGATGTCTCCACATTGTGGGTGTGCGTGCACAGTCGGTTGATCGTCAGCGCGCGCTTGCAGCCCCTGCACTCGGTCGACAAGCTGCGCTCGTCGGTCAAGGCCGGCGAGTGCTTTCGCTCGCCAGTGGAATTACTCGTGCACTTGCTGCGCGACCAGGGCGAAGTGCTGACCCAGATCGTGCGCAAGACCAGCCTCAGCGTCGACCTGGTCGAAGATCAGTTGCTGTCCTCGCGGCTGTCCACCAACCGCGCCGAGCTGGGCAGCAACCGCCGGGTACTGGTGCGCCTGCAACGCCTGCTGGCCCTGGAGCCGGGTTCGTTGCTGCGCCTGCTCAACCGCCCGCCGCAATGGTTGCAGAAAGAAGACGTCAAGGAGTTGCGCAAATCCACCGAGGAATTCGCCCTGATCATCAACGACCTCACCGCGCTGGGCGAACGGATCAAGCTGTTGCAGGAAGAAATTGCCGCCAACCTCAACGAACAAAGCAACCGCACCCTGTTCACCCTGACGGTGGTCACGGTGTTGGCGTTGCCCATCAACATCATTGCCGGTTTCTTTGGCATGAACGTCGGTGGCGTGCCGCTGGCCGGCGATCCTGAAGGCTTCTGGATCCTGGTGGCGCTGGTGGTCACCTTCACGCTGATTGCCGGCCGATGGGCATTTCGCAAGCGCCGCGACTATTGAGCATGACCTGTCCAGACAACCCCTTTTGTCGGCACACCAGGATTTAAAAGTCTTTTTGTCATTTCTCCTGGGGTATCCTGCCCAGGCTTTTTAAAAGCGCGGATCTACCAGATCTATCAACAGACTTTGCGAGGAGCGCGATATGCACGAGATCCCTAATCTCCCCTTCCCAAGCCTGCACGACACTGAGCAGACGACCACGCTACAAGCCGGGGGGCAACCAGACGCCCAGCAACCCGAGCCGAAAGAAGCCACTGAACGCCGCCAGGCCGACAGCGAAGACTGATTCACCCGCACCACCAGACCGTGTGGAAAGCGCTAATATGCGCTTTCCACACTGCCTGAATCCCGAGCCCCCGCACCATGACCGATGACACCCCGACCTTCAGCGAAGCCCAGGCCAGCGTACTGATCGGCACCGCCGAGAAAATGGTCGAGATCTGGACACGCCTTTCTCCCGAGAAACAAGCTGCCCTGCTGGCTCGTTTCGGCACCGAAGAAAACGCCCTCGCCGCACTGGTCACCACGCACCTGGTCGCCGGACAAAACGATCGCTGAGCAACCATTGGGCAAATAGTTTTACTTTTCCAAGACCAGCCACCACGCTCGCCGTTATCATAAGCAGCCTATCTATCCTGCTGCTCCGTGGACCTTTTCCTCATGTCAGATTCCCAGCGCCCCCTGGCGGTCACGCTGCAAGTCGTCTCCATCGTCCTGTTCACATTCATTGGCTACCTGAACATCGGTATTCCCCTGGCCGTGCTACCTGGATATGTCCACGGCGAGCTGGGTTTCGGCGCGGTGATCGCCGGGCTGGTGATCAGCGTGCAGTACCTGGCCACCCTGCTCAGCCGTCCTTATGCAGGAAAGATCATCGACAACCTGGGGAGCAAGCGTGCGGTCATGTTCGGCCTCGCCGGCTGCGGTCTGAGCGGTGTGTTCATGCTGGTGTCTGCCTGGACGCCCCATCTGCCAGTGTTCAGCCTGATCAGCCTGTTGATCGGTCGCCTGGTGCTGGGCAGCGCGGAAAGCCTGGTGGGCTCGGGTTCGATTGGCTGGGGCATTGGCCGGGTCGGCGCGGCGAATACCGCGAAGGTGATTTCCTGGAACGGCATCGCCAGCTATGGCGCGCTGGCGATTGGCGCCCCACTGGGAGTGTGGCTGGTCAATCGCCTGGGGCTGTGGAGCATGGGCGTCAGCATTATCTTGTTGGGCTTGCTGGGCCTGGCACTGGCCTGGCGCAAAACCGCCGCGCCCATCGTCGTAGGCGAGCGCCTGCCGTTCATGCACGTGCTGGGACGCGTCCTGCCCCACGGCTGTGGCCTGGCCCTGGGCTCCATCGGGTTTGGCACCATCGCCACGTTCATCACCCTGTATTACGCAACGCAGCACTGGGACAACGCGGTGCTGTGCCTGAGCCTGTTCGGCGCCAGCTTCATCGGCGCGCGTTTGCTCTTTGGCAACCTGATCAACCGCCTGGGCGGCTTTCGCGTGGCGATTGCCTGCCTGTCGGTGGAAACCCTGGGGTTGTTGCTGCTGTGGCTCGCTCCGGATGCCCATTGGGCCTTGGCGGGCGCGGCGTTGAGCGGCTTCGGTTTTTCCCTGGTGTTTCCGGCGCTGGGCGTGGAAGCGGTCAACCTGGTGCCGGCCTCCAGCCGTGGCGCGGCGGTGGGCGCTTATTCGCTGTTCATTGACTTGTCGTTGGGGATCACCGGGCCATTGGCCGGCGCGATTGCAGCAGGTTTTGGCTTTGCCTCGATCTTCTTGTTCGCCGCACTGGCGGCCCTGGGTGGCCTGGCATTGAGCATCTACCTGTACCGACAGGCGCCAAAGCATCGCCAGGAGCGGGAAAGAAACTAGAAATCCACTTTGCCGCGCCCGGCCTTGATCGAACCGCGCTTGGTCTTGGATTCCAGGCGACGCTTTTTCGAACCCAGGGTCGGCTTGGTCGGGCGGCGTTTCTTTTCGACCTTGGTGGCGCTGAGGATCAGTTCGACCAGGCGCTCCAGGGCATCGGCCCGGTTCTGTTCCTGCGTGCGATATTGCTGTGCCTTGATGATCAGCACACCGTCGCTGGTGATGCGGCTGTCGCGCAGGGCCAGCAGCCGCTCCTTGTAGAATTCAGGCAGCGACGAGGCCGGAATGTCGAAGCGCAAGTGCACGGCGCTGGAAACCTTGTTGACGTTCTGCCCACCTGCACCCTGGGCACGGATGGCCGTCAGCTCGATCTCGGCGTCGGGGATGTGCACGGTGTTGGAAATCGCCAGCATGGAAAGCGTCCGGTATCAGGCCCCACAGGATACAGCGAATCCCCCGGACAACACCTTCCCCTAAAACAACAAACCCGGCGCTCGGCCGGGTTTGTTGTTTTAGGGAATCGCTTACTTGGCGGCAGCCGCCACAGCCAGTTCATGCCGGGCACTGCGCTTGTTCTTGATGACGTAGCACCCCCACATGAACACCACCCACACCGGAATCGCATAGACCGAAATCTGGATGCCGGGGATCAGCAACATTACGCCGAGGATGAACACCACGAACGCCAGGCAAATGAAGTTGCCGTACGGATACCACAGCGCCTTGAACAGCGGTGTCTGACGGGTCTGGTTCATGTGCTGGCGGAACTTGAAGTGCGAGTAGCTGATCATCGCCCAGTTGATCACCAGGGTCGCGACCACCAGCGACATCAGCAGCTCCAGCGCATGTTGCGGGATCAGGTAGTTCAGCAACACCGCCACCAGCGTCACGGCCGCCGAGGCGAGGATCGAACGCACTGGCACGCCGCGCTTGTCGATCTTGGCCAAGGCCTTGGGCGCATCGCCCTGCTCGGCCATGCCCAGCAGCATGCGGCTGTTGCAATAGGTGCCGCTGTTGTACACCGACAGCGCGGCGGTCAGCACGACGAAGTTGAGGATGTGCGCGGCGGTGTTGCTGCCCAGCATCGAGAACACCTGCACGAACGGGCTGCCGCTGTAGGCATCGCCGGAAGCGTTGAGGGTGGTCAGCAGGCTGTCCCAAGGGGTCAGGGACAGCAGCACCACGAGTGCACCGATGTAGAAAATCAGGATCCGGTAGATCACCTGGTTGATGGCCTTGGGGATCACGGTTTTCGGCTTATCGGCCTCGGCGGCGGTGAAACCGAGCATTTCCAGGCCACCGAAGGAGAACATGATGATCGCCATGGCCATCACCAACCCGCTCACGCCGTTGGGGAAGAATCCACCGTGGGACCACAGGTTGGTCACCGACGCTTGCGGGCCGCCATGGCCACTGACCAACAGGTAGCTGCCTAGGGCAATCATGCCGACAATCGCCACGACCTTGATGATCGCGAACCAGAACTCGGCCTCGCCGAAGACTTTGACGTTGGCCAGGTTGATGGCGTTGATCAGGATGAAAAACGCGGCTGCCGAAGCCCAGGTCGGGATCTCCGGAGCCCAATAATGGATGTACTTGCCGACCGCGGTCAGCTCGGACATGCCCACCAGGATGTAGAGGATCCAGCAGTTCCAACCCGACAGGAACCCGGCGAAACCGCCCCAATATTTGTGGGCAAAATGGCTGAAGGAACCGGCCACCGGCTCTTCAACGATCATTTCACCCAACTGGCGCATGATCATGAAGGCGATGAAACCGCAGATGGCGTAGCCAAGGATCATCGACGGGCCGGCTGATTTCAGAACCCCCGCCGAGCCGAGGAACAGGCCGGTGCCGATCGCGCCGCCGAGGGCGATCAGTTGAATGTGGCGATTTTTCAGGCCGCGCTTCAGCTCGCCTGAATGCGTATTTTCTACAACGGTCATGCGTCACCTATTTGTTTTTATCTGTGACGAAATCGAACCCGACACGCTCGTGGCGTGGCGGAGTGAACAAGGCGGATAACCTTGAAAATGCGTGGGTACGCGAAGGGTCACAGTAAAACGCGGCGCATTGTACACCGCTGCCCCACCGCGACCAGACACCCGCGCACCCCGTACTTCAGGTCTGCCGCGCATCTGACCCGTCCCGCCGGTTTGAAACAAGCGCTGCGAAGTGTCGGAAAACCCGTCAAACCGACCTCTTCGGCAGCTTTTTCTTACAGCGCAGCCAAACACCGGTACAGGCCGGCTTGATAGGCAAAAATCGTCAATATTTCTTTACAAACCGTAACGTAAATTTTCCATGTAGGAATTTTCTGTAAGCTGACTGCAAATTGACGGTAGCTAGCTACCTAAGCAAAAAACTACACAGCCAACTGTTTTTGAATGAGTAATTTCTTCCGCGAAAATGGAATAAAAAGTTCAAACGAAAAAAATAAAATTATTTTTTTGCAATCCAAAAAACCCTCGACTAGGTTTTCAGCGACTTGCCAAGGCATCGTGCCGACAAGTTCTGCGGTGCCGTTGCCGGCCTGTTTACACTCGCCGAATCGGCCCGTTGATTTCCGTAAAAGTCATCTAGGAGATTCACTATGCAAGCACTGGACAAAGACTTGGAAACCGAACTGCAACTGGACGAATGGTTTGAAGCCCCTACCCATGAAGCCGCCGTTGAAATGATGCAAGCCGACGCTGTCGTTCCGTTCGGCACGGCGATGTGGCCTCTGTAGGCACTGCCCGGCGGAGGCGATCCGGCCGGTCGACTCCGCCACTATTTGCCGGTTGTCAGGGAAGTTAAATGAACTTGTCAGGGAAGAATAAGCATGGACACACAACGAGCCATCTCACATTTCCTTTACTACCTCGAACACCATCCCGCACTGGCCGGCATACAGCCCGCCAAGGTGCTGCTCGGCCATACAGCTGACTACGAAGTGCTGACCGGCGCCATCGCCGAACAGGCTGGCAGCTGTTCGCCCTTCCGGTTCAGTGCCATGCGCCTGGACCTTGAATCCACGGAACGCCTGTCCAAGGCCATTGCCGACAGCGATCTGTATATTTTCTTCTACGACTCCTCCACCCTGCCCAACCCTCGCCCCGACGGCCCGGACTTTGTCCGCGCACTGCAAGGCGTGATGGCCGAAAACTGGAAGAAATCGCTGCTGTTCAAGGATTACGGCGACTATTTCTACGACACTTTCAGCGTGATTCCCCAGCGTATCGCCGGGCTCAACAGTCACCTGATCCGGCGCATGTCCCAAGCGACGACCCTGAGCTTCCAGGATGACCACGGTTCGTATTTCGACACAGCCTTGGGCAGCGTGAAGAAATGGACCGACATCAACGGCCTCGGCAACTACGACCTGGCCCCCGGCGAAATCGCCACCCACAGCGACACCATCAATGGCCGGGTGAAATTCGTCGGCACATTCCTGAGCACCATCCCGTTCGCACGCAAATACGGTGTGCTGCAATCGCCGCTGGAGCTGTGGATCGAAGACTCCACCATCCAGAAAATCGCCACCGACGTTCCGGGTTTGGAGCACGACTTCAACAAGTACCTGGACGCCAATCCATCCAACCGTCGCATCGAAGAACTGGGAATCGGCACCAACGAAGGGGTCAAGAGCCTGTACGCCCGCAATGCCGGCTTCGAGGAGCGCCATTGCGGCCTGCACCTGGGGCTCGGTGGCGGGGCCAAGGGTAGCCATCACCTGGATCTGATTTTCGAGGGAGGCGTGTTGGCCCTGGATAATGAGCCGATGTTTGATGGGCGGTTTGTGTTGTAGGCTGAGTTTAATGGTGGTGCTACTGACGCCATCGCGAGCAGGCTCGCTCCAACAGTTGATCTTCAGTGAATGGGGATACGAGCTCGGCGCCGTCTCATTGCGGGAGCGAGCCTGCTCGCGATGGCGGACTTATTAATACCGCATCACTAAAAGTCAGGTAAAAAAAACGGCAACCCAATGGTTGCCGTTTTTTCTTGCCGCGTGCAGCTAGAAACTTACCGCTGCCTCACTCAGGCTTGCGACGCCCAAACCCCGGACGTTGCCCCGAACCCGCCGGTGCCCCGCGGCGCTTGCCCGATGGCGCGTCGCGGTCGACCAGGACGATACCCGGGCGCTTTTTCGGCGCAGGCTTGGCCGGGCGCTTGGTGTCGGCCGGGCGATCGGCCACTGGCGTACCACGACCGGCTGGAGCACCGCGACCTTCACCGCGTTCAGTCCGGCCATTGGCCGGGCGTGGCGTGCGCGGGCCGCGTTCGCCGTCCTGACGTGGCGCCGGCTTGCGGGCCGGGCGTTCACCTTCGATCTGCGGCTCGCGGGAAGGACGCGGGCCGGTCGGCGCACCTTCAGCAGCCGGACGCAGCGTACGCACGCGCTCGGTCTTGCCCATCGGACGCGAAGACTTACGCTGCATCCGCTCCAGCTTGTCCTTGCTCTTGGCGGTCATCTGCGGCATCGCCACCGGCTTGAGGCCCACTTCGGCGGCCAGGATGTCGACTTCGTACTGGCTCATTTCACGCCAGCGGCCCATCGGCAGGTCGGAGTTGAGGAACACCGGGCCGAAACGCACGCGCTTCAAACGGCTGACCACCAACCCCTGGGATTCCCACAGGCGACGCACTTCACGGTTACGGCCTTCCATCACCACGCAGTGGTACCAGTGGTTGAAGCCTTCACCGCCGGGCGCCTGCTTGATGTCGGTGAAACGCGCCGGGCCATCTTCCAGCACGACGCCGGCCTTGAGGCGCTCGATCATCTCGTCGTCGACTTCGCCACGCACGCGCACGGCGTATTCGCGGTCCATCTCGTAGGATGGGTGCATCAAACGGTTGGCCAGCTCACCGTCGGTGGTGAACATCAGCAAACCGGTGGTGTTGATGTCCAGGCGACCGATGTTGATCCAGCGGCCTTCTTTCGGACGTGGCATCTTGTCGAACACGGTCGGACGGCCTTCCGGGTCGTCACGGGTGCAGATCTCACCGTCGGGTTTGTTGTACATGATCACGCGGCGCACCGTTTCGGCGGCCTCTTCGCGCTTGATCACCTTGCCATCGATGGTGATGGCATCGTGCATGTCGACACGCAGGCCCAAGGTGGCATCTTTGCCGTTGACCTTGATCCGGCCCTGGGTGATCCAGGCTTCCACGTCGCGGCGCGAACCGACGCCGATACGGGCGAGGACTTTTTGCAGCTTCTCGCCTGCTGGGCCGATTTCCTGGCTGTCGTTCTGGTCTTGGTCTTTCATTCTGGGCACCTCCCGGTGTGGTCGGGCCAGGCACGCGGCCTGACACTTTGAAAACGGGTCTTCGACGAAGGGATCGCCAAAGGGTCGCGAATCATACGCTCGTTGCGGCGATTGCGCATCAAAGACTAGTTGATCGACGCGCGCTCAGCGTTTTTCCGCCGACCGGTGGCTTCCCGTTTGGTGGGGACTTAATGAAGCCCCCTGTGGGAGCCGAGCTTGCTCGCGATGGCGGCGGGTCAGCCTGCATTGATGCTGATGTTACTCCGTCATCGCGAGCAAGCTCAGCTCCCACAGGGGACGGAGGTGGATCAGCCAGCGTTTCCAAACCAGTTGAATCAGTCGTCGAACTGGCGCCGTTCGTTTTCGATCGCTTCAGCCAGGGCGCGAGCTTCGGCCTCTTCGTCGCTCAGTTCGGGTTCCGGCGGCTGGAGGGCGGCGACAGCGGCCAGCAGTTTTTCCCGAGCTTCGGCGACGCCGAGGATGTCTTCTTCCGGTTCCGGTTCCGATTCCGCTTCTGGCTCTGGTGCAGGCCCCACCGGGCTATCGGGCTCCGCCAACTCATCCGACTCGCCCTCGAGGCCAGGACCTTCACGCAGCAAGTCGTCGAAATCGGTCTTGAGCCCCTCCTCCATGGTGTCCAACTCCAGCAACAACGAGTGGAAACTGGTCTCTTCCTTGGGCTCCTCCGGCTCCGCACTGGCGTCGGCCAGCTCCTGTAGGCCCTGGGGTACCGGGACGTCGTCGAACTCCAGCATCGGTTCGGGCTCCAGCTCCCGCAGTTCGGCCAGCGGCGGCAAGTCGTCGAGGTTCTTCAGGTTGAAGTGGTCGAGAAAAGCCTTGGTGGTGGCGAACATCGCCGGTTTGCCCGGTACATCACGATAGCCGACGACGCGGATCCACTCGCGCTCCAGCAGCGTCTTGACGATATGACTGTTGACCGCCACGCCCCGCACATCTTCGATCTCGCCCCGAGTGATCGGCTGGCGATAGGCAATCAATGCCATGGTTTCGAGCATGGCGCGAGAATAACGCTGCGGCCGCTCTTCCCACAGACGCCCGACCCAGGGCGCGAACTTCTCGCGGATCTGCAGGCGATAACCGGACGCCACTTCCTTGAGCTCGAAAGCCCGCCCCTCGCAGGATTTACCCAAGAGTGTCAGGGCTTTCTTGAACACGGCCGGATCAGGCCGCTCGCCTTCTTCGAAGAGTTCGAACAGCTTTTCCATCGATTGCGGCTTTCCCGAGGCCAACAGGAAAGCTTCAAGCAAGGGGGCCAGCTCGCGGGGTTCAGTCAGATTCATTGATTTGCTCGTTATTCGGCTCGTGCCCGCACGTGGATCGCTGCGAACGGCTCATTCTGCACCAGCTCGACCAAGGATTCCTTGACCAATTCCAGGACCGCCATAAACGTCACCACCACCCCCAAGCGCCCTTCCTCGGCGGTGAACAACTCGACGAACGGCACGAAGCCGCCGCCCTTGAGCCGCTCCAGCACATCGCTCATGCGCTCGCGGGTGGACAGCGCTTCACGGCTGACCTGGTGACTTTCAAACATATCGCCCCGGCGCAGGACCTCGGCCATGGACATCAGCAACTCTTCCAGGCTCACATCCGGCAGCAACTTGCGCGCCCGCGCCTCGGGGGCATCGAGCTTGGGCACCACCACATCGCGCCCGACCCGGTTCAAACCATCAAGGCCTTCGGCGGCGACCTTGAAGCGCTCGTACTCCTGCAAGCGACGGATCAGCTCGGCGCGCGGGTCGTCTTCTTCCGCTTCGACCTCGGCCGAACGTGGCAGCAGCATCCGCGACTTGATCTCGGCCAGCATGGCCGCCATCACCAGGTACTCGGCCGCCAGTTCCAGGCGCACCGACTGCATCAACTCGACGTAGCCCATGTACTGGCGGGTGATTTCCGCCACGGGGATGTCGAGGATATTGATGTTCTGTTTGCGGATCAGGTACAGCAGCAGGTCGAGCGGGCCCTCGAAGGCTTCGAGGAACACTTCCAGCGCATCCGGCGGAATGTACAGGTCCAGGGGCATTTCCATGACCGCCTGGCCGTAGACCATGGCGAACGGCAGTTCCTGCTGCGCGCCGGCCTGGCTGTCTGCACTGTCCACGACGGTTTCCACGGCGGACATTCAGGCCTCGACCATGAACGGCGTCGGATCGCCACAACCAACGCGCACCACCTGGGGCTCGCCATCGGCCAGGTTGATCACCGTGGACGCCGACATGCCGCCGAAACCACCGTCGATGATCAGGTCCACCTGGTGCTCGAGTATCTGGCGCATCTCATAGGGATCGGTCAACGGCTCGGTCTCGCCAGGCATGATCAACGTCACGCTCATCAGCGGCTCGCCCAGCTCCGCCAGCAGCGCCAGGGCGATGGGATGGCTAGGCACCCGCAGGCCGATGGTGCGCTTTTTCGGGTGCAGCAACAGCCGCGGGACTTCCCGGGTGGCGTTGAGAATGAAGGTATACGGCCCTGGCAAATGGGCCTTGAGCAGGCGGAAGGTGCCGGTGTCGATCTTGGCGAACAGGCCCAACTGCGACAGGTCGCTGCAGATCAACGCAAAGTTGTGCTTGTCGTCCAGTTGACGCAGGCGTCTTACTCGCTCCACGGCATTCTTGTCACCGATCTGGCAACCAATGGCGTAGGCGGAATCGGTGGGATAGATCACCACACCCCCGCCACGGATGATTTCCACAGCCTGTTTGATCAGGCGCGCTTGCGGGTTTTCCGGATGAATCTGGAAAAATTGACTCACGTGTTCTACCTGTTCAGACGGCGGCGGTAACGGGATCATGTTTGAATCTACACCATAGTGGTGGCAGATCTTCCGGCAACGGGCGGTATTCGCCAATCTCGGACCAGCCCCCAGGGCCATGGAAATCACTGCCGGCGGTGACCAGCAGACCGAACTCACGGGCCAGGATCGCCAGGCTGCCGACCTGCTCGGCAGGCTGATGGCCGTTGACCACCTCGATGGCATGGCCCCCTGCTTGAATATAGTCGGCGACCAGGCGACGGCGCTTGCTGCGGGTGAAATCATAGTGCCAAGGATGTGCCAGGCTGACCCAGGCGCCAGCGGCCCGCAGGGTCTCAACGGTTTCTTCCAGGGTCGGCCAGTGCTGCTTGACGTCCCCCAGCTTGCCGGCGCCCAACCATTTGCGGAACGCTTCGGCGCGATCCTTGACGAAGCCTTCGCGCACCATCCAGTCGGCAAAGTGTGGTCGGGCCGGTGCGTTGCCGCTGTCACCCAGTTCCTGCTGGATCTGCCGGGCACCGTCCAGCGCACCGGGCATGCCCTTGAGGGCCAGCTTGCGGCTGATCTCCTCGGAACGCAGCCAGCGCCCGTCGCGCAGTTGTGCGATGGCCTGGACCAACGCTGGCGCATTCACATCGAAACCGTAGCCCAGCACATGGATGGTCGCCCCACCCCAGGTGCAGGACAGCTCGACCCCATTGACCAGCTGCATGCCCAGCGCCGTGGCGGCGCCGCGGGCCTCGTCGAGGCCTTCGAGGGTGTCGTGATCGGTCAGGGCCAGGACTCGCACGCCGTGCTCGAACGCCCGCGCCACCAGAACCGCAGGCGCCAGGGCGCCATCGGAGGCCGTGCTATGGCAGTGCAAATCAACATTCACGAGAGTTTGTTACCTCAAATCAGCTGGCCCTATCGCGGCCAAGGATGTTTGTTATTATGCCGCCACATCCTGCTTCTGGCTGCCACTGTGAAACAATTCATCGACTTCATCCCGCTCCTGCTGTTTTTCATCGTCTACAAACTTGATCCCCGGGCCGTCGACTTCGCCGGTCATTCCTTGACTGTAGGCGGTATTTACAGCGCCACCGCGGTGCTGATCATCAGTTCCCTGGTGGTCTACGGTGCATTGTTCGTATCCCAGCGCAAACTGGAGAAGAGCCAGTGGCTGACGCTGATCGCCTGCCTTGTATTCGGCAGCCTGACCCTGGCCTTCCACAGCGAAACCTTCCTCAAATGGAAAGCTCCGGTGGTCAACTGGCTGTTCGCCCTGGCCTTTATCGGCAGCCACTTCGTCGGTGACCGCCTGCTGATCAAGCGCATCATGGGCCATGCCGTGAGCCTGCCGGACCTGATCTGGACCCGGCTGAACATCGCCTGGATCGCTTTTTTCCTGTTCTGCGGCGCTGCCAACCTGTTCGTGGCGTTCACGTTCCAGGACTACTGGGTCGACTTCAAGGTCTTCGGTAGCCTGGGCATGACGCTGTTGTTCCTGATTGGCCAGGGTATCTACCTGTCCCGTCACCTGCATGATGCCGACCCCACCACGCCAAAAACCGAGGACTGACATGCTCTACGCAATCATTGCTACCGACGTCGCCAACTCCCTGGAAAAACGCCAGGCCGCTCGTCCCGCGCACTTGGAGCGCCTGCAAAAACTCCAGGCCGAAGGCCGCGTCGTGCTGGCCGGCCCGCACCCGGCGGTGGACAGCAATGACCCGGGCGCCGCAGGTTTCAGTGGCAGCCTGATGGTAGTCGAGTTCGACTCCCTGGCTGCGGCACAAGCCTGGGCCGAGGCCGACCCGTTCGTTGCGGCCGGCGTCTATGCCAATGTCGTGGTCAAGCCATTCAAGCAGTCCATGCCGTAACCCCCCTGACGCGATGAGCCTTCGCGGCTCATTGCGCTCAATTGCTCATTTTTCTCGTTTGCCTGCCGACAACCTGTCCAATCTCGATTGGAATTCAGGAGTTGCAATGCGCAAAGGTCCGTTGTGCCTGTTATTGGTCACATTGGCGGTCGGGGCACCCGCCCATGGCGAGGAGAGCACCGATGCCAATCATTCGACCCCCTTGTCCCTGAGCGCCGGCGGCCAGATCGCCGAACTGCAGCAACGCTTGAAAGACAGCGAACGCCAGCGCGAAGAACTGAGCAAACAATTGCAAAGCGCCGACAGCGAACGCGAGAGCGCATTGCTGGCCCGGCTGCGCCAGGAGAACCAGCGCCTGAAGCTGCAACTCAAGGAAGCCCAGGCAAGCCCCCTGCCTCGCCTGTTGACCGATCAACAGCAATGGTTTGTCATTGGCGCCGGGGTAGCGCTATTGGCCCTGCTCTGCGGTATCTTTGCCAGCGGTGGACGTAGACAACGTCGGCAATGGCTAAATTGAGTGAGTCATGAGCGAGCTGTTACTGATAGACGATGACCAGGAGCTGTGCGAGCTCCTCGTAAGTTGGTTGAGCCAGGAAGGTTTTCAGGTTCGCGCCTGCCACGACGGCCAGAGTGCCCGCAAGGCCCTGGCCGAAACCGCCCCGGCGGCGGTGGTATTGGATGTGATGCTGCCCGACGGCAGCGGCCTGGAACTGCTCAAGCAGCTGCGCAACGATCACCCGGAGCTGCCGGTGCTGATGCTCTCGGCCCGTGGCGAACCGCTGGACCGCATCCTTGGCCTCGAACTGGGGGCCGACGATTACCTGGCCAAACCCTGCGACCCACGAGAACTGACCGCCCGCCTGCGCGCCGTGCTACGCCGCAGCCACCCGGCGGCGGTGTCCAGCCAGATCGAACTGGGTGACCTGACCTTCAGCCCGGTGCGTGGTGTGGTCAGCATCGATGAACAGGAACAGACCCTCACCGTGTCTGAAAGCCGCCTGCTCGAAGCGTTGCTCAAGCAGCCGGGCGAACCCCTGGACAAGCAGGAACTGGCGCAGATCGCCCTGGGCCGCAAGCTGACCCTGTACGACCGCAGCCTCGACATGCACGTGAGCAACCTGCGCAAGAAAATCGGCCCCCACCCCGACGGCCGCCCGCGCATCGTGGCCCTGCGTAGCCGTGGCTATTACTACAGCCTCTAGAGATTGTGGCTGCTATTACAGCCCTAGAGGCTGTGAGCACTGTTACAGCCCCTAGAGGCTTTTGTGGCGAGGGAGCTTGCTCCCGCTCGGTTGCGCAGCAACCGCAAAAGCTTGGGGCCGCTGCGCAGCCCAGCGGGAGCAAGCTCCCTCGCCACAGGGTGTTGTGTCCCCCTGCAGATTTGTCAGCTCCACACCAAATCGTCTTTACCCAAGCTTTACCCACCCCTGACCGCCGCTGACCTTGATCTCCGTAATCTGCACACATCCGGAACTGACCGGGAATGAGACAAGGAGATACCCCATGCGCAAGACCCTTATCGCTCTGATGTTCGCTGCCGCCCTGCCCACCGTCGCCATGGCCATGCCTGGAGACGCCGGCCCGATGGGTCCGATGGATGGCCCGCGTCACGGCGGCATGATGCACGACAAAGGTCCGTTCAGCGAACTGAACCTGAGCCGTGAACAACGCCAGCAGATCCGCCAGATCATGGGCGAACAGCGCCACGAACGCCGCGAGTTGGTAGAGAAATACCTGGCCAAACTGTCACCAGCCGACCAGAAAGCCATGCAAGATGAAATGGAAGCGCGGCACCAGAAAGTCGACGCCCAGATCCGCAGCTTGCTCAAGCCTGAGCAGCAAAAAGAGTTCGACGCGATCCAGAAGAAGCAAGCCGAGCGCCGCGCCGAGTGGGCCGAGTTCAAGGCCTGGAAAGCGCAACAGCCGCAAAAAGCGCAATAATGCACTGAAGCTCCCCAGCCCAACGGCAGATCGCCGTTGGGCTTTCTTTGTTTTCGAGGATTGACCGTGCGTTCATTGTTCTGGCGCATCCTGGCCAGTTTCTGGCTGGCCATCGCCCTGGTTGCAGGACTTTCGATCCTGATGGGCCACATGTTGAACCAGGACGCCTGGATCCTCAGCCGCCACCCGGGGCTCAATACCCTGCCCGAAGAGTGGACACAAACCTACGAAAGCCAGGGCGAGGACGCGGCGCAGGACATCCTGCAACAGCGCAAGCGCCAGTATCACATCGATGTCCAGGTGTTCAACGAAAGCGGCGACCCGGTGGTACGCGGCACCTTCCCCCATCGCGCCGCGGCCTTCGAAGCTCGACAGAATGACAACGACCGACGCCTGCCCTGGCGGCGACTGACCGACGAATTCACCAGCGCCAAAACCGGCGACACTTACCTGTTCATCTACCGCATTCCCCATCCCGAACTGGACGCCTGGCACCGCGACAGCCTGCTCTGGCCCCTCAGTGCACTGGGGATCGCGCTGGTGGTACTGACCCTGTTCAGTCTGCTGGTGACGCTCTCCATCACTCGCCCGCTGAGCCGTCTGCGCGGCGCGGTGCATGACCTGGGCCAAGCCGCCTATCAGCAGAACAGCCTCGCCAAGCTGGCCAATCGGCGGGACGAGTTCGGCGTACTGGCCACCGACTTCAACCGCATGGGCGCACGCCTGCAAAGCTTGATCGGGAGCCAACGGCAACTGTTGCGAGACGTGTCCCACGAACTGCGCTCCCCCCTGGCCCGGCTGCGCATTGCCCTGGCATTGGCTGAGCGGGCCAGCCCCGAGGAGCGCGAAAAACTCTGGCCGCGCCTGACCCGCGAATGCGATCGCCTCGAAGCGCTGATCAGCGAAATCCTGGTATTGGCCCGGGTCGATGCCGATAACGCCAGCGCCGAAGAGGTGGAACTCAACGGCTTGCTGGTTACCCTGCAAAAAGATGCGCAACTGGCTTCACCGGAACAAACCGTGCACCTCGAAACCGAGGCAGACCTGACCCTCAAGGGCTGGCCGACCATGATCGAGCGAGCGGTGGACAACCTGCTGCGCAACGCCCAGCGCTTCAATCCCGCCGGGCAACCCATCGAGATGCGCGCGCTGCGCCAGGGCGAACGGATCCTGATCAGCGTGCGCGACCACGGCCCTGGCGTGGAGGCCGAGCACCTGGGGCAATTGGGTGAACCGTTCTTCCGCGCCCCCGGCCAGACCGCCGCCGGCCATGGCCTGGGCCTGGCGATCGCCCGCCGTGCCGCCGAACGTCATGGCGGCGCGCTGGTGCTGGACAATCATTCCCAAGGCGGTTTCATTGCGACACTGGAGTTGCCGTTGGTACCGGGAGCGGTTGTCCAGCCATAACTCCGCAGATGAAAGCCAGTCCCACTGTGGGAGCAAAGCTTGCTCGCGAAACAGGCGCCTCAATTTCTGATAGACCGCATCGCCTTCATCGCGGGCAAGCCTTGCTCCCACATAGCGGTATAACTTTGCTCGTCACAACGGATCCTTGAGTGAGCAGTACTTTCCTCTCTCACATCGAAGCGGCTCTCCAACCAACCAAACGATAATTCCTCTTATTCAAACAGCCCCGCCCTGTTAGACTTTGCGCCCTCGTTTTCACTCATTTCCCAGGTCGCCCGATGCCGTCGTTGCCTCTTCGTTTATGTGCACTGTTCATGGCCCTGGGCCTGAGTGCCTGCGATGATGCCCCGCGTTTTACCCAGGCCGAACCGGGTGAAGCCCGTTCCGGTGGCGCCGCGACGGTACGCAAGAGCGATCAGAACGCCTTCTCCCTGCCCTCGGCCAACCTGCCGCCCTCACGACGCGTGGACTTCAGCGTCGGCAACAGTTTCTTCCGCAGCCCCTGGGTGATCGCCCCCTCGACCACCACCGCCCGGGACGGCCTCGGGCCCTTGTTCAACACCAACGCCTGCCAGAACTGCCATATCAAGGACGGTCGCGGCCACCCGCCAGCGCCGGACGCGACCAGCGCGGTATCGATGCTGGTACGCCTGTCGATTCCCGATGCGCCGCCTTACGCCAAGCTCATCGAACAATTGGGCGTGGTGCCGGAACCGGTCTACGGTGGGCAGTTGCAGGACATGTCCGTGCCCGGCGTCGCCCCCGAAGGCAAGGTGCGGGTCGATTACACGCCGGTCCCGGTGCGCTTCAAGGACGGCACCGTCGTGGAACTGCGCAAGCCGAACCTGCAGATCACCCAACTGGCCTATGGGCCAATGCACCCGGACACGCGTTTTTCCGCCCGCGTCGCCCCGCCGATGATCGGCCTGGGGTTGCTCGAGGCCATTCCCGACGAAGCCATCCTGGCCAACGCCGAGGCCCAGGCCCGGGAGAAAAACGGCATCGCCGGACGTCCCAACCAGGTCTGGGACGATGCCCAGCAAAAAACCGTCCTGGGACGGTTCGGCTGGAAGGCCGGACAGCCCAATCTCAACCAACAGAACGTCCACGCGTTCTCCGGCGACATGGGCCTGACCACCAGCCTGCGGCCGTTCGACGATTGCACCGAGAGCCAAGTCGACTGCAAGCGCGCCCCCAGCGGCAACGGCCCGGACGGCGAACCGGAAGTCAGCGACAACATCCTGCGACTGGTGCTGTTCTATAGCCGCAACCTCGCCGTACCGGCACGCCGCGAGGTGAACTCGCCCCAGGTGCTGGCGGGCAAGAATCTGTTTTTCCAGGCCGGTTGCCAGTCCTGCCACACACCGAAATACACCACCTCCGCCAACGCTGCCGAACCGGAGCTGGCAAGCCAGGTCATCCGCCCCTACACCGACCTGCTGCTGCACGACATGGGCGAAGGCCTGGCCGACAACCGCAGCGAATTCAAGGCCAGCGGCCGTGACTGGCGAACCCCGCCGCTATGGGGCATCGGCCTGACCGAAACCGTCAACGGCCACACCCAGTTCCTGCATGACGGTCGCGCCCGTGACTTGCTCGAAGCCGTGCTATGGCATGGCGGCGAAGCACAAGCGGCGCAGCGCCAGGTTTTATCGTTCAATGCCGAGCAGCGCGCCGCGTTGCTGGCCTTTCTGAATTCCCTTTAAACGCCTTTTCCAGAAGTGGGAGCACGACATGTTCCGTCCCAAGCTGTTGTTCACCAGCCTCGCCGCCATCGCCCTTGGCGCCTGCTCGCCCCAGGATCCGCAAGCCGTCACCTCGGCCGCCATCGCCAAGCAAGTGATCCTGCCGACCTACAGCCGCTGGGTCGATGCCGACCGGCAACTGGCGAGCAGCGCCCTGGCGTTCTGCCAAGGCAAGGAAAACCTGGAAACTGCCCGCGCCGACTTCCTCAAGGCGCAAAAAGCCTGGGCCGAGCTGCAACCGCTGCTGATCGGTCCGCTGGCCGAGGGCAACCGCGCCTGGCAGGTGCAGTTCTGGCCGGACAAGAAAAACCTGGTGGGCCGCCAGGTCGAGCAACTGGTCAACAGCGAGCCACAGATCGACGCCGCCGGCCTGGCCAAGTCCAGCGTCGTGGTCCAGGGCCTCTCGGCCTATGAATACCTGCTGTTCGACGCCAAGATCGACATGGCCGACAGTGCGCAAAAAGCCAAGTACTGCCCACTGCTCACCGCCATCGGCGAACGCCAGAAACAACTGGCCGAAGAGATCCTGTCGCGCTGGAACACCAACGACGGCATGCTCGCCCAGATGAGCAAGTTCCCCAACCAGCGCTACGCCGATTCCCACGAGGCCATCGCCGACCTGCTGCGTGTGCAGGTCACCGCCCTGGACACGCTGAAGAAGAAGCTCGGCACGCCGATGGGCCGCCAGAGCAAAGGCGTACCCCAACCGTTCCAGGCCGATGCCTGGCGCAGCCAGTCGTCGTTGCAAGGCCTGGAGGCCAGCCTGAGCGCGGCCAGGACCGTCTGGGCCGGCGTGGACAACAAGGGCCTGCGCGGCCTGCTGCCAAGCGACCAGAAACCACTGGTCGACAAGATCGATGCCGCCTACGATGCCTCGTTGAAATTGTTCGCCAGCAGCCAGCGCTCGTTGACCGAAATGCTCAACGACGATGCCGGGCGCCAGCAACTCAACGATTTGTATGACAGCCTCAACGTCGTCCATCGCCTGCACGAAGGCGAACTGGCCAAGGCGCTGGGCATTCAACTGGGCTTCAACGCCAACGACGGTGACTGATCATGTTTCGACGTCAGGTCCTGGCACTGGGCAGCTTGCTGCTCGGCGCCGTTACCCTGGGCGGCTGGACGCTGTTCAAGCAAAAGGACAAGAGTCCGCTACTGCTTTCGGCACGGGACGATGGCGACGGCAAGCACTACGCCGTCGGCTATCGACTGGACGGCACGAGGGTGTTCGCCACCCAGGTCGGCCAGCGTTGCCATGACATCATCAACCATCCGACACTGCCGATTGCGCTGTTCGTCGCCCGTCGTCCAGGCACCGAAAGCTATCTGATCGATCTGCGCGACGGGTCGCTGCTGCAAACCATCACCTCGTTGCCGAACCGGCATTTCTATGGCCACGCGGTGATCCACAAAAGCGGCGAGTGGCTGTATGCCACCGAGAACGACACCACCGACCCGGGACGCGGGCTGTTGGGCGTATACCGTTTCGAAGGCGAGCGGCTGGTGCACAGCGGCGAGATTTCCACCCATGGCATCGGTCCTCACCAGGTGTCATGGATGCCCGATGGCGAAACGCTGGTGATCGCCAACGGCGGCATTCGCACCGAGGCCGAAAGCCGGGTCGAAATGAACCTCGACGCCATGGAGCCGAGCCTGGTGCTGATGCAACGCGATGGCACCCTGCTGAGCAAGGAAACCCTCGCCCAGTCGATGAACAGCGTGCGCCACCTGGGCATAGCCAGCGACGGCACCATCGTCTCCGGCCAGCAGTTCATGGGCGCTGCCCACGAGTCGTCGGAACTGGTGGCGATCAAGCGGCCGGGCCAACCGTTCCAGGCGTTCCCGGTGCCTGAAGAGCAATTGCAGGCCATGGGGCACTACACCGCCAGCGTCGCCGTGCACAGCGACTTGCGCCTGGTGGCCCTGACCGCCCCTCGTGGCAACCGCTTCTTCATCTGGGACCTGGACAGTGGCGACGTACGCCTGGACGCACCGCTGCCGGACTGCGCTGGCGTAGGCGCGGTGGCCGATGGTTTCGTCGTGACGTCGGGCCAAGGACGCTGCCGCTATTACGATTGCCGACAGACACAACTGGTTGCAAAACCACTGGATCTACCGGCAGGGCTCTGGGACAACCATTTGCATCTGGCCTGAGCCAGGGAGCGAAGCGCATCGGCGCCGAGCTCCCTGATTTTTCGGAAAAATCCCACGCATTGCCAGCCCGCCAGCATCTGGAATCCCCCGCACACTCGGAGTAATGTGCCCGCCTATCTGTATTTTCCCTCAGCTCTTTTCCAAGGAAGTGGAACATGCTGCGACGCCGCATGCTGATCATGTTGGGTGTTGTCCTGCTGGTGGTGCTGTTGCTCGCCGGCTACAAGGCCTTCTCCGTCTACCAGCAGATCCAGATGTTTTCTGCCCCCAAACCACCGGTCAGCGTTGCCGTAGCCACGGCCGCCCAGCAACCCTGGGAGGCTCGCCTGCCCACCGTTGGCAGCCTCAAGGCGCTGCAAGGCGTGGACCTGAGCCTGGAAACTGCCGGGACCGTGCAGAAGGTGCAATTCCAGTCCGGGCAGAAGGTCAAGGCCGGCCAGCCACTCCTGCAACTGGACAGCGACGTCGAAAGCGCCCTGCTGGAAACCGCCGAGGCCGACCTTGGCCTGTCGCAACTGGATTTCGGTCGCGGCCGACAACTGGTGGGCAGCCAGGCGATCTCCAAGGGCGAGTTCGACCGGCTCTCGGCGCAACTGAAAAAAAACCAGGCCACGGTCAATCAACTCAAGGCGTCACTGGCCAAGAAACACATCCTGGCGCCGTTCAGCGGCACCATCGGCATTCGCCAGGTGGACGTCGGCGACTACCTGGCCAGCGGCACGGTGATCGCCACCCTGCAAGACCTCAGCAGCCTTTATGTGGACTTCTACGTCCCTGAGCAAACCGTGCCCAGGCTCGCCGTTGCCCAACCGGTCAACGTCAGCGTCTCGGCCTATCCCGGGCAGAACTTCGTCGGCACCATCAGCGCGATCAACCCCAAGGTCGAGGACAGCACCCGCAACGTATTGGTGCGCGCCACCCTGGCCAACCCCGACGGCAAGCTGCTGCCCGGCATGTTCGCCAACCTGCAGGTGATCCTGCCGGAGGTGGCCGCCGGAATCGTCGTGCCGGAAAGCGCCGTGACCTACACCCTCTACGGCAACTCCATGTACGTGGTAAGCCAGAAGAAAGCCGCCGACGGCAATGTCGAGAAAGACGACAAGGGCCAGCCGGTCCTGATCGCCGAACGGCGCTTCGTTGAAACCGGCGAACGACGTGACGGCCAAGTGCTGGTTTCCAAAGGCGTGCAGAGTGGCGAACAAGTCGTGATCGCCGGCCAGATCAAACTCGACAACGGTACGCCCATCGCCATCAGCGACGACAAGACCCTGACCGAACAGAACAGCCCGCCGCGCGCGGACTGATCAAGGAACCCTCATGGCTTTTACCGATCCATTCATCCGCCGTCCGGTGCTCGCCACCGTGGTCAGCCTGTTGATCGTGCTGCTGGGCTTCCAGGCCTGGAGCAAGTTGCCCTTGCGCCAGTATCCGCAAATGGAGAACGCCCTGATCACGGTGACCACCGCCTACCCCGGGGCCAACGCCGAAACCATCCAGGGCTACATTACCCAGCCGATGCAGCAAAGCCTGGCCAGCGCCGAGGGCATCGACTACATGACCTCGGTCAGTCGCCAGAATTTCTCGGTGATTTCGGTCTACGCCCGTATCGGCTCCAACAGCGACCGGCTCTTTACCGAACTGCTGGCCAAGGCCAACGAGGTCAAGAACCAGTTGCCCCAGGACGCCGAGGACCCCGTTCTCAGCCGCGAGGCCGCCGACGCCTCGGCACTGATGTACATCAGCTTCTTCAGCAAGGAACTGAACAACCCGCAGATCACCGACTACCTGTCACGGGTGGTCCAGCCCAAACTGGCGACGCTGCCGGGCATGGCCGAGGCGGAGATCCTCGGCAACCAGGTCTTCGCCATGCGCCTGTGGCTGGACCCGGTCAAGCTCGCCGGCTTCGGCCTGACCGCCGCCGACGTGACCAATGCCGTGCGCCAGCACAACTTCCTCTCCGCTGCCGGTGAAGTGAAAGGCGAGTATGTGGTCACCAGCATCAACGCCAATACCGAACTCAAGTCCGCCGAGGCCTTCGCCGCGATCCCGCTCAAGACCGACGGCGACAGCCGCGTGTTGCTGCGAGACGTGGCCCGCGTGGAAATGGGCGCCGAGAACTACGACACCATCAGTTCCTTTGGTGGCACGCCTTCGGTGTACATCGGGATCAAGGCCACGCCCGGCGCGAACCCGCTGGATGTGATCAAGGAAGTGCGCAAGATCATGCCGGACATGGAGGCCCAGCTCCCGACCAACCTCAAGGCCGAGATCGCCTACGACGCCACCCTGTTCATCCAGGCCTCCATCGACGAAGTGGTGAAAACCCTGTTCGAGGCGGTGCTGATCGTCATCGTCGTGGTGTTCCTGTTCCTCGGGGCCCTGCGCTCGGTGGTCATCCCGGTGGTGACCATCCCGCTGTCGATGATCGGCGTGATGTTCTTCATGCAGTTGATGGGCTACTCGATGAACCTCCTGACACTGCTGGCCATGGTGCTCGCCATCGGCCTGGTGGTGGACGACGCCATCGTGGTGGTGGAGAACATTCACCGGCACATCGAGGAAGGCAAGACCCCGTTCGACGCCGCGATAGAAGGTGCCCGGGAAATTGCCATGCCGGTGGTCTCGATGACCATCACCCTGGCGGCGGTGTATGCACCGATCGGCCTGCTCCAGGGCCTGACGGGCGCTTTGTTCAAGGAGTTCGCATTGACCCTGGCCGGGGCGGTGGTGATCTCCGGGATCGTCGCCCTGACCCTGTCGCCGATGATGTGCGCCATGCTCCTGCGCCACGACGAGAACCCCTCGGGCCTGGCTCATCGGCTGGACACGGTCTTCGAACGCTTGAAGAGCCGTTACCAGCGCATGCTTCACGGCACTCTCAACACCCGGCCGGTGGTGCTGGTGTTCGCGGTGATCGTCCTGCTGCTGATTCCGGTGCTGATCATGTTCACCAAGTCCGAACTGGCCCCCGACGAGGACCAGGGCATCATTTTCATGATGGCCAACGCCCCGCAGCCAACCAACCTCGACTACCTGAACACATACACCGATCACTTCATTACCATCTTCAAGGAGTTCCCGGAGTACTACTCCTCGTTCCAGATCAATGGCTACAACGGCGTGCAGTCGGGTATCGGCGGTTTCCTGCTCAAACCCTGGAACGAACGCAGCCGCACCCAGATGGAAATCCTGCCAGAGGTCCAGGCCAAGCTGGAAAGCGTGCCTGGCTTGCAGATATTCGGTTTCAACCTGCCTTCGCTGCCAGGCACCGGCGAAGGCTTGCCGTTCGCGTTCGTCATCAACTCGCCGAAGGACTACGCGACGCTGCTGGAGATTGCCGACCGGGTCAAAAAGCGTGCATTGGAATCCGGCAAGTTCGCCTTCATGGACATTGACCTTGCGTTCGACAAGCCCGAGGTCGTGGTGGATATCGATCGCGCCAAGGCTGCCCAGATGGGCGTTTCGATGCAGGACCTGGGTGGCACCCTGGCGACACTGTTGGGTGAAGCCGAGATCAACCGCTTCACCCTCGAGGGGCGCAGCTACAAGGTCATTGCCCAGGTCGAGCGTCCTTTCCGGGACAACCCGGATTGGTTGAACAACTACTACGTGAAAAATGCCAAGGGTGAATCGCTACCGCTGTCGACCCTGATCAAGGTCAGCGACCGGGCGCGACCGCGACAACTGAACCAGTTCCAGCAACTCAATGCGGTGACGATTTCAGGCTTCCCCATCGTGAGCATGGGCGAGGCCATCGAGACCGTCCGCCAGATAGCCCGGGAGGAGGCCCCGGTAGGGTTCGCCTTCGATTACGCCGGGGCTTCGCGCCAATTCGTACAGGAGGGCAGCGCGTTGTGGGTGACCTTTGCCCTGGCCCTGGCAATCATCTTCCTGGTGCTGGCCGCGCAGTTCGAAAGCTTCCGGGACCCGCTGGTGATCCTGGTGACGGTGCCGCTGTCGATTTGCGGCGCCTTGATTCCGCTGTTCCTCGGCTGGTCGAGCATGAACATCTACACCCAGGTGGGCCTGGTGACGCTGATTGGCCTGATCAGCAAGCACGGGATCCTGATTGTCGAATTCGCCAACCAGTTGCGCAGGGAGCAGAACCTGACGCCGCGCGAAGCCGTGGAACAAGCCGCGTCGATTCGTCTGCGACCGGTGCTGATGACCACTGCGGCAATGGTGTTCGGCATGGTGCCGCTGATCCTCGCCACGGGCGCCGGGGCTGTGAGCCGTTTCGACATCGGTACGGTGATCGCTACCGGGATGTCGATTGGCACCCTGTTCACGCTGTTCGTGTTGCCCTGCGTCTACACGCTGCTGGCCAAGCCGGACAAGGCCTGAAGTGGACACCTGTGGCGAGGGATACTGTGGGAGCAAGGCTTGCCCGCGATGAAGGTGATGCGGTCTTCCAGGAATCGGGGCGGGCGTTTCGCGAGCAAGCTTTGCTCCCACAATCCAACGGGGACAAATCCCCTCGCCACAATGGTTTTTCTGCAGTCAGAAAATAAAGGCCTCGCACAAGCGAGGCCTTTATTTTGGCTTCATGTCTCTCAACTTTGCGGCCTCATCCCCTGGGAAAGGCTGAACATGAACAGCAGCAGATCATTGTCCGGTCGGATCGCCTCGCTGGCCTTTGCCACGCGCGGCAAAGGGCAATGCGCATCAGCATTCGAAGCACTGAGGATCTGCGAGCGTGGCTGTTCCCACACAGCCACCGCCATCGATGCAACTGCCAGGGCTCCGACTAAAAACAAACCTCTAGCAATTTCTAGTTTCATCGCTATAAACCTTTGATAGCGCTGCCAAACGCCGCCTCATAAAAGTAGACGAGTTTTTTCCAATCGGCATCGCTGAACGACGAATGGCGCCGCAGCTGCTTGAGGTCATGGGACGCGGCACGCTGGGCGGTCAGGCGCTGGCGACACTTTTCAAAATCGAGCAAAGCCACTTCGGCCTTGGCCGCCTCACCTTCTCCGGTCACGCGCACAAAGACGTGCTTGATGTAGATACAGCCATGTTGCCAACGCCCCTTGTGCATGCGGGCCAGGTTTTGCGCCAGTGCCAGGAGGATTTGATCATGCACCGCTTCGCCATGACGCTCGCGACCACCTGCGGCATACCAGTGCTCGATCTCTTCAAACCCTTCCAGCGCTTGGGTCACTAGCAGCGCGCGCCACTTGTGAATCGGGTCCCGCTGGGCGCCACAGAAAATGAGTTTGGGGACACGGACACCCAGACGGGTCAACGCCAGGAGTGCGTCTTGCTCCCGCAGCACGGTCGGTCTACCGAACGGGTGCAGCCAACTGCGATAAATATGGCCGGTCTGACGCTTGGCATAAAGCAGCTTGCCGTCCTTGCTCTTGATTCGTTGCACACCGCTTTCACCGCCGCGACGCACATTGGGTTCTTCCACCCATTCACCCTGCTGACTCCAGAAATGTTCGAAGTCGTCGAGCAGAATCGTTGATGTCCCTGCTACCTGTACACCCATGCCCTTACCTCTTGCGTAATACATAAACTCGCCACATGGCATAGAGCGGTAGAAAATCCAGTCGTTCCTGAATGCGAAACCCTGCCTGCCGAAACTCATCCTCTACTGTAGCAACCGGTAACACAAATCGATTCTGGTAGCCTTTTTGCCCACGAGTACGTTCCTGCCGCTTGCGTTTCCAGGCCTTGAAATTGCCATCGACCCATAATGAAACGATCACGCTATCACGGGTAACGCGCTCGAATTCCTTAAGAATCGCCAGTCGATGCGCGGGTTCACCGATGTGGTGCAGCAGGCGCATGCAAAAAATGCTGTCAACGGCGCTATCAGGCAAAGCAATGTCGAACGCAGAAGTGTGCAAGGGTTGTACCCGTTTCACGACATCGACCGGTTGAGACTCCATTGCGGTTTTGAGCATGGCTTCGGAATTGTCCGCGCCGATGATTACCCGGTTCGGCTTTTCGGCCAACAAGGGCCAGAATCGCCCGGCACCGCAGGGCAAGTCCAGCACCAGGCCAGGGTCGCCCACCAGGGCTAATGCACGGCGGGCCAGTTGCTGGTCTCGTTGATTGGAAAGGCGACGACTCAAATTGCTTCGATGCTTTTGAAAGTATCTTTGGGCATGCTGCTCGTCGTATTTCTCGGAAAAATCAAGCTTGATGGGATCGGGCATTGATGGGGGCCTCCCTGTCTGAATAGCCCCCACCTTATGAATTGACATGTCAGGGTCAGGTCATCGCTTTGTGAAAACTTTGTCATGTAAATGACCGAATCTTTACAAGACTTTTCCGGTATTGGTGATCACACCATCGGATTCAATTCCACCTCGAAATGGCAACCGTTGGGTTCCATCGTGCTGAGACTCACCGTCCAGCCCTGGTTCTCGCAAATCCGTTGCACCAGTGACAACCCCAACCCCAATCCCTCGCCGCGCTTTTCATTACCACGCACGAACGGCTCGAACATCGCCTCGCGCTTCTCCTCCGGGATGCCCACACCGCTGTCCTCGACCACGAATCCGGTGGAGGTCAACGAGAGGCGGATGAAACCCTGGTCGGTGTAGTGCAAGGCGTTTCGCAGCAGGTTACCCATGACGGCGGTCAGGAAGGTGGCGTTATACAGGGTGTCGAGGGTTTGCCCCGGCTCGAAGATCAGCGTCAAGCCTTTGGATTCGATGGGACCACGCCACACCCCGAGGAGGTTTTCAGCCACTTGGGCAAGGGCCAGTCGAGGTGACATGCCGTTGTCTTCACGCTCTGCCCTGGCGAGCATCAAGAAGGTTTGCACCAGCTCACGCATTTCTTCACTGGCCCGGTTAATGCGCTCGACCTGTGTGCGGCCGCGCTGATCCAGGGCCGGGTTTTCCAGCAGCAGTTCGCAGGAGGTCGCCAGGACCATCAACGGTGTGCGCAACTCGTGGCTTACGTCGCTGGTGAACAACCGCTCGCGCGTCAAGGCTTGGCGCAACCGCCCCAGTGTCGCGTCGAACGCCACGGCCAGTTCGCCCACTTCATCGGCGGCGTAATCCGGCGCCAGCGGCGGGGCGAGCCCGAGGAGCTGGTCGCGATGGCGCACCTGCCGGGCCAGGCGAACCACGGGGGCCATCACCCGGCGTGCCAGGACCCAGCCCAGAAATACCGCCAGTGCCAGGCTGAGCACAAAGCCCACCAGCACCACGGCGAACAACACCCGTTCGCGCTCTTCGAAGTCGCTCTGGTCTTGCAGCAACACGTAGTGCCGACCGTCCACGATCTCGACCATGGCGTGATACGACAACTGTTCGCGAAACACCTCGTGGAAACCACGCTCCAGATGCCGCAGGTCCTTGGGCAACTCGAAGTCGCCCGGGCCGCCGCTGAAATAAAACAACTGGTCGGGTTCCGGGCGATGGTTCCAGTCCGAGACGCTGTCCATCAGCAGCAGGCGTTGCAGATCGCCCCCAAGCCCGGCGGAAATCAGCTTTTCCTCCACCAGGTGGACCGTCGCCACGATGCCCATGGCGAATGCCCCGGCCACCAACGCGCTCATCAGCGCAAAAGCGATGATGATCCGTTGGGCAAGGCTCTGCTTAAACTCCATCTCGGCCCTCGGCCAAGCGATAACCCACGCCGTGCACGGTGTGCAACAGCGGCTTGTCGAACGGTTTGTCGATCACCTGGCGCAGTTGGTGGACATGGCTGCGCAGACTGTCGCTGTCCGGGCAATCATCGCCCCACAGCGCTTCCTCGAGGATTTCCCGGCGCAGCACGTGGGGGCTTTTCTGCATCAATACCGCCAGCAGCTTCAGGCCTACGGGGTTGAGCTTGAGCAGCTTGCCTTCACGGGTCACTTCGAGGGTGTCGAGGTCGTAACTCAGGTCGCCCACCTGCAAGGCACGCCGACCACCGCCCTGGGCACGACGCATGACGGCTTCGATCCGCGCGGCCAGTTCCGACAAGGCGAAAGGCTTGATCAAGTAATCGTCGGCACCGGATTTGAAGCCCTGCAGACGATCGTCCAACTGATCCCGGGCGGTGAGCATGATCACCGGCGTATCGAGCCGGGCGTCTTCGCGCAGGCGCTTGCACAGGGTATAGCCGTCGATGCCTGGCAGCATGATGTCGAGCACGATCAAGTCGTAGTGTTCGGTAGCAGCCAGGTGCAACCCCGACAATCCGTCCTGGGCACAATCGACGGTATAGCCCTTGAGCCCCAGGTAATCGGCCAGATTGGCCAGGATGTCGCGGTTGTCTTCAACCAATAGAATTCGCATGGGCATCTCCTGCGTATACGGTTAACGGCCATCTTGGCCCGCGCAGCTTACGGCCAATGCCGATTCAGGGCTAGGGCTGGAGGCTGCGGAAAATCGACACCTACCACCCATCAGTTTTTTATAGTTTTTTCACTATCGATTCACACCCTGACTACAGTGAAGGAGCAACACTCTCGCGCTATCGGATTGATATATAAGGAAAGTAGTAAATGGACTTTATCAAAGCAGCGCCCATGCGCTTTCTGCTGTTGATCACCAGCGCCTGGCTGGTGGTGTTTCTCCTGACCCGAACCTTTCTACTGCTCACTCACTTGGATGAGGCTGGAGGTGTCGCGTTTTCCGTGTTTGGCACCGGCTTGCTGTATGACCTAGGGTTTCTTGCCTATGCAATTTTGCCGATGGGGCTGTATTTGCTGCTTTGCCCTCCGGCCCTATGGCGTCGTCGCGGTCACCGCTGGTTTCTTCGGGGGCTGCTGACAGTCAGCGTATTCGTCATGTTGTTCACCGCCGTCGCCGAATGGCTGTTCTGGGATGAATTCGGCGTGCGTTTCAACTTCATCGCTGTCGACTACTTGGTCTATTCCGATGAAGTGCTGAACAACGTGCTGGAATCGTACCCAATCGGCACCCTGCTGACGATTCTCGCGGTACTGGCCGTGGGATTGAGCCTGGCTTTGGGCAAACCTTTCAATGCAGCGCTGGCCGCGCCATTGCCACCCTTGCGCGGGCGCCTGCTCAGTGCATCAGGCCTGCTGGCTGTCGCGGCCCTGAGCTTGCAATTGCTCAGCCAGGATGCGCCACGCGCTCAGGGCGGCAATGCCTATCGGAACGAACTGGCGAGCAACGGCCCGTATCAGTTCTTCGCGGCGTTTCGTAACAACGAACTGGACTATGAACAGTTCTACAGCCACTTGGCCCCGGCCACCGTCGCCCAGCAGATACGTGCCGAACTGAGCGAGCCCCATGCGCGCTTCATCGGTGAGGATCCGCAAGATATCCGCCGAATGATCGACAACCCCGGCACCGCCCGTACACCGAACATCGTGCTGGTGACCATCGAAAGCCTCAGCGCCAAATACCTGGGTAGCAACGGCGACCAACGCAACTTGACACCCAATCTGGACGCCTTGCGCCAACAGAGCCTGTACTTCAATAATTTCTACGCTACGGGCACCCGCACCGACCGAGGCCTGGAAGCCATCACCCTGGCTATTCCGCCTACCCCGGGACGCTCGATCGTCAAGCGCATTGGCCGGGAAAGCGGCTTCGCCAGCCTTGGCCAGCAATTGAACGCAGTCGGCTACGACAGTGTGTTTGTGTACGGCGGGCGCGGTTACTTCGATAACATGAACGCGTTTTTCAGCGGCAATGGCTATCGGGTCGTCGATCAAAGCAGCGTCGATGAATCCGAGATCCACTTCAAGAATGCATGGGGCATGGCCGACGAGGATCTGTACACACAGACGTTGAAACTGGCCGATAGCAATTACGCCAGGCAGCAGCCATTCTTATTGCAGTTGATGACCACGTCCAATCACCGTCCCTACACCTATCCGGATAATCGGATCGACATCAAGTCCGGCAATGGCCGTGATGGGGCAGTGAAATACACCGATTACGCCATTGGTCAGTTTCTGGAACAGGCACGGCAAAAACCGTGGTTCGATAACACGATCTTCGTTTTCGTGGCCGACCATACCGCCGGCAGCGCCGGCAAGGAAGACCTACCGATCAGCAATTATCAGATCCCGCTGTTCATCTACGCGCCGAAGCTGATCGAGCCGCGGGAAAGCGGCCAGTTGGCCAGCCAGATCGATCTCGCACCCACCTTGCTCGGTTTGCTTAACATGGATTACCAGTCGACGTTCTTCGGTCGCAATCTGCTACAGGACAACCCGTTGCCGCCCCGCGTCGTCGTAGGCAATTATCAACATCTGGGCCTGTTCGACGGCAAGGATCTGGCAATCCTCAGTCCACGCCAAGGCCTGCGACGGCATGACGATGCGCTGACCGAAAGTCGCGAATCCCGGGCAGATAACACAGACCCTCTGATCAGTCGCGCCATTACGTATTACCAAACCGCCAGTTATGGCTTCAAGCAACAGCTGCTTGGCTGGAGAACACCCAAGGAGGGTGTCGAGCAAGTCAGCAAACGTTAATCGAACTGCCCCAGGCTGATGCCCTGGGGCGCTTTCTTGGTTCAGGATCTGTCATGCCATCAAGCGTTCTACGCCCCACGCCTCGCCCGCTGAACTTCTGGTTGTGCCTCGCAATTCCCGCCGTTGTGGCAATTACTCTGATTTTGTTGGAGTGGACCGATCTGGACATGGATTTGGCCCGATTGCTCTATGACCCGGCCACCGGCGACTTCATCGGGCGCCACAGCTACTTTCTGGAAAACATCCTCCATGACCGGGCAAAACAAGTCGTCATCGCCTTTTCCGTCCTGGCGATCCTCGGGTTTATCAGTTCGTTTTTCGTCGCCCGGCTCAAGCCATTCAAACGCGAACTGGGTTGCCTGGTGCTGTCCCTGGCCCTGGCGACGTCCTTCGTCACACCGATGAAAGCGGTGACGGCGGTGCAATGCCCCTGGAGTTTGAAGGAGTTCGGAGGCAAGGAAACCTACAGTGAGCTGCTAAGCCCACGCCCGGCCACGGACAAACCCGGCCGATGCTGGCCCGGCGGTCATGCCGCCACCGGGTTCACCTTGTTTGCGCTGTTTTTCGTGCTGCGCGACCGCCGCCCGCGCCTGGCCCGCCGGGCCCTGGTACTCGCCTTCACGCTGGGAACGGTGTTTTCCCTGGGTCGGATGATGCAAGGGGCGCATTTCTTTTCCCACAACGTGTGGACTGCGGTGTTCTGTTGGCTGATTTGCCTGGGGTGTTACTACTACATCCTGTACCGACCGGCCTCTACATCTGAGCGTGTGGCCGTCACTCATCCGGTCAATGCCTGAAAGCCCCCGGACAAACCCTGTGGGAGCAAAGCTTGCTCGCGATTGCGAGGGCAGCGTCAGCATCCTGGCAAGCTGACCCACTGCGATCGCGAGCAAGCTTTGCTCCCACAGAGACAGATGGGTGCAATTTCAAGCCTGAGATAAATCCAAGGCAATAAAAAACCCCGCTTGCTTTCGCAGGCGGGGCTTTTCGCTACAGGGGTAAGGCTGGCTTACATCATGCCGCCCATGCCACCCATGCCGCCCATGTCTGGCATGCCGCCGCCAGCTGGAGCGTCTTCCTTGATTTCAGCGATCATCGCCTCGGTGGTGATCATCAGGCTGGCAATCGACGAAGCCGCTTGCAGGGCCGAACGAGTCACTTTGGCTGGGTCCAGGATACCCATTTCGATCATGTCGCCGTATTCGCCGGTCGCAGCGTTGTAACCGTAGTTACCCGAACCCTGCTTGACCTTGTCGACCACAACGCTTGGCTCGTCGCCGGAGTTGGCAACGATCTGGCGCAGAGGAGCTTCTACAGCGCGACGCAGCAACTGGATGCCGACGTTCTGGTCATCGTTGTCGCCCTTGAGTTCGCTGATGGCTTGCAGGGCACGAACCAGTGCCACGCCGCCGCCAGGTACCACGCCTTCTTCAACGGCTGCACGGGTGGCGTGCAGGGCGTCTTCAACGCGGGCTTTCTTCTCTTTCATTTCAACTTCGGAACCGGCGCCAACCTTGATCACTGCAACGCCGCCGGACAGTTTGGCCAGGCGCTCTTGCAGTTTCTCGCGGTCGTAGTCGGACGAAGTTTCGGCCACTTGGGCGCGGATCTGGGTAACGCGAGCCTGGATATCAGCCTCGACGCCGGCACCGTCGATCACGGTGGTGTTTTCCTTGGACAGGATCACGCGCTTGGCGTTACCCAGGTGCTCCAGGGTGGTGCTTTCCAGGCTCAGGCCGATCTCTTCGGAGATAACGGTACCGCCGGTCAGTACGGCGATGTCCTGCAGCATGGCCTTGCGACGATCGCCGAAGCCTGGAGCCTTGACGGCTGCGACTTTAACGATGCCACGCATGTTGTTCACAACCAGAGTCGCCAGGGCTTCGCCTTCAACGTCTTCGGCCACGATCAGCAGTGGGCGACCGGCTTTGGCAACGGCTTCCAGCACTGGCAGCATTTCGCGGATGTTCGAGATCTTCTTGTCGACCAGCAGGATCAGCGGGCCGTCGAGCTCGGCGGTCATGGTGTCCGGCTTGTTGACGAAGTACGGGGACAGGTAGCCACGGTCGAACTGCATGCCTTCAACAACCGACAGTTCGTTTTCCAGGCCCGAGCCTTCTTCAACGGTGATCACGCCTTCTTTACCGACTTTTTCCATGGCTTCGGCAATGATGTCGCCGATGGAGCTGTCGGAGTTGGCGGAGATGGTGCCGACCTGGGCGATTGCCTTGGTGTCAGCGCACGGCTTGGACAGGCCTTTGAGTTCCTTGACGATGGCGATGGTCGCCTTGTCGATGCCGCGCTTGAGGTCCATCGGGTTCATGCCGGCAGCGACGGCTTTCAGGCCTTCGTTGACGATCGATTGAGCCAGGACGGTAGCGGTGGTGGTGCCGTCACCGGCGTCGTCGTTGGCACGGGAGGCAACGTCCTTGACCAGTTGCGCGCCCATGTTTTCGAAGCGGTCCTTGAGCTCGATTTCCTTGGCTACGGAAACGCCGTCCTTGGTGATGGTCGGAGCGCCGAAGCTCTTCTCGATGATCACGTTACGGCCTTTCGGGCCCAGGGTCGCTTTTACTGCGTCAGCCAGGACGTTGACACCGGCGAGCATTTTCTTGCGGGCGGAATCGCCGAATTTAACTTCTTTAGCAGCCATGATCGATATTCCTTAAATACTTTGTAGTCGCGGAAAAATGAGCGGGGAATCAGCCTTCGATAACAGCGAGGATTTCGCTCTCGCCGATAACCAGCAGGTCTTCGCCATCAACTTTCACAGTGTTGCTACCGGAGTAAGGGCCGAAAACAACCTTGTCACCCACTTTCACGGACAGCGCACGTACTTCACCGTTTTCCAGTGCTTTGCCTGGGCCTACAGCGAGGACTTCACCCTGGTTTGGCTTTTCAGCAGCCGAACCTGGCAGGACGATACCGCCAGCGGTTTTCTTTTCTTCTTCGCTGCGACGGACGACGACGCGGTCATGCAGAGGACGAAGCTTCATTGTCGATCTCTCCTAATTGTGGTTTTCATCGGCCGGTGTAGTCCCGGCGGGTTTAACAAAGCCGGCAGAGCCGGGTGCGGTTCGTCAGTCGAACCGCGGAAGTCTGTCCGGTGTCACCACCGGAAACCTTGCGGTGACCGTTACATAAGGGCGTACAAGTGGATTACAAGGGCGGGGGGAGAAATTTTTTTACTTCGCGCAGCCAAAACGAACACGGCGCCCGAAGGCGCCGTATCGAGGGTTTTACTTGGAATCCCGGTGTTCGAACTCGCCTTCGATCACATTGGGCTCGCGCCCTACAGGCTGGCGCGGGGCCGGACCACCACGGGGTTGCAGGTCATCGGCAAAGGCCCGCTGACGCATCGCCTGCTCTTCGGCGCGCTGACGCATTTTATTGGCCAGCATCCGACGGGTGAATGGCAACAGCATGACCAGGCCCACTACGTCGCTGATAAAGCCTGGCAGGATCAACAGGCCGCCACCCAAGGCCAGCATCAGGCCTTCGAGCATGGTCTGGGCTGGCAGCTCGCCACGGTTCAGGCTTTCACGAGCCCGCAACGCTGTGGCGAGACCGGCAATGCGCAGCACGAATACGCCGAGCATCGAGCCGAGAATGACCAGCAGCAGCGCCGGGAAAAACCCGATCGCACCGCTGACCTTGACGAATACGAACAGCTCCAACACTGGGAACAGCAGAAAGAGCAACAAAAAAGGGCGCATCAAATGGTTCCTCAACGCAAGAATGCCTTGCTATGAAAACCTAAATGACGTCGTTCTTTCGTGAATTCAAGCGTCGACTTGCGCATTTTTCGGCCATTGCTCGGCGTGAGCCAGATAAACCAAGGCTTCGCGCACTTGTGTCGGCGTGTTGCAAGGCGTCGCAAACGCCAGCCAATGCAGGCCCTGGCCGATACGCAGGTGCATGCCTTCGCTGTCGATGCCTACCAATTGCGCCGGTTCGCTTTTCGGCAGGCCGGCCAACTCCACGTAATGAGCAATGGCCTTGGCGTGATCGGCGTTCATGTGCTCGATCATGCTGGCTTCGGCTTTGCCGGCGAAGGGATTGGCCAGGGTGAGCTGGTCGATCCAGTGGATGGCACCAAAGCCGCCGATGTAGCGATGGCGCACCGGGTCGAGCACCCAGAAATCGAAATCATGGGCCTTGTGGTAGTTCTGCGAGTCAGGGAAATAGCGGTAGTAACGCTCGGCGGCAGCCTCGATGGCGGCGCCGTCTTCGAGTTTCCGGGCCTCGGCCAGATAGGTCAGGCGCCCCACGGCCTGCACATCCTCGGCACCGCGCTCGCCTACCAGCATCGAACACTTGGGGTCTTTTTGCAGATTGTGCGTGTGCTGGGCGATGCGGCTGATCAGGATCAGGGGCCGGCCTTGTTCGTCCAGGCAATAGGGCACGACGGAACCGAACGGAAAGCCGGGCATGGATTTGGAATGAGTGGCGAGCACTCCACGGTATTCCTTGAGCAGCAGTTCCCGGGCATTCTTGGCAGCTTCAACGCTCAATTTATGACTCCTTTTATGAAATCCGTCTAGAAAACGGTCAGGCGACTGGAGTAATGTTCCGGTACGCCTATGGGACAGTTCTCGTGTGCAGCCGGGCTACACCGTCGCAAATCGAGAGGCCTCCCAAAAGGTCCCCTTCACCGCTGCGCCATCTGGACATGAGAATGCAACTCACCGACAAAGTAATCATTATCACCGGCGGTTGCCAGGGTTTGGGCCGCTCCATGGCCGAGTATCTGGCGGGGAAAGGCGCGAAACTCGCCTTGGTGGACCTCAACCAGGAAAAACTCGACCAGGCCGTTGCCGCCTGCACAGCCAAGGGTGTCGAGGCGCGTGCCTACCTGTGCAACGTCGCCAATGAAGAACAAGTGACCGACATGGTTGCTCGGGTGGCCGAGGATTTCGGCGCGATCCACGGCCTGATCAACAACGCCGGGATCCTGCGCGACGGCCTGCTGCTCAAGGTCAAGGACGGCGAAATGACCAAGATGAGCCTGGCCCAGTGGCAGGCCGTGATCGACGTCAACCTGACCGGTGTATTCCTGTGCACCCGTGAAGTGGCGGCGAAAATGGTCGAGCTGAAAAACAGTGGCGCCATCATCAATATCTCGTCGATTTCCCGCGCCGGCAATGTCGGCCAGACCAACTACTCGGCCGCCAAGGCCGGCGTGGCCGCCGCCACCGTGACCTGGGCCAAGGAGCTGGCACGCTACGGCATCCGTGTCGCCGGCATCGCACCGGGCTTCATTGAAACCGAGATGACCCTGGGCATGAAGCCCGAAGCCCTGGAAAAAATGACCTCGGGGATTCCGCTCAAGCGCATGGGCAAGCCCGAGGAGATTGCTCATTCGGCGGCGTACATCTTCGAGAACGACTATTACACCGGTCGGATCCTGGAGATGGATGGCGGGTTGCGGATCTAAGAACCTGCACACAATCAATGTGGGAGCGAGCCTGCTCGCGATCGCGTCAGGTCAGGTCAGTCAGCCTTGATGTGGCTGATATACCGCTATCGCGAGCAGGCTCGCTCCCACAAGGGATTGCATTTCAAAGGAGCAGCCTGGTTAGCTGCTCAAATTGCTGTGCAGCATCAATCGTCGCTGACAGTGATGTTCGGCATCGCCGGTGATGCGGCCTCTTGCAACACGATCCGCGCGCCCACATGGCGGGCCAGCTCCTGATAGACCATGGCGATCTGGCTGTCCGGCTCGGCGATGACCGTGGGCTTGCCGCCGTCGGCCTGTTCGCGGATCAGCATCGACAACGGCAGCGAGGCCAGCAGTTCGACGCCGTACTGGCTCGCCAGTTTTTCCCCGCCACCTTCGCCGAACAGATGCTCGGCATGCCCGCAGTTCGAGCAGATGTGCACGGCCATGTTTTCCACCACGCCCAGCACCGGGATGTTCACTTTGCGGAACATTTCCACACCCTTGCGCGCGTCCAGCAGGGCCAGGTCTTGAGGGGTGGTGACAATCACCGCCCCGGCCACCGGGACTTTCTGCGCCAGCGTCAGCTGGATATCGCCAGTGCCTGGCGGCATGTCGATCACCAGGTAATCCAGGTCACCCCAGGCGGTTTGCGTCACCAGTTGCAGCAGGGCACCGGAAACCATCGGCCCGCGCCAGACCATCGGCGTGTTGTCGTCGGTCAGGAAGGCCATGGACATGACTTCCACGCCATGGGACTGGATCGGCACGAACCACTTCTGGTCCTTGACCTGGGGCCGGGTGCCCTCGGCCACGCCGAACATGATGCCCTGGCTCGGGCCGTAGATGTCCGCGTCGAGAATCCCGACCTTGGCCCCTTCACGGGCCAGGGCCAGGGCCAGGTTGGCGGCGGTGGTGGACTTGCCCACGCCGCCCTTGCCCGAGGCCACGGCGATGACATTCTTGACGTTCGCCAGCCCCGGTACCTGCGCCTGGGCCTTGTGAGCAGCGATCACGCTGGTGATGTCGACTTTGGCGCTGGCTACACCGTCCAGGGACTCGATCGCCATTTGCAGCATTTGCGCCCAACCGCTCTTGAACAGATCGGCGGCGTAGCCGATTTCCAGCTGGACGCTGACGCGATCGCCCTGAATGTCGATGGTGCGCACGCATCCGGCGCTGACCGGGTCCTGATTCAGGTAGGGGTCGGTGTACTGGCGAAGGACGGCTTCCACCGCTGCGCGATTGACGGCGCTCATGGGCAACTCCGATAGCAAGACTTGAAAACAGGCCGCTATCCTACGCCGCGCATGCTGTTGTGGCGACCCGATTACCGCGGTGCGAACACCTTTTGTGGCGAGGGGATTTATCCCCGCTGGGTTGCGAAGCGCCCCCAAAACCTGGCGCTTCGGTGAATCAGACTGGTCAGGTTCGAATGTTTTGGGACTGCTGCGCAGTCCAGCGGGGATAAATCCCCTCGCCACAGGTTGTGTCTATACCGCACCCAACAACGCATCCGGAAACAGGCCAGTGGGGTGAAATATATTTCCCGGCGCTTTATAGTGGCCGACCTCCGTTTCATCAAGTAGCCGAGCCCCATGTCCGAGCCACGCAAGATCCTCGTCACCAGCGCCCTGCCCTATGCCAATGGTTCGATTCACCTCGGCCATATGCTGGAATACATCCAGACCGATATGTGGGTGCGCTTCCAGAAGCATCGCGGCAACCAATGCATTTATGTCTGCGCCGACGACGCCCACGGTTCGGCCATCATGCTGCGCGCGGAAAAGGAAGGCATCACCCCGGAACAACTGATCGCCAACGTCCAGGCTGAACACAGCGCCGACTTTGCCGAGTTCCTGGTGGATTTCGACAACTTCCACTCCACCCACGCCGAAGAAAACCGCGAGCTGTCGAGCCAGATCTACCTGAAGCTGCGTGACGCCGGGCACATTGCCACCCGTTCGATCACCCAGTATTTCGACCCGGAAAAGAAAATGTTCCTGGCCGACCGCTTCATCAAGGGCACCTGCCCGAAATGCGGCACCGAGGACCAGTACGGCGACAACTGCGAAAAATGTGGCGCCACCTACGCACCGACCGACCTGAAGGACCCGAAATCGGCGATTTCCGGGGCCACACCGGTGCTCAAGGACTCCCAGCATTTCTTCTTCAAGCTGCCGGACTTCCAGCAGATGCTGCAAGCCTGGACCCGCAGCGGCACCCTGCAGGACGCCGTGGCCAACAAGATCGCCGAATGGCTCGACGCCGGCCTGCAACAGTGGGACATCTCCCGCGATGCGCCGTACTTCGGTTTCGAGATCCCCGACGAGCCCGGCAAGTATTTCTACGTGTGGCTGGACGCACCGATCGGCTACATGGCGAGTTTCAAGAACCTCTGCAACCGCACGCCGGAGCTGGACTTCGATGCGTTCTGGGGCAAGGACTCCACCGCCGAGCTGTACCACTTCATCGGCAAGGACATCGTCAACTTCCATGCGCTGTTCTGGCCCGCCATGCTCGAAGGCGCGGGCTTCCGTAAACCGACCGGCATCAATGTCCACGGCTACCTGACCGTCAACGGCCAGAAAATGTCCAAGTCCCGCGGCACCTTCATCAAGGCCCGGACCTACCTGGACCACCTGTCGCCGGAATACCTGCGCTACTACTACGCGGCCAAGCTCGGCCGTGGCGTCGATGACCTGGACCTGAACCTCGAAGACTTCGTGCAGAAGGTCAACTCCGACCTGGTAGGCAAGGTAGTCAACATTGCCAGCCGTTGCGCCGGTTTTATCCACAAAGGCAACGCCGGTGTCCTGGTTGCGGGCAATGCCGCGCCGGAGTTGACCGACGCCTTCCTCGCCGCCGCGCCAAGCATCGCCGAAGCCTATGAGAGCCGCGACTTTGCCCGCGCCATGCGCGAAATCATGGCCCTGGCCGATCGCGCCAATGCCTGGATCGCCGACAAGGCGCCCTGGTCGCTGGCCAAGCAGGAAGGCAAGCAGGACGAAGTCCAGGCGATCTGCGCCCTGGGCATCAACCTGTTCCGCCAGCTGGTGATTTTCCTCAAGCCGGTGCTGCCGCTGCTGGCCGCCGATGCCGAGGCGTTCCTCAACGTCGCGCCGCTGACCTGGAACGATCACCAGACGCTGCTGAGCAACCATCAGCTGAACGAGTTCAAGCCGTTGATGACTCGCATCGACGCCACCAAGGTGCAAGCCATGACCGACGCCTCCAAGGAAGACCTGGCCGCCAGCCAGACCGATACCGGCGCGCCGGCCGGGAACGGCGAACTGGCCAAGGACCCGCTGTCGCCGGAAATCGACTTCGACGCCTTCGCTGCCGTTGACCTGCGCGTGGCGCTGATCGTCAAGGCCGAGGCCGTCGAAGGCGCCGACAAGCTGTTGCGCCTGACCCTGGACATTGGCGATGAGCAACGCAACGTGTTCTCCGGCATCAAGAGTGCCTACCCGGACCCCGCCAAGCTTGAAGGCCGCTTGACGATGATGATCGCCAACCTCAAGCCACGCAAAATGCGCTTCGGTATCTCCGAAGGCATGGTGATGGCGGCAGGCCCCGGTGGTGAGGAAATCTACCTGTTGAGCCCCGACAGCGGCGCCAAGCCGGGCCAGCGGATCAAGTAACGCGACCGCTTGTTGCACCGATCCCACAGTCGCTTCGCAGGCGGCTGTGGGATTTTCATATCTGGCCCGCCCTCCCGGCGTGCCGGATAATGCCTAATCTTGTAACAGGCCCTTTGTTGCCAACACGCCCATGACCGAAATCGTCCTCACGCTGTTCAGCGCTGCCCTGATCAACAACCTCGTGTTGCATTGGCCGCTGGGCGTCGATCCGCTGCTGGCGGCCAATGGTCGAAAGCAGGTGCACGCCTTGGGCCTGGCGACGGCGTTCCTGATGCTGATGGTTGGCGCCTTGGGCTATCTGCTGGACCACTGGCTGCTGGTCCCGGCAAACCTGACATCGCTGCGCCTGTTTGCCTGGTTGTCCTTGAGCGTGCTGTTGATCGGCCCATTGCTGCACTGGCTGGCGCGCTGGCTGCCGGCATTGCCGTTCGAGGGGCTGTGGCCGCTGTTGCTCGCAAATGCCGGTATCCTCGGCCTCACGCTACTCAACAGCCAGGATGATCGGGGCCTGGGCCATGCCATCGCCACGAGCCTGGGCGCCGGGCTGGGATTCTGGCTGGTGCTGAGCCTGTTCGATGATTTGCGCCAACGCGTCTTCAATAACGATATTCCCCTGCCCTTTCGGGGCCTGCCGATTCAGTTGATCAGCGCCGGACTGATGGCGGTGGCCTTTCTCGGATTGCGCGGGCTGGTCAAAACATGAGCCTGATTCAACGTATCGACGCCTTGCTGCCGCAGACTCAGTGCGGCAAGTGCGGCCATCCCGGGTGCAAGCCCTACGCCGAAGGCATCGCCCAGGGTGAGCCGATCAACAAATGCCCGCCCGGTGGACGCGAAACCATCGCCGCCCTGGCCGAGCTGATGAAAGTGCCAGTATTGGAACTGGACACCAGCCGCGGCAGTGCCCCGGCGCAGATTGCCTTTATCCGCGAAGCCGAATGCATCGGTTGTACCAAGTGCATCCAGGCCTGCCCGGTGGACGCGATTGTCGGCGCGGCGAAGCTGATGCACACCGTCCTCATCGACGAATGCACCGGCTGCGATCTTTGCGTGGCGCCCTGTCCGGTCGATTGCATTGAAATGCGTCCTCTGCCGACGGCGACCCTGCCGATCGTCGGCGGCCTGGCCTTCAGCGCCGCAGAGCAACAGGCGCGAACCGCCAAGCGCAACCACGCCCGGCGCCGCTTCGAACAGCGCAATACGCGCCTACGCCGCGAAGAAGAACAGCGCCAGGCCGAACGCCTGGCTCGCAACCAACGCGCAGCCCAGACTCAACCCCAGGAACAGGGCCAGGCACTCGACCCCGTACAAGCCGCACTGGAGCGCGTGCGCGCGCAAAAAGCCGCCACCGCCGATGCTGCCTTGAAAAAAGCCAAGGTCGACCTGGCCATGAGCCGGGCGCAATTGAACAAATCCTTGAAAGCGTTCGGCCATCCGCCAACCTTCGAGCAACAGTCGCAACTGATCGTGCTGCAACGCCAGTTCGAAGCAGCCGAGCAGGCCCTGAGCCAACTGGAAAACGCCACCCCCTCGACCGCTCCAGCTCCTGCACCGGCGAACAGCGCCGAGCTGAAGCGAGCCAAGATCCAACTGGCGATGCGCCGCGCCGAACTCAGCAAGGCCCGGGCGGCTACGGTATCGGATGAACAACTGCGGGCATTGGAACAAGCGGTGAAGGATGCCGAACGCCAGGTGGACGCCCATGCCGCTTCCTGAGCCCGTGGATGAACGGCTGCGCCAAGCGATGACGCGTGTGTTGCTGGCGACACTGCCCGGCCTGCTGGCATTGCTGTGGTTCCATGGCTGGGGCGTGCTGCTCAACCTGCTGTTGTCCGGTCTCACTGCGCTGGCAGTCGAAGCGTTGGTACTGCGTTTACGGGGCAGACCCTTCAAACCTGAGCTGAACGATGGCAGCGCGCTGGTTAGCGCCACACTGCTGGCCCTGGCCTTGCCGGCCTATTGCCCCTGGTGGCTGACCGTGACTGCGGCCGCCTGCGCCTTGCTGTTCGGCAAGCACCTGTGGGGCGGCGTCGGCAGCAACCCGTTCAACCCGGCGATGCTTGGGTACGCCGTGGTGTTGGTGGCGTTTCCCTCCCATATGAGCCAATGGCCGGCGCTCCATGCCATGGGCCTGCTTGAAGGCTTGCAGCAGGTATTCGGCACTCACCCGACGCCCGATGCCTGGGCCGGAGCAACCGCGCTGGACAGCCTGCGGACCAACACGAGCCTGACCATCGATGAACTGTTCGCCAACGATCCGGCCTTCGGGCGTTTCGGTGGCAGTGGTGTCGAATGGATCAACCTGGCCTTCCTGGCGGGCGGTCTGTTTCTGCTGCAACAGCGGGTGTTCAGTTGGCATGCCCCGGTGGGCATGCTGGCGAGCCTGTCCATCGTCAGCCTGTTGTGCTGGAACGGTTCGGGTTCCGACTCCCATGGCTCGCCGCTGTTTCACCTGTTCACCGGCGCAACCATGCTCGGCGCGTTTTTTATCGCGACCGAACCGGTCTCGGGGGCCAAGGCCCCTCTCGCTCGCCTGCTGTTTGGCGCAGGTATGGGGTTGCTGGTCTATCTGATCCGTACCTGGGCTGGTTACCCGGACGGCGTGGCGTTCGCGGTGTTGCTGATGAACCTCGGAGTACCGGCACTGGACCGGTTTGCCGAAGCGCGACAACGGCGGCCACTGACATGAATAATCGCGGCGGCGTGGCAATCCTGATCCTGGTGATCGGCCTGGGCGTTGGTGCCACTTACCTCACTCACCTCGGCACGGCCGGGCGCATCGAGGCCCAGCGGCAAGCGTTGGCGAACAGAACCTTGCTCGAGGTGCTGCCCACTGACCGCTATGACAACCAGCCGTTGGCGCACCCCATTGTCCCAGCCTCGGTGACCTTGGCTCACAGCACGCTGCTGGGCGGCTACCTGGCGACCCGCAGCGGCCAGCCCAGCGCCGTGCTGCTACGTAGCCAGGCGCAGGGCTATGAAGGCAGCATCGAATTGCTGATCGCCATCGATCCTCAGGGCCGGTTGCTGGGCGTCAAGACCCTGCGCCAATCCGAAACACGCGGGTTGGGCGCGGCGATTGCCGGTTGGCCGAACGCCTGGCTGCAGACTTTCACCGGTAAATCACGTCAGGCGCCTGACGACAGCGGCTGGGCCTTGAAAAAGGACCAGGGGCAGTTCGATCAACTGGCAGGCGCGACAGTGACATCCCGGGCGGTCCTGCAGGCTGTGCACGATGCGCTGCGTTACTTCGACGAGCACAAGGCTCAGTTGACGGGGGTGGCGGCGAATGAATAAACCATGGGGGCTGACACACGGCCTGCTGCTCGTCCCATTGATCGGCGCGAGTCATTCGCTGGTCGGCGCGCTGGGGTTGTGGCTGGCCTGGGCCTTGATTCTCTTCAGCCATGGTTTGACGATGGGGCTTGTCCGGCAGCGCCTGACAACCCGTCAACGGCTGCTCGCCTCCATCGTGCTGGCCGCGACCCTGACCACCTGCACGGGCTTTATCGTCCAGGCCTGGGCGCTGGAACTGTACCGTCCGTTGAGCCTTTACGTTGGCTGGATCGCCCTGAGCTGCGTGGCGCTGGAGCATGAGGGATTCTTCGTTGAGTCTCGCTGGCTTGGGCGCCTGAGGCTGGTTGGGCTGTTCGGTCTCTTGATGATCAGCCTGGGCGCCGTGCGTGGGCTGATCGGCAGCAGCCTTCCCCTGGCCTTGCTCGCCCCAGGCGGGTTCATTCTGCTTGGGCTGCTGTTGGCGGCCCGACAGGCTTGGACGGCTGACACTCCCCCTTCAACTATCGAGGAAACGCCGCGCCCATGAACGCCGCAAAACGCCTGGAAATATTTCGTCGCTTTCACGAGGACAACCCGGAACCAAAGACCGAACTGGCCTATTCCTCGCCGTTCGAGTTGCTGATCGCGGTCATCCTCTCGGCCCAGTCCACCGACGTCGGCGTCAACAAAGCCACGGCCAAACTTTTCCCGGTGGCCAATACGCCAGAGGCGATCTATGCCCTGGGCGTCGAGGGACTGTCCGAGTACATCAAGACCATCGGGCTATTCAACAGCAAGGCCAAAAACGTAATCGAGACCTGCCGCCTGTTGATCGAGCGCCACGCCAGTGAGGTCCCACAGACCCGTGAAGCGCTGGAAGCCCTTCCGGGCGTGGGCCGCAAAACCGCCAACGTCGTACTCAACACCGCGTTTCGGCAGTTGACCATGGCGGTCGACACCCACATTTTCCGTGTCAGCAACCGCACCGGGCTGGCCCCCGGCAAAAACGTGGTGGAGGTCGAGAAGAAATTGATGAAATTCGTCCCCAAGGAATTCCTGCTGGACTCCCATCACTGGCTCATCCTTCACGGACGCTACGTCTGCCTGGCGCGCAAGCCCCGCTGTGGCAGCTGTCGAATCGAAGACTTATGCGAATACAAGCACAAGACCTCCGACGATTGAGGCGCTATTGATTTTATCGATCAACCGATTGAAAAAATCTTTTTTACCCGCCCGTGGTTTATCGATATAAGGAGCGCCAATGGCAGTCTTAGCCTGGAGTCGAACCCATGAGTACTGGCAAAGAACAACTGGATGTAGAAGACGAATTCATCGCCGTTGAGGCCGACGACGTTGAACCTGTGGTCGTGGAAGTGGCGAAAACCAACCTGAGCAAGCGCCGCACCATTGATAACCTGCTGGAAGAGCGCCGTCTGCAGAAGCAACTGGCCGATTACGACTTTGACCTCTGACACGTAAAAGCCTCCCTGATGGAGGCTTTTTACTGAGTACGCGTGACCCGAAAACTCACACCAACCCATTACGCTGCGCCAGTTCGATCAGGTCGACCAGGGAACGGGCATTGAGCTTCAACAATAAGCGTGTCTTGTAGGTACTGACGGTCTTGTTGCTCAAGAACATTCCATCGGCGATCTCCTTGTTGGTCTTACCGCGAGCCAGTTGTTGCAAGACCATCATTTCCCGCCCCGATAATCGGTCGACCATATCCGACTCACTGGCATTGCCCAGACTCGACCGTACCGTATGCAAGGCCTGGTTGGGGAAGTAACTGTAACCGGACAGTACTGCCTTGATTGCACTCAGTAACTCAGTAAGATCCTGTTGCTTGCATACATACCCGGCCGCCCCCGTCTGCATGCAGCGCATCGAAAAATGTCCCGGTGCCTGGGAAGTCAGCACCAGCACCTTCATCGATGAAGGAATAGCCGCCAGACGGGCAATGACCTCCAATCCGTCCAGCTTGGGAATACCGATATCGAGAATGACGATATCGGGCATAAGTTCGCGAGCAAGTTGTAACGCATCGACGCCATTATCGGTTTCGGCAACGACTTCATAACCATGACGCTCCATCAGCAAACGTACAGCAAGACGAATGACGGGATGATCATCCACGATCAGCACTTTATTCATGGGCAAATCCAACTTCGCTGTTCGAATTTTTAGAGCACGCACAATAGCCTAGTCATTTCTACCTTGGCATGCCGCCCCCCCCTGAACGCTCGCACCGAGAGACAGAACCTACAAGCTATACAGAAAAATCCTACAAATTCTCCAGGAAAAAATGTGTCGTGAATTTTTCTACAGAGAAGAATGGACCTTTCTTAACAATCCGGTAACCCTGTGAACAATTCGCTCTTTTACCGTGACGCCCACCGACAGGCAGCCCATTAAAAAGCTTTTCAATCATAAAGAGTAACTGAATTATTTACTGTTAAAACTGCCTCTCGCTCACTTCAAGAAGAAAAATTCATATATAAAATAGCTTGGCATCCGACATCCATCATCGGCAGCCGCTGCGATTGCGCCTATATCTTAATAACCACTTTCCAGCCTATTCACCGAGCATAAATATTCCATGAGCATTAACCATGAACAAACCTTCGAAGACCATAACCAACCCTATGACCCTCATCGCCATATTCGCAACTTTGTCCGAAACTTCCGCGGCGATTTCCTTGCCATTCCTGGATGACCAGGATCGTGAGTATTACCTCTGGTTCCTGATCAGCTTCCCTTTTTATCTATTGCTGCTTTTTTTCATAACGCTCAACTTCAATTATCGCTCCCTGTATTCACCCTCGGATTTTCGCAAGAACAAGCACTTTTTAAAGACCATGGTTGACTCGCCCTGCCGACACAAACGACTGCTACGTCGGGCGGATAAAATCAAAGAGCTGCTAAAACGCCTTCATCGACGCAGGCGCGAACCAGCCTCCCCTTGTCTCCTATGCGGCCAATCGGAACGCCTGAGCGAGACCTGTCGATCAAGACATTTGAAGCACACCCGCATCGTCGTATACGTCATCTACAGCAACGCAGACCCGGCAGCCCACGGGCAGGATGAATGAACGATCAAGGGCCGCGCAGCAGCAAAGCCCGCACACGCAAAAAAGGGGCAAAAAAAACGGCCTGCTCATGGCAGGCCGCTTTTTCATCTCGCCAGGGTCAGAACAGCTTGCGACCCTTATTCGCCGCGATGCGCATGCGCAGGGCGTTGAGCTTGATGAAGCCGGCCGCGTCGGCCTGGTTGTAGGCACCGCCGTCTTCTTCGAAGGTCGCGATGTTGGCATCGAACAGCGAGTCGTCGGACTTGCGCCCGGTCACGATCACGTTGCCCTTGTACAACTTCAGCCGCACGACACCGTTCACGTTGGTCTGGGAGGCGTCGATCATCTGTTGCAGCATCAGACGCTCAGGGCTCCACCAGTAGCCGGTGTAGATCAGGCTGGCATACTTGGGCATCAACTCGTCTTTGAGGTGAGCCACTTCGCGGTCCAGGGTGATCGATTCGATCGCCCGGTGGGCGCGCAGCATGATGGTGCCGCCGGGAGTTTCGTAGCAGCCACGGGACTTCATGCCCACATAGCGGTTCTCGACGATGTCCAGGCGACCGATGCCGTGTTCGCCACCGATGCGGTTCAGGGTCGCCAGCACGGTGGCCGGGCTCATCTCAACGCCGTCCAGTGCGACGATATCGCCGTTGCGATAGGTCAGCTCCAGGTACTGCGGGGTATCGGGGGCCTTCTCCGGGGAGACGGTCCAGCGCCACATGTCTTCTTCGTGCTCGGTCCAGGTGTCTTCCAGCACGCCGCCTTCATAGGAGATGTGCAGCAGGTTGGCGTCCATCGAGTACGGGGATTTCTTCTTGCCGTGGCGCTCGATCGGAATCGCGTGCTTCTCGGCGTAGTCCATCAGTTTTTCACGGGACAGCAAGTCCCACTCACGCCATGGGGCAATGACTTTAACGCCAGGCTTGAGGGCATAGGCACCCAGCTCGAAACGCACCTGGTCGTTGCCCTTGCCGGTGGCGCCATGGGAAATGGCGTCGGCGCCGGTTTCGTTGGCGATTTCGATCAGGCGCTTGGCGATCAACGGACGGGCGATGGAGGTACCCAGCAGGTACTCACCTTCGTAAACGGTATTGGCGCGGAACATCGGGAACACGAAGTCGCGGACGAACTCTTCGCGCAGGTCATCGATGTAGATCTCTTTGACGCCCATGGCCTGGGCCTTGGCGCGTGCAGGCTCGACTTCCTCGCCCTGTCCCAGGTCAGCGGTGAAGGTCACCACTTCGCAGTTATAAGTGTCCTGCAGCCACTTGAGGATCACCGAAGTGTCCAGGCCGCCGGAATACGCCAGAACGACCTTGTTTACGTCCGCCATGCCATCACTCCACGGGTTGTACGGAAAGCCGAGAAGTCTAACGTCCAGCGCGGATAATTTACAGAGGCGCGACAGCTTATGACGACGAAGCGACAGATTATGTCGAGAGCGCGACGGTCAAAATCGAATCAGGACGTGCGCGCAGTCGCCGGAGCGGGCGCCTTGGCTGGTGCGGCGACCGGCGCCGGAACCTTGGCGGGCGCCGCAGGAGCCGCCGGCTGCGCCGCCGGGGCCTGGGGTGCCGGTACTTCAGTCGGCGCCACACGCTCCAGGCGCACGACCACGCGACGATTCTTGGCGCGGTTGGCGGCGTTGGTATTGGGTACCAGGGGATAACGCTCGCCGTGGAAGCGCAGGGTAATCTGCGATTCCTGGAAGCCATTGGCCTTGAAGAAATCCTGAACTGCCAGGGCGCGGCGGCGCGACAGCTCACGGTTGGTCAGGCGATTGCCGCTGTTGTCGGAGTGGCCGTCAAGCTCTACATGATTAACGCTTGGATCAGCCTTGATGAAGTCGAGCATTACCTGCAACTGTGCCTTGGCATGGGCATCGAGTTCGACTTCTTCGCCGGGGAAGCCGATCTGGGTCTGCTTCACCTGCTCGAAATTCTTTGGCAACAGTTTCGCCACGCAACCTTGATAGTCATTGAAAGCCTTGCTGAAACGCACCGGCAGCAGGCGCACTTCCGAGACCCGTCCGTCCTCGGTGTTGCGGCGCACCACGGGGCTGCGACCTTCCATCAGGCCACTGATCAACCGGCCGGCCTGGACCTGGGAGCTGTTGAACAGCACATCGCCGCTGCCGATCCTGACCGAACCCAGGTTGATATCGCCTCGCCCCGGTTGCCACGGCGCGGCGGCCGCCAGCAAGGTTGCCGAACCGCCGCCAAGCATCGGGTTGTAGGTCTTGAGGCGGAACGTGGCCTGCTCGCCCGCCCGACGCACGAACTCGCCGCTGCCGAAATCGGTGATCGGCTGGCTCAGCCGGCACTCGAACTTGTCGCCTTCGACCGTCCACTCAATGCTCTCCAGACGGGTCTGGAAAGTGAGCGCCATGGCGGGAAGGCTGGCAAACACACTGAGCAAGGCTAGATAACGCTGGCGCACGGGAGGCTCCACTGACTTTTATACAAAGATCGACGCATGCCTGGGGCATGACGCCTGTCCGGGGCACTGCACGGATTCGTGGCACACCTGTAGGAGCTATCGGTAAGTTGCGGCAGAACTTGATAGCGGGTGCCTGAATCGGTCTTTTCCGGTAGCATTCCCCAGAGTTTGACCCGCCTGGAAGCCCCCCAATGTCTGACCGCCTGACCCTGCTGCGTCCCGACGACTGGCATATTCATCTTCGCGATGGTGCTGTGTTGACCCATACCGTCGCCGATGTCGCGCGCACCTTCGGGCGCGCAATCATCATGCCGAACCTGGTTCCGCCCGTGCGCAACGCCGCCGAGGCCGACGGCTATCGCCAGCGCATCCTCGACGCACGCCCGGCTGGCAGCCGCTTCGAACCGCTGATGGTGCTGTACCTCACCGACCGCACCCAGCCCGAAGAGATTCGCGACGCCAAGGCCAGCGGCTTCGTCCACGCCGCCAAGCTGTACCCTGCCGGCGCGACCACCAACTCCGATTCCGGCGTCACCAGCATCGACAAGATCTTCCCGGCGCTGGAGGCCATGGCCGAAGTCGGCATGCCGTTGTTGATCCACGGTGAAGTCACCCGGGGCGACGTCGACGTGTTCGACCGCGAGAAAATCTTCATCGACGAGCACATGCGCCGCGTCGTGGAGCGCTTCCCGACCCTCAAGGTGGTGTTCGAACACATCACCACCGGCGATGCCGTGCAGTTCGTCAACGAGGCTCCGGCCAACGTTGGCGCGACCATTACTGCCCATCACCTGCTGTACAACCGCAACCACATGCTGGTGGGCGGGATCCGGCCGCACTTCTATTGCCTGCCGATCCTCAAGCGCAATACCCACCAGGAAGCCTTGCTCGACGCCGCCACCAGCGGCAGCACCAAGTTTTTCCTCGGCACCGACTCGGCGCCCCACGCCCGTCACGCCAAGGAAGCGGCCTGCGGTTGCGCCGGCTGCTACACCGCCTATGCCGCCATCGAGATGTATGCCGAGGCGTTCGAACAGCGCAATGCGCTGGACAAACTCGAAGGCTTCGCCAGCCTGCATGGCCCGCGTTTCTATGGCCTGCCGGTGAACACCGACAGTATTACCCTGGTCCGCGACGAATGGACCGCCCCCGCCAGCCTGCCTTTCGGCGAGCTGACTGTCATCCCGCTGCGCGCCGGTGAAAAACTGCGCTGGCGCCTGCTGGAGGAAAACGCGTGAGTGAAGATCATTTCGACGACGAACTGGACGGCAATGGTGGTTCGGGCGGCGCCCGTCATCCCATGGCAGCCCGCTTCCGGGGTTATCTGCCGGTCGTCGTCGATGTAGAAACCGGCGGTTTCAACTCCGCCACCGACGCCTTGCTGGAAATCGCCGCGACCACCATTGGCATGGACGAAAAAGGCTTCGTGTTCCCTGACCACACCTATTTCTTCCGTGTCGAACCGTTCGAAGGCGCCAACATCGAAGCGGCGGCCCTGGAGTTTACCGGGATCAAGCTCGATCACCCGCTGCGCATGGCGGTCAGCGAAGAAACGGCCCTGACCGACATCTTCCGTGGCGTGCGCAAGGCGCTGAAGGCCAACGGTTGCAAGCGAGCGATCCTGGTCGGCCACAACAGCAGCTTCGACCTGGGCTTCCTCAACGCCGCTGTCGCGCGCCTGGACATGAAGCGCAACCCGTTCCACCCGTTCTCCAGCTTCGACACCGCGACCCTGGCTGGCCTGGCATACGGCCAGACCGTCCTGGCCAAGGCGTGCCAGGCGGCCGACATCGATTTCGATGGCCGCGAGGCCCACTCGGCCCGCTACGACACCGAGAAGACGGCGGAGCTGTTCTGCGGCATCGTCAATCGCTGGAAGCAGATGGGTGGTTGGCAGGATTTCGACGACTGACATCGCCCCATAGCTCTGTGTTCAGCCGATAATTTGGCTTGAAACACCCATAAAAAAACCGGCCCTACCAAGGGCCGGTTTTTTTATGCCTAAAGCAATTACAGCTTGTCGCTGTGCTCGCCCAGGTAAGCGGCAACGCCTTCAGGCGAAGCGGTCATGCCCTTGTCGCCTTTTTTCCAGTTGGCCGGGCACACTTCGCCGTGCTCTTCGTGGAATTGCAGCGCGTCGACCAGACGGATCAGCTCTTCCATGTTACGGCCCAGCGGCAGGTCGTTGATGATCTGCGAACGGACAACACCTTTGTCGTCAATCAGGAACGCGCCACGGAAAGCCACGCCACCTTCGGACTCAACGTCGTAGGCCTTGGCGATTTCGTGCTTCATGTCGGCAGCCATGGTGTATTTCACCTGGCCGATACCGCCATTGTTGATCGGGGTGTTGCGCCAGGCGTTGTGGGTGAAGTGCGAGTCGATCGAAACGGCAACCACTTCAACGTTGCGGGCCTTGAAGTCGTCCATGCGGTGATCCAGTGCGATCAGTTCGGACGGGCAGACGAAGGTGAAGTCCAGCGGATAGAAGAACACCAGGCCGTATTTGCCTTTGATGGCCGAGGACAGGGTGAAGCTGTCGACGATTTCGCCGTTGCCGAGCACGGCTGGAACGGTAAAGTCTGGGGCTTGTTTGCCTACGAGTACGCTCATTGGATATCTCCTGATGTAATAGCGTGAAAACAAGGTCCGGGCCAGCCTGCCACCCTCAGGCGACAGCCCTGTGACACGAACCCGCTTGCAAGGGCCGACCATCATACACCGCGAATTTGGGCTGTCTTCAACGGTTTTTCGGCGGTATTGAAAAATCGCTGTAGCATTTCATGACACGTCACTGGCCGGGGTACAAACCGTTCGTCAGCCAGGCGTCGCTCTGGCAAAAGGTTTTCAGAAACCACTTTGACAATCATTCTCGTTAACATTAAGATCCGTCTCAATTGAGTCACAACCAGCGACGGTTCTAACTTATGTATGTATGCCTCTGCACTGGCGTCACCGACGGACAAATCCGCGAAGCGATCTACGAAGGTTGCTGCAGCTATCGCGAAGTCCGTCAGGCCACCGGCGTAGCCAGCCAATGCGGTAAATGTGCGTGCCTGGCCAAGGAAGTGGTTCGCGAAACCCTCGCCAAGGTGCAAACGGCACAGGCCTCGATCCCCTACCCGGTAGAATTTACCGCCGCGTAAAAAACAGTTTTCAAGGAACCGGACTCAATGTCCGGTTTTTTTATGCCTGTAAATCAATTGCTTAGCGTCCAGACGCGGAACACAAACATTCTTATTCCGATTAATTTTCATTTATTATTCAATAACTTAGGTTTGACACCCGTAAATGTGCGGCTCAAACTCTGCCCTATATACAGCTATTACAGGGCAGGTCTCATCATGAAAGGCGACATTACAGTCATCCAGCATCTCAACAAGATCCTCGGCAATGAGCTGGTCGCGATCAACCAGTACTTCCTGCATGCGCGCATGTACGAGGATTGGGGCCTGAACAAGCTGGGCAAGCACGAGTACCACGAATCCATCGACGAGATGAAACACGCGGACAAACTGATCAAGCGCATCCTGTTCCTCGAAGGCCTGCCGAACGTCCAGGATCTGGGCAAGTTGCACATCGGCGAACACACCCGGGAAATGCTGGAGTGCGACCTGCGTATCGAGCGCACCGGCCACGCCGACCTGAAGGCCGCCATCGCCCATTGCGAAAGCGTTGGCGATTTCGGTAGCCGTGAACTGCTGGAAGATATCCTCGAATCCGAGGAAGAGCACATCGACTGGCTGGAAACCCAGCTGGGCCTGATCGACAAAGTCGGTCTTGAGAATTACCTGCAATCGCAGATGGGTGAAGAGTAAGCTTCCCCGCTAGCCAGGCATTAAAAAGCCCCGCCCTCTTTCGAGAGGCGGGGCTTTTTATTGCCTGGATTCCAGGCCTACCCAAAACCACTGTGGGAGCGAGCCTGCTCGCGATAGCGGTGGTTCAGGTAAAAAACTGCTGACTGACATACCGCTATCGCGAGCAGGCTCGCTCCCACAAGGTTTCGTGTTCATCACAACCGGTGTGGTGAACCGACTTCCATGGATCAGGCTTCGGTCTTGTTCGCCGCCGCTTTTTCTACCGCTTCCTTGATCGTGGCTTGCAACGAGCCATCAGCGGCCATCTCGGTCATGATGTCGCTACCGCCGATCAGCTCACCGCCAACCCACAGTTGTGGGAAGGTTGGCCAGTTGGCGTACTTGGGCAGGTTGGCGCGGATTTCCGGGTTCTGCAGGATGTCCACGTAGGCAAACTTCTCGCCACACGCCATCACAGCCTGAGCGGCCTTGGCCGAGAAACCGCACTGTGGCGCGTTCGGCGAGCCTTTCATGTAAAGCAGGATGGTGTTGTTGGCAATCTGGTCTTTAATCGTTTCGATGATATCCATGGAGCACCTCGGCTTAAAACTTTGCGACGTAAGTTGTCGACACGGTGACGCATTGTAACGGAAAGCCGAACGTGCTCCAGAGACAATTTTACGCAGCCGCCACCTTCACCGGTACACCGTTGAGCGCCGCGTTGCCGGACAACTCATCGAGCTGGCAATCATCAGTCAGGTCATTGGCGCTGGAGCCTGGCTGTGCGCTGGCAATGGTCATCTGCACGCCCGGCCGGGCATGGCCCCAGCCGTGAGGCAGGCTGACCACACCTTTCATCATGTCCAGGCTGCCCAGCACCTCGACTTCGATGGCCCCCACTCGCGAACTGACCGTCACGCGCTGCCCGTCGGCAAGGCCGCGAGAGGCGAGGTCATCCGGGTGCATCAGCAATTGATGACGCGGCTTGCCCTTCACCAGTCGATGGAAGTTATGCATCCAGGAGTTGTTGCTGCGCACATGGCGGCGGCCAATCATCAGCAACTCATCCGGTTCTGGCGCCTGCAACGCGGCAAAGCGCGCAAGGTCGGCGAGAATCACCGCCGGCGCGGCCTGCACCTGCTGGTTTTCGGTTTTCAAGCGCGGGGCCAGGTTAGGCTTGAGTGCGCCAAGATCGATGCCATGGGGATGGTCGAACAGGGTCGCCAGGGACAACTTGTGCGGCGAGGCGTCGCCATACGCCCCGTTGCGCAGGCCAAAATCGATCATCTGCGCCGGCGGCATGGTCGGCTTGAGCTCTTTGCCGGTCCGGGCAGCAAAGGCCTTGGCCAGGCCGACAAAGATTTCCCAGTCGTGCAGCGCCCCCTCGGGCTTGGGCAGGATGGCCCGGTTGAAACGGGTCACGTTGCGCACCGCGAACAGGTTGAACGTGGTGTCGTAATGATCGTTCTCCAGGGCCGAGGTCGAGGGCAGGATCAGATCGGCGTAGCGCGTGGTTTCGTTGACGTACAAATCGACGCTGACCATGAACTCCAACCCGTCCAGGGCCTGCTCCAGTTGCCGCCCGTTGGGGGTGGACAGCACCGGGTTGCCGGCCACAGTGACCAACGCACGGATCTGGCCCTCGCCCTCGGTGAGCATTTCCTCGGCCAGGGCCGATACCGGCAACTCCCCCGCATATTCGGGGCGCCCGGACACCCGGCTCTGCCAACGATTGAAATGCCCGCCCGAAGTGGTGGCCACCAGATCCACCGCCGGCTCGGTGCACAGCGCCCCGCCCACCCGATCGAGATTGCCGGTGACCAGGTTGATCACCTGGATCAACCAATGGCACAACGTACCGAACGCTTGGGTCGAAACCCCCATCCGCCCGTAACACACCGCTGACGGCGCGGCGGCGAAGTCCCGCGCCAACTGGCGGATCTGCGCTGCCGGCACCGCACAGAGCGGGCTCATCGCTTCAGCCGTAAAAGTAGCGACAGCCTCACGCACCTCGTCCAGACCATCCACAGGCAAATGGCTGTCACGGGTCAGGCCTTCGCTGAACAATGTATTGAGCAAGCCAAACAGCAGCGCGGCATCGCCGCCAGGGCGGACGAAGACATGCTGGTTGGCAATGGCCGCCGTTTCGCTGCGGCGCGGATCGACCACCACCACTTTGCCGCCACGGGCCTGGATCGCCTTGAGGCGCTTTTCCACGTCCGGCACGGTCATGATGCTGCCGTTTGAGGCCAGCGGATTGCCGCCCAGGATCAACATGAAGTCCGTGTGATCGATGTCCGGAATCGGTAGCAACAGGCCATGGCCGTACATCAGGTGACTGGTCAGGTGATGGGGCAGTTGATCCACCGAGGTCGCCGAGAAACGGCTGCGGGTTTTCAACAGGCCCAGGAAATAGTTGCTGTGGGTCATCAACCCATAGTTATGCACACTGGGGTTGCCCTGATAGACCGCCACCGCGTTCTGGCCGTGGCGCGCCTGGATATCCGCCAGACGTTCGGCCACCAACGCGAAGGCATCGTCCCAGGCGATGGGGTGCCATTCATTGCCGATGCGCTGCATGGGCTGGCGCAGCCGATCCGGATCGTTCTGGATATCTTGCAGGGCCACGGCCTTGGGACAGATGTGACCCCGGCTGAAGGTGTCCAGCGCATCGCCCTTGATCGAAGTGATCGCCAGGCCCTGGCCGTCGGTCTCGGTGGTTTCGAGGGTCAAGCCACAGATGGCTTCACACAGATGGCACGCACGGTGGTGGAGAGTCTTGGTCATGGCCAGTCTCTGTTTTATTCGTGGCGGGCGCTTTCGGCCGCGGGAACAAAACTATGGCGCGTGATTCCCGGCAGCGCCAGCGACGTTCGTCCTGTGAATTGCCGGGCATCAGGCCAACCGATGACATGGCGTCAAGGCTGGTCGGGAGGCGGCGCCAGCAGTTGGATTTCTTCGACGGTTTCCACCTGCTCCTGGGCGATGGGCACACCTGTCAGCTCGCCGATCAGCCGCCAATGCTCGTCGAGCCCGTTACTGATAGTGGCCATGCGATCGATCATTCGACGACCCGCGGCCTTGGTCACCTCATCGTCGCTGCGCAGCAATTCGAATGACATCGAAGTCACCGAAGCCGTCAGGTGCGTCAGCGAGCGTGCAGTCAGCCCTAGCAATTCCATCAATTGTTGCTCTTTCGAATCCATTTCGGGCTCCTGTGCCGCTGTGGTTCATTTATAACCCAGGCCTTTGCATTAGGAAATGTTTCACAACCAGCGGCAGACAGGCGAAAGATGGGATGCCACGGCGCAAACCGCCCCTCATCCATGGCGCGCCCGCCGTGCTTGATTGCCAAGCCGAGCAACGCCAGTGTACAAATGGGTCGCTGCTGTCAGGAAACCGGCCACAAATTCGCCATCGCAGTCTTGCGATGGCCTCGCTGAAATCCCCAAAAACCGTAGCCCTATTGGTAAGACGCGACATTTAATTATAAGATCGCGCCTTCCCCTATTTCGTCGCCCCGTGCGGCTTTTGCCGCAGGTCTCGCCCGTTTTTTGAATAAACAAGGCTTTGAGCATCTGCGGTCAGTTACAAAAAGGTAGTCAATCATGAGCGCAAGGCACTTTCTCTCCCTGATGGATTTCACGCCCGATGAGTTGCTCGGTGTGATCCGTCGAGGCGTGGAGCTCAAGGACCTGCGTAACCGCGGCGTACTGTTCGAGCCCTTGAAAAACCGTGTGTTGGGGATGATCTTCGAGAAATCATCGACCCGCACGCGCATCTCTTTCGAAGCCGGCATGATCCAACTGGGCGGCCAGGCGATCTTCCTGTCGCCGCGCGACACCCAGCTGGGCCGTGGCGAACCCATCAGCGATTGCGCCATCGTCATGTCGAGCATGTTGGACGCGATGATGATCCGTACCTTTGCCCACAGCACCCTGACCGAGTTCGCGGCCCACTCCCGCGTACCCGTCATCAATGGCCTGTCCGATGACCTGCACCCCTGCCAGTTACTGGCCGACATGCAGACCTTCCTCGAACACCGTGGCTCGATCCAGGGCAAGACCGTGGCCTGGATCGGCGACGGCAACAACATGTGCAACAGCTATATAGAAGCGGCGCTTCAATTCGACTTCCAACTGCGCATTGCCTGCCCTGAAGGTTATGACCCCAATGCCGAGCTGCTCGCCAAGGCCGCGGACCGGGTGTCCATCGTCCGCGATCCGAAACAGGCCGTGGCCGGCGCGCATCTGGTAAGCACCGACGTCTGGACCTCCATGGGCCAGGAAGAGGAAACCGCCAAGCGCCTCAAGCTGTTCGCACCGCTCCAGGTCAACCGGGCATTGCTCGACCTGGCGGATGCCGACGTGTTGTTCATGCACTGCCTGCCTGCCCACCGTGGCGAGGAAATCAGCTTCGACCTGCTGGATGATCCACGCTCGGTGGCATGGGACCAGGCAGAGAATCGCCTCCATGCGCAAAAGGCCCTGCTCGAGTTCCTGGTCGAGCCGGCGTATCACCACGCATGAGTCACCCCCTGCTGCTGAACTTGCACAACCTGGCCTGCGGTTATCAAGACCAACGGGTGGTCCAGAACCTCAACTTGCACCTCAATGCCGGTGATATCGGTTGCCTGCTCGGTTCGTCCGGGTGCGGCAAGACCACGACGTTGCGCGCCATCGCCGGCTTCGAACCGGTGCACGAGGGTGAAATCCAACTGGCCGGGGAAACCATTTCCCGCGCCGGCTTCACCCTCGCCCCGGAGAAACGCCGCATCGGCATGGTGTTCCAGGACTACGCCCTGTTTCCCCACCTGAGCGTGGCCGAGAACATTGCCTTTGGCATTCGCAAACATCCGGACAAGGATCGTGTCGTCGAAGAATTGCTGGAACTGGTCAACCTCAAGCACCTGGGCAAGCGTTTTCCCCATGAACTTTCCGGTGGCCAGCAACAGCGCGTGGCCCTGGCCCGCGCGCTGGCACCAGCACCACAGCTGCTGTTGCTCGATGAACCGTTTTCCAATCTCGATGGCGAGCTGCGCCGCAAGCTCAGCCATGAAGTGCGGGACATTCTCAAGGCCCGCGGCACCAGCGCGATCCTGGTCACCCACGACCAGGAAGAAGCCTTCGCCGTGAGTGACCATGTCGGGGTGTTCAAGGAAGGTCGACTGGAACAGTGGGACACGCCCTACAACCTGTATCACGAACCACTGACACCGTTCGTCGCCAGTTTCATTGGCCAGGGCTACTTCATTCGCGGCCGACTCGAGAGCCCGGAATCGGTGCAGACCGAGCTGGGCATCCTGCGTGGCAACCGTGCCTACACCTGGCCCATCGGCGGTGCGGTGGATGTGTTGCTGCGCCCGGACGATATCGTCTACGCACCGGACAGCCCGCTCACCGCCAAAATCGTCGGCAAGACTTTCCTGGGTGCGTCAACCTTGTATCGCCTGCAATTACCGACAGGCGCGCAATTGGAATCGATCTTCCCCAGCCATGCCGACCATCAGGTCGAGGCCAGTGTGGGCATCCGCGTCGCGGCTGAACACCTGGTGTTGTTCCAGGCCTCGGGCAGCACGGCGGCGCATCTACCACCGGTGGAAAGCGGCGTGCGGCGTCACAGCACCTCCAGCTAAAACCTGAAGAAATGCAAAATTCTGTGTGAGCGAGCCTGCTCGCGATGACGTAGGCACATTCAGCATCGATGCAAGCTGAGCCGCCGCCATCGCGAGCAGGCTCGCTCACACATTCGATCTCATTGGCTGGAGTGCAGAGTCAACCCAGCATCAACGTTCCACTGGCCACCAACGTCGCATTCCCGCCAATCTTCACCCGCTCACCTTCCAGCCGGCAAAACAAAGCCCCACCCCTGGCCGAGCACTGATAAGCCGTCAGCCCGTGCTTACCCAAACGCTTGGACCAGTATGGAATCAGGCTGCAGTGGGTCGAGCCCGTCACCGGGTCTTCGTTGATGCCAATCGCCGGGGCAAAGTAGCGCGAGACAAAATCATGCTTGCTCCCCGGCGCAGTCACGATAGCCCCGGGCCAAGGCAGTTTTGCCAAGGCCACCATGTCCGGCTTGCAATCGAGCACCGCTTGCTCCGACTCCAGCACCACAAACAGTTCGTTGGAACTCAGCACATCCACCGCTTCGACGCCCAAGGCACTCTGCACGGCCAGGGAGGCGCCCAATTCGGCAGGCACGATGGCCGGAAAATCCAGCCACAGCCGATCACCCTCACGCGTCACGCTCAACGAACCGGACCGGCAGATGAAATCCAGGCGCTCGACCGTTTCGTGATAGACCTCGAACAGCACATAAGCGCTGGCCAACGTGGCGTGCCCACACAGCGGCACTTCGGTGGTGGGCGTGAACCAACGAATATGCCAATGCTGGCCTTCACGCACCAGAAACGCGGTTTCAGCCAGGTTGTGTTCGGCGGCGATCTTCTGCATCAAGTCGTCGGCCAGCCAGCCGTCGAGCCGATAGACCATCGCCGGGTTACCGCCGAACGGCCGATCACTGAACGCATCGACCTGATGAAACGCAAGCTGCATGGCACTTCTCCTTTTTTATGCGCCAGCATGCGACGCAGCGGCACGGCTTATCCAGTGACAGATCAGCAGAATTTTCACCCTACAGCCTGGGGATAGAAGATCTGACGCCAAGCTTAGCCTTTCACACCCTTGTGGCGAGGGCACTTGTTTGCGCCTGGCTGCGCAGCAGGCACCGACTCTATTCAAGCACGCCCGATATCAGCGAATGCCGCCCCGGTGTGCTCCTTCAATACCGAAGGCGCCAACTCGACTTCCAACCCGCGCCTCCCCGCACTGACAAACATAGTGGCGAGCGGCTGTGCGGAGCTGTCGATAAAAGTGCGCAGGCGCTTCTTCTGCCCCAGCGGGCTGATGCCGCCGAGCAGATAACCGGTCGAACGCTGCGCGGCGGCCGGGTCGGCCATTTCGACTTTCTTCACCCCGGCGGCATGGGCCAGGCCTTTCAAATCCAGGGTCCCGGCCACTGGCACCACCGCCACCAGCAATTCACCTTTTTCGCTCGCCGCCAACAACGTCTTGAACACTTGCGCCGGATCCAGGCCGAGCTTTTCCGCCGCTTCCAAGCCGTACGACGCGGCCTTGGGATCGTGCTCATAACTGTGGATGCGATGTTCGGCGCGCACTTTCTTAAGCAAATCCAACGCGGGTGTCATGACCGCTCCTGACAAGGAAATCAAAAAAGAGTGGCCGGATTCTAAGCCATCGCCCACGAAAAGGCTTGGCACACCGCGACCGTCACGGTGACACGCCGCTGGCGGGTAAGTCATTCACGCCGCGAATAGTTGAAATGTGACCGATGGTTCACTTTCGACCTTTGACACCAGCGTTTCTTGTCTATATTTTTTCGAAACTGAAAGTAATATCGCAGGTCTCAAGCAGCAACCCGAGATCAGGATGGGGATCCTGCCTCGGCGCGGAATGCGCAATCGAGCTTTGTCGAAGGCGCAGCAAAACAACAAAAAACCGAGGTTTGAATGACAATTGCTTTACAACAGCCGTCCCTGTCCAGCCAATGCCTGGCCGAATTCCTGGGCACTGCCCTGCTGATCTTTTTCGGCACCGGCTGCGTCGCAGCGCTCAAGGTCGCGGGTGCGAGTTTCGGCCTGTGGGAAATCAGCATCATCTGGGGCGTCGGCGTCAGCATGGCGATCTATCTGAGCGCCGGCATTTCCGGCGCCCATCTCAACCCCGCGGTCAGCATTGCCCTGTGCATTTTCACTGACTTCGAGAAGCGCAAACTGCCTCTCTACATGGTTTCCCAAGTGGCCGGCGCTTTTTGCGGCGCCCTCTTGGTCTACACGCTGTACAGCAATCTATTCTTCGATTTCGAACAGTCCCGCCACATGATTCGCGGCACTGAAGCGAGCCTCGAACTGGCCTCGGTGTTTTCCACCTACCCGCACGCAGCGCTGTCCACCGGCCAAGCCTTTCTCGTGGAAGTGATCATCACGGCCATCCTGATGGGGGTAATCATGTCCCTGACCGATGACAACAATGGCTTGCCCCGTGGCCCATTGGCGCCGCTGCTGATCGGCCTGCTGATCGCGGTGATCGGCAGCTCCATGGGACCACTGACAGGCTTTGCGATGAACCCGGCGCGGGACTTCGGTCCTAAACTGATGACTTTCTTCGCCGGCTGGGGTGAAATTTCCCTCACGGGTGGACGCGACATCCCGTATTTCCTGGTTCCGATTTTTGCACCGATCGTGGGTGCGTGCCTCGGTGCCGCGGCCTATCGCGGCTTGATTGCCCGCCACCTGCCCAGCGCCATAACTGCTACAAAGGATGCAACACCTTCCATTGACGGTAAGCCCAGAACGTCCTGAATACAGTGGGCGCATGCTCCTACCCCTTCAAGCGTGCGCCATGGTCTCTCCCTTTTTTTACGTCCCAAGGCAATCGACATGACCGACATACAGAACAAGAACTACATCATTGCCCTCGACCAGGGTACGACCAGCTCGCGCGCGATCATTTTCGACCGTGACGCCAACGTGGTCTGCACCGCCCAGCGCGAATTCGCCCAGCATTATCCGCAGGCCGGCTGGGTCGAACACGACCCGATGGAAATCTTCGCCACCCAGAGCGCGGTCATGGTCGAAGCCCTGGCCCAGGCTGGCCTGCACCATGACCAGGTGGCCGCCATCGGTATCACCAACCAGCGCGAAACCACCGTCGTCTGGGACAAGACCACCGGCCGGCCGATCTACAACGCCATCGTCTGGCAATGCCGCCGCAGTACCGAGATCTGCCAACAGCTCAAGCGCGACGGCCACGAGCAATACATCAGCGAAACCACCGGCCTGGTCACCGACCCATACTTCTCCGGCACCAAGCTCAAGTGGATCCTGGACAACGTCGAAGGCAGCCGCGAGCGTGCACGCAACGGAGAACTGCTGTTCGGCACCGTCGACAGCTGGCTGATCTGGAAATTCACCGGCGGCAAGGTCCACGTCACCGACTACACCAACGCCTCGCGCACCATGCTCTTCAACATTCACTCACTGGAGTGGGACGCGAAGATGCTCGACATCCTCGACATCCCCCGCGAAATGCTCCCGGAAGTGAAATCGTCCTCGGAGATTTACGGCCGCACCAAAAGCGGCATCGCTATTGGCGGCATCGCTGGTGACCAGCAGGCCGCTCTTTTCGGCCAGATGTGCGTGGAGCCGGGCCAAGCGAAAAACACCTACGGCACCGGCTGCTTCCTGCTGATGAACACCGGCGAAAAAGCCGTCAAATCCAATCACGGCATGCTCACCACCATCGCCTGCGGTCCCCGCGGCGAAGTGGCCTATGCCTTGGAAGGCGCGGTATTCAATGGCGGCTCCACGGTCCAATGGCTGCGCGATGAACTGAAGATCATCAACGACGCGCTGGATACCGAATACTTTGCCAACAAGGTCAAGGACAGCAACGGCGTGTACCTGGTGCCCGCCTTCACCGGCCTCGGCGCGCCGTATTGGGACCCTTATGCCCGCGGCGCGTTGTTTGGCCTGACCCGCGGCGTACGGGTCGATCACATCATTCGCGCGGCACTGGAGTCGATTGCCTACCAGACCCGCGACGTACTCGACGCCATGCAGCAGGATTCGGGTGAACGCCTCAGGGCCCTGCGCGTCGACGGCGGCGCGGTGGCGAACAACTTCCTGATGCAATTCCAGGCCGACATCCTGGGCACCCAGGTCGAGCGGCCGAAAATGCGTGAAACCACGGCCTTGGGTGCTGCCTACCTGGCCGGCCTGGCATGTGGCTTCTGGGGCAGCCTGGAAGAACTGCGCGGCAAAGCGGTGATCGAGCGCGAATTCGAACCGCAACTGGACGAACAGGCGAAGGAAAAACTCTACGCCGGCTGGCAGAAGGCGGTCAGTCGCACCCGTGATTGGGAGCCCCATGAAGACGCTGAATAAAACCCGATGAGGTTCTGAAACTGGTCGGGAGTGGATTCCTGCGGCATCATGGGCAAATTTTGTACGGCAGCCCAAAGGAAGCCCCATGAATCTGCCTCCCCGCCAGCAGCAAATTCTCGAACTGGTCCGCGAACGCGGCTATGTCAGCATCGAGGAAATGGCGCAGCTATTCGTCGTTACCCCGCAAACCATCCGCCGTGATATCAACCAACTGGCGGAAGTGAACCTGCTGCGCCGCTACCACGGCGGCGCCGCCTACGACTCAAGCGTGGAAAACACCGCCTACGCCATGCGCGCCGATCAGATGCGCGATGAAAAGCAACGCATCGCCGAAGCCATCGCCGCCCAGATCCCCGATCATGCCTCGCTGTTCATCAACATCGGTACCACCACCGAATCCATCGCCCGTGCGCTGCTTAATCACAACCATCTGAAAGTCATCACCAATAACCTGCACGTGGCTTCGATCCTCAGTGCCAAGGACGACTTCGAAGTCCTGATCGCCGGCGGCAACGTACGGCGTGACGGCGGCGTGGTGGGCCAGGCCAGCGTCGACTTCATCAACCAGTTCAAGGTCGACTTCGCCCTGGTGGGCATCAGCGGGATCGATGAAGACGGCAGCCTGCTGGACTTCGACTATCAGGAAGTACGAGTCTCCCAAGCCATCATCGCCAACGCCCGGCAAGTTATATTGGCCGCGGACTCCAGCAAATTCGGGCGTAACGCCATGGTCCGCTTGGGCCCCATCAGCCTGATCGATTGCCTGGTGACCGACCAGCAACCGGTGCCGGCTTTGGCGCAATTGCTGAGCCAACACAAGATTCGGCTGGAGGTGGTCTGACGACCTCCTCAATACCCTGTGGCAAGGGTGCTGTGGGAGCATGGCTTGCCCGCGATGAAGGCGACACAGTTTCTACATAGAACGAGGCGCCTGTTTCGCGAGGAAGCTTTTTTCCACAAATCCCTCTCGCCACAAAAGCGTGCCCAGGCACCTTCCCCCTTCCTTCCATGTTCGAAAATTTTCCTTTCAGCTTCTCTTGATCAGTATTTTCAATCGAAGTTGACTGGCTGTTGCCGTCTTTATGGGCTAGTATTTTCGCAAATGAACATTTATGTTCGAATTCAAATATTACGAAAAGAGCCCGAGGCCAGCCGATGCCCACTTCTACCTTGCCTACGCCCCCTCTCGCCGAGATCTACGACATCGCCGTCATTGGCGGTGGTATCAACGGCGTGGGGATTGCCGCGGACGCTGCCGGTCGCGGTCTTTCGGTGTTCCTTTGCGAAAAGGACGACCTGGCCAGCCACACCTCATCGGCCAGCAGCAAGCTGATCCACGGCGGTCTGCGCTACCTCGAACATTATGAATTTCGCCTGGTGCGTGAAGCGCTGGCCGAGCGCGAAGTGCTGCTGGCCAAGGCTCCGCATATCGTCAAGCAAATGCGCTTCGTGCTGCCTCACCGTCCGCACCTGCGTCCGGCGTGGATGATTCGCGCAGGCCTGTTTCTCTACGATCACCTGGGCAAACGCGAACAGCTCGCTGGCTCCAAGAGTTTGAAATTCGGTGCCGACAGTGCGCTGAAAAGCGAGATCACCAAAGGTTTCGAATACTCCGACTGCTGGGTCGACGATGCGCGGCTGGTGGTGCTCAATGCCATGGCCGCCCGGGAAAAAGGTGCGCATGTCCACACCCGCACCCGCTGCGTGAACGCCCGCCGCAGCAAAGGCCTGTGGCACTTGCACCTGGAGCGCGCCGACGGCAGCCTGTTTTCGATCCGCGCCAAGGCACTGGTCAACGCCGCCGGCCCGTGGGTCGCCAAGTTCATTCGCGATGACCTGAAGCTGGAATCGCCCTACGGCATTCGCCTGATCCAGGGCAGCCACCTGATCGTGCCGAAACTCTACGAAGGCGAGCATGCGCACATTCTTCAAAACGAAGACCAGCGCATCGTATTCACCATTCCGTACCTGAACCAGTTCACCCTGATCGGCACGACTGATCGCGAATACACCGGTGATCCGGCCAAAGTAGCGATCACCGAAGGCGAAACCGATTACCTGTTGAAGGTGGTCAACGCCCACTTCAAGAAACAGATCAGCCGCGACGATATCCTGCACAGCTATTCCGGCGTGCGTCCGCTGTGCAACGACGAATCCGACAACCCGTCGGCCGTGACCCGGGACTACACCCTGGCGCTGTCGGGTGGCGGTGAAGAGGCCCCCTTGTTGTCGGTATTCGGTGGCAAGCTGACCACCTACCGCAAACTGGCCGAATCGGCGATGGCGCAACTGAGCCCCTATTTCACGCAAATGCGTCCGAGCTGGACCGCCGTGGAAGCCCTCCCCGGCGGCGAAAACATGACCACCCCGCAGGCACTGTGCTCGGCGATCCGCGACAAGTTCGACTGGTTGCCAACCGAGATTGCCCGCCGCTGGGCCACCACCTACGGCAGCCGCACCTGGCGCATGCTCGAAGGCGTGCACAACCTGGGCGACCTGGGCGAGCATATCGGCGCCGGCCTCTATACCCGCGAAGTCGATTATCTGTGCAGCGACGAGTGGGCCGTCGATGCCCAGGACATCCTGTGGCGCCGCAGCAAACTGGGCTTGTTCACCACTGCGGTCGAACAGGAGAAGCTGCAACAGTACCTGGACAAGGTCGAGCACAACCGTCGCAAGATCGAAGCGGCCTGAACAATAGACTGCGATACCAAAAGCCCCTGAATCCTGCGATTCAGGGGCTTTTTGCTCTCTGGCATACATCACTTATCCCTTGTGGGAGCGAGCCTGCTCGCGATAGCGGTATGTCAGCCCCTTAGATGTAGATGCTAATGCCTCATCGCGAGCAGGCTCGCTCCCACAGTGGTTTGATGTTGGGTGCCAGAGCCATTCGGTTTTCCGAACACGACCCGCCAGTCAGTTCGGCTAACCGGATGAAGCAGCCCGCATGAAACCTGAAACAAAACATTAATTACCAAATAAAACAACAAGTTAAACAGACCGTCCTGGCCTGGCACGAGTCATGCTCTACACTCCTGGAGACGAATGCCTGTTCGCCAACACAACAGGAGCTACCAGGCACTTCGAAGTACTCAGGGCCGACGAACCGGCCGAAATAAAAAAAACAATGTCGAGGAAACATCGATGCGTATCGTTCCCCATCTCCTGGGCGCAGCCATTGCTGCCGCTCTGATCAGCACTCCGGTTTTCGCAGCCGAACTGACCGGCACACTGAAAAAGATCAAAGAGTCCGGCGTTATCACGCTTGGCCATCGCGACGCTTCCATTCCGTTCTCCTACATCGCAGACGCTTCCGGCAAGCCTGTCGGCTACTCTCACGACATCCAGCTCAAAGTCGTCGAAGCGATCAAGAAAGACCTGGACCTGCCCAACCTGCAGGTCAAGTACAACCTGGTCACCTCGCAAACCCGTATCCCGCTGGTGCAAAACGGCACCGTGGACCTGGAATGCGGCTCCACCACCAACAACGTCGAGCGTCAGCAGCAGGTTGACTTCTCCGTTGGCATCTTCGAGATCGGCACCAAGCTGCTGTCCAAGAAAGATTCCAAGTACAAGGATTTCGACGACCTCAAAGGCAAGAACGTCGTGACCACCGCCGGCACCACGTCCGAGCGCCTGCTCAAGGCGATGAACGCCGACAAGCAGATGGGCATGAACGTCATCTCCGCCAAGGACCATGGCGAATCCTTCCAGATGCTGGAATCGGGCCGTGCCGTCGCGTTCATGATGGACGACGCCCTGCTGGCTGGCGAAGCCGCCAAGGCCAAGAAAGCCGATGACTGGGCCGTGACCGGTACGCCACAGTCCTACGAAATCTACGGCTGCATGATGCGCAAGGGCGACGAGCCGTTCAAAAAAGCTGTCGATGACGCCATCAAGGCGACCTACGCTTCGGGCGAGATCAACAAGATCTACGAGAAGTGGTTCATGCAACCTATCCCGCCAAAAGGCCTGAACCTGAACTTCCCGATGAGCGAAGAGCTCAAGAAATTGATCGCCAACCCGACCGACAAAGCGGCTGACGACAAGAAGTCCTGATTTCTGACTAACCTTATCTCCTGAAGGGGCCCGGCCCTTTCAGGGGATGGTCACTCCCTGCTGGCAAATCTGGAAACACTCGAACCGGTGGCTGTCGAGCCGATCGCGTGTGCCTGGCCTCCAAGCCGGGCGGGAACGGAGTTTCCCCAGGCGGGCACTTGTACATCGAACGATCTGAGGGGAGACCCTAATGAATTACAACTGGGACTGGGGCGTGTTCTTCAAGTCCACCGGCGTGGGCAGCGAGACCTATCTCGACTGGTACGTGGCCGGCCTGGGCTGGACCATCGCCATCGCCGTCGTGGCCTGGATCATAGCCCTGCTGCTGGGCTCGATTCTGGGTGTGATGCGTACCGTGCCGAACCGGCTGGTGTCGGGTATCGCCACGTGCTACGTGGAGCTTTTCCGTAACGTGCCGCTGCTGGTTCAGCTGTTCATCTGGTACTTCCTGGTGCCGGACCTGCTGCCCGCCGATATGCAGGAGTGGTACAAACAGGACCTGAACCCGACCACCTCGGCCTACCTGAGCGTCGTCGTGTGCCTGGGCCTGTTCACCGCCGCCCGGGTCTGCGAACAGGTGCGTACCGGCATCCAGGCACTGCCGCGCGGCCAGGAATCCGCCGCCCGCGCCATGGGCTTCAAGCTGCCGCAGATCTACTGGAACGTGCTGCTGCCCCAGGCCTACCGGATCATCATTCCGCCGCTTACCTCGGAATTCCTCAACGTCTTCAAGAACTCCTCCGTGGCCTCGCTGATCGGCCTCATGGAACTGCTCGCGCAGACCAAGCAGACCGCCGAGTTCTCCGCCAACCTGTTCGAAGCCTTTACCCTGGCAACGCTGATCTATTTCACCTTGAACATGAGCCTGATGCTGCTCATGCGCATGGTCGAGAAGAAAGTCGCGGTGCCCGGCCTGATCTCCGTGGGGGGTAAATAATGGAATTCGACTTCACTGGCATCATCCCGGCCATTCCCGGTTTGTGGAACGGCATGGTGATGACCCTCAAGCTGATGGCCCTGGGCGTCGTCGGCGGGATCATTCTGGGGACGATCCTGGCGCTGATGCGCCTGTCCCACAACAAGCTGGTCTCCAATATCGCGGGCGCCTACGTCAACTATTTCCGCTCGATTCCGCTGCTGCTGGTCATCACCTGGTTCTACCTGGCGGTGCCGTTCGTGCTGCGCTGGATCACCGGCGAAGACACGCCCATCGGCGCGTTCGGCTCCTGCGTCGTGGCATTCATGATGTTCGAGGCGGCGTACTTCTGCGAAATCGTCCGGGCCGGCGTGCAGTCGATCCCCAAGGGCCAGATGGGTGCCGCCCAGGCGCTGGGGATGAATTACGGCCAGACCATGCGCCTGATCATCCTGCCCCAGGCGTTTCGCAAGATGACCCCGCTGCTGCTGCAACAGAGCATCATCCTGTTTCAGGACACCTCGCTGGTCTACACGGTCGGCCTGGTGGACTTCCTCAATGCTTCGCGGGCCAATGGCGACATCATCGGCCGCTCCAATGAGTTCCTGATCATCGCAGGTCTCGTGTACTTCACAATCAGCTTTGCCGCCTCGCTGCTGGTCAAGCGTCTGCAAAAAAGGTTCGCCGTATGATCTCTATCAAGAACATCAACAAGTGGTATGGGGACTTCCAGGTACTGACCAATTGCAGCACCGAGGTCAGCAAGGGTGAGGTTGTGGTGGTGTGCGGGCCATCGGGCTCGGGCAAATCCACGCTGATCAAATGCGTGAACGCCCTGGAACCGTTCCAGAAAGGCGACATCGTGGTCGATGGCACGTCCATCGCCGACCCGAAGACCAACCTGCCGAAACTGCGCTCGCGGGTGGGCATGGTGTTCCAGCATTTCGAACTGTTCCCGCACCTGACCATCACCGAAAACCTGACCATCGCGCAGATCAAGGTGTTGGGGCGCAGCAAGGAAGAAGCCACCAAGAAAGGCCTGCAACTGCTTGAACGGGTTGGTCTCTCGGCCCACGCCCACAAGCACCCGGGCCAGCTCTCCGGCGGCCAGCAACAGCGCGTGGCGATTGCCCGTGCGCTGGCGATGGACCCGGTGGTGATGCTGTTCGACGAACCGACCTCGGCCCTTGACCCGGAAATGGTCAACGAAGTGCTCGACGTGATGGTGCAACTGGCTCACGAAGGCATGACCATGATGTGCGTGACCCACGAAATGGGCTTCGCCCGCAAAGTGGCGAACCGGGTGATCTTCATGGACCAGGGCCAGATCATCGAAGACTGCAAGAAAGAAGAGTTCTTCGGCGACATCAGCGCCCGCTCCGAACGCGCGCAGCATTTCCTCGAGAAAATCCTGCAGCACTAAAAGCACGTTTGCGCAAAACCCTGTAGGAGCGAGCCTGCTCGCGATGACGCCGGCACAGTCAACATCGATGTTGAATGTAAGTCCGCTATCGCGAGCAGGCTCGCTCCCACAAGGGGATCGATGTCGGCATAAGGATTTGTGTTGTGGTTGACCCAAGGCATCTGTGATGAAATGCGACCCCACCCTCTATCGCGCCGCGCCGCCATCACTCGCCGTGAAACCCCGCCTGATTCGCCATCTGTTCCTGCCGCCCCTGGTCATCGCCCTGATGATCGGCCTGGGTTACCTCGGCTTCTGGATCAGCGAACACTATGGCGTACGTGGCCTCGCCGAGAATGGCGAGCGCCAGTTGGAGCTGCACGCCCGTGCGGTCGAGAGCGAGATCAGCAAGTACACCTACCTGCCCAGCCTGCTGGAGCTTGAATCGAGCGTCTCGCAACTGCTCGACGACCCTACGCCCGAACATCGCAAAACCGTCAACGAATACCTCGAAGGCCTGAACCGCCGCAGCCGCAGCCGAGCTATCTACGTGATGGACACCACCGGCCGGGTGATGGCCACCAGCAACTGGCGCGACGTCGACAGTTACCTGGGCGAGGACCTGTCGTTTCGCGCCTATTTCCAGAACGCCGTACGCGGCCAGCCGGGGCGGTTCTACGGCATCGGCAGCACCAATGGCGAACCCGGCTATTACCTGGCCCATGGTCTGGAACAACAAGGCAAGATCATCGGCGTGGCCGTGGTCAAGGTGCGCCTCGAAGCCATGGAAGAGCGCTGGCAACGAGCACGGCTGGAGGCCTTCGTCAGTGATGAGAACGGCATCATCATCCTGTCCAGCGACCCGGCGCGACGGCTCAAGTCGGTACGCCCGCTGAGCGACGACACCAAGGAACGCCTGGCCCGCAGCCTGCAATATTACTGGTTTCCGCTCAATGAACTGGTGCCCCTGGCCCGGGAACGCCTGGCCGAAGGCATGGAGAAGCTGACCTTCCCGGCCAATAGCGAACTGGTGTCCGACGAGCGCGCCATCAGCTATTTGTCGCAGACCCGGCCCTTGAGCGATACCCCGTGGAATTTCACTCTGCTCACCCCTCTCGAAGACCTGCGGCGCCAGGCGATCAACCAAGGCATCCTGGTGGCCGTGGCGTTCGCCTTGGTGGCGTTCCTGCTGATCGCCTGGAATGAACGGCGCAAGGTCATCGCCACCCGCCTCGCCGCCCGGGAAGCCTTGCAGGAAGCCAACAACCAGCTCGAACGTCGGATTACCGAACGCACCACCGACCTGCGTGCCAGCAACGAACGACTCAAGGGCCAGATCCGCGAGCGGCGCCAGGCCGAAGAGACGTTGCGCCGAGCCCAGGACGAACTGGTCCAGGCCGGCAAACTGGCGGCCATCGGCCAGATGTCCACCAGCATCGCCCATGAACTCAACCAGCCGCTGGCGGCGCTGCGCACCTTGTCCGGCAATACCGTGCGCTTCCTGGAGCGCGGTCAGTTGGACATCGCCAGCACCAACCTCAATACCATCAACGATTTGATCGACCGCATGGGCCGGATCACCGCCAGCCTGCGCGCCTTCGCCCGGCGCGGCGATGACCAGGGCCGGGCGAGCCTGGGCAAGGCCGTCGAGGCGGCGCTGCAACTGCTGGGCGGGCGCCTGGAAAGCCTGGACATCCAAATCCACAGCGGCTTCGATGACGTCCAATTGCAAATCGACCAGACCCGCCTGGAGCAGATCCTGGTGAACCTGATCGGCAATGCCCTGGACGCCATGCAGACGCAACCCGAGCCGAAACTGTGGCTCGAAGGCCAGGCCGCCGATGGCAAATATCGCCTGCGGGTGCGGGACAATGGCCACGGCATCGATCCAGAGGCCCGCAAGCATTTGTTCGAACCGTTCTTCACCACCAAACCTGGCGAACAGGGGCTGGGCCTGGGCCTGACGCTCTCGGCGAGCCTGGCCGCCGCCGCTGGCGGGCACCTGGGCGTCGAGTATCCGCTTGAACGTGGCACCACATTTGTCCTCAGTTTACCGTTGGTAAGCCTTTCACCTGCCGAGCCGCTATGAACCACGACCTGAGCGTACTGATCGTCGAAGACGACCCCCACGTCCTGCTGGGCTGCCAGCAGGCCCTGAGCCTGGAAGACATTCCCTGCATCGGCGTGGGCAGCGCCGAAGAGGCCCTGGAGCGCGTCGACGATAACTTTGCCGGCATCGTCATCAGCGACATTCGCCTGCCGGGCATCGACGGCCTGGAGCTGCTGACCCGCCTCAAGGCGCGGGACCGCAGCCTGCCAGTGGTGCTGATCACCGGCCACGGCGACATCTCCATGGCCGTGGGCGCCATGCAAAAAGGCGCCTATGACTTCATGGAGAAACCCTTCTCTCCGGAACGCCTGGTGGACGTCGCTCGCCGCGCCCTGGAGCAGCGCAGCCTGGCCCGAGAGGTGTCATCGCTGCGTCGGCAATTGGCCGAGCGCGACTCCCTGGAAGGCCGGATCATTGGCCGCTCGCCGGCCATGCAGCACCTGCGGGCGCTGATCGCCAACGTCGCCGACACCTCGGCCAACGTGCTGATCGAAGGCGAAACCGGCACCGGCAAGGAACTGGTCGCCCGCTGCCTGCATGACTTCAGCCGCCGCCACGACAAACAGTTCGTCGCGCTGAACTGCGGCGGTCTGCCGGAGAACCTGTTCGAAAGCGAGATTTTCGGCCACGAAGCCAATGCCTTCACCGGCGCCGGCAAACGCCGGATCGGCAAGATCGAGCACGCCGATGGCGGCACGCTGTTTCTCGACGAAGTGGAAAGCATGCCCCTGCCCTTGCAGATCAAGTTGCTGCGCGTGTTGCAGGAACGCACCCTCGAGCGCCTGGGTTCGAACCAGAGCGTGGCCGTGGATTGCCGGGTGATCGCCGCCACCAAGTCCGACCTGGACGAAATGGGCCGGAATGGGCAGTTTCGCAGCGACCTGTATTATCGCCTAAACGTAGTGACCCTGGAACTGCCACCACTGCGCGAGCGGCGCGAAGACATCCTGCAACTGTTCGAACACTTCCTCCAACAGTCGTCCCTGCGCTTCGACCGTACGGTGCCGGAGCTGGACAACCAGACCCTGTCGAACCTGATGAGCCACGACTGGCCGGGCAACGTGCGCGAGCTGCGCAACGTCGCCGAGCGCTATGCCCTGGGCCTGCCGGCGTTCAAGAGGTCCGGCGCCAGTGGCGCCAGCCAGGGCCTGGCCTTTGCCGAAGCAGTGGAAGCCTTCGAGCGCAACCTGCTGGTGGACGCCCTGCAACGCAGCGGTGGCAACCTGACCCAGGCCAGCCAGGAACTGGGCATGGCCAAGACCACGCTGTTCGACAAAGTCAAAAAATATGGCCTGAGCCATTAACCGGATGGTGAACGTGTGGACCTGATTTTCAAGGCGGCGCTGGGTGCGGCCGTGGTGGTCATTCTGGCGATGCTGGCCAAGACCAGGAACTATTACATCGCCGGGTTGGTGCCGCTGTTCCCGACCTTTGCCCTGATCGCCCACTACATCGTCGGCAAGGGCCGCTCGGTGGACGACCTGAAGACCACCATTGTGTTCGGCATGTGGTCGATCATTCCGTATTTCGTCTATCTCGCAACGCTGTACGTGATGGTCGACCGCATGCGCCTCGAAGCCTCATTGGCCGTCGCCGCCGTCGCCTGGCTGATGGCGGCGACGGTGCTGGTCACCGTTTGGGTGCGGGTTCACGGCTGATGCCTGTGGCTCAATAACCGACAGTAAACCGCGTGCGCGAAAACTGTGGCGTTTCCACTTCATCGATCATCGCAATGGCGTAGTCGGCAAAGCTGATCCAGCTGCGCCCGGCATCGTCGAACAGCAGGTGGTCCTTGCCGAGGCGGAATTGGCCGGTGCGTGCGGTTTCGACGAACTCCGCCGAAGGCGAAAGAAAGGTCCAATCCAGATCCTGTTCCTGGCGCAGTACATCCAGGAACAACGCACCGGCGCTGGCTTCTGCCAGGTATTCCTCCGGGAAGCCATCGCTGTCGATCACACGAGTGCCGTCCGGCAGCAGCAACGAGCCGGCCCCGCCGACCACCAGCAAACGCTTGACCCCGGCGGCCTTCACCGGCGCGATGAGCTTGTCGGCCGGTACGCTGGCAAAGTGAGCGGCACTGATCACCACATCATGCCCGGTGATCGCTGCGATCAACGCCTCGCTGTCCAATACGTCCAGTTGCTTGCTGACCACCCCGGCCCTTTCGCCGATTTTCGCGGTATTGCGAGCAATGGCCGTCACGCTGTGGCCTCGGCGCAGGGCCTCTTCCAACAGTTGGCTACCGGCACGCCCGGTGGCGCCGATGATTGCGATTTTGCTCATGATGTTCTCCATTGATTAACGATGTTTGAAATACATGCTCTTGTGGCGAGGGGATTTATCCCCGCTGGACTGCGAAGCAGTCCCAATGCGTCATATGCGATAGACCTGATGTAGCCCGGTCAGCCTTTTTTGGGGCTGCTTCGCAACCCAGCGGGGATAAATCCCCTCGCCACAACGGTGTTAGGTCTCACCACTTCATCTCCCCCTTCGCCACCTTGGCACTGAGCTCCAGGGAACTGTCCTCACCCAGGCTCGGGTAGCGTTGCTTCAGGGCGGCGATCAGCGCAGCGGAATCCTTGGCCTTGGCGGTTTCTTCATCGAAGGCCTTGATGTAACCGGCGGTGAAGCGCACCGGGACGAGGGAACGGGTGCTTTCACCCAGGTAGTGGCCCGGGATCACGGTGTCCGGTTGCAGCTTTTCAATGCCTGCCAGCGTCGTCAGCCAATCCTTATGGGACTGTGGCGTCTGGGTGTCGGCCATCCAGACATGAATGTTCTCGGCCACCACCACGCCGCCAACCACCGCCTTGATCGATGGAATCCACACGAAACTGCGGTCCGGCTGCGGGCCATCGAGGCCGACGATCTGCAAGCGCTGGCCTTCCAGGGTGAGGCTGTCGCCCTTGAGTACCTGTGGCACGACAGCCTTGGCCGGTGCATCGGCCTTCAGGATCGGCCCCCAATATTTCAGCTTGCCGTCGACGGTTTGCTTGATGTGCTCGACGGTCGGCGCGGACGCCAGCACCTTGGCCTCAGGGAACGCGGCGGTGAGGGTTTCCAGACCAAAATAGTAGTCTGGATCGCCGTGGCTGATGTAGATAGTGGTCAGTCGTTTACCACTGGCGCGAATTTTTTCCACGACTTGGGCCGCCTGGGACTTGCCGAACTGGGCATCCACCAGGATCGCTTCTTTCTCACCGCTGACCACTACCGAGGTCACCGGGAAGATCGCCGCCGCGCCAGGGTTGTAGACATCCAGCGTCAAGCTGGCCGCCCAGCTGTGGGCAGCGAATGCCATCGATGCGGTCGCCAGCAGCAGGTGCTTGAATGGGGTGAATACGGTCATGCTTGCTCCATTGTCCAAAGCCCGGAAGGGCATGAGACGGAGCTTAGTGACCCGGTTCATTTCGAAAAATGCGATGATCCAACATAGTTTGTTTCTGAAATCGGGCAAATCATGGATCGTCTACAAGCAATGCGGGTATTCGTCACGGTGGTGGACCTGGGCAGCCAGTCGGCGGCCGCTGACCACCTGGACCTGTCGCGGCCGGTGGTATCGCGGTACCTGGCGGAGCTGGAAGACTGGGTCGGCGCCCGGCTGATGCACCGCACCACCCGCAAGCTGAGCCTGACCGCCGCCGGCCTGGAAACCCTGCCACGTTGCCGACAGATGCTGGAACTGTGCGGCGACATGCAAGCGGCGGTCAGCACCCCGGACGACGCGCCACGAGGCATGCTGCGCATCAGTGCCAGCACCTCGTTCGGCCAGGCCCAACTGGCCAGTGCCATGGCCGAATACGTCAAGCGCTACCCTGGGGTGAGCGTCGACCTGCAGATGCTCGACCGCACCGTGAACCTGGTGGACGAGCGCATCGACCTGGCGATCCGCATGAGCAACGACCTGGACCCGAATCTGATCGCCCGCCGCCTCACGGTCTGCCGTTCGGTGATCTGTGCCTCGCCCGGTTACCTGCGCGACCACCCGACACCGCAGCGGGTCGAGGAGTTGAGTCGGCACAACTGCCTGACCCACTCCTACGTCGGCAAGAGCCTGTGGCATTTCGAGCAGGACGGCGAGCAGGTTTCGGTGCCGGTGCAGGGCAACATCAGCGCCAACGAGGCCAGCACGCTGCTGCGGGCCACCATGGCCGGTGCCGGCGTGGCGATGCTGCCCAGCTATCAGGCCGGCGCCCACATCAAGAACGGCGAACTGATCCGCCTGCTGGCCCACGCCGAACCCCGTCGGATGAACATGTACGCGGTGTATGCGTCACGCAAGCACATGCCCTCGGCGCTGCGTAGCCTGCTGGATTTTTTGGTGCTCAAGTTTCCCGAGAAGCCGGAGTGGGATGTTGGGTTGTAACCGATATTTGCCACAATGCCCCCCCTGTGGGAGCGAGCCTGCTCGCGATAGCGGTGTCTCAATCAATAAAAGGGTGACCGAACCTCCGCTATCGCGAGCAGGCTCGCTCCCACATCAGGGAATCTGTTATGGCCCCAAGCTTTGCGCCAGGATTTCACCAATAGCCCGCCCCAAGGCATACTTGCCACCCTCCGCAGTCCAGAACCCAAAACCGCCCCATGCGTATCCACGTCAGTTTCATCGACCGCGTCGGCATCACCCAGGAAGTCCTGGCCCTGCTCGGTGGGCGCAATCTCAATCTGGATGCGGTGGAGATGGTGCCGCCCAACGTCTACATCGACGCCCCGACCCTCAGCCCGCAAGTGCTCGACGAACTGCGCGAGGCGCTGTTCAGCGTGCAAGGCGTGCAGGCGGTCACCGTGGTGGACATCCTGCCCGGACAACGTCGACACTTGCAGCTCGATGCCCTGCTCGCCGCCATGACCGACCCGGTGCTGGCCCTGGACAGCGCTGGCAACATATTGCTGGCCAACCCGGCGCTGATCGCCCTGTACGGGCGCGAACCGGCCGGGGAAAGCGTCGCCGAGCTGTTCGGGGACGAGACCCTTTTGGGCGCTCTGCTGGAGAATGGTTTCCGCCTGCCACTGCGGGAAATCACCCTCAACGGCCAGACCTTTCTGCTCGATGCCACGCCCATCACCGACGCTGGCGCTTTGCTGACGCTTTATCAGCCGAACCGCATCGGCGAACGCCTGTCGGCGCTGCACCACGACCACGCCGAGGGCTTCGACGCGCTGTTGGGCGAATCTCCGGCGATCCGCACCCTCAAGACCCGGGCCCAGCGGGTCGCAGCGCTTGATGCACCGCTGCTGATCCAGGGCGAAACCGGCACTGGCAAGGAACTGGTGGCCCGGGCCTGCCACGCCATCAGCGCCCGTCACAGCGCGCCGTTCCTGGCCCTGAACTGCGCGGCGTTGCCGGAGAACCTGGCCGAAAGTGAACTGTTCGGCTACGCCCCCGGCGCCTTCACCGGCGCGCAACGGGGCGGCAAGCCAGGGCTGATGGAGCTGGCGAACCAGGGCACGGTGTTTCTCGATGAAATCGGCGAGATGTCGCCGTACCTGCAAGCCAAGCTGCTGCGCTTCCTGAACGATGGCAGCTTCCGTCGGGTCGGCGGCGATCGGGAGATCAAGGTCAACGTGCGCATCCTCAGCGCCACCCATCGCAACCTGGAGAAAATGGTCAGCGAAGGCTCGTTTCGCGAGGACTTGTTCTATCGGCTGAACGTGCTCAATGTCGAAGTCCCGCCGCTGCGTGAACGCGGCCAGGACATCCTGCTGCTGGCGCGTTACTTCATGCAACAGGCCTGCGCGCAGATCCAGCGCCCGGTCTGCCGCCTGGCCCCAGGCACTTACCCGGCGCTGCTGGGCAACCGCTGGCCGGGTAACGTGCGGCAATTGCAGAACGTGATCTTCCGCGCCGCCGCCATCTGCGAAAGCAGCCTGGTGGATATCGGCGACCTGGACATTGCCGGCACCTCCGTGGCGCGCCAGGGCGATGTGGAAGTCGAAAGCCTGGAGCAGGCCGTGAAAAGCTTCGAGAAGCACCTGCTCGAAAGCCTCTACGTCAACTACCCCTCCACCCGCCAACTCGCCAGCCGCCTGCAAACCTCCCACACTGCGATTGCCCATCGGCTGCGCAAGTACGGCATTTCCAACAAGCCATAAGCCCACCCTCCCACATTTGGCCAGCGGCATATTTGAAACCGAGCCAAAAACGACCTCCACCTGTACTGAAAGCGCTACAGCGGAACGATATCGCTACAGCCGCTGCCAAACAGCGCAAACTAAGGCTTTGATCCCACAACGATTTTTTCCAGGCGCTCAGCTGTAGCGATTTCGCTACAGTCAAGTCGATCCGGGCCTCAACGAAACGACTCAACTCATTGATCTATAAGCCATTATCAACATTGGCCGCATTCTTGCTATGGGTATTGCCATTCGGCCGGGCCAAGTCCCGTGCCTTCTTCGCGTCCACCAGACGAATCTGGCCCCAGGAGTTTCCATGAGCGAGTTGCGTTTCACTGAAGATCACGAATGGCTGCGCACCGAAGCCGACGGCAGCGTTACCGTCGGTATTACCACGTTTGCGCAGAACGCCTTGGGCGATGTGGTCTATGTTCAGTTACCGGAACTGCAAAGCTACGACAAGGGTGCCGAAGCCTCCACCGTGGAATCGGTGAAAGCGGCCAGCGGCGTCTACATGCCATTGGACGGTGAAGTGCTCGAAGTGAACCCGGCCCTTGAAAGCAATCCGGAACTGGTCAACGAAGATCCGCTGGGCGAAGGCTGGTTTTTCCGCTTCAAGCCCGCCGACCCCGCTCAAGTTGGCCAACTGCTGGACCAGGACGCCTACGACCGTCTGATCAAAGCCAACGCCGAAGCCTGAGGAGCGCAACATGACCGTTAATCTCGGCACCGCCAACGAATTCATCGCCCGCCACATCGGCCCGCGTGCCAGCGACGAGCAAGCCATGCTCGAGCGCCTGGGCTACGACTCCCTGGAAGCCCTGAGCGCCAGCGTCATCCCGGAAAGCATCAAGGGCACCAGCGTACTGGACATGGGCGACGGCCAGAGTGAAGCCGATGCACTGGCCTCGATCAAAGCCATTGCCGCCAAGAACCAACTGTTCAAGACCTACATCGGCCAGGGCTACTACAACTGCCACACGCCGGCACCGATCCTGCGCAACCTGCTGGAAAACCCGGCCTGGTACACCGCCTACACGCCGTATCAGCCGGAAATCTCCCAGGGCCGTCTCGAAGCGCTGCTGAACTTCCAGACCCTGATCAGCGACCTCACTGGCCTGCCGATCGCCAACGCTTCCTTGCTCGACGAAGCCACCGCCGCCGCCGAAGCCATGACCTTCTGCAAGCGCCTGAGCAAGAACAAGGGCAGCAACGCCTTCTTCGCCTCCGTACACAGCCACCCGCAAACCCTCGACGTGCTGCGCACCCGTGCCGAGCCCCTGGGCATCGACGTGGTGGTGGGCGATGAGCGCGAACTGAGCGATGTCAGCGGTTTCTTCGGCGCACTGTTGCAGTACCCGGCCAGTAACGGCGACCTGTTCGACTACCGCGAACTGACCGAGCGCTTCCACGCCGCCAACGCCCTGGTGGCCGTTGCCGCTGACCTGCTAGCCCTGACCCTGTTGACCCCACCCGGTGAGTTCGGTGCCGACGTCGCCATCGGCAGCGCCCAGCGCTTCGGCGTACCACTGGGCTTCGGTGGCCCGCACGCGGCGTATTTCTCCACCAAGGACGCCTTCAAGCGCGACATGCCGGGCCGTCTGGTCGGTGTTTCCGTGGACCGTTTCGGCAAGCCGGCCCTGCGCCTGGCGATGCAGACCCGCGAGCAACACATCCGCCGCGAGAAAGCCACGAGCAACATCTGCACCGCCCAGGTGCTGCTGGCCAACATCGCCAGCATGTACGCCGTGTACCACGGGCCCAAGGGCCTGGTGCAAATTGCCAACCGCATCCATCACCTGACCGCGATCCTCGCCAAGGGCCTGGGCGCGCTGGGGCTGAGCGTCGAGCAAGAAAGCTTCTTCGACACCCTGACCTTGCACACTGGCGCGCAAACCGCCGCCCTGCACGACAAGGCCCGCGCCCAGCGCATCAACCTGCGCGTGGTGGACGCACAACGCCTGGGCCTGTCCCTGGACGAGACCACCAGCCAGGCTGACGTCGAAACGCTGTGGAACCTGTTGGCCGACGGCAAGGCCCTGCCGGACTTCGCCGCCTTGGCCACCACCGTGCAAAGCCGTATCCCGGCCGAGCTGGTGCGCCAGTCGGCGATCCTCAGCCACCCGGTGTTCAATCGCTACCACTCCGAAACCGAGCTGATGCGCTACCTGCGCAAGCTCGCCGACAAGGACCTGGCCCTGGATCGCACCATGATCCCGCTGGGTTCCTGCACCATGAAACTCAACGCCGCCAGCGAAATGATCCCGGTGACCTGGGCCGAGTTCGGCGCCCTGCACCCGTTCGCTCCAGCCGAGCAAAGCGCCGGCTACCAGCAACTGACCGACGAGCTGGAAGCCATGCTCTGCGCCGCCACCGGCTATGACGCGGTGTCGCTGCAGCCCAACGCTGGTTCCCAGGGCGAATACGCCGGTTTGCTGGCGATCCGCGCCTATCACCAGAGCCGTGGCGAAGAACGTCGCGACATCTGCCTGATCCCGTCCTCGGCCCACGGCACCAACCCGGCCACCGCCAACATGGCCGGCATGCGCGTGGTCGTGACCGCCTGCGATGCCCGCGGCAACGTCGACATCGAAGACCTGCGGGCCAAGGCAATCGAGCACCGCGAACACCTCGCGGCGCTGATGATCACCTACCCGTCCACCCACGGTGTGTTCGAAGAAGGCATCCGCGAAATCTGCGGCATCATCCATGACAACGGCGGCCAGGTGTACATCGACGGTGCCAACATGAACGCCATGGTCGGCCTCTGCGCCCCGGGCAAGTTCGGCGGCGACGTGTCGCACCTGAACCTGCACAAGACCTTCTGCATCCCCCATGGCGGTGGCGGCCCGGGCGTTGGCCCGATTGGCGTCAAATCGCACCTGGCACCGTTCCTGCCGGGCCATGCCAACATGGAGCGCAAGGAAGGCGCGGTGTGCGCGGCGCCGTTCGGCAGCGCGAGCATCCTGCCGATCACCTGGATGTACATCCGCATGATGGGCGGCGCGGGCCTCAAGCGCGCCTCGCAACTGGCGATCCTCAACGCCAACTACATCGCCCGACGCCTGGAAGAGCATTACCCGGTGCTCTACTCCGGCAGCAACGGCCTGGTCGCCCACGAATGCATCCTCGACCTGCGCCCGCTCAAGGACAGCAGCGGTATCAGCGTCGATGACGTGGCCAAGCGCCTGATCGACTTCGGTTTCCACGCCCCGACCATGTCGTTCCCGGTGGCCGGCACGCTGATGATCGAGCCGACCGAAAGCGAATCCAAGGAAGAACTGGACCGCTTCTGCGAGGCCATGATCTGCATCCGCGAAGAAATCCGCGCGGTGGAAAACGGCAGCCTGGACAAAGACGACAACCCGCTGAAAAACGCCCCGCACACTGCAGCGGAAATCGTCGGCGAGTGGACCCACCCTTACACCCGCGAACAGGCGGTGTACCCGGTGGCGTCGTTGGTCGATGGCAAATACTGGCCGCCGGTGGGCCGGGTCGACAACGTGTTCGGCGACCGCAACCTGGTCTGCGCCTGCCCGTCGATCGAAAGCTACGCTTGACCTGAATGGAGGGCGATCTACCAGCCCTCCAAATCTCCTGTGGGAGCGAGCCTGCTCGCGATAGCGGCGTAACAGCCAATAGATGTTGCCTGACAATCCGCTATCGCGAGCAGGCTCGCTCCCACAGGATCCATGTCAGACCTTAAACCGTCGATCCCCATAAAAAGAAACCGGAGAAACACCATGTCGTTAAGCGTGTTCGACCTGTTCAAGATCGGCATCGGCCCTTCCAGCTCCCATACGGTCGGCCCGATGCGTGCCGCCGCCCGTTTCGCCGAAGGGTTGCGTCGTGATGACCTGCTCAATGTCACCACCAGCGTCAAAGTCGAGCTCTACGGCTCGCTCGGCGCCACCGGCAAGGGTCACGGCAGTGACAAGGCCGTGCTGCTGGGCCTGGAAGGTGAACACCCCGATACCGTGGACACCGAGACCGTCGACAGTCGCCTGCAAGCGATTCGCAGCAGCGGTCGGCTGAACCTGCTCGGCGAGCACTCCATCGAATTCAATGAAAAACTGCACCTGGCGATGATCCGCAAGCCGCTGGCCTTTCACCCCAATGGCATGATCTTCCGCGCCTTCGATGCCGCAGGCCTGCAAGTGCGCAGCCGCGAGTACTACTCGGTGGGTGGCGGTTTTGTCGTCGACGAAGGCGCGGCCGGCGCCGACCGTATCGTCGAAGACGCCACGCCCCTGACCTTCCCGTTCAAGAGCGCCAAGGACCTGCTGGGCCATTGCACCACCTATGGCTTGTCCATCAGCCAGGTGATGCTGACCAACGAAAGCGCCTGGCGCCCCGAAGCCGAAACCCGCGCCGGCCTGCTGAAGATCTGGCAGGTCATGCAAGATTGCGTGGCGGCGGGCTGTCGCAACGAAGGGATTCTGCCGGGCGGGCTGAAGGTCAAGCGCCGGGCCGCGGCGCTGCATCGCCAATTGTGCAAGAACCCCGAAGCCGCCCTGCGCGACCCGCTGTCGGTACTGGACTGGGTCAACCTGTACGCCTTGGCAGTCAACGAAGAAAACGCCTATGGCGGGCGCGTTGTCACCGCCCCTACCAATGGGGCGGCAGGCATCATCCCGGCAGTGCTGCATTACTACATGCGCTTTATCCCTGGTGCCAGCGAAGATGGCGTGGTGCGGTTCCTGCTGACCGCCGCCGCCATCGGCATCCTGTACAAGGAAAACGCCTCCATCTCCGGTGCCGAAGTCGGCTGCCAGGGTGAAGTCGGCGTGGCCTGCTCCATGGCCGCCGGAGCCCTGTGCGAAGTGCTCGGTGGCAGCGTGCAGCAAGTGGAAAACGCCGCCGAGATCGGCATGGAACACAACCTCGGCCTGACCTGCGACCCGATCGGCGGCCTGGTGCAGGTGCCGTGCATCGAACGCAACGCCATGGGCTCGGTGAAAGCCATCAACGCGGTGCGCATGGCCATGCGCGGCGATGGGCATCACTTCGTCTCCCTCGACAAAGTCATCCGCACCATGCGCCAGACGGGCGCCGACATGAAAAGCAAATACAAGGAGACCGCCCGCGGCGGTCTGGCGGTCAACATCATCGAATGCTGACGCGCACTTGCCTGCCCTCTACATTTTTCCAGGAGCTGATATGTCCACCGAACAACTGCTGAAAACCCCGCTGCATGCGCTGCACCTCGAACTCGGCGCCCGCATGGTGCCGTTCGCCGGGTACGACATGCCGGTGCAATACCCACTGGGCGTGATGAAGGAACACCAGCACACTCGCGATCAGGCCGGGCTGTTCGACGTGTCCCACATGGGCCAGATCCGCCTCACTGGCGCAGGTGCCGCCAAGGCCCTGGAAACCCTGGTGCCGGTGGACATCATCGACCTGCCGGTGGGCATGCAGCGCTACGCCATGTTCACCAACGACAACGGCGGCATCCTCGACGACCTGATGGTCGCCAACCTGGGCAACGACGAACTGTTCCTGGTGGTCAACGCCGCCTGCAAGGACCAGGACCTGGCCCACCTGCGGGCCCACATTGGTGCGCAGTGCGACATCGAGCCGCTGTTCGAAGCCCGGGCCCTGCTCGCCCTGCAAGGCCCGGCAGCCGTCACCGTGCTCGCCCGCCTGGCACCTGAGGTGGCGAAAATGACCTTCATGCAGTTCCAGCGCGTCACACTGCTGGGCGTGGATTGCTTCGTCAGTCGTTCTGGCTACACCGGTGAAGACGGTTTCGAAATCTCGGTACCCGCCACCGACGCGGAAAAACTAGCCCGCGCCCTGCTGGCCGAACCGGAAGTCGCGGCCATCGGCCTCGGCGCCCGCGACTCCCTGCGACTGGAAGCCGGCCTGTGTCTTTATGGCCATGACATGAACACCGAGACGACGCCGGTCGAAGCCAGCCTGCTGTGGGCGATCTCCAAGGTCCGCCGCGCCGATGGCGCCCGGGCCGGTGGTTTCCCCGGGGCTGAAACCGTGTTCGCCCAACAACAGGGCGGCGTGAAGCGCAAACGCGTGGGCCTGCTGCCCCAGGAACGCACACCCGTGCGCGAAGGTGCAGAGATCGTCAACGAGACGGGCGAGATTATCGGTACGGTGTGCAGCGGCGGTTTCGGCCCGACCCTGGGCGGGCCGTTGGCAATGGGTTACCTGGACAGCGCCTATGTCGCACTGGATACGCCAGTCTGGGCCATCGTGCGTGGGAAAAAAGTGCCTTTGCTTGTAAGCAAAATGCCATTTGTTCCACAACGCTACTACCGCGGTTGATTGACTGTTTCTATAAGTAACGCGATTGCGTTATACGTGCACTAATGTGTAACGCAACCGCCATAAAAAGGTGCATATCTTTTAGGCACTCAACAGCGCTTATAACGGCGGCAAACAATTGAACTAGCCTATCGAATAAGCGCCCCCGACGGGGCATGTAAATGCCTGCAAGCTGAGTAAATACGGGCTTCCCCGGGGGGTTGTTTTTTCATTCGTAGTTGGCGTAGAGTTTGGTCACTGTGTTTGCATGGGTCGCTTGGAATCGTGACCTGGGCAGTAGCTTATGAAGTTCGCTACATCCCGTTCGACGTCTCTTACTTTCCTGCAACCCAGCCCCAGTACTCTTTCATGCGAAAGAGGCTGTCATCAATTTTAGCGTCAAAGGAAATAAGAAAATGTCTCAACGTCAGAGCGGTACCGTCAAGTGGTTCAACGACGAGAAGGGTTTTGGTTTTATCACGCCTGAAAGCGGTCCGGATCTGTTCGTGCATTTCCGCGCCATCCAGGGCAACGGCTTCAAGAGCCTGAAAGAAGGCCAGAAGGTCACTTTCGTTGCCGTCCAAGGCCAGAAAGGCATGCAGGCTGACGAAGTTATCGCCGAAGCCTGAAGCTTTCCCACACGAAAAAGCCCCTGATTGATATCAGGGGCTTTTTTATGGGCGTAAATCCGTAAAATGGCTTCTTTTTCTGTCCGAGGCCGTCATGCCGAAACACCTGCTCACTCCCCAGGGGGACTTTCCTCCCGCCGGCCTGGGTCGTCGCCTGGCTGCGATGTTTTATGACTTCCTGCTGTGCACGGCGCTGCTGATCGTCACCAGCGGCGCCTACAAGATGATCCAGATGGCGATCATCGGCGAAGAAAAAATGCGCGCCCTGACCGAAGCCGGGGCACTGGACGGTGACCCGCTGCTGTCCACTGTGCTGCTGTTCGTGTTGTTCGGTTTTTTCGCCAAGTTCTGGACCCACAACGGCCAGACCCTGGGCATGCAGGTGTGGTGCATCCGTGTACAGAACGCCGATGGCACAGCCATCAGCCTGTGGCAGGCGCTGTTGCGGTTCGTGGTGTCGATTGCGTCGTTGCTGCTGGTGGGGCTGGGCTTCATCTGGGCGCTGTTCGACAAGCGCAAACGCAGCTGGCATGACATCTACTCGGAAACGCAGTTGGTGCGGATTCCCAAGAAGACCAAGTGATACCGCCAAAGCAGGTAAGCGGATTACATTGTGGCGAGGGGATTTATCCCCGTTGGGGCGCGTAGCGGCCCCATTTGTTCATTCTGACACTCCGCGGTGTCAGGTTTTAGGGCCGCTTCGCAGCCCAGCGGGGATAAATCCCCTCGCCACAGAAAGCCCTACGCGACTGAAAATCTTATTCAGCCTCAAGCATTCCCCGCCAGCTTCATCCGCGCCGCCTGGGTAAAGTCCAGCATGCGCTTGAGCGGGCGAATGGCCTGGGGAATCAAAGCCGGGTCGACGAATATCTCATTGGCGCCTTCCTGCAGGCTCTTGAGCGTGCGCTCCAGGGTGTTCATCGCCATCCACGGGCAGTGTGCGCAACTGCGGCACGCCGCGCCGTTGCCAGCGGTAGGAGCCTCGATGAAGACCTTGTCCGGGCACAGCTGCTGCATCTTGTAGAAGATACCCCGGTCGGTGGCGACGATCAGCGTCTTGTTCGGCAGAGTCTGGGCCGCGGCGATCAACTGGCTGGTGGAGCCCACGGCATCGGCCAGTTCAATCACCGATGTCGGCGACTCCGGGTGCACCAGGATCGCGGCATCCGGGTACAGCGCCTTCATGTCCTCCAACTGCTTGGACTTGAACTCTTCGTGGACGATACAGGCACCGTCCCAGAGCAGCATGTCGGCACCGGTCTTGCGCTGGATGTAAGTCCCCAGATGCTTGTCCGGGCCCCAGATGATGGTTTCGCCGTTGTCCATCAGGCTCTCGACGATTTCCAGCGCACAACTGGAGGTCACTACCCAGTCGGCCCGGGCTTTGACTGCCGCCGAGGTATTGGCATACACCACCACGGTGCGCTCCGGATGCTGGTCGCAGAACGCCGAGAACTCGTCCACCGGGCAGCCCAGGTCCAGGGAGCAGGTGGCTTCCAGGGTCGGCATCAGCACACGTTTTTCGGGGTTGAGGATCTTGGCGGTCTCGCCCATGAACTTGACCCCCGCCACCACCACGGTCTTGGCCGGGTGAGCATTGCCGAAGCGGGCCATTTCCAGGGAGTCGGACACACAACCACCGGTCTCTTCGGCCAGGGCCTGGATGACCGGGTCGCAATAGAAGTGCGCGACCAGCACTGCGTCCTGAGCCTTGAGCTCGGCAGCGATGGCGGCGCGGTACCAGGCCTCTTGCTCGGCGCTCAGCGGCTTGGGCTGCTTGGCGTCGAGATGGGCCTGGACCAGAAGGCGTTCGGAAATTTGCGTCATGTTCGCAAGACCTGCAAGCGCGTTTAGCGCGAAAGTCGAGTATACACCCGGCTCCGGACCACTCGGGTACCGCCGGGAAAGTGGGTATCAATCAGGCACGGGACAGCGTGAAGCCGGCAAGGCTACAGAATATCCCGCCGTTGCAAAAGATCATTCTGACCTGCGTCCTGGCAGACGCATCAAGGCTATAAGGTCGAACACAAAATCTGTGGCGAGGGGATTTATCCCCGCTGGGCCGCGAAGCGGTCCTAAACCCAATCAGCGCGCTGTATCAGGGCAGTTGCATTCACCTTTTTCCGGGGCTGCTTCGCAGCCCGACGGGGATAAATCCCCTCGCCACAAGTTTTGTATTCACCAAGGCAATGGCTGACTTCTGCCTCTGCCAAGCTGACTGAAATGTAATCACTTGTCGCGCTGGCTTATGTCATCTTCTTTTCAAACCTGCACAGGGAACTGTTCCTGTGCTCGCTGCGAATCGACTGACGGACTTCCATCGATGCAAACAAAAACTTCCCGGCGAACCTTCGTCAAAGGCCTGACCGCCGGCGGCATCCTGGGTGGCCTGGGGTTATGGCGCGCGCCCGTCTGGGCAGTCACCAGCCCCGGCCAGCCCAACGTGCTGACAGGCACCGAATTCGACCTGTTCATCGGCGAAAGCCCGGTCAACTTCACCGGTAGCCCACGCACCGCCCAGACCATCAACGGCGGCATCCCCGGCCCCCTGCTGCGCTGGCGTGAAGGCGACACCGTGACCCTGCGGGTGCGCAACCGCTTGAAGGACACCACCTCCATCCACTGGCACGGTATTTTGCTGCCGGCCAACATGGATGGCGTTCCGGGACTGAGCTTCAAAGGCATCGAACCCGACGGCATGTACGTGTATCAGTTCAAGGTCCGACAGAACGGCACCTACTGGTACCACAGCCATTCCGGTTTCCAGGAACAGTCCGGGGTCTACGGCCCGCTGGTGATTGACGCCAGGGAACCCGAGCCTTTCCAGTACGAACGCGATTACGTCGTGATGCTCACCGACTGGACCGATGAAGAGCCCGGCGACATCCTTCGCAAGCTCAAGAAACAGTCGGACTACTACAACTACAACAAGCGCACCGTCGGCGACTTCATAGACGATGTGGGCAAGAACGGCTGGGCCAGCACCGTGGCCGATCGCAAGATGTGGGCCGAGATGAAGATGAATCCCACTGACCTGGCCGACGTCAGCGGCGCCACCTACACCTACCTCATGAACGGACAGGCGCCGGACATGAACTGGACCGGCCTGTTCAAGCCAGGCGAACGTCTTCGCCTGCGCTTTATCAACGGCTCGTCCATGAGCTATTTCGATGTGCGCATTCCCGGCTTGAAGATGACGGTGGTGGCGTCTGACGGCCAATACGTCAAACCGGTGAGCGTCGATGAGTTCCGGATCGCCGTGGCCGAGACCTATGACGTCATCATCGAACCGACCCAAGAGGCCTACACCCTGTTCGCCCAGTCCATGGACCGCACCGGGTACGCCCGTGGCACCCTCGCGGCCAGGGCCGGGCTGTCAGCGCCAGTGCCGCCACTGGACCCGCGGCCATTGGTGACCATGGACGACATGGGCATGGGAGGCATGGACCACGGCAGCATGGGGCAAATGAGTGGCATGGACCATGGATCGATGCAGGGCATGGCGGGGATGGACGACAGCCCGATGCAAGGCATGGATCACAGCCAGATGCAGGGTATGGGTGACATGGCCGGTATGGATCACGGTGCCATGCAGGGCATGGACGGCATGCTCTCGCACCCCGACACCGAGAAAGACAACCCCCTGGTGGACATGCAGGCCATGAGCGTCAAGCCCAAGCTCGACGACCCGGGCATGGGGCTGCGCAACAACGGCCGCAAAGTGCTGACCTACTCAGACCTGCGCAGCACTTTTCCCGACCCCGACGGCCGCGAGCCTGGCCGCACGATCGAGCTGCACCTGACCGGGCACATGGAGAAATTCGTCTGGTCGTTCAACGGCGTGAAGTTTGCCGACGCCGCACCGCTGCTGCTCAAGTACGGCGAACGACTGCGCATCGTGTTGATCAACGACACCATGATGACCCACCCCATCCACCTGCACGGCATGTGGAGCGACCTGGAGGATGAGAACGGCCAGTTCATGGTCCGCAAGCACACCATCGACGTGCCACCGGGCTCCCGGCGCAGCTACCGGGTCACCGCCGATGCCCTCGGGCGCTGGGCGTATCACTGCCATCTGCTGTTTCACATGGAGATGGGGATGTTTCGTGAAGTTCGGGTGCAGGAATGAGGAAGCGACCATGACCATGATTGTGAAGTACCCCATCCTGCCCATGGCCGTCCTTGCCCTCGGCAGCAGCATCTCGGCCTGGGCCGCGAGCAACGACATGCCGGGCATGGATCACAGCCAGATGCCGGGAATGGACCATAGCCAGATGCAAGGCATGGACTCGATGCAGGGCATGGAGTCCATGCAATCGGCACCTGCCACCAGTCGCACGCCGATCCCGGAACTGACCGCCGCCGACCGCGCCGCCGTCTACGAGGATCACGGTGGACACGCGGTACATGACAGCGCCATCAACTCGTTCTTTCTCATCGACCAACTGGAGTGGCAGGACGCCGACGATGGCAGCGCCCTGAGTTGGGATGCCTCGGGCTGGATCGGCGGTGACATCGACCGTCTGTGGCTGCGTTCCGAAGGCGAACGCCTCAACGGCAAGACTGAAGAAGCCGAACTCCAGGCCTTGTGGGGCCACGCCATCAGTCCCTGGTGGGACGTGGTGGCCGGCGTGCGCCAGGACTTCAAGCCAGGCGATCCGCAAACCTGGGCCGCCCTGGGCGTGCAAGGCATGGCGCTGTACAACTTCGAAGCCGAGGCCACCGCGTTCATCGGTGAAGGCGGCCAGAGCGCGGCGCGCCTGGAAGGCGACTACGACATCTTGCTGACCAATCGGTTGATCCTTCAGCCCACCGCCGAGGTCAACTTCTATGGCAAGAACGATCCCGCCCGAGGCATCGGCTCAGGGTTGTCAGACAGCGAACTCGGCGTGCGGCTGCGTTATGAAATACGCCGCGAATTCGCGCCCTACATTGGCGTCACCTGGAACCGCGTCTACGGCAACACCGCCGATTACGCCCGGGAAGAAGGCGAAGACCGCAGCGAGGCACGCCTGGTACTGGGCCTGCGCATGTGGTTCTGACCCGCTGACCTTTTTCACTAAAAACTAAAAACCGAGCTGTAGGAGTCCTTGCATGTCACTCATCAAAAACGCTGTCGTTGCCGTCGCCTTGTCCACAGGCCTGTTGCTCAGTGGCCTGGCCCAGGCCCATCCGAAACTGCTGTCCTCCACCCCCGCCGAAGGCGCCGATGGGGCGGCGCCGGCAAAAATAGAACTGCACTTCTCCGAGAACCTGATGACCAAACTCTCCGGTGCCAAGCTGATGATGACCGAGATGCCCGGCATGGCGGCCCATGCGCCGATGCCCATGCCAGCCAAGGTCTCCGGCAGCGATGACCCGAAAACCATGGTCATTACCCCGAATACGCCTCTCACCGCTGGCACCTATCAGGTCCAGTGGCGCGCGGTATCGTCCGACACTCACCCGATCACCGGCAACGTCACGTTCAAGGTGAAGTGAGTTGATGAGCGATTCGATCAACATTGTGCTGCGCTTTGCCCTGTACCTGGATTTGATGTTGCTGTTCGGCCTGGCCGCGTTCGGTCTTTATAGCCTGCGAGGCCAGGAGCGGGTGTCGGGTGCGCAGTTGCCTTTCGCGCCGCTGCTGGCGACCACGGCGGTGCTGGGTGGGTTGCTCTCCCTCGCCGCCATGGTGTGCATGACCTGGGCCATGAGCGGCGTTTCGGACTGGATCGAGCTGTGGCCGCACATTGAAATGATGGTATGGGAAACCGACGTCGGCTTGAGTTGGACCCTGCGCATGGCGGCGCTGCTGCTGGCCGGTTTCGCCGTGATGCTCAATAAACGCTGGCCGACCGCCAGCCTGGGCCTGGTCCTGCTGGGCGGAGCCGTGGCTTTGGCGACGCTGGCCTGGGCAGGGCACGGTGCGATGGACGAAGGCGCACGCCGCAGTTGGCACTTCATCACCGACTTCCTGCACCTATGGGCGGCGGGTGGCTGGGTCGGCGCCTTGGCCGCGTTCGCCCTGCTGCTTCGCCAGTCCGAGCCTCGCTTGGCGGTACTGGCCCGGACATTGACCGGGTTTGAAACCGCCGGGGCGGTGATCGTGGTGGTCATCAGCGTGACAGGGGTGATCAATTACCTGTTCATCGTCGGCCCAAGTATCACGGGGCTACTCGACAGCACCTATGGTCAGTTGCTGGCGCTCAAACTCACCTTGTTCGCGGTCATGCTGGTGTTCGCCGCGCTGAACCGTTTTCACCTGAGCCCACTCCTGGAGAACGCCCGACAGACCGGTGAGCACCGGGTCGCGGTGAATGCCCTGCGGCGCAGCATGGTCCTGGAGTTCTCTGTGGCAGTGGTCATTCTCGGCTTGGTGGCGTGGTTGGGGACGCTGAGCCCGGAGATGGAATAACCGAGGGCGGTATTTAATTTTTCAATACCACCAGCCAGTTTTCAGTTTGCCCGCCGCAAGACGCCCAGGCCTAAATGGGGCCTTGTCCAACCAAGGCCCTGTCATGGAAAACGTTCGAACCTCAAGCACCCACGCCGCCTGGCTGCTGGTCAGCATCGTGTTGGTGGCGCTGAACCTACGGCCCTCGATGGCGGCGGTCGGACCGCTGCTGTCCGCCATTCGCGGCGAGGTCCCCCTGAATTTCAGCACCGCCTCGCTGTTGACCATGTTGCCCGTCATGTCGATGGGCCTGGCAATGTTCCTGGGCATGCGCATCGCCCTGCGCATCGGTGAACACCGCACCATCGTGCTGTCGCTGTTGATCATTGGGCTCGCCACGGTGTCGCGCTTGTATCTGGACAGCGCCGCCGGACTGATTGCCAGTGCGATCGTGGCCGGGCTCGGGATCGCCTTGATCCAGGCCGTGATGCCGGCACTGATCAAGTCGCGCTTCGCCGACAACGTCTCGCTGCTCATGGGCTTGTACGTCACGTCCATCATGGGCGGTGCGGCGATTGCCGCTTCGTTTTCACCTTTTGTCCTGGCACAGACCGGTAGCTGGCGCCTCGGCCTGGCGATCTGGGCATTGCTGGCGCTGATCGCCCTCGGCAGCTGGTACGGCCAACGCTCGAGCATCACCTCCTTGCCCGAAGCAGCGTCCCGGCAGCACGAAACGTTTTCCAGCAACGCGCGGGCCTGGCTGCTGGCGATTTTCTTTGGCCTGGGCACCGCCTCCTACACTTGCGTGCTGGCCTGGCTGGCGCCGTACTACGTGGAAAAGGGCTGGAGCGAACAGCACGCGGGCCTGCTGCTGGGATTGCTTACGGCCATGGAAGTGTTGTCCGGCCTGGTCGTTCCGGCGATAGCCAACCGCAGCCGGGATAAACGCCTGCTCCTGGGCGTCCTGCTGGCCCTGATCATCGGCGGCTTCTGCGGCCTGATCCTCAGCCCGGAACGCTTCAGCCTGCTCTGGCCCTGCCTGCTGGGACTGGGTATCGGCGGCCTGTTCCCCATGAGCCTGATCGTGTCCCTCGACCACCTGGACAACCCACGCCGGGCCGGCGGTCTTACGGCGTTCGTGCAGGGTGTGGGCTATCTCATCGCCGGGCTCTCGCCTTTGATTGCCGGAATGATCCGCGATCAATTGGGCAGTTTCGAGTGGGCCTGGTGGTCGCTCACGGCGATCATGGCGTTGATGATGGTGATGGTATTGCGGTTTGACCCAAAGGGTTATGGGCGACACATCCGCTAACGCTGCTACTTTGTCCCGGTAAAAAAACGACCGCTGAGCTCTCTCAAGGCCCGGGCTTTCTCCTCGATATCGTTCGACAAGCGCAGTTGCAAGGGATCTTCGTCAACAACGGAAGTGGCCGCCGTGTAGGACAGCAGGTAACTGGAAAGGCCACTCTTCCAGGCGAGGATGCCGATCGCCTTGGTCAGCTCGTTCAGGTTCAGCGGCAGCGCATCCTCAATGGTGAACAAACCGATACCGTAATTGGGGTCGAACAACACCAGCTTGTCCCCGCCTCGGATGATGTAGCCGATATGATTGGTCAGCCATTTGGAATTTTTCAGGTAGGACGCATAACCCAGCACTGGAAACCATCCCGATAAGCTCAGGAGAACTTTGCAACCACGCGCTTCATATTCGGGTTTATGCAGGTCACCGCAGACGTCGCGGGTTTTCTGATATCGGCCCAGGACGGCCTGCAGCGTTTCGGCCGTGTTGAGACTGGAATTGATCTTCAGCAACGCCGCCTTGGCTCTTACAAAAGCGACATGTTCGACCCAATGCCCAAAATCGGGTTGGCCTTCCACGTCATAGGCACCCACGGCAGCGCCGACCATGGCGGTTACCCCGGCGCACCATCCGCCCTTGATATCAGCCTTGATATCCTTGACCTGATCGAAGGGAGCAAACTGGGTAATTCGCAGCTTCATGTCGAATCCTCCTTGATCGAACCTCGCGCACTTTATGAACGAGATGCGCGCTGCGCTTGAACAGGGAGCGGGCTTCAACAGTCTAGGAGCTGAGGCTATTTTTTCCAGGTTAATGGCGTAGCCCAAGGACTGCCATGACCCCGGCCAGATTCGGGATTCGTCCGGCCACTTTCACGCAGGCAAAAAAAAATCCGGAAATCCTCACTTTCGTGGGCCTTCCAGACTTTTAAAACTGCAAAAAATGGTGGGTCGTGTGGGATTCGAACCTACGACCAATTGGTTAAAAGCCAACTGCTCTACCAACTGAGCTAACGACCCGCTGTGTGGTGGCGCGTATAATACTGATTTCTAAGGACTATTCAACACTTAATTTGAAATAAATCAAAAATAACGAGTTGGATCGCTCACACCCGCGGCCGCGAAGCCTTCCGCACGCAGGCGGCAGCTGTCGCACTTGCCGCAAGCACGGCCCTGATCGTCGGCCTGATAGCAGGAAACAGTGAGCCCGTAGTCCACGCCAAGCTTCACACCGGCCTTGACGATGTCGGCCTTGCTGAGATTCTGCAGCGGCGCCTGGATGCGAAAGCCCTGCCCCTCTACGCCGGCCTTGGTCGCCAGGTTGGCCATGCGCTCGAAGGCTTCGACGAACTCCGGACGGCAATCCGGGTAACCGGAATAATCCACGGCATTGACGCCAATGAAAATGTCGCGGGCACCCAGCACTTCGGCCCAGCCCAATGCCAATGACAGGAACACAGTGTTGCGTGCCGGCACATACGTCACCGGGATACCTTCGCCAGGCGCCTCGGGCACGTCGATGGAACTGTCGGTCAAGGCCGAGCCGCCGATGCCATTGAGGTTCAGGCCGATCACTTTGTGCTCCACCACACCCTGGTCCCGGGCAACTCGTTCGGCGGCGTGCAGTTCAGCTCGGTGGCGCTGGCCATAGTCGAAACTCATGGTGTAGCAGCGGTAACCCTCGGCACGGGCCATGGCCACGACAGTGGCCGAATCCAGGCCACCGGACAGCAGGATGACCGCACGTTTTTCCGCAATGTTCGAATCAGTCATATCAGCGCCCCGGCTCGTCGTTCCAAAGATATTTATGCAGCTGCAATTGCAGGCGCACCGGCAGGTTATCCGCCACCACCCAGTCCGCCAGCTCCCGGGCGCTCAAATCGTGATGGCTCGGCGACAACAACACTTCGCCGGCCCGCTGGTCGAGTCCGTACTGGATCAGCTTGGACACGGCCCAGTCATAATCTTCCCGCGAACAGATCACGAACTTGACCTGATCGTTGGGTGTCAGCAGTTCGATATTCTCGTAACGGTTGCGGTGCGCTTCCTTGGAGCCTGGAGTCTTCAGGTCCACGACGCGACTGACGCGCGGGTCGACGGCCGAGATATCCAGGGCGCCGCTGGTCTCCAGCGAAACCTCGTAACCGGCATCACACAGCTGCTTGAGCAAAGGGATGGCGTTGGGTTGCGCCAATGGCTCACCGCCCGTGACGCAGACATAACGCGGACGATAACTGGCCACTTGTTCCAGGATATCGTCGAGGGTTCGCAAGGTGCCGCCGCTGAAAGCGTAGGCGCTGTCACAGTATTGGCAGCGCAACGGGCAACCGGTGAGGCGCACAAATACCGTGGGCAGCCCAGCCGTGCGCGTTTCACCCTGCAACGAGTAAAAAACTTCGGTGATTCTCAATGTGTCTTGCATAGTCGCCACGGGCGTAACAGCTAAACAGGCTGTCCGCCTCCGTCAGGCACTTCAAGGAACCCCGCCAACGCGCAGATCCCAAAAAGCGTGTTTCATAAAAAGGGCGTGAATTCTAACGAAAAAACCCGCGACAGGCGCGGGTTTCTTCAAAAACAGGTCAAGCTGGCTTACATGCGTTGCAGATCACGCTGGGCCAACTGGGCAGCCGACGTACCCGGATATTGAGCCACCACCTGCTGCAGAATGCCTTTCACCTTGTCGGTATGACCAAGGCGGCGCTCTACGTCAGCCAGCTTGTACAGCGAATCCGGCACCTTGGCGTGCTTGGGATACAACTGCGAAACCTTGGCGAACGCCTGGCCAGCGCCTTGCAGGTCGCCCTTGGCCAGGTTCACTTCGCCCAGCCAGTATTGGGCATTGCCCGCGTACTGGCTGTTTGGGTATTTGCGCAGGAAAGCGGCAAAGGCCTGGCTGGCCTTGTCGAAATCCTTGGCCTTGATCAGGTCGAAGGCAGCGTCGTAATAGAGCTTTTCCTTCGCCGGATCAGCGGGCTCGCCACCGGCGGCAGGTGCTGCTGGAGCAGCAGCCCCCGCGCCAGCGCCAGCGGCTGCACCGGGGGCGTTCAAGTCGCCACCGGCAGGAGAATTCTCGGGAGTCGCGGCAGGTGCAACGCCGGATCCTATGCGCCGATCAAGATCCTGGTATCGCTCCAGGTTTTCCTGCTTCATGCGCGAAATATCATTTTGCAGTTCTTCGATCACACCCTGTTGGCGCGATATCTGATCCTGCATTTGCTGCAGTTGGTTGAACAGCTGGCCCTGTGCCGAGACAGGGGCCGAAACCCCTCCCCCGGCATAGGCGCCGTTCGTACCGTAACCTGCAGGCGGATAACTGCTCCCGCTATTGTTATAGCCGGCATCGTTATCGACCACAGGAACCGCAGCCCACGCCGCAAGCGGCGCGAGGCTGAGAGCCAGAACAGTTACAGCACGACGGCACGTTCGCATGACGAATTACTTACGCAGTTCGACGCGACGGTTTTGAGCCCAGGACTGCTCGTCGTTGCCGGTAGCAACTGGACGCTCTTCGCCGTAGGAAACCAGTTCCAGCTGAGCTGGGGAAACACCTTGCAGTACCAGGTAGCGTTGAACGGCTTTCGCACGACGCTCGCCCAGTGCCATGTTGTACTCACGAGTACCACGTTCGTCGGTGTTGCCTTCCAGAACAACGCGAGCGCCGTTTGCTTTCAGGTCCTTGGCGTGAACGTCCAGAGCGCGCATGGCTTCTGGCTTCAGGTCCGAGCTGTCGTATTCGAAGTAGAAGGTGGTGATTGCGCGCAGAGCAGCTTCTTCGCTCAGGGAGCCGTCAACTGCACCAGTGTTAGCGCCGTAACCAGCGTTTGGATCAACAGCGCCTTCACCGGCATTGTCGCCGCCTTTGGACGAGCAACCTACAGCTACAGCCATGGCCAGAGCCAGCGCAGCAAATTTACCAAACTTCAGCATTTCCATCGTGAAACTCCTAATGAACCCCAGTGTGTTAAGTAAAACGTATAGCGCCGCGTCAGTTCAGGTAAGGGGACCAGGACGGTTCTCTGACTTCGCCTTGAGCGGTAGGAAGCGGGAGCCTCACGCGTCCATTAATGGACACGAGCATCAAGACTCCCCGGCCCTGCTGGCGGGTGGCGTAGATTACCATGGTGCCGTTGGGCGCAACAGTAGGTGACTCGTCCAGAGTGCTATCAGTGAGGATTTTTACACTTCCGCGCTGCAAATCCTGGGCCGCCACCTTGAAATTAGTGAAACCGTCCTGGCGATGGATCATCACCAGAGTCTTTTCGTCCGCCGACAGTTTAGGGTTGGCGTTGTAGTTACCCACGAACGTCACGCGTTCGGCACCGCCACCACCAGCACTGGTCTTGTAGATCTGCGGCTTGCCGCCACGGTCGGAGGTAAAGTAGATGGTCGAGCCATCCTTGCCCCAGAACGGTTCGGTGTTGATGCCTGGGCCATTGGTGACGCGGGAGATCGAACGCGAAGCCAGATTCATCACGTAGACGTCCGGGTTACCGTCCTTGGACAGCACGAACGCCAGGCGCGAGCCGTCCGGCGACCAGGCTGGCGCGCCGTTCAGGCCTTCGAAGTTGGTGATCTGCTCGCGGCGACCGGTGTCGATGTGCTGCATGAAGATACGTGGACGCTTCTGCTCGAACGAGACATAGGCGATGCGCTTGCCATCTGGAGCGAAACGCGGCGACAGGATCGGCTCGCGCGATTGAAGCAGGGTCACCGCACGGGCGCCGTCATAGTCGGAGCGCTGCAGGGTGTAGCGGGTGTTGTTCTCGGAGAAGCGCTCGGCCGTCACGTAGAGCATGCGGGTAGAGAATGCGCCCTTGATGCCGGTGAGTTTCTCGAACGACTGGTCGGAGATGTAGTGCGCCATGTCGCGCAACTGATCGACGCTGCCCGACACGCTGCCGGTCAGCACTTGCTGCTCGGTGGCGACGTTGAACAGGGCGTACTGCACCTGCAGGCGACCGCCGGCCGGAACGATGCTGCCGACCATGATGTACTGGGCGCCCAGGGCCTTCCAGTCACGGTAGATGACTTCGCTGGCCTGGGTCGGCAGGCTGATCATGTTCTGTTTGGGGATCGGCGCGTAGTAACCCGAGTTGCGCAGGTCGTTGCCGATGATCTCCGCCATGTCGTCCGGCAGGACGCTACCGCCCTGCCAGCCGAACGGTACGACGGCGATCGGGGTCGCCCGGTCGCTGCCGCTGGTGACCAGGATGTTCTTTTCCTCTGCTACCGCTATCCCTGCCAGGCAGCAGATAACGACAAGCATTCCTCGAAGAAGGTTTCTCACAAGGCTAGATCCTCAGGTGTGAATGTCATCTTGAATGAACGATAGGGAGCGAAGTCGCTCGGTTTCATTCCTTGCATTTCCGTCAATCGCCCAATGTTCTTGACCGCTGCGACCGCCGAAGCGTCGAACGGACCGTCACCACTGGACTTGGCGACGCTGACCGAGGTAACCGTACCGTCGGGCAACATGCCGATTTGCAATACTACCGTCATGCCTTTGCGCGCCGAAGGTGGACGAGCCCAGCCTTCTGCCGCTCGTGCGCGAATCAAATCATCGAAACTGCCGGCGACTTCATCGCCCTGCTCGTCAGCCAATGCCTGCTGGCGCTCTGGCGTGTCGGAAAGCAAATCTGCCAAGGCCTGGGCCTTTTTGTCTTCGGCGGATTTACGCGCTGCGTCCTGGGCCTTTTTCTTGGCGGCGTCGGCGGCGGCTTTCTTCTTCGCGTCTTCGGCGACTTTCTTTTTCGCCTCTTCGGCTTCAGCTTTCTTCTTGGCGTCTTCGGCCGCTTTTTTCTTCGCGTCCTCGACGATCTTTTTCTTCGCTTCTTCAGCGGCCGCTTTCTTGGCCTCTTCTTCAGCGGCTTTCTTGGCTTCTTCTTCGGCTTTCTTCTTGGCTATATCAGCCAATTGTTTCTCTTCTGCCTTTTTCGCCTCGGCGGCTTTCTTGGCGTCATCGGCTTTCTTGGCTTCGTCAGCCTTTTTCGCCTCTTCCGCTTTCTTCGCCTCATCGGCCTTCTTGGCTTCCTCGGCCTTTTGAGCCGCTTCCTCTTTCTTTTGTTCCGCTGCCTTTATCGCTTCCTGCTCGACCTTCTTCTGTTCCATCTGCTCGACTTCAGTCTGGCGCGCGGCGGACTTCTTCGCCTCACCCGCAAGCTTCTGGTTCGTCTGGGTCGTAGCCTGGCTTTTCGATTTGAGCTGGTACAACGTCGCCTGCACGATCGGCTTGGCCGGCGGCAGCTCCGGAGTCATGGCAAAACTGACGAACAGCATGCCGAACACCAGCACATGCAGGCCGATTGCCAGGACACTGGGCCAGAAGTAGCTTTCCGAGGCGGACGGCTCTCGCTGTTGCTGCATCAGGGCGCCTCAGTGATCAAGCCAACGTTACCGACCCCGGCTTTCTGCAAACCGCCCATGGCGCCCATCACCGCACCGTAGTCGACGGTCTTGTCGCCGCGAATGAAAACCTGGGTGCGCTTGCCGGCATCGTTGCCGACACGAATGATCTTGGTCACCGCATCAGTCATCTGCGGCAAGGTCATGGCGCGGTCCTGCTGCTTCTCGGTATCGACTTCGCTGCCAAGGTTCCAGTAGTAGGTCTTGTCAGCCTTGATCGAAATGGTCAGTACCTGGGTGTTGTTGTCCTGCGGCAAGGCTTCGCTGGAAACCTTGGGCAGATCGACCTTCACGCCCTGATTGAGCATCGGCGCGGTCACCATGAAGATGACCAGCAGCACCAACATCACGTCGATGTAGGGCACCACGTTCATCTCGGCAACCGGCTTGCGCTTTTTTCGGGCTCGAGCGATTAAAGCCATTGGGAAATACCTGCTTATTCTTCGCTGGTGTGCACTTTGCGGTGCAGGATCGCCTGGAATTCATCGGCGAAGGTGTAGTAACGGCCGGTCAGCATTTCGCTGCGGGCAGCGAAGCGGTTGTAGGCGATAACGGCCGGGATGGCCGCGAACAGGCCGATGGCGGTGGCGATCAGTGCCTCGGCGATGCCCGGGGCCACGGTGGCCAGGGTCGCTTGCTGGGCGGAGGCCAGGCCACGGAAGGAGTTCATGATCCCCCACACGGTACCGAACAGACCGATGTACGGGCTGACCGAACCGACGGTGGCGAGGAACGACAGGCCCTGCTCGAGCTTTTCTTCTTCGCGGGAAATGGCCACGCGCATGGCACGGGCCACGCCTTCCATCACCGCTTCAGGATCGACGCCCGGCTGCTGGCGCAGGCGGGAGAACTCCTTGAAGCCGGCACGAAAGATCTGCTCCACACCCGAATCCGGGTCCGGGTTGCTACCGGCCTGGCGATAGAGCTTGGACAGGTCGATACCGGACCAGAAGCGCTCTTCGAAGCTCTCCAGGGCACGGCGACCGGCGCGCAGCATGTTGCTGCGCTGAAAGATCATGATCCATGAGGTCACCGATGCGGCTACCAGGGTCAGCATTACCAGTTGCACCACGACGCTGGCATTGCTGACCAGGCTCCACATGGAGGAATGGTCGACGACGTTAGCTTCCACGCTTTATCTCCTGCTCTGAGTGTGTACCCGCGCCGCTCACGCCGGCAAAGGCCGCACGTAGAGCTTCGGGAATGGCCCGGGGTTTCAAACTATGGGTGCGCACACAGGCCACCAAAAACTGCCCTTCACAGAGCAGCACGTTATCCGTAGCCCGCCTGACCTGCTGCTTGAAGCGCAGGCTGACACGGTTCAATTCGATGACATCGGCACTTACCACCAGTTCGTCGTCCAGTCGCGCCGGCGCGTGGTAGCGCGCTTCGCTGGAATGCACGACGAATAACAGGTCCTCCCCTGCCAGCGCGGATTGGGCGAAACCCAGTTCCCGCAGCCGTTCGGTTCGAGCCCGTTCCATAAACTTGAGGTAATTGACGTAGTAGACGATGCCGCCAGCATCGGTGTCCTCGTAATAAACGCGACAGCGATGTGCGAACGACTCCAGCCCGTTTTGCGCGCGCATACTCTAGTGCTTACTCCTCAGGTTGCCAATCGGCCAGGCAACTGTTTTTTCATTCTCGAACGCATTGACGCTCCAGGCGTCGTCTGGGACAGCACGAACCGGAAAAAAGTCGGCGTACAGAGCTCGTTCAATCGTCCACGGCATCGAGGAATTCGTCTACCACCGGCATCTCACCCATTCGTGTCGGGATGTTTAAGCCAAAATGCAGATAAGCATGACGGGTCACCACGCGCCCACGAGGGGTACGCATGATGTAGCCCTGCTGGATCAGGTACGGCTCCAGCACATCTTCAATGGTGTGGCGCTCTTCGCTGATGGCCGCCGCCAGGCTGTCCACGCCCACCGGGCCACCGTCGAACTTCTCGATCATGGTCAGCAGCAGGCGCCGGTCCTGGTGATCGAAGCCACGCTCGTCGATGTCCAGCAGGTTCAGCGCCAGGTCGGCAATCGGCTTGGTGATGTGGCCCTTGGCCCGGACTTCGGCAAAATCCCGGACCCGACGCAGCAGCCGGTTGGCGATCCGCGGCGTTCCCCGGGCACGCCGGGCGATTTCATAGGCACCGTCCGGGTCCAGCGGCAGCCCGAGGATACCCGCCGAGCGGCTGACAATCGTCGCCAGGTCGGCGTTGCTGTAGAACTCCAGGCGCTGGACGATACCGAAACGGTCGCGCAGCGGATTGGTCAGCATGCCGGCACGGGTGGTGGCGCCCACCAGGGTGAAAGGCGGCAGGTCGAGCTTGATGGAGCGCGCGGCCGGCCCCTCGCCAATCATGATGTCGAGCTGGAAATCTTCCATTGCCGGGTACAGCACTTCCTCGACGATGGGCGACAGCCGATGGATTTCGTCGATGAACAGCACGTCATGGGGTTCGAGATTGGTCAGCAGCGCCGCCAGGTCACCCGGCCGTTCAAGGACCGGCCCGGACGTGCTCTTGATCGACACCCCCATTTCCTGGGCAATGATGTTGGCCAGGGTGGTCTTGCCCAGGCCCGGCGGGCCGAAGATCAAGGTGTGATCCAGGGACTCGCTGCGCCCCCGGGCCGCCTGGATGAACAGCTCCATCTGTTCGCGCACAGTCGGTTGACCGATGTAGTCGGCCAGGCTGACAGGACGAATCGCGCGGTCCTGGATTTCCTCGCGGTCACGGGGGGCGCCCGTGGCGGCGATCAGACGGTCAGCTTCAATCACTTAAATCATTCCCTTCAGGGCACGACGAATCATGTCTTCCGTACTCAGGCCTTTTTCCTTGATGGCGGAAATCGCCTTGCTGGCTTCCTGCGGCTTGTAGCCCAGGGAGATCAGTGCGGTGACCGCATCGTTTTCGGCGCTGACCGCAGGCACAGGCGCGTCCGGCTGGTTCGGCACCAGGGCGAACATCGCCGGCACGGCTTCCCAGGCCTTGAAACGGTCCTTGAGTTCGACCAGCAGGCGCTCGGCGGTTTTCTTGCCCACACCCGGCACCTTGGTCAGGGCCGAGGTGTCCTGGGACTGCACGCACCGCACCAGCTCGTCGACTTCCAGGCTCGACATCAAGGCCAGGGCCAATTTCGGGCCGACGCCGTTGAGACGGATCAGTTCGCGGAAGAAATCCCGCTCGCGCTTGCCGACGAAGCCATAGAGTAACTGCGCATCCTCGCGCACGACCAAATGGGTGTGCAGGGTCAGTGGCTCGCCGACCGACGGTAAGCGATACAGCGTGGTCATGGGCACTTCAAGCTCATAGCCCAGGCCGTTTACATCCAGAATCAGGTGCGGCGGCTGTTTTTCAGCCAGGGTGCCGCGCAAGCGTCCAATCACGTTTCAGATCCTTGGGTGTTGGCCAGCCCGCAGGCTGGCGAATATCAACACGAGCATAAAGGCCGACGACACAGGCGCAACTTACTCGGGTTCATGAATGAAGCGCTGATGCTATCAGAGACGCAGGCGCCCGCCACGACTGCGTGCGGCTCCCAGGCCGTGAGGCAACAGACTGGAACGGGTATGGGCATGGCAAATGGCGATGGCCAGGGCATCGGAGGCATCGATCTGCGGCTTGCTGACCAGCTTCAACAGGTGCATCACCATCATCTGCACCTGCTCCTTGTTCGCCGCCCCTGTGCCAACAACCGCCTGCTTGACCTGGGTCGCGGTGTATTCGGCGATCTCCAGGGCCTCCTCGGCACCGGCCACGATTGCCGCGCCACGGGCCTGTCCCAGCTTCAAGGCCGAGTCGGCGTTGCGCGCCATGAAGACCTTTTCGATGCCCATGGTGACTGGGCCGTAGGTCTGGATGACTTCACGCACGCCGCGATAAACAATCTGCAAGCGCTCGTGCAGCTCACCCGCACCGGTGCGGATGCAGCCAGACGCCACATACACGCAGCCGCGCCCGGTGTCGCGAACCACGCCGTAGCCGGTGATGCGCGAACCGGGGTCGATGCCAAGGATTAAAGTCATAGCGCCTGCGGTTTGAAGAGGGAGTTACCTGGACATGTGGGAGCGGGCTTGCTCGCGAAGAGGGCGTCACATCCGACATGAATATCGACTGATGCACCGCATTCGCGAGCAAGCCCGCTCCCACCCTGGCAATCATGCATTTGGATAGAACCCGTTGCACACAACAATATCAGCCAAGCTGTTCAGCCACCGACTCCGGAATATCGGCGTTGGAATAAACGTTCTGCACATCGTCAAGGTCTTCAAGCATATCGATCAGCTTGAGCACCTTCTCGGCACCTTCCAGGTCCAGCTCGGCGCTGGTGGTCGGTTGCATGACGATTTCCGCATCGGCCGGCTTGAACCCAGCCGCTTCCAGGGCATTACGCACGGCGTAGAAGCTGGCGAACGAAGTGAACACGTCGAACGAACCGTCTTCATGGCTGACCACATCATCGGCGTCGGCCTCCAGGGCCGCCTCCGTCAGGGCATCTTCGTCGAGGCCCGGCGCGAAGCTGATCTGCCCCTTGCGCTCGAACAGATAGGCCACCGAGCCATCGGTACCCAGGTTGCCGCCGCATTTGCTGAAGGCGTGACGCACGGCGGCAGCGGTACGGTTGCGGTTGTCGGTCATGCATTCGACCATCACCGCCACGCCGCCCGGACCATAACCTTCGTAGGTCAGCTCTTCAACGTTGTCGGCCTCGGTCGCACCGGCGCCACGGGCGATCGCACGGTCGATGATATCGCGGCTCATGTTCGCACCCAGCGCCTTGTCCAGGGCCAGGCGCAAGCGCGGGTTGGAACCCGGATCGCCGCCACCCTGGCGGGCCGCGACCGTCAGCTCACGGATCCACTTGGTGAAGATCTTGCCTCTCTTGGCATCCTGACGTTCTTTGCGGTGCTTGATATTCGCCCACTTGGAATGACCTGCCATAACTCGCTCCGGTTTCTCTTTGGAACATTGCCCGCCCCTGCGCGTACGCAGTGGCCGACAATCAGAAATATCGACCCCAATGAAAAGGCGCATCCGAAGATGCGCCCTCTCAGGTGCCAGCCTTACTCAGCCTTTGGCTGTTCGCGCAGACGGATGTGCAACTCGCGCAGCGCCTTGGCATCCACTACACCCGGCGCCTGGGTCATGACATCGGCCGCGCTCTGGGTTTTCGGGAATGCGATCACTTCACGGATCGACTGGGCGCCGGTCATCAGCATCACCAGGCGGTCCAGGCCGAAGGCCAGGCCACCGTGGGGCGGCGCACCGTACTTCAGCGCATCGAGCAGGAAGCCGAACTTCTCTTCCTGCTCGGCTTCGCTGATGCCCAGCAGGCGGAACACTGCCTGTTGCATTTCCTTGCGATGGATGCGGATCGAACCGCCACCCAACTCAGTGCCGTTCAGGACCATGTCGTAGGCGCGCGACAGAGCGGTAGCCGGGTTGGCCTCCAACTCTTGCGGCGAGCACTTCGGCGCGGTGAACGGGTGGTGCAGCGCGGAGAAGCTGCCGTCGTCGTTTTCTTCGAACATCGGGAAGTCAACGACCCACATCGGCGCCCACTCGCAGGTCAGCAGCTTCAGGTCGTGACCCAGCTTGATACGCAGCGCGCCCAGGGCTTCGCTGACGATCTTGGCCTTGTCGGCACCGAAGAACACGATGTCACCGTCAACCGCACCCACACGATCGAGGATCACATTGAGGTTGGCTTCAGGGATGTTCTTCACGATTGGCGATTGCAGGCCATCCACACCGGCGGCGCGCTCGTTGACCTTGATGTACGCCAGGCCCTTGGCACCGTAGATGCCGACGAACTTGGTGTAGTCGTCGATCTGCTTGCGCGGCATGCTGGCGCCGCCTGGAACACGCAGGGCCGCGATACGGCATTTCGGGTCGTTGGCCGGGCCGCTGAACACCTTGAACTCGACGTCCTTGAGCTGATCGGCCACGTCCACCAGTTCCAGCGGGTTACGCAGGTCCGGCTTGTCGGAACCGTAGCGGCGCATGGCCTCTTCGAAGGTCATGTGCGGGAACTCGCCGAATTCCAGGCCCAGCACTTCCTTGAACAGGTTGCGGATCATGCCTTCGGTCAGGCCCATGATGTCTTTTTCGTCGAGGAAGCTGGTCTCGATGTCGATCTGAGTGAACTCAGGCTGACGGTCGGCACGCAGGTCCTCGTCGCGGAAGCACTTGGCGATCTGGTAGTAGCGATCGAACCCGGCCACCATCAGCAGTTGCTTGAACAGCTGTGGCGATTGCGGCAAGGCAAAGAAGCTGCCGGGGTGGGTACGGCTCGGCACCAGGTAGTCGCGGGCGCCTTCCGGCGTGGCGCGGGTCAGGATCGGCGTCTCGACGTCGAGGAAGCCGTTCTCGTCCAGGTAACGGCGGATGCTGGTGGTCATGCGCGAACGCAGACGCAGCTTCTCGGCCATTTCCGGACGACGCAGGTCGATGAAGCGGTAGCGCAGGCGGGTTTCTTCGCCCACGTCGGAGTATTCGTTGAGTGGGAACGGCGGGGTTTCCGCTTCGTTGAGCACTTCCAGCTCGTAGCCCAGCACTTCGATCATGCCAGACGCCATGTTGGCGTTGCTGGCGCCGGCCGGGCGCAGGCGCACCTTGCCGGTGATCTTGACCACGTATTCGCTGCGCACGCGGTCGGCGACGGCGAAGGTTTCAGCGCGATCCGGATCGAACACCACCTGGGCCAGGCCTTCACGATCACGGATATCGAGGAAAATCACCCCGCCATGGTCACGGCGACGATGGACCCATCCGCAAAGAGTAACTTCCTGACCTTCCAGGCTTTCGTTCAGTTGGCCGCAATAATGGCTGCGCATCATGGTAGTGGTTTCACTTCTCGTAATTCGAAATTCGGTTGGAGGCCCTGCCCGTGCAAGAACTCGCGCGTGTTCAACTCAATCAGCTTTGTCGCCACCGGCCAGGTTTTTCTTGGCGCCGGTCTTGAAGTCGGTTTCGTACCAGCCCGTGCCACCGAGGCGGAAACCAGGCATGGACAGCATCTTTTTCAGTTCCGGCGCCTGGCAGGCAGGGCAGTCGACCAGCGGTGCCGCGCTGATCTTTTGAATGGCTTCCATCTGATGACCACAGGAAGCACATTGATAGTCGTACATCGGCATGGGGTTGTCTCGGCGATCAGGTTACTCGCGCAAAGGCTGGGCTTTGCGGCAAAGAGCGGGATTATATCCATTAAATGCGGCCTGTGCAGCCGTAAGCGCACAGGCCGTTTGCGGTCCGGCCCAGCCATCAACCGGGCAGGTACCCCGTCAATGATTGCCCGCGACCTCCAACGCGGTGTCCTTCAAACTGTGCACCACGCAAACCACACGCACCAGCGCGCTGAAATTGCGCACGCCGCCATGGCGCAGGTGCACCTCCCTGTCCACATGGGACAGCAACGCACTGATGGAACAGCTGTTGAGCTGGGCCATGTCGCCGAGGATATCCCAATAGACCTGCTCCAGCCGCAGACAGGTGGCGAACCCGTTCAGACGAATGGATCGGGCCAGGGGACGGGCCAACTGCATATCGAATCCCCTGACGAATGGATCGACGCTGATGGACTGAAATCGTCCATGCACCCCCTCCCCCGGTTCTTTTCCTTGAATCATACCGTTGACACTCCTTTGCCATACGAGCCTTTCAGTTGGGACAACCATCTGTGGCTCTATGGAAGCTCAACGGCATGGCCAGTTCCAGACGACTTTATGACCATGGACGTAGGACAAGCCAACAGCAGGCAGGCGACGAATTACGCCGTCCTACACGCCACGGGCAGGGAATACTGCCCACACCGCGTCATCACCTGCCTGGGGTTTATTAGCCCTCCAGCAGCGCGCGCAACATCCACGCGGTCTTTTCGTGAACCTGCATGCGCTGGGTCAGCAGGTCGGCGGTGGGCTCATCACTGACCTTGTCCAATAAAGGAAAGATGCCGCGGGCCGTACGCGTCACCGCTTCCTGGCCCTCGACCAGTTGCCGGATCATGTCTTCGGCGCCAGGCACGCCTTCCTCTTCCTTGATGGAAGACAAGCGCGCGTACACCGAGTAGGCACCCGGGGCCGGAAAGCCCAGGGCGCGGATTCGCTCGGCGATCAGGTCCACCGCCAGGGCCAGCTCGTTGTATTGCTCCTCGAACATCAGGTGCAGCGTCCGAAACATCGGCCCCGTGACGTTCCAGTGGAAATTGTGGGTCTTGAGATACAGCACATAGGTGTCCGACAGCAGGCGCGAAAGCCCGTCGACGATGGATTTGCGGTCTTCTTCACTGATACCGATATCAATTGCCATGTTGGTTGATCTCCTGACGGTGATGAATTCGACAACGCCCCAAACTCTAGTGGTTTTGGCCGCCTACGGCCTGCGACAGATCGCCAGCCCTCCTGAACCGACAAGCAGGGACAGCGGGCGGTTCCGCCCCCCCGGGGAATTCAACGCCGTTTGCCTGACACCTTCAAGCACCTGCAGTCTTTCCTGGCCGACGAACAGCGCGGTACGCGCCCGTAACGAGTTTGAGAAGGCCGGGGCTTTGCTGTTAAATAGGCAGTGTGTCGCTACGCTTATTTTCCCGGGCGTAGCGCATAGGCTGATTCGGGTACGTGTCCAACGCCTCTCATTGTTTCGAAGCGAACCGCCCCCGACCAGCTCTTCCTTGTGATCTGTCTTAACCGTGAGCCAATCAAAATGTTGAAAATCGTCCACTTGCTAATGGGCGCAGCTGCCCTGCTGCTGTCCTTCATCCCTAGCCTGGGTTCCGAAGCCACACCTTACCTGCAACACCCCGACGCACTGTACCTGGCCTTCTTCGGCCTGCTCAACCTGACCCTCGCACCGGTTATCCCTTACTGGAACAAAGGTCCACGTCATCAACTGCAAAACCTGGTCAGCGCCCTGCTGGTGCTGGCCGTTGCCCTGCAAACCCTGGCCCTGCTGGCGCCTATGCCGGAAATCGGCGGTCAACCGGCCATTCTGTTCAGCCTGGGCGCAGCACTGCTCGCCGTGGCACTGCACCTGGCCGTCAGCTTCTACAAGAAGTCCTCGCCGGCCGCCGCAGCGCAGAACTACGACATGTCCAACCGCGATACCGGTACGGTGAAGTGGTTCAACACCTCCAAAGGGTTCGGCTTCATCTCCCGCGACTCCGGCGATGACATTTTCGTGCATTTCCGGGCCATTCGTGGCGAAGGCCATCGCGTCCTGGTGGAAGGCCAGCGCGTGGAGTTCTCCGTCATGAACCGTGACAAGGGCCTGCAGGCCGAAGATGTGATCGCCGCGCTGCCGCGCCGCTGATCCAAGCGTAAAAAAACCGCGATGCAGCCTGGCTGCTCGCGGTTTTTTATTGCCTGCCAATCGGCCAGGTCAGTAATGAGGGGGCGGCGCCTCTTCTTCGAAAGACTCGAACTGCCCGGCCATTTCTTCCTGACGCTTGAGCAACGCCGCCATTTGCAGCTGCAAACGCTCGACAATTCGCTGTTGCTCCACCAGCACGTCATTCAACGCCTGGATGGTGTCATCCTGAAAGGCCAGGCGGCTTTCCAGATCGGTTACTCGTTCTTCGAGGTTCATGGTTCAGCCCTCCAGAAACTTGAAATCATCGGCCAGGGCCACGCGCAAGCGCTCACGAATGGCAATCACCTGCTCTTCATTATAAGGCTGGGCCGGGTGCTTGCCCCAGACCGGCGCAGGCCAGGCGGCATCATCACGCTTGCGCACGATGACATGCATATGCAATTGACTGACAACGTTACCCAAGGTTGCAACGTTCATCTTGTCGGCATCGAACGAATCCTTGAGGGTTTCGGCCAATGCCGTGGTTTCTTTCCACAACTGCAATTGATCGGCGTCATCCAATTGAAACAATTCACTGATATTTTCTCGCCGCGGTACGAGGATGAACCACGGGTAGTTGGAGTCATTGGACAAGAGCAACCGGCACAACGGGAAATCGCCGATGGGCAATGTGTCTTGTTGCAGTCGTGGATCTAAGGCAAACACCGCGCGTACTCCTCGTTATTGATTCTGCCCGGCGCAACGACCCGCAGGCCTGCATCGGACACAGGCTAACAGCATAACCCCGAACATCGGATCGATCACTGCGTAGCGTCCCGATGGCGTCCTTCGAATGATTTTTTTCAACACACTGGCATCAACCTGTGCAAGCGGGCGCACCAACACAGCGCAAGCGGTGAGACCCGATCCTGACAGGACCGTGCCAGGGCTGAGACAAAGCAGCGACTCTGTATGATTTTCGTACAGCTTGAAAATTTTTTGCACCAAAACAGCACAGTGCGTCTACGCTCAGTGCACAAAGTATCCGTGATTTACTCACTGGGTAGGGTGAACCGGTAACGTTTTGGGTTGTCTCGCGGCGTTTGTCGATGCCAAACACGAGAGCCGCACAGCAGTCAACCCTATTTAAAACAAGGCCTTTGGAGCCCGGTTTCATGAGGTTTCACCACGACAAGCGGTAAAATGTGAAAAAAATGTAAACGAAATTCGGGTTTGAGCATGCTTGTTGCATTCATCCCCATATCGCCTGAAAGGCCTCGCCGGAAGCGAGACCTTCCAGACATACAAATTAAAGTGGCAAGGCTGCCCTCAGGAGCTTCAAGCGCGGTAATGACGGACTCTTTACACCGATGCCGGAAAAGAAAAACAACATTAAAGTTGTGAATACGGTTGCGTCGGATCAGCTGAAATGCGACATGGATCGAGCCATTGGCGACATGGTCGTAAAGAAGCTGAAAGGTTACATGGGCAAGTATCGCCAATAGGGTCGGCGTGATATAAGTTTGCGCCGACACAAAAAGAAAGAGCCGCCCAGATAATAAAACAGGTGGGACGGCAGTACTCTTCTAAAACCAAAGGAGCAAATCACGATGCGCGTGATGAAGTGGAGCATGATCGCACTGGCCGTTGCAGCAGCAGCCAGTACTCAAATGGCCTCGGCCGCACCTTTCGTAAGTGACCAGGCTGAAGCCAAAGGTTTTGTTGAAGACGCCAGCGCTAAACTGTTGCTGCGCAACTACTACTTCAACCGTGACCGGAAAGACGGTGCTACTGACCAGAAAGACTGGACCCAAGGCATCTGGGGTAACTTCAACTCCGGTTACACCCAAGGTACTGTAGGCGTCGGCGTTGATGCGTTCGGCTACCTGGCACTCAAGCTGGACGGCGGCGACGGCACTGGCGGCACTGGTAACATGAGCCGCGATGCCGATGGCGACGTCAACGACAGCCAAGGCAAAGCTGGCGCAGCCATCAAGTTCCGCGTCTCTAAAACCGAGCTGAAAATCGGCGACCAACAGCCAAGCACTGCTCCAGTGTTCGCTGTAGGTGGCTCCCGCGTCTTGCCTCAAACTGCCAGCGGTTTCCAACTGCAGAGCAGCGAAGTCAAAGACCTGGACCTCGAAGCCGGTCACTTCTACTCGGGTACCAGCCAGGATCGCAACGCCCGTAATGGCGGCCTGTTCGCAACCTATGCTGGCGTAGAAGCCAACACTATCGACTACGCTGGCGGCAAATATGCCTTCAGCGACAACCTGAGCGCATCGATCTACGGCGCCCAACTGGAAGACATCTGGAACCAGTACTACGGCAACCTGAACTACACCATCCCAATGGGTGGCGATCAGTCGCTGAACCTGGACGGTAACATCTACCGCACTACTGACACCGGTAGCTCCAAGGCCGGCGACATCAGCAACACCGCGTACTCTCTGGCAGCTGCTTTCTCGTTCTTGAAGGCACACACCATCACCGTTGCCTTCCAGAAAATCAACGGCGACACTCCGTTCGACTACATCGGTGTGGGTACTAACAACCGCGGCGGCGACTCGATCTTCCTCGCCAACTCCATCCAGTACTCTGACTTCAACGGCCCAGGCGAGAAATCTGCCCAGATCCGTTACGACCTGAAAATGGCTGAGTACGGCGTTCCAGGTCTGAGCTTCATGACCCGTTACGTAAAAGGCTGGGACATCGACGGCACCAACCTGTCTGCCAACAGCGCGTATCGTGATAGCCTGGGCAACCCTCTGTACGGTTCCGATGGCAAGCACAACGAAACCAACTTCGAAGCCAAGTACGTTGTTCAGTCTGGCCCGGCCAAAGATCTTTCCTTCCGTGTTCGTCAAGCCTGGCACTACGCTAACGCTGACGAAGGTGAAGGCGACGTCAAAGAGTTCCGCCTGATCGTCGACTACCCGATTTCGGTTCTGTAATTGCCGAAAGTCAGTTTGCGGTAATCAAAAAAAGGCCCATCTTCGGATGGGCCTTTTTTATTGGATCAACTTTTTACGCAAGGCCTGACCTAAAGGTCAAACAACAACCCTTCGAACATTACGCCGAGGTCGATTCCTGAACTACCCGAATCACTCGTTGTGGAAACGGAATATCAATCCCCGCATCCTTCAAACGATCTCGCGCCTGTTCATTGAGCATGAACATTACGTTCCAGTAGTCCGCGGTCTTGACCCAAATGCGCAGCGACACCGTGATGGAACTGTCACCCAAGGTGGAAATCACCGCTTCAGGTGCCGGATCAGTCAGCACGCGCTCATCCTTGGCCAATTCCAGCAACACCTCCCGGGCCTTTTGCAAGTCGGCCTGGTAATCCACGCCTACATCGAACACGACCTTGCGGGTCGGCTGGCGATTGGTGTTGGTGATGATGCCGTTCGACAGATTGCCGTTCGGCACAATGACGGTCTTGTTGTCACCGGTACGCAATACCGTATGGAAGATCTGGATGCTGTCGACCGTACCGGCCACACCCTGGGCTTCGATCCAGTCACCGATACGGAACGGGCGGAACAGCAGGATCAGCACGCCGCCGGCGAAGTTCGCCAGGCTGCCTTGCAAGGCCAGGCCAATCGCCAGGCCGGCCGCACCAATGGCCGCGACGAACGAAGTGGTTTCCACACCGATCATCGAGGCGACACTGACGATCAGCAATATCTTCAGGATGATGTTGGCCAGGGTACTGATAAACCCTTGCAGTGCCAGGTCGGCGTTACGCAAAGCCAGCAACGCACCCAGTTTCTGCGTCACCTTGTTGATCAACCACCAGCCGATGGCCAGGGTGATGACCGCCAGCAGCACACGGCTGCCATATTCCATGATCATGGGGATCCAGGTCTGGGAAGCCTTGACCAGGTTATCCACTTCAGCGTTCAAGTCCATCTACCTCTCCTTATTCCTGTTACCGCGAAAAAGAACAATCGAAACACATTGTGGCGAGGGGATTTATCCCCGCCGGGCTGCGAAGCAGCCCTGAAACCAGACAACTCGTTGGATCAGGCAAATTGAGGTGACTGTTCTGGGGCTGCTACGCAGCCCAGCGGGGATAAATCCCCTCGCCACGCCTATACACAACAAATGTGGGTCAATCGCGGAAGTTATTGAACTGCAGTGGCATGCCGAATTCCTTGCCGCGCAGTGCCGCGATGGCTTCCTGCAAGTCATCACGCTTCTTGCCCGTAACGCGCACCTGCTCGCCCTGGATGGCGGCTTGCACCTTGAGCTTGGCATCTTTGATGTGAGCGACGATTTTCTTCGCCAGCTCCTTGTCGATGCCTTCCTTGAGTACGGCTTCCTGCTTCATCAGCTTGCCCGAGGCGTAGGCGTCCTTGACCTCAAGGCACTGCACGTCGATCTTGCGCTTGACCAGCGCCAGTTTGAGGATTTCGATCATCGCCTCCAGCTGGAACTCGGCCTCGGCGGTCAGGTTCACGGTCAGGTCCTTTTCCTTGAACTCGAAACTGCCCTTACCCTTGAGGTCATAACGACGGTCGAGTTCCTTGACGGCGTTTTCAACCGCGTTGGTGACTTCGTGTTTGTCCAGTTCGGATACCACGTCGAATGACGGCATGTAGTGTTCTCCAAATAAAAAGGCGCGCCAGTGACAACGGCGCGCGCTTGGCTTGTGGTTAAAATCGGGCTCATTATAACGGCTCTTTTCCTGCCGACACTGCGAGCCCTCAGATGCCTGCGCCAATCCGAGTAAAAAACTGATGTCCACCACCTGGCATGTCCTGGGCGCCGGCAGTCTCGGCACATTGTGGGCCACGCGCCTGGCCCGGGCCGGGTTGCCGGTACGGCTGGTGCTGCGCAATGACGCCCGCTTGCAGGCGTACCGAAGCGCCGGAGGCCTGACGCTGGTGGAACAGGGAGAGGCGCAGTGTTACCCGATACCGGGTGAAACGGCGGACAGCCCGGAGCCGATCAAACGGCTGCTGTTGGCCTGCAAGGCCTACGACGCGGAAGCGGCCGTGAGCTCGGTGGCCCATCGCCTGGGCGACGAATCGGAACTGATCCTGTTGCAGAATGGCCTCGGCAGCCAGGACGCAGTGGCCAATTGTATGCCCCAGGCCCGTTGCATCAGCGCCTCCAGCACCGAAGGCGCGTTCCGCGACGGTGACTGGCGCGTGGTATTCGCCGGCCACGGCTACACCTGGCTCGGCGACCCTGCCCATCCAGTGGCGCCGTTCTGGCTGGACGACCTGGCCGCCGCCGGCATTCCCCACGCATGGAGCGCCGACATCCTCACCCGGCTCTGGCGCAAACTGGCGCTCAACTGTGCAATCAATCCACTGACCGTGCTGCACCACTGCAAGAACGGCGGCTTGCAGGAACACCGCTGCGAAGTGGCGACCCTGTGCGCGGAGCTCACGGACCTGCTCGAACGTTGCGGCCAGCCCGCGGCGGCCGAAGACTTGCAGCCGGAAGTCGAACGGGTGATCCAGGCCACCGCCGCCAACTACTCATCGATGTACCAGGACGTCAGCAATCGGCGTCGCACCGAAATCAGCTACCTGCTCGGTTACGCCTGCAAGGTCGCCCAACGCCACGAGTTGACCGTGCCGCACCTGGAACAACTGCGCCAGCGACTGATTGTCCACTTGCACAACCTCGGATTGCCCAGCGACTGAGCAGCGGCTACGCTGGCCCTCGTGTTCCTTCTAAGCGACGAGTCTGATGCCATTGCGCCAGCGCCTTGAAAACCTCCCGGTCGGCCAGAAACTGCTGGCCGCTCTGTTGGTGTTGTTGACCACTGTCCTGTTGGTGGCCAACCTGACCTTTATCAGCGCCGCCTACTACATATCCCAGGAAAGCATGGCGCCCCAGGCCCTGCAGACCATTGGCCGGCTGGTGGCCAACCCGAGCCTGATCTCCGACGCCCTGCAATCGCCGCAAAGTGCCCAGCGCCTGCTCGATGAGCTCAACAGCTACGCACCGCTCCGGGCGGCGGCGCTGTACGACGGCCAAGGTGAACGCCTGGCCCAACTGCAACAAGGCGAAAAGCTCAAGCTGCCGGAGCATTACCGCAACATACAAGCCTGGCAGGCGAACGAATTTCGCAGCAACCAGGTCATCACCCTGCCCCGTCCCGGCACGCTGCCGGGCCATCTGTTACTGGTGGCCAGCAGCGAACTGCCAACCGCGTTCTACACCGGCACCCTGACCGCCAGCCTCGGCATCCTGATTTTCAGCGTATTGCTGTGGCTGATCATTGCCCAGCAGATCAAACGCCTGATCACCCAGCCGATTCATCAACTCGAAGAACTCTCGCGCCAGGTCACTCGCGAGGAGAACTATTCCCTGCGCGCCGCACGCGGCAATCACGATGAGATCGGCAGCCTGGCCGAGGCGTTCAACACCATGTTGTCGCGGATCGAAGCCCGCGAGCAGCAACTCAAGCGCGCGCGAGACGACTCCCAGGCCGCCTACGACCAGGCCCAGGGCCTGGCGGAAGAAACCCGCCATACCAATCGCAAGCTGGAACTGGAAGTCCAGGTGCGCAGCAAGATCGAGAAAAAACTCACGGGCTTTCAGAATTACCTCAACAGCATCATCGACTCCATGCCGTCAGCGCTGATCGCCCTCGACGAACAGCTCTACGTCACCCAATGGAACCAGGAAGCCAGCGCCCTCTCCGGCACGCGGCTGGACGAGGCCCTGAACCAGCCGATCTTCCTCGCCTTCGAGCCGCTCAAGCCATACCTGCCCCAGCTCAAGCAGACTGTCGAACAACATACGGTGGCCAAGATCGAACGCGTCACCTGGACCAAGGACGACGAAGCCCGGCATTACGCCCTGACGTTCTATCCACTGATGGGCGGCGCCGGGCGGGGCGTGGTAATCCGCATCGATGACATCACCCAACGCCTGTCGCTGGAAGAAATGATGGTGCAATCGGAGAAAATGCTCTCGGTCGGCGGCCTCGCGGCGGGCATGGCCCATGAGATCAATAACCCTCTGGGCGCCATCCTGCACAACGTGCAGAACATCCGCCGGCGCCTGTCGCCGGAATTGCCGAAGAACCTCGAACAGGCCGAGCAACTGGGGATCGAACTGCCGGTGGTCAACCGCTACCTGGAAAGCCGTGAGATCCCGCAGTTGCTCGACGGCATCCAGCAGGCCGGCGCCCGGGCCGCGAAAATCGTCACCCACATGCTCAGCTTCAGCCGCCGCAGCACACGGCAGATGGCGCCCTGTGACCTACCGGCGCTGATCGACCAGGCGGTGGAAATCGCCGGTAACGACTTCGACCTGGCGATCGGCTTCGACTTCAAGGGCCAGGCGATCATCCGTCAGTTCGATCCGAACCTGGGCCCGGTGCCCGGCACCGCCAACGAGCTGGAACAGGTGCTGCTCAACCTGCTGAAAAACGCCGCCCAGGCGATCCACCAACGCCAGGACGACAGCGAACCGGGGCGCATTATCCTGCGCACGCGGTTGAATCCGCCGTGGGCGGAAATCCAGGTCGAGGACAACGGCATCGGCATGAGCGAGAACGTGCGCAAGCGCACCTTCGAGCCATTCTTCACCACCAAGGAGATCGGCCAGGGCACGGGCCTTGGGTTGTCGGTCTCGTACTTCATCATCACCAATAACCACAAGGGCCAGATGGAAGTGCAGTCGGCGCCGGGCCAAGGCACCTGCTTCACCTTGCGCCTGCCCCTGGCGGGCACCTCGATGGTGGCGCAGGAAAACAAACAACTGGAGCGCTGAGCATGGGCTTTCGCCTGTCGAAGATTTACACCCGCACCGGCGACAAAGGTGAAACCGGGTTGGGCGATGGTCGCCGCGTGGCAAAGGACCACCCACGGGTCGAGGCCATCGGTGAAGTGGATACGCTGAACAGTCAGCTAGGGTTGTTGCTGGCCGGGCTCGCCGCTGAAACGGCCCGGTACCCGGGCCTGAAGGAGGTCAGCGATGTGCTGGGGCCTTGCCAGCATCGACTGTTCGACTTGGGTGGCGAACTGGCGATGCCGGCGTACCAGGCGTTGAACGCGGCGGAAATCGAGCGGCTGGAAGCGGCGATCGATGTGTGGAACGAGGAATTGGGCCCCCTGGAAAACTTCATCCTGCCCGGTGGCTCGACGTTGATAGCCCAGGCCCACGTCTGCCGCAGCCTGGCCCGCAGCGCCGAGCGCCGTTGCCAGCACTTGAACGCCGTGGAGCCATTGGCTGGACCGGGGTTGGCCTATATCAATCGCTTGTCGGACCTGCTGTTTGTCGCGGCGCGGGTGATTGCCCGGCGCCAGGGAGTGGCGGAGGTGTTGTGGGAGGCGGCGGTCAAGCCTGGGAGCTGAATGAGTCGCCTGTCAGGGCCCCATCGCGAGCAGGCTCGCTCCCACACTGGCTCTGCGGAGTTCCCCCTGTGGGAGCGAGCCTGCTCGCGATGAGGCCTGCCCATTCACCACAGAATCAAGCTTCAGGCCAAAACGCCCGAATCCCCGCCACACCTTGCGCGCCAGCCTCCCAGGCCTTCTGCCGTTCGCCAGGCCCTACCCCACCCAACAGATAGACCGGTTTGTTGAAACCGTCGATCAACCGAGCGGCCTCTGCCCATCCCAACGGCTGGGCATCAGGGTGAGTCTGGGTCGGTTGCACCGGCGAGAGCGTCACGAAATCCACGTCCATCTGCTGCGCCAAAGCCAATTCCTCGGCGTTATGACAGGAGGCCGCCAGCCAGCGATCCTTGCCGAACGGTCGACCGGCCGCTGCATGCTTGCGCAATTGTGCTGCGGTGATATGCCAACCTGCGGAGGGAAAGTCCCCCAGCCATTCGAACGGCCCCTTGAGCATCAGTTGGGCCTTGCCGGCGCACAACCCCGCCGCATCCACCGCCAGGTCGCGGTATTGCGGGTCGTAGCCGTTGGGGGCACGTAGCTGGACCAACTTGATCCCGCCAGCGATCGCCTTCTGCATGCCGCGCAGCAAGGCCGGCGTCTCCAGGCCTTCAGGGGTGATCAGGTATTCATCCGGCAAACGAGCCGCCGCGACGATCGGCTGATTGGCCGCTGGAAACTCATGGTTCGGCAGGTCGCGGGCCGTCACCCAGGCCAACGGCTGCCCTTCGGCACCGTGGGGCTCGCCGGTGAACGCCGAGACTTCCCAGACATCCAGCAACACCTGTTTGTCCGGGTAATCGTGGCGCACCTTGATCAACGGCCGGGCGGCATCGACGACAATGCCCAGCTCCTCATGAAGTTCACGGGCCAGGGCGGTTTCGACGGACTCATCGGCCTCGACCTTGCCACCAGGGAATTCCCACAGGCCGCCCTGGTGCTGGGTGTCGGCCCGTCGGGCGATCAGGATTTTGCCGGCGGCATCGCGAATGACCGCCGCCGCCACATGAACTCGTTTCACCGCGCAGTTTCCTCCAGGCCAGCCTGTTGCCACGCCTTGAACGCCGGCCATTGATAAAGGGTTTCGACGTAGGCCGCATCGACCTCCGACAGGGCCACCTGATAAGTGCGCAAGCGCACGGCAATAGGGGCAAAAAACGCATCGGCCAGGCTCACGCGACCAAACAGGTAGGGGCCGGTTTCGGTCGCCGCGTCACGGCATTCGGCCCACAGCGCCAGCAGCCGCTCGATTTCCGCCTGGACGTCAGCCGGCACGGGCGACAATGGCGCATCGCGCAACAGGTCAAACGGCATGTTGCTGCGGATAGCGAAAAAACCGCTGTGCATTTGCGCACAGGCCGAGCGTGCCTGGGCCCGGGCGGCCACATCCTTGGGCCAGAGACCGGCATCCGGAAACTGCTCGGCCAGGTATTCGGCAATCGCCAGGGAATCGGCGATCACGCCAAATTCGGTCTTGAGCAACGGGACCTTGGCCGTGGCCGAATACTTGAGCAGTTTCTCACGGGTGTCGGGTTGGTCGAGCCTGACCAGCTCTTCGGTGTACTTCGCGCCGGTCAGTGCCAGGGCGAGCGCGCCGCGCATGGACCAGGAGGATAGATCTTTATCGCCGATGATCAGGTGCAGGCTCATGTGGATTCCTTTCTTATGGTTCTGGGGTGTCTGTAATGGCGCCATCGCGAGCAGGCTCGCTCCCACAGGTAGATTGGTGGTGTGAACACTTTCTATGTCACCCAACAATTCCCCTGTGGGAGCGAGCCTGCTCGCGATAGGAGCGACTCAGACCCGAGCGTATTAAGTCCGGTACTCAGCGTTGATCTTCACATACTCGTGGGACAGGTCGGTAGTCCAGATCGTTTCGCTGCAAGCACCACGCCCCAGCTCGATACGGATGGTGATCTCTTCCTGTTGCATCACCGCCGCCCCCTGGGCTTCGGTATAGGTCGCAGCGCGAGCACCCTGGCTGGCGATACAGACTTCACCGAGGAACACGTCGATCTTGCTCACGTCCAGCTCCGGCACGCCGGCACGGCCAACGGCGGCGAGGATCCGGCCCCAGTTCGGGTCAGAGGCGAACAGCGCGGTCTTGATCAGCGGCGAGTGGGCCACGGTGTAGCCGACATCCAGGCATTCCTGGTGATTGCCACCACCATTGACCTGCACGGTCACGAACTTGGTCGCGCCTTCGCCGTCACGCACGATGGCCTGGGCCACTTCCATGCACACTTCGAACACTGCCTGCTTCAGGGCGGCGAACAGCGGCCCACTGGCCTCGGTGATCTCCGGCAGGTTGGCCTTGCCGGTGGCGATCAGCATGCAGCAGTCGTTGGTGGAGGTGTCGCCGTCGATGGTGATGCGGTTGAACGACTTGTTGGCGCCGTCGAGCATCAGGTCTTGCAGCACCTGCCGGGAAACCTTGGCGTCGGTGGCGATGTAGCCGAGCATGGTCGCCATGTTCGGGCGGATCATGCCGGCGCCTTTGCTGATGCCGGTGACGGTGACGGTCACGCCGTCGTGCTGGAACTGACGACTCGCGCCCTTGGGCAGGGTGTCGGTGGTCATGATGCCGGTGGCGGCCGCGGCCCAGTTGTTTTCCGACAGGTCATCGAGCGCCGCCTGCAGCGCGCCCTCGATCTTCTCGACCGGCAGCGGTTCGCCGATCACGCCGGTGGAATATGGCAGCACCTGGCTGGCATCGACGCCGGTCAGCTCCGCCAGCTTGGCGCAGGTGCGCTCGGCGGCGGCCAGGCCTGGCGCGCCGGTGCCGGCGTTGGCGTTACCGGTGTTGGTCAGCAAGTAACGCACCGGCCCCTGTACGCGCTGCTTGGCCAGGATGACCGGAGCTGCGCAAAAGGCGTTGAGGGTGAACACCCCAGCGACCGTCGAACCTTCGGCGCAACGCATGACCACGACGTCCTTGCGCCCGGGGCGCTTGATGCCCGCCGAAGCGATACCGAGTTCAAAACCGGCAACCGGGTGCAACGTTGGCAACGGACCAAGACCAACAGCCATGAATGCGCTCCTAAATTAGATGTATATCGACGCCGTCCTCATCGAAACGGCGAATCAAATGGCAAAACGCCGCGACGGCTAGGAGCCGGTCGCGGCGCGGGTGGTTCAGCGTTGAAACGGGTTTATTGGATCTGCCCGTGGCAATGCTTGTATTTCTTGCCCGAACCGCAGTAGCACAGTTCGTTACGGCCCAGCTTCTGCTCGTTGCGCACCGGCGCGGTGGCCAGGGCGACATCGACATCGACACCCTCTTCGGCGACCACTTCCAGGCCCGGGGCTTCGGCGTGTTCGAACTGCATGCGCGCAGCCAGGGCTTCGGCTTCCTGGCGCAGGCGAGCTTCTTCTTCGGCCGGGTCTTCGCGGCGAACCTGAACGTGGGACAGCACGCGGATCGAATCGCGCTTGATCGAATCGAGCAATTCGGAGAACAGCGTGTAGGACTCGCGCTTGTACTCCTGCTTCGGGTTCTTCTGGGCATAACCGCGCAAATGGATACCATGACGCAGGTGGTCCATGGTCGACAGGTGGTCTTTCCACAAGTCGTCCAGTACGCGCAATACAATCTGCTTCTCGAAGGAGCGCAGCGCTTCTTCGCCGGCCTGGTCTTCTTTCTCGTTGTACGCGGCGATCAATTCGGCCAGCAGCTTCTCGCGCAGGGTTTCTTCGTACAGGTGATCGTCTTCGTCGAGCCACTGCTGGATCGGCAATGCCACGCCGAAATCGCTCTGCAAGGCGGCTTCCAGGCCGGCGACGTCCCACTGTTCCGGCAGCGACTGCGGCGGGATATGGGCGCTGACGGTGGCGTTGAGCACGTCCTGGCGGAAGTCGGCGATGGTTTCGCCAATGTTGTCGGCGGCCAACAAACTGTTACGCATGTGATAGATCACTTTACGCTGTTCGTTGTTGACGTCGTCGAACTCGAGCAATTGCTTGCGGATATCGAAGTTGCGGCCCTCGACCTTGCGCTGGGCCTTCTCGATGGCGTTGGTCACCATGCGGTGCTCGATCGCCTCGCCTGGCTGCATGCCCAGGGCCTTCATGAAGTTCTTCACCCGGTCAGAGGCGAAGATGCGCATCAGGCTGTCTTCCAGGGACAGGTAGAAGCGGCTGGAACCGGCGTCACCCTGGCGACCGGCACGGCCACGCAGCTGGTTGTCGATACGCCGCGATTCGTGACGCTCGGAAGCGATTACCTGCAAGCCACCGGACTCCAGTACCTGCTGGTGACGCTTCTGCCAATCGGCCTTGATCTGCGCGATCTGCTCGGGGGTCGGGTTTTCCAGGCTGGCGACTTCCACTTCCCAGTTGCCGCCCAGCAGGATATCGGTACCACGACCGGCCATGTTGGTGGCGATGGTCAGCGCACCCGGGCGACCGGCCTGGGCGATGATCTCGGCTTCCTTCTCGTGGAACTTGGCGTTGAGGACCTTGTGCTCGATGCCTTCCTTGTTGAGCAAGGCGGACATGTGCTCGGAGGTCTCGATGGTGGCGGTACCCACCAGGATCGGCCGGCCCTGGGCCATGCCTTCCTTGATGTCGTTGATGATCGCCGCGTACTTCTCTTCGGCGGTCAGGAACACCAGGTCGTTGTAGTCTTTACGAGCCAGCGGCTTGTTCGGTGGAATCACCACCACTTGCAGGCCGTAGATCTGGTGGAATTCGAACGCTTCGGTGTCAGCGGTACCGGTCATGCCGGACAGCTTGTTGTACAGGCGGAAGTAGTTCTGGAAGGTGGTGGAAGCCAGGGTCTGGCTCTCGGCCTGGATGTTCAGGTTTTCCTTGGCTTCGATGGCCTGGTGCAGGCCTTCGGACAAGCGACGACCCGGCATGGTACGGCCGGTGTGTTCGTCCACCAGCACGACCTGGCCGTCCTGGACGATGTATTCGACGTTGCGATGGAACAGCTTGTGGGCGCGCAGGCCAGCGTAGACGTGGGTCAGCAGGCCCAGGTTATGGGCCGAGTAGAGGCTCTCGCCTTCGGCCAGCAAGCCGACGCGGGTGAGCATTTCCTCGATGAACTGGTGACCGGCCTCGTTGAGCTCGACCTGGCGGGTCTTCTCGTCGATGGTGTAGTGCCCCGGCTGGGTCACTTCGCCTTCGACTTCCTCGACGTGCAACTTGAGCTGCGGGATCAGCTTGTTGATCTCGATGTACAGCTTGGAGCTGTCCTCGGCCTGACCGGAAATGATCAGCGGGGTACGCGCTTCGTCGATGAGGATGGAGTCGACTTCGTCGATCACGGCAAAGTTGAGTTCACGCTGGAATTTTTCTTCCATGCTGAACGCCATGTTGTCGCGCAGGTAGTCGAAACCGAATTCGTTGTTGGTGCCGTAGGTAATGTCGGCAGCGTAGGCGGCGCGCTTCTCTTCCGGCGGCTGGAACGGCGTGACGACGCCGACGGTCAGGCCGAGGAATTCGTAGAGCGGGCGCATCCAGTTGGCGTCGCGGCGGGCCAGGTAGTCGTTGACCGTCACCACGTGCACGCCCTTGCCGGACAGTGCATTGAGGTACACGCCCAGGGTCGCCACGAGGGTCTTGCCCTCACCGGTACGCATTTCGGCGATCTTGCCTTCGTGCAAGGTCATGCCACCAATCAACTGAACGTCGAAGTGGCGCATGCCCATGATCCGCTTGCCGGCTTCACGGGCAACCGCAAAGGCTTCGGGCAGGATCTGGTCAAGGGTTTCCCCCTTGGCGATGCGGTCCTTGAATTCGGCAGTCTTGGCGCGTAACTGATCGTCCGAAAGGGCCACCATTTGCTCTTCGAAGGCATTGACAGTCTGTACCGTCTTGAGCATGCGCTTGATTTCACGCTCGTTCTTGCTTCCAAAAAGTTTCTTTAACAAAGGCGCAAACATATCGGCAGGATCTTCCACACTAAAGGGATGGAGGGCGGCCCCGTGAGTCGCCCGTGCAGCCCTCATGGCCGCATGCGAACGAGCATTCTACCCGGAAACGATGGAGAGGAAAGTGGCGTTATTCCACGATGCTGGCACAGCGCTGTGACGGGGCCTCCCTAAAATAAGGGCTTTTGCACGAACTTCAACCCACAAAGCGCAGAAGTTACTCATTGATTGTGCAGCCAAAAGCCGCAGGGCGAGAGGGTCGAGGCGCATCCGGCGCTTTCTGCTACCATGGCGCCTCTGTCACTTGCGGTATTCATTCATGGCCTTTCGCCCTCTTCCAGCCAAGGCGCCCGCCGTTCTGCTGCGCGAAGCCAAGCCGCTGAAAGCCATCTTTGGCCACGCCAGACGCCTGGGTCACTTGCAGCGCTTGCTCGACAGCCAGTTGCAGCCGGCCGCCCGCGAGCATTGCCACGTGGCGTCCTGGCGCGAAGGCAGCCTGCTGCTGATCGTCACCGACGGCCACTGGGCCACCCGCCTGCGCTACCAGCAAAAACGCCTGCTGCGCCAATTGCAGGCATTCGAAGAGTTCGCCAACCTGACGCGAATCCTGTTCAAGGTCCAGCCGCCCACCGTCCAGGTCGGCGCCAAGGGGCATACGCTGGATTTGTCCACCGATGCCGCCGCGACCATTCAGGCCACGGCGGACGGCATCACCGACCCCAACCTGCGAGCGGCGCTGGAGCGATTGGCGGCCCATGCGCGGCCCAAGGGCTGAGATTTTCGTCGCCTGTTCAATCGCTATCGCGAGCAGGCTCGCTCCCACAGTGGTTCTTCAGTGAACACTAAATTTGTGTACCACACAGATCCCTTGTGGGAGCGAGCCTGCTCGCGAAAGCGGTGGGCCAGCGGATGAAGATGTTGCCTGTGCCGACGCCTTCGCGAGCAAGCCCGCTCCCACAAGGGATCTGCGGCGGACACAAATTTTGTGTCTGACACAAATCCCCTGTGGGAGCGGGCTTGCTCGCGAAGGGGGCTACTCGGTCTTGACTACCGGCGCTTGCTGCCCCCCAGCAACGACCCCATCAATCCGCGCACCAACTGCCGGCCCAGTTGATTGGCCGCCTGGCGCATCGCCGATTTAAGCGCCTGGCCGGCCGCCGTACCGAGAAACTCCCCGGCCTTTTCCGTGAAGCTCGGTTCTTCGGCCGCCGGTTTGCCTGGGGCCACTTCGGCCTGCGGCTCCAGCCCCTTGCGCCCCATCAGCACTTCATAGGCCGATTCGCGATCGATCGGTTTGTCGTAGCGCCCTTGCAACGGCGAGCTGGCGATCAGCCCGGCGCGTTCGGCCTCGCTCAGCGGCCCGATGCGCGACTGCGGTGGCGCGACCAGCACGCGCTGGACCATTTCCGGCGTACCTTTTTCCTGCAAGGTGCCCACCAGTGCTTCACCGATGCCCAGCTCAGTGAGCACCGCCAGGGCATCGAATTGCGGATTCGGCCGGAAACCGTCCGCCACCGCCCGCAACGACTTCTGCTCCTTGGCGGTAAAGGCCCGCAAGCCATGCTGGATACGCAACCCCAACTGCGCCAACACGTCGTCTGGTAGATCCCCCGGCGACTGGGTCACGAAATACACCCCAACGCCTTTGGAACGGATCAGCCGTACCACTTGCTCCAAACGTTCCTGCAACGCCTTGGGGGTGCCGGCAAACAGCAAGTGCGCTTCATCGAAGAACAGCGCCAACAGCGGCTTGTCCGCATCACCGCGCTCGGGCAACTGCTCGAATAGCTCGGCCAGCAGCCACAGCAGGAACGTCGCGTAGACCTTCGGCGCTTCATGGACCAGGCGGCTGGCGTCCAGCAAGTGGATGCGACCGCGGCCATCGCTGGCCGGTTGCAGGATGTCTTCCAATTGCAGGGCTGGCTCGCCGAACAACGCGTCCGCGCCCTGCTGTTCCAGGGTGGACAAGCGTCGCAACAAGGCCTGGCTGGAGCCGGTGGTCATCAGGGCCGCGTCGTCCCCCAGCAACTCGGGGTTGTCCTTGAGGTGATTGAGCAGCGCCTTGAGGTCCTTGAGGTCGAGCAGCAACAGGCCTTCGCGGTCGGCCACCTTGAACGCCGCGTAAAGCGCCGACTGCTGGCTGTCCGTCAGTTCCAGCAGGCTACCGATCAACAACGGGCCCATTTCACTCAGGGTGGTGCGCAGCGGATGACCGGACTGGCCGTGGATATCCCACAAGGTCACCGGATAAGCCTGGGGTCGGTGATTGAGCCAAGGCATGCCGGCGATGCGCTCGGCGATTTTGCCCTGGGGATTGCCGGCAGCGCCGAGGCCACACAGGTCACCTTTGATATCCGCGGCGAACACCGCCACGCCGGCATCGCTGAACATTTCGGCCAGGCGCTGCAAGGTGACGGTCTTGCCGGTACCGGTGGCACCCGCCACCAGACCATGACGGTTCGCCAGGCGCATGGCCTGGGCGATGGGCTGGCCGCTGAGGTCGGCGCCAATAATGAGTTGCGATGAGTCAGGCATATGGTCACCCGTGGTGTTTGCGATATGACGCCATTTTGCACGCTTATATAAAAGCATGCCTGGCGCATCAAGGCCCTGGCACTGGAAATAAAAACCGCATTTGACCGCACTCATGTGGCGAGGGAGCTTGCTCCCGCTGGGCTGCGAAGCGGCCCCAAAATCTTGGGAGCGCTTCGCACTCCAGCGGGAGCAAGCTCCCTCGCCACATATTCATTGGCATAGCCACTACGTCACCACAACCCCAACCGAACATCTATTCTTACTAAAGGTCAACACAGGAGAACACAGACCGGAGGGACGTTCATCGTGCACATAGCGGACATCACCATGTTCTACGCCCCCGCCAGCGGAGGCGTGCGCACTTATCTGGATGCCAAGCACCGACGCCTGGGCGATCGGCCCGGGATTCGCCACAGCCTGCTGATCCCCGGCGCGCATTTGAGCGAGCACGATGGGATCTACAAGGTTCCGGCCCCCGCCCTGCCTTTCGGCAAGGGCTATCGTTTCCCACTTCGCCTGGCCCCCTGGCGCAATGTCCTGCGTGATCTGCAGCCGGATCTGATTGAAGTCGGCGACCCCTACCTCACCGCATGGGCGGCCCTGGACGCACGGCGTCAGCTCGACGTGCCCGTTATCGGCTTTTATCACTCCGACCTGCCACTGTTGGTGAGCAATCGCATGGGCAACTGGTTCACCCCCAACATCGAAGCCTATGTCAGCAAGTTGTACGGCAATTTCGACCGGGTCCTGGCACCCAGCCAGGTCATGGCCGACAAACTGACCGGGTTGGGGGTCAAGAACGTCTACGTGCAACCGCTGGGCGTCGACCTGCAGACCTTCAACCCGGCCGCCCGCGACCCGGAGCTGCGGGCTGAGCTGGGTATCGCCGAAGACACGCGCCTGCTGATTTTCGCCGGTCGTGGCTCCAAGGAAAAAAACCTGCCGGTGCTGCTCAAGTGCATGAAGCGCCTGGGCGAACGCTATCACCTGTTGTTGGTGGGCTCGTCGATGCCCGCCGTGGTGCCGGACAACGTCACGGTAATCGATGAGTTCTGCCCGGCGCCGCAAGTCGCCCGGCTCATGGCCAGCGCCGACGCCCTGTTGCACGCTGGCGACCAGGAGACCTTCGGCCTGGTGATCCTCGAAGCCATGGCCAGCGGTATTCCCGTGGTGGCGGTGGCGGCCGGGGCCTTCACCGAAATCGTCCATGAAGACTGCGGGCTGCTGTGCACGCCCAACAACCCGCAGGCCATGGCCAACGCCGTGCGGCAGCTTTTCTCCGAAGGTTGCCAACGCCGTGGGGTTCTGGCGCGTCAGCATGTGGAGCGCCGTTACGCCTGGGACTCCGTGGTCAACAGCTTGCTGGGGCATTACTACGCCGTGCTCGGCGAACAGATGCCGCTGCTGGCCAATGGTTGAGGCGAGGTCCGTGTCGATGAATCAACCGCCCAGCGTGCTATTGGTGCTGCACGACGTAGCACCGCAAACCTGGCCCGACTACCAGCCCTTCGTCGAGGCCGTTGATGCCCTCGGCCAAGTGCCAATGACCTGGCTGGTGGTGCCGGACTTTCACCGCACCAATGACCTGGAGGCTCACCCCGGCTTTCGGCGCCTGCTCGACAGCCGGGTAGAGCGCGGCGACGAACTGGTGTTGCATGGCTACTACCATTGCGACGACGGCCCTGTCGCCCTTCATCCCAAGGACTGGTTCATGCGCCGGGTCTATACCCATGAGGGGGAGTTCTACCATCTGTCCGAGGCGCAGGCCCTCGCCCGCCTGCGCGCCGGTATCCAAACCTTCGAGCGCTACCACTGGCCGCTGGAAGGTTTCGTCGCCCCGGCCTGGCTGATGAGCGAAGGTACGCGCCAGGCCTTACGTCAGTTACCGCTGAGCTACACCAGCGACACCCAACACCTTTATCGCTTGCCCGATTTCACCGCCATCGACGCGCCGGGGCTGGTCTGGAGTGCCCGCAGCGCCTGGCGCCGAGGCCTGTCGAAAGTCATCAGCGACCAGCGTGAACAACGCTGGCGCCAGGCACCGGTAATTCGCCTGGGCCTGCACCCGGTGGACATGCGCCACACGTTTTCCCGGGACTATTGGCTGCGCACCCTCGAACGCCTGCTCAACGACGGCCGCGTGCCGATGACCAAACTCGACTGGCTGGCGACCCAGGGGCTGCGGGCCCGCAGCGCCGCATGAAACGGCTGATCTGGCTGGGCGCCGCGCTGCTCACGGCGCTGCTGGTTCCGCTGCTGGTGGGCGGCGGGGAAATGTGGTCGCGGGTGCAGCGTTTTCCCTTGTCGCTGCTGCTGGCCATGCTCGGCATGATCGTGCTGTGCTGGGGCTTGAACTCCGTGCGCTTGCGCCTGTTGCTAGGCGAACATCGTGGTCGCATCAGCGGACTGAAAAGCGTCGGCGTGGTGATGTCCACCGAGTTCGCCATGTGCGCGACGCCCGGAGGCAGTGGCGGCCCGCTGACGCTGATGGCCCTGCTGGCGCGCAACGGCGTGCGCCCGGCCCATGGCAGCGCGGTGTTTGCCATGGATCAGTTGAGCGACTTGCTGTTCTTCCTCTGCGCCCTGGTGGGCATTCTGTTTTACGCGCTGTTCCAGAACCTCAGCCAGCGCATGGAATGGATGCTGGTGTTGAGCGCGATTTCATTGTTCGGCGGGCTGTTCGGCTGCGTACTGGTGGCCCGTTATCACCGCAAGCTGATTCTGCTGGGCGCTCGATTGCTGCGTCACTTGCGTGTGAAGCCCCTCACCCGCCGACGCTGGGCACGCAAGATCCTGAGCTTTCTGGCGGCGTTCACCGACACCTTGAAGTTGCCACGACAGACACTGTTCCAGGTCTTCGGCCTGACCTGCCTGCACTGGGCGTTGCGCTACAGCGTGTTGTACCTGGCATTGAGGGGGCTGGGGGCGGATTTGCAATGGGCCTGGTGTTTCCTGATCCAGATGCTGTCCTTGAGCGCGGGGCAGTTCAGCCTATTGCCGGGCGGTGCCGGAGCGGCGGAGTTGACCTCGGCGGCGCTGCTGGCGCCCATGGTGGGCAAATCCACCGCGGCGGCGGCGATTCTGATCTGGCGGGCGGTGACCTATTACTTTTATCTGGTGGCCGGTGGGCCGGTGTTCTTCCTGATGGTCGGGCGGCCGTTGATCAAGAAACTGATCCGGCTCAGGCAAGCCTGACAGATCAAGGTTTCTGTTCAGAATCGTCCTGGGGATGCAACTGCTCCCACAATTGCGCGGCATCGGGAAACTCAGTGCCGTCCTCCGGGCCCAACGCGTCGGGGTCGTAGCGGCTGAGGCAGCCCTCGCCCAGGGTCGCCGGCGCGTTGGAAGTGGCTTTGTCCAATGGATCGGTCATGGCGCGTTCCTCCCTTGAGGTGGCATGAAAATCACCGTGGCGAGGGAGCTTGCTCCCGCTCGGCTGCGCAGCAGTCGTAAAACCTGCCTACTCTACTTTCCCGATGCACGGTGTTGAATTTTTTGGTCTGCTTCGCAGCCCAGCGGGAGCAAGCTCCCTCGCCACGGACATCGTTGTTCTTCAGTAAAAAGGCCTGGCGATCGCTCGTCCAGGCCCTTTGCAGTGTAGTCAGAAGACCACGGTCTTGTTGCCGTGCACCAACACCCGGTCTTCCAGGTGATAACGCAGGCCACGGGCCAACACCATCTTCTCTACGTCACGGCCGAAACGCACCATGTCTTCGATGCTGTCGCTGTGGCTGACGCGCACTACATCCTGCTCGATGATCGGGCCGGCATCCAGCTCTTCGGTCACGTAGTGGCAGGTGGCGCCAATCAGCTTCACACCGCGCATCGACGCCTGGTGGTACGGCTTGGCACCGACGAATGACGGCAGGAAGCTGTGGTGGATGTTAATGACCTTATGGGCATATTCGCTGCATAAGGCTGGCGGCAGGATTTGCATGTAGCGCGCCAGCACCACCACCTCGGCATCGTGCTGCTTGACCAGCCGCGAAACCTCGGCAAACGCCGGCTGCTTGTCCTGCGGGTTGACCGGTACGTGGTAGTACGGGATACCGTGCCATTCCACCATGCTGCGCAAGTCGTCATGGTTGGAAATCACACAGGCGATGTCGCAATCGAGCTCATCGCTGTGCCAGCGGTGCAGCAGGTCGGCCAGGCAGTGAGACTCACGGCTGGCCATCAACACCACGCGTTTTTTCTGCGCGGTGTCGGTGATACGCCAGTCCATCGAGAACTCTTCGGCAATGGGGGCGAACGCTTCACGAAAGGCTTCGATACCGAAGGGCAGCGAGTCGGCACGAATCTCGTGACGCATGAAAAACCAACCACTTTGATTGTCCGAGTGATGGCTCGCTTCGGTGATCCAGCCGTTATGGGACGCCAGAAAGTTACTGACTTTAGCAACGATACCGACGCGGTCCGGGCAAGCAATCACCAGACGAAAAGTGCGCATTAGGGAAACTCCAGAACTTCGCAAAGGCGGCCATTCTAGCCATTGCGCGGCAAAACTGCAGTATCGATGACACGCCACCTTCTCAGCGACGGCCCCGGGCCACGACCTGCGCGGTCTGGGCAAGCAGGCTATATGTGTGAACAGATGTGAAGGCATCTGTCGCGGTATTTAACTGCAACAGGCATTTTTGTGGCACAGCACTAATTAATTAAATAAAACACCGGTTAAATGTTTACTTGATGAAACTGTCTGATTACTATTGCCGCACTGTCTCCTTGTCACCCGCGTCCTACATAAGGTAGTCCACATGTCCTTGATCAATGAATACCGCGCCACAGAAGAAGCCATCAAAGAACTGCAAGCTCGCCTGAAAAATCTGTCCCAAGACGACAAACTGCAAACCGAGCTTGAATTCGAAGGCAAACTGCGCACTCTGATGGGCGAATACTCCAAGTCGCTGCGCGACATCATTGCCCTGCTGGATCCAGAAGCCAAGTCGAGCAAAGCACCACGTGGCGCCGTCAAAACTACCGGCACCAAACGCGCTCGCAAAGTTAAGCAATACAAGAACCCGCACAACGGTGAAGTCATCGAAACCAAAGGTGGCAACCACAAGACTCTGAAAGAGTGGAAAGCCAAGTGGGGCGGTGACGTGGTTGAAGGCTGGGCAACCCTGCTGGGCTAAGCCTTAGCGCTTCGCACCGTTCTTTGCGAACAAAAAACGCCAGCGATTGCTGGCGTTTTTTATGCCTGCCATCTTTTTACTTCATCGCGGCTCAAGGCTTAAACGTTTGCGCAATTGCTGGCTATAGCCCTGCCACTCCGCGAGTACTTCTCGCTGCATTGGCGTAGACAGCGTCATCCACTCTGCCATCGCTTCATCAAAACTTTCCAAGGTATTAGGCGCGCCCCATTCCGGGGATGACAGACGTTGTTGGCAGAAAAGTCTCCAACGCCCCTGCTCTTCAGGACTCAACGTATCCGGAAAGTTGCGTGCGCGATATCGGAACAATAGTTCCGGCAAACGCGCATCATCGAACGGCCAGCGTTCTTGAGCCAATTGCGCCGGATCAGCCATGCGCACTTGCTCACATAAACGCCGATCACGATCGCCCAAGAAGCCTGCGTATAACTGTTGCTCGGGATCCTCGCTGGCGCTGAAATCCTCGCGAGCATAAATAGCCTGAAGTTTATCCTGCCAAACTTTCTGTGCGTCAGTTAGCCGCAATGCCCGCTGCTGATAGCCCTCCATGTCCAGTTCCAATCGCTGCTGGTCCTCGGCACGCAGCACCGACAACGGCGCGATCACCGGACACTTGTTGATGTGGATAAGCTTGAGCGGCACCGGCAACTCTCCTTCGAGCAATGCTTCCCGGCGGGTATACAAGCGCTGGCGCAGGCTTTCGGCATCGAGGTCCAGCAGGCCCTGGGGGTCCAGGTGCAGGTCACAGACAATCAGGGCGTTGCGGTTTTTCGGATGCCAGGCCAGCGGCAAGACCACACCGATGTAGTTGCGCGCCGCCGAGAAGCGACCGGAAATATGCACCATGGGCTGCAACAGGCGGATCTGGTCCATCACCTTCTGTTTACTGCGCAACTGGAACAACCAATCGTAGAGCCTGGGCTGCTTCTGCCGGATCAGGCGCGCCAGGGCGATGGTCGCGCGCACGTCCGACAACGCGTCGTGGGCCTGGCCATGATCGATGCCATTGGCGGCGGTCAGGCGCTCGAGCTTGAGGGTAACGCGACCATCCTCTTGCGGCCAGACAATGCCATCGGGGCGCAGCGCATAAGCGGCGCGCACCACATCGATCAGGTCCCAACGACTGTTGCCGCCCTGCCATTCCCGCGCGTACGGGTCGAAGAAATTCCGATAGAGGCTGTAGCGGGTCATTTCATCGTCGAAGCGCAGGGTGTTGTAGCCGGCGCCACAGGTGCCGGGCGCTGCCAGTTGTCCGTGGACACGGGTCATGAAATCGGCTTCGCTCAAGCCTTTCTCGACCAGGCATGCCGGGGTGATACCGGTAATCGCACAGGCTGCCGGATGGGGCAGGATGTCATCGCTGGGCCGGCAATACAGATTCACCGGCTCGTCGATTTCATTGAGCTCGAAATCGGTTCGGATACCCGCCACCTGCAAGGGCCGGTCACAACGCGGGTTGATGCCGGTGGTTTCGTAGTCGTACCAGAAAATGGAAGTCACGGGCTGTTCCTGAACTGAAGACTGGCGAAGTCTAGGCGTTCGAACCCGCCGGCGACCAGCAGTCCTGTAACTTTTGAATGCCAATGCGCGGGGCCACCACCCCCCTTGTGGGGGCGAGCCTGCTCGCGATGGCGGTGGGTCAGCTTGTATTGATGTTGAATGTAACGCCGTCATCGCGAGCAGGCTCGCTCCCACAGTTGATCTATGGCGCCCTCGAATGCACTGCCCACCGCCCCCCTATGGGAGCGAGCCTGCTCGCGATGGCGGTAGGTCAGGAACAGACAGTGCTCGCCCTCTCAATTCCGTTGCTAACCATGAAATGACATACACAGTTGTATCGTTTGCCCGCACGAAGACTGCTAGCATCTGGGCCGAGATTGAACATTCGGTCTGGCCCATCACAGGTTGCCCATGCTCGAGACACCAGCACTGCAAAGGAACGCGACGCTGCCCGCGCCCCTGGACACGCGCTATCAGGTTGAAACGCCCGAAGGCATCGACCTGCCGCTGCGCCCGGCGGGATTGATGCCGCGTGCAATCGCCTTCGCCATCGACCTGGGCATACGCGGGTTGGTCCTGGGGCTGTTCTTCCTGGTGCTGGCGTTTTTCGGCGAGCTGGGGATCGGCCTGGGATCGATCCTGCTGTTTGTCGTCAGTTGGTGGTACATGGTGCTGTTCGAGGTGCTCAACCAGGGGCGCTCTCCCGGCAAACAGATCATGGGCCTGCGCGTGGTACAGGACGACGGCCGGCCCATCGGTTGGTCGGCGTCGTTGATCCGCAACCTCCTGCGTTTCGTCGACATGCTGCCCTTCGGCTACACCTTCGGCGCCATCAGTTGCCTGCAACACCCGGCATTCAAGCGCCTGGGCGACCTCGCGGCCGGCACGCTGGTGGTGTATCGCGAGCAGCCGGTCAAACGCCCCGCATTGCCAATGGCGGCCCCGATACGAACGCCTTTCACCCTGAGCCTGCAGGAACAACGCGCAGTGCTGGGCTTCGCCGAACGCCAGGCAGAACTGTCCCAGGCGCGGGTCAACGAACTGGCGGCCATCCTGGCCGCGCCACTGAACGTCCAGGTGCCGCACGCCGTCGCCGAACTCAATGGCGTCGCCCGCGGCTTGTTGGGGCCAACATGAAGCAAAGCCTGTTCGAAAGCCGTTACCAAGGGGAATGGGCGCAGCTGTCCCGGCAACTCGACCAACTGGAGCGCAGCCGCAGTGTGCCCCAGAGCAGCGACTTCCCTGCCACCTACCGACGGCTTTGCCATCATTTGGCACTGGCCCAGGCCCGGGGTTACAGCAGCTTGCTGGTCGACACGCTGCAACAACTGGCGCTGCGCGGTCACCAGCAACTCTACCGGGATCGCAGCCGGCCATCGGCCAGTCTCTCGGCCTTTATCCTGGTTGGTTTCCCCCGCCTGGTGCGTGAACAATGGCGATTCGTGCTGGCTGCCAGCCTGATGTTCCTGGGCAGCCTGGTCGGCATCGGGCTACTGGTCTATCTGTTCCCGGAACTGGTCTACAGCGTGCTCGGCGCCGACGAAATCAGCCAGATCCGCAGCATGTATGACCCGGCCTCCGGGCACCTGGGTCGCTCGGTCGAACGGGCCGCCAGCGAGGACTGGGTCATGTTCGGCTACTACATCATGCACAACATCGGCATTGCCTTTCAGACCTTTGCCAGTGGCTTGATGTTTGGGCTGGGCAGCGCGTTCTTCCTGTTTTTCAATGGGCTGACCATCGGCGCGGTGGCCGGGCACCTGACCCAGATCGGCTCCGGGGGAACGTTCTGGTCGTTCGTGATCGGCCACGGCGCCTTCGAACTCACCGCCATCGCCCTGGCCGGAGCCGCGGGCCTGCAATTGGGCTGGGCCTTGATCGCGCCGGGGCGCCTGACCCGGGGCGAGGCCTTGCGGCTCGCCGCGGGCAAAAGCGTGCTGATGATCGGCGGCGTGATGCTGTTCCTGCTGATTGCCGCGTTCATCGAGGCCTACTGGTCTTCCAGCGCCGTGACGCCCGCCACCAAATATACGGTGGGCGCCTTGTTGTGGCTGTTGGTGATCAGTTATCTGTCGTTTGCCGGACGGGTGCGCCATGCGCCTGAGTGACGCCACCGTCGTTATCCGCCCCCGCACCACCTGGGAAGCCATGGACCTGGGCGTGCTGATGAGCCAGCAGCATCGACGTCTGCTGATGACCAGTTGGGCGATCATCACGCTGCCGGTGTACCTGTTGTTATCCCTGCTGCTGTGGGATTCACCGTCGCTGGTGGTGATGCTGTTCTGGTGGTTGAAGCCGGCCTTTGAGCGTCTGCCGCTGTACATCCTGTCCAAGGCGCTGTTCGGCGAAACCCCCACCTTGAGGCAGGCCTTGCTCCAGTGGCCGGCGCTGCTCAAGCCCCAGTTGCTGGCCAGCCTGACCTGGCGCAGGCTGAGCCTGAGCCGCAGCTTCCTGATGCCGGTGGTGCAACTCGAGGGGCTTTCCGGCGAAGCGCGGACGCAGCGCTTGCGGGTATTGCTGCAACGCAACCGCGGCGCGGCGCAATGGTTGACCATCATCGGCGCGCATCTGGAAACCGCCTTGTGGTTCGGCCTGATGGCCTTGTTCTATCTGTTCGTGCCGCAACAAGTCGAACTGCAATGGGATTGGGAGATGTTGGTGTCGGCGGCGGAGCGGGACTGGTTGTGGTTCGAACACCTGGTCAACTTCCTCTACCCGCTGCTGCTGATCCTGTGGGAGCCGGTGTATGTCGCCTGCGGCTTCAGCCTCTACCTGAACCGACGCACGATCCTCGAAGCGTGGGACATCGAGCTGGTGTTCCGGCGCCTGCGTCAGCGCCTGAACGGCGTGGCCACGGTGTTGATGCTGCTGGCGCTCATGCTGCTGCCGCTGGCGCCCCCGGCGTTTGCCGCCGAGGACAGCAGCGGCCCCGACAGCCCACGACTACTCAACCAGCCCCTCACCAGCGAAGCCTCCCGGGACGGCATCAAGGCGATCCTCGACGCCCCGCCGTTCAAGAACCCCGAGACCGTCACCCGCTATCGTTTCGGCGAAGAAACCGCCGAATCCCCAGAGACCGAGAACGAGAACGAGGCCAAACCGAGCTGGCTCAAGGCCCTGTTCAAATGGCTCGGCAGCCAACGCTTCGACATCACCGCGGCACTGATCCAGGTGGTGCTGTGGGCTTGCCTGGTGGGGGCGATCGCCTGGCTGGCCTGGCGTTACCGTGAAAGATTCAAGACCCTGGCCAATCGCCGACCGACGAAGCGCCCGCCAACGGAACGAGCAACACCTGCGCGCATGTTCGGCCTGGATATTCGCGAAGAGAGCCTGCCCGCCGACGTGGCCGCCAGCGTCGAACAACTGTGGGCCACAGAGCCCCGTGAAGCCCTGGGCCTGCTGTACCGGGCGCTGCTCAGCCGATTGCATCACGACTTCAAGATCCCCCTGAAACCGGCCGACACCGAAGGCCAGGTGCTGCAACGCGTCGAACAGCTCAAGCAGGAAAACCTGCTGGGCTTCAGCAAAAACCTGACCTTGCATTGGCAGAACATTGCCTACGGGCATCGCCCTCCGCCGGCACACCTGCAACAGGAACTGTGTGACGGCTGGCGCGGACTGTTCGGTCCGGGAGCGGCCCGATGAGTCGGCACGCAGGCTGGCTGATCGGCGCCGTGCTCGCCGCGCTGGTGGGCGCATTGGCCTTCTATCTCTACGCCAAGGCCGTCCCCTACGAGGAAACCATCGAGCACGGCCCCTCCCCGCAAGCCCAGGCCAATCCTTACCTGGCCGCCGAGCTTTTCCTGCGCCAGCAGGGTATCAACGTCGAGCACGCCAACAACCTGAACGTACTGCCCACCCTGGAGCCTCGCCAGCACAGCCTGCTATTGCTGGGCGAGCGAACCCACATGACGCCACGGGAGGTCGAACAGTTGATGAACTGGACCCGGGCCGGCGGGCGCTTGCTCTTCGTTGCCGAAGCCTTGTGGGACGAGACCACCGGTAGCAGCGGCGACTTGCTGCTCGACCGCGTGCGCCTGCATCAACTGTTGAGCAAGGACCTCAAGGAGCCGGCGCCCGAACTGATCAAGGACCGTTATCCCGAGCTGACCAAGCTCTACCTGGAGGACGAAGAGGCGCCGGCGTATGTCGGCTTCGACACCGACTTTCACCTCGAAGACCCGCATAACCTGGCCCAGGCCTGGGCCAACAGCGCGCTGTCGACCCACATGATGCAACTGAACCTCGGCCTGGGCTCGATCACCGTGATTACCGACGCCGAGCTGTGGAAGAACGAGAACATCGAGCAGTACGACAACGCCTGGTTGCTCTGGTATTTGAGTGCCGACACCGACGTCACGCTGCTGTACAACACCGACCATGACAACCTGCTGACCCTGCTGCTGCGCTACTTTCCCCAGGCGCTGGTGGCGCTACTCGCCTTGATTGCCCTGTGGTTCTGGCGTTCGGCGGTGCGTCATGGCCCACTGCAACAACCGGCCCCCAAGGCGCGGCGACAGCTGGAAGAACACGTGCAGGCCAGCGCCGGTTTCCACCTTCGCCACAACGGCCAGCAACACTTGTTGCACGCCTTGCAACAAGACCTGCTGCGCCGGGCGCGCTACCTTCATCCAGGCTTCGAACAACTGGCCGTCGCCGAACAATGGCAGGTCCTCGCCCGCCTGACCCGGCAACCCACCCGAGCCATCAGCCAGGCGTTGAGCCCACGACCGAAACAGCGTATGTCCAGCGCAGAGTTCTGCCGCCAGGTCGCCCATTTGCAAACTCTCAGGAATGCCTTATGACTGAACAGAACGAACCTGTCGACGCCCAGGCCCATGCCGCCCAACAGCGCCAGCGCGCCAGTCAGTTGGCCCAGGCCATCCGCACCGAGCTGGGCAAGGCGGTGGTCGGTCAGGCCAGCGTGATCGACGATGTGCTCACAGCACTGATCGCCGGCGGGCACGTGCTGCTCGAAGGTGTTCCCGGGTTGGGCAAGACCTTGCTGGTGCGGGCCCTGGCTCGCTGTTTCAACGGCGAGTTCGCGCGCATCCAGTTCACCCCCGACCTGATGCCCAGCGACGTCACCGGGCATGCGGTGTACGACTTGCAGACCGAGCAGTTCAAGCTGCGCAAAGGCCCGGTGTTCACCAACCTGCTGCTGGCCGACGAGATCAACCGCGCACCGGCCAAGACCCAGGCCGCGCTGCTCGAAGCCATGCAGGAACGCCAGGTCACCCTCGAAGGCCGGGCCCTGCCCATCAGCCAGCCGTTCATGGTCCTCGCCACCCAGAACCCCATCGAACAGGAAGGCACCTACCCGCTGCCGGAAGCCGAGCTCGACCGCTTCATGCTCAAGGTGCGCATGGACTACCCCGACGCCGACCAGGAGCTGGACATGGTGCGCCAGGTCAGTCGCTCGACCCGCGCCGACATGCTCGACGTGCAGCCGTTGCGCACGGTGTTGCAAGCCAAGGACGTGCAAGCGCTGCAACGCATCGCCAGCGATCTGCCAATGGACGATCAAGTGCTCGACTACGCCGTGCGCCTGGCCCGCACCACCCGCAGTTGGCCGGGCTTGACCCTCGGCGCCGGCCCGCGTGCCTCGATTGCCCTGGTGCGTTGCGCCCGGGCACGGGCGTTGTTGCGCGGCGGCGAGTTCGTGGTGCCGGATGACATCAAGGGCTGCGCCCTGGCCGTGCTGCGCCATCGGGTGCGACTGGCGCCGGAGCTGGACATCGAAGGGCTGACGGTGGACCAGGTGCTGGGGCAACTGCTCGATCAAGTGCCGGCGCCGCGGTTGTGAATAACACCAGCATGATAAGGGGATTTATGTGGGAGCAAGGCTTGCCCGCGATGGAAGCGACGCGGTCTCGCAGAAATCGAGGTGCCTGTTTCGCGAGCAAGCTTTGCTCCCACATGAGTCCCCTCTGCACAAAAGCTCGCTCTGCATTTCCTCCAAAGGGAATGTTGCGATGAAACCCTCACGCCTGCTACTGACCTGGCTCGCCCTGTTGCTGGCCGTGAGTATCGCGCTCGGCGCACTGCGGGCATTGGGCATCGCGGTGCCATCGACGTTACTGTCGATCAACTGGGGCTTGCTGCTGGCCCTGTTGGTCCTGGCCATACTCGACGCGGCGCGCCTCAGGCGCTTGCCCTCGCCCCGGGTGCAACGGCAGATGCCGGGAAGCCTGGCCCTGGGGCGCTGGAGCGAAGTGCACCTGCAAATCCAGCATGAATTCGCCCAGCCCTTGAGCATCGAAATGTTCGACCACATCCCCCAGGGCCTGGACTTCGAAAACCTGCCGCTGTCGGTCGAGCTTCAACCCGGCCAGCACAGCCAGGTCGGCTACCGCGTGCGCCCGCTCAAGCGCGGCCACTTCACCTTCGCCCAGTGCGAAACCAACCTGCCGAGCCCATTGGGCCTGTGGACCGGCAAGCGCCGGCTGGACGTGGTCGATGAGACTCGGGTGTACCCGGATTTCGCCAGGCTCTACGAAGGCCAGCTATTGGCGGTGGACAACTGGCTCAGCCAGCTCGGCATCCGCCAGCGGCAACGGCGCGGCCAAGGGCAGGAATTTCATCAACTGCGCGAATTTCGCGAGGGCGACAGCCTGCGCCAGATCGACTGGAAGGCCACCGCCCGCCATCGCACGCCGATTGCCCGGGAATACGAAGACGAACGCGACCAGCAGATCATCTTCATGCTCGATTGCGGTCGGCGCATGCGCAGTCAGGACGGCGAGTTGTCGCACTTCGACCACGCCCTCAACGCCTGCCTGCTGCTCAGCTACACCGCACTGCGCCAGGGCGATGCCGTGGGCCTGAGCACTTTCGCCAGCGAGCAAACCCGCTACCTCGCCCCGGTCAAAGGCACGGGCCAACTCAACGTCCTGCTCAACACCGTGTACGACCTCGACAGCAGCCAACGCCCCGCCGATTACCAGGCGGCCGTGACCCAACTGCTGGCCCGGCAAAAACGCCGGGCGCTGGTGGTGCTGGTGACCAACCTGCGGGATGAGGACGATGCGGACCTGCTCGCCGCGGTGAAACGTCTGGGCCAACAGCATCGGGTGCTGGTGGCCAGCCTGCGGGAAGAGGCCCTCGACCGCTTGCGCCAGGAACCCGTGCAAACCGTGCCCGAGGCCTTGGCCTACTGCGGGACGGTGGACTATTTGAACGCCCGGGCCGAACTGCACAAGCAGTTGGCCGCCCACGGCGTCCCGGCCCTGGACTCGCGCCCCAGTGAGTTAGGCGCGGACCTGGTGACCCAATACCTGGCCTGGAAAAAGGCCGGGACCGCCTAGGTCCTACAGCGAGTAAGCAAAGGTCCGGTTAACTACAGCGCCTTGCGCAACGGACTACAGATCCGCCAGAATCCGCCGGCTTGTGCGCCTTGGTTCTGCCCCGTAACTTGATTCGCGTCGCTGATATCCAGTGATCGGGTTTAGTCGCCCGGCGGTTCGACACGATGTGCACAAGCGTCATCCAGTGGGGTTTCCCTATCCCTTACTTGATGGTGGCTGTACGCAGGGCGCCCTCGGGCGCGCCGGATTTCGTGTCTCCGCCGGTCGACTAACCTGCGTCCAGCCGCCACCCTACATTCGTTTAGTCGCGAACCGGTTGGTGGCCCATTAAGGAGACCTAATCATGTTCAAAGCTACACCTAACCCGCCCCACACCGACCCGCTATCCCCCCACGAAACCCTCGACTCCGAAAAGCTCGACGAAGCCGCCCAAAGAGCCCTGGACTACTACCTCAAGCCCAACCACGGCCAACCCGACAAAAAACCTTACAAACAACCGGACTACTTCATCGTCGCGCCCAACGCTGACCCCGAAGGCATGCTCGCGCATACCTACGAAACCTTCTGCTCGGTGAGCACGCTTATCCTGGATTTATCCGAAGGCCTGGAAGGCGCCCCGCGCAACCTGGCGCTGGCGATTCACCAGATGGGCGAGATGGGAGTGTTGTTGCTGGAGAAGATGCTGGATAACGAAGCGAGGGTTCAGCGCTGAAGGCTGCGCAAGCATAGGCGACTGAATAATATCTAGAAGCTAATGCAGAACCTGTGGGAGCGAGCCTGCTCGCGAAGGCACACTTGAAATCGCCATCGCGAGCAGGCTCGCTCCCACAGTGGATTGGGGTGGTCACAAGTCCATCCCTAATCTCTTGTGGCGCCACTTCGGCTACGCTCCTTTCGAATTCGTCGTTAATCCTGATGGGATTACGCGGAAACGTTTACTTCCCCCGTCATATTGACATCGTCTTCCTTAGGCCTGTCGTATATCCAATTGAAATATATCGTTCCAGAGCGACCATCTCCCTCCACAGACAGGTTCCTGACGAAAGCGTGCCACTCACCATTTTGATTACCGTTACTAATTAACGCCATCCACCCGGTATTTCCAGCCCCTGAAACAAGCCCTACTTTCAGATTGCCGGATGTGCGATCGTTTTTGGCTGCCCGATACCGTTTTGTATCCACATAAAATCGGTTACCAGTCCACCTGTACTCCACTTCAAGGTCTGCCCAATAACCATAGCCTGCGCGGGTTGCGCGTATCACCACAGTATTAGCCATGACTAACACCTCCGTTCTAAAGGGCGTTCCGGTTGGCGACGCCATCAAAAGAACTCTCAGGTGCAGTAAACGTCAGGGCTATCGGCTCGAACACCTGTTAAACCTGACAGTACCGACAAGTGGCAGCTTTTGATGTGGGAAATCTCCGAGTGACTACAACGCCTTGCGCAACGGACTACAGATCCGCCAGAATCCGCCGGCTTGTGCGCCTTGGTTCTGCCCCGTAACTTGATTCGCATCGCTGATATCCAGCGATCGGGTTTAGTCGCCCAGGGGTATGTCACCAAGATGCATTGCGCTTTCATCAGTCAGGTTCCCTATCCCTGCTCTTGATGGTGGCTGTGCGCAGGGCGCTTCGGCGCGCCGGTTTTTGGTGATGATCCCCCGGTCGACTAACCTGCGTACAGCCGCCACCCCTCCGTTTAGTCGCGGAGTGGTCAAGGCATCACTTAAGGGAATATCACCATGTTCAAAGCCACACCCAACCCACCACACACCGACCCGCTATCCCCCCACGAACCCTCGATCCCGAAAAGCTCGACGAAGCGGCACGAAGAGCCCTGGACTACTACCTCAAGCCCAACCACGGCCAACCCGACAAGAAAACCGACAAACAACTGGACTACTTCATCGTCGCCCCCGACGCCGACCCCGAAGGCATGCTTGCCCACAGCTACGAAACCTTCTGCTCGGTGAGCACGCTGATCCTGGATTTATCGGAAGACCTCGAAGGCGCCCCGCGCAACCTGGCCCTGGCGATTCACCAGATGGGCGAGATGGGGGTGTTGTTGCTGGAGCGGCTGCTGGATAACGAAGCGAAGATTCAGCGCTGAGAACCGCACCGGCACTGGCAACTGAATAATATTTAGAAACTGTGAAACACCTGTGGGAGCGAGCCTGCTCGCGATGGCGCACTTGAAATCGCCATCGCGAGCAGGCTCGCTCCCACAGGGTGGTATCCCCACTAAAAGGCGTCGGGGCTCAGGCCGATGCCGGCAACGAATGAAAACTGAAATACTGCCGCAACGCACTGACCAGTTGCGCGTACTCCGGCGGTGCAGACTGCAGGCTGAAACCGGCGTCGAAATGCTGCGGCGTCACATCTTCACGGCACCACAGGCAATTGGCTCGGAGCACAATGTTCTGCTGCGGTCCCTCATCGGCGGGGATTTTCAGGTGCAAGTCAAAGTCCGCGCCGACCATCAACGGCAAATGGCTGATCAGCATCAGACCATCTGCAGAAACATTGCCCAGAAAACCGATGGGCTTGCCGTTGACTTCATTAAACACTCTCAAAAAATACGGCAGCTGCTGCCGCTCGATTCGCCGTTTTTTGTACATGTCTTGTATCGCTTTTTGGACGACCCCAAACAGGGGCAACCGAATACTTCGGAACGAGCAAACGCCAGCTCGCTCTCCCCGATCCCGGTGCCAGACGCTTACAAGCGTCTTGGCCCTACTGCTGCCGGTCACAGGTGCCGCTTGAAGTTAGAGACCCAGCTCTAATGACGATTTGTACAAATATAGCTCAAGGCTGTGTGGCGGCCAGTACATCCGCAAACCTTTCATAAACAAAATATACGTTGCTCTGGTGGCCAGGGATCGCCCCCGGCCATGGCTTGGGAGGGCTGTCAGGACGCCGTCGGGCGGATCGCCGATGCGCTGCGGGTCGGATAATGGCCCAGGCTCTGCAGGGTCTCGAGCCGGGCCCGGGCACGGAAGGCGTATTCGCTGTTAGGGTATTGCGTGATGATGAACTGGTAGGTCTGCGCCGCATCGACGAACAGCTTCTGCCGCTCCAGGCACTGGCCACGCAGCATCGAGACTTCCGGCTGCATATAGCGGCGGGCACGGCTGGCGCGGTCGACCTGGGACAGCTCGAGCATGACCTGCTCGCAATTGCCGCGCTCATAGGCCTTGTAGGCCAGGTTCATGTGATGGTTCATCGACCAACGGGTGCAGCCCGTGACGCTCAGGGCCAGGGCAACAAAAAGCACGAATCGCATGGGAGGTTCTCCTGTCTTGAGCTCTGTATCGACCTGGTTGGAAAAATCTTCAGCCTGAAAATGGCGCGGGAAACTGCACTTGTGGCGAGGGGATTTATCCCCGCTGGGCTGCGAAGCAGACCCAAAGTCTGTCACCTAGGTGTGTCAGGTTAATGTGCATCTGCCTTTCTTGGGGCCGCTTCGCAGCCCAGCGGGGATAAATCCCCTCGCCACAGGGGAAATGTGAAAACCATATAAGCGCAAAAATTTTCAGGAATGTTCATTTCGAAAAACAAACGAAAAAGTAGTGCATATGAACAATGACTACACCCAAAGAGCATAGTAGCCTTCGCTGGCGCTTGAACTTGAGGAGTCTTGCATGTCCGTCCGTCGCACCAAAATCGTCGCTACCCTTGGCCCGGCCAGTAATTCGCCGGAAGTTCTCGAACAGCTGATTCTGGCTGGCCTGGACGTTGCCCGTCTGAATTTCTCCCACGGCACCCCCGACGAGCACAAGGCCCGTGCCAAGCTGGTGCGCGACCTCGCCGCCAAGCACGGCCGCTTCGTTGCCCTGCTGGGTGACCTGCAAGGCCCGAAGATCCGTATCGCCAAATTCGCCAACAAGCGCATCGAGCTGAAGATCGGTGACAAGTTCACCTTCTCCACCAGCCATCCGCTGACCGAGGGCAACCAGCAAGTGGTGGGTATCGATTACCCGGACCTGGTCAAGGACTGCGGCGTGGGCGACGAGTTGCTGCTCGATGACGGTCGCGTGGTGATGCGCGTCGAAACCGCCACCGCCACCGAACTGAACTGCATCGTGACCATCGGCGGCCCGCTGTCGGACCACAAAGGCATCAACCGTCGCGGTGGTGGCCTGACGGCACCAGCCTTGACCGACAAAGACAAGGCCGACATCAAGCTGGCTGCGGAAATGGAAGTCGACTACCTGGCCGTGTCCTTCCCGCGTGACGCCGCTGATATGGAATACGCCCGTCAACTGCGCGACGAAGCTGGCGGTACTGCCTGGCTGGTGGCCAAGATCGAACGCGCCGAAGCGGTGGCCGACGATGAAACCCTCGATGGCCTGATCAAGGCCTCCGACGCCGTGATGGTGGCCCGTGGCGACCTGGGCGTGGAAATCGGCGATGCCGAGCTGGTGGGCATCCAGAAGAAGATCATTCTGCACGCACGCCGCCACAATAAAGCGGTGATCGTCGCGACCCAGATGATGGAGTCGATGATCCAGAACCCGATGCCGACCCGCGCCGAAGTGTCCGACGTAGCCAACGCTGTGCTCGACTACACCGACGCCGTGATGCTCTCGGCCGAAAGCGCCGCCGGCCTGTACCCGCTCGAAGCGGTGCAAGCCATGGCACGCATCTGCATCGGTGCCGAAAAGCACCCGACCAGCAAGACTTCCAGCCACCGCATCGGCAAGACCTTCGAGCGCTGCGACGAAAGCATTGCCCTGGCGACGATGTACACCGCCAACCACTTCCCGGGCGTAAAGGCGATCATCGCCCTGACCGAAAGTGGCTACACGCCGCTGATCATGTCGCGCATCCGCTCTTCGGTGCCGATCTACGCGTTCTCCCCGCACCGCGAAACCCAGGCTCGCGCCGCCATGTTCCGTGGCGTCTACACCGTGCCGTTTGACCCGGCCGCCCTGCAACCGGGCGAAGTCAGCCAGGCGGCGGTGGATGAGCTGGTCAAGCGTGGCGTGGTGCAGACCGGCGACTGGGTGATCCTGACCAAAGGCGACAGCTACCACACCATCGGTGGCACCAACGGGATGAAAATCCTGCATGTTGGCGACCCGATGGTCTGAGTGACCAAACGCTGAAAAACAAAAGCCCTGCCATGTGAATGGCGGGGCTTTTTGGTTTTCACCTTCTGATAAATAGGTTGCCTGGACCGGCCCCATCGCGAGCAGGCTCGCTCCCACAGTGGGTGTTGGACGCAGGTTCATTCACACCGCAGATCCCCTGTGGGAGCGGGCTTGCTCGCGAAGGCGCTGGTACATTCAACATTGATGCAAGCTGACCCACCGCTTTCGCGAGCAAGCCCGCTCCCACAGGGGTTGGTGGCGGATATGGATTTGTAAGCACCCCGGAAAACCTTGTGGGAGCGAGCCTGCTCGCGATAGGGCCAGCCCCTGCACTACAGAACTCAATGCCTGTTGATAAACCCCGACAACGCCGCCACCGCCTCGGGCGAGCGCAAGCGTTGGGTGAACAGCTTGCCCTCTTCTTCAATCACCTTGCACAGCTGTTCCCGATCCGACGCTTTCATCAGTTGCTTGCTGATGCGCACCGCGTCAGGCGGCAGCGATTCGAAGCGCAACGCCACCTCCCGGGCCTTGGCCAATGCCGCCTCGCCACTGTCCAACGCCTCGGTGGCAATGCCCCACGCGACCGCCTGTTCACCACTGAACCCCTCGCCCAACAGCAACAGTTGCGCAGCCCTGGCCTGGCCCAGCAGCCGCGGCAGGATCAGGCTGGAGCCGAATTCCGGGCACAACCCCAGGTTGACGAACGGCATGCGCAACCGCGCGTCCCGGCTGACGTAGACCAGGTCGCAATGCAGCAGCAATGTAGTGCCGATACCCACCGCCGGCCCGGCCACGGCGGCGATCACCGGTTTGCGGCAATCGAGCAGGCTGAGCATGAACTGGAACACCGGGTTATCGAGGTCGTTCGGCGGCTGTTCGAGGAAGTCGATGATGTCGTTGCCGGCGGTGAAGCAGTCGCTGGAGCCGGTGAGCAGTACCGCGCGAATCTGCGGGTCGGTATCGGCCGTCGCCAGGGCTTGGGCCAATTGACTGTACATGGCCCGGGTCAGGGCGTTTTTCTTGCCCGGGCGGTTCAAGCGCACGGTCAGCAGACCGCGTTCACGGTCCAGCAGCAGGGTTTCAGTCATGGTCGGTCTCGCGTCTGGAAATCAGCGCTCAACCACGGGGCAGGAAGACGTCGGCCAGCAGTTGATTGCGCGGCAAGCCAGCCAGGTACAAGCGTTTGGCGAAGGCCTCGACCCGGTCGGGATGGCCGCAGAGTAAGGCTTGGGTTTGCCGGGAAACAAGCCGCAGTTGCGCCAAGGCAGGCGGCGCCTCGGCCGCGGTCAGCAGCTCGACACTGAGGTTCTGATGCTTGGCCGCCAGCGCCGCCAGGGGTTTGGCCAGGTAATGCCCGGCGGCATCATGGGCCACGTGAATAAGGCGAATCGCGCCTTGGTGATGCTGACGCAAGGCTTCGCGCAGAAGACCGAACAGCGGAGCCAGGCCGGTGCCGGCAGCGAGCAGCCACAGCGGCCTGTCGTGCCAGTCGGGGTCGTAATGCAGGGCACCGCCACGCAGCTCGCCAAGGCGGATCGAGTCGCCGGCCTTCATCTGCCTGGCCGCATCGATGAATTGCCCCGGCTCGCGGCAATCGAGATGGAATTCCAGGAAGCGGTCCTCCTCGGGCAGGCTCGCCAGGGAATACGGCCGGGCTACGTCGCCGGCCCACAGCACCAGATGCTGCCCGGCCCGATACCGCAACGGCCGCTCAGGGGTGACGCGCAAGCGCAGCACCTCGCCACCCAGCCAATCCACCGCCGCCACATGGGCGGCCTGGCCATCGCGTTGCGGGTCGAAGGTGTGGATCCGCACATCCTCGACCACCTGGCATTGGCAAGCCAGCCGCCAGCCCTGGTCCCGCTGTGCCGGGCTCAAGGCGTCGGGCCGGCTGTCGCGTACATCGCCGCCCACACACTGCACCAGGCACGCATGGCAGCTACCGGCACGACAACTGTAAGGCACCGGCACGCCGGCTCCGTTCAACGCATCCAGCAGGTTACTGCCCGCCGCCACCGTCCATTGCCGACCGGCGACTGTCAGTTCAGGCATCGACGTTCTCCCAGGCGGCGGCACAACGATTGCGGCCATCTCGCTTGGCACGGTACAGGGCCTGGTCGGCACGCTGCAACGCGTTGTCCAGGTCATCGCCCATTTCCAGCATCGTCATGCCCGCCGACAAGCTGAGGGCACCGACCTGCAGACCGATCAGCTCGACTTCGGTGAACGCCAGCCGCAGCCGCTCGCAACAGGCCGTCAGGCGCGAGGGATCGCAGGCAGGCAGCAGCATGACGAACTCCTCACCGCCATAGCGGGCCAGCACATCGCCTTCGCGCAGGCATGCCGTGGCGACTGCGGCAAACGCCTGGAGCACCTGGTCGCCAGCGGCGTGGCCGTGCAGGTCGTTGATGCGCTTGAAATGGTCGAGGTCGATCAAGGCCAGGCCATGGGCGATGCCAGGCCTGAGGGTATTGAGTTCGCGGGAAGCCAGGCGCAGGAAGTGCCGGCGATTGAACAGCCCGGTCAGTTCATCGGTGGCCACCAGGTCTTCGAGCTGACGCATCATCCCGCGCAAGGTGTCCTGGTGCGCCTGCAAGGCAAACCGTCGCTGGCGCATGCGCTGGCGTGAGGTCTGGACGTAGCGGGCATAAAACACCAGCCACACCAGCACGAGAAACAGCACGGCCACCTGCAACCCGGCCAAGGTAGGATCGGGAAGCCTGAAGAAGTACCCGTCCCAGAGGGTAATCGCAGTGAAACTGATGAATACCAGCGACGCGCAGCGCACAAAGGCCCGGCGCGACAGGTGGAACAGCCCGAACAGCAGGATCAGCACATAGAACACCAGGAACACGCCTCGAGCCTGGTCCAGGTGCGCCATCATCCAGGTCTGCCAGCCAAGACCGATCAACACTTGTATTTCGGTCAGGCTGGGGTCGGCGAAGCGCAGGTTGCGGTCGGTGATAAACAGCGCGAACAACCCGGCCTGGCACAGCACGACCAACACGCTGCCGATGATGACACCGCGCAACGAATCGAGGTAATGACCACTGAAAAATGCCAGCCACAACAACACCAATGCCAGCGCGTAAGTCGCGGCCGCCAAAGCGAAGCGTTTCAGCAAAAGACGTTGAATGGCGTTATGGGTCAATCGTTGACTCACCATGGGAAAGGAAACTGACAGGAGGCGTCCTACGCTACAGGCCAGACGCCACTTTAGTGGCGTGTAGGACAAATGACCATTCAATTCTGGAGCAGAAAAATGGCGTCAAAGCAATGGCTTAGATTGACGCAGTTGTTTGATGCGGGCAGGTGACCCTGTGGCGAGGGGATTTATCCCCGCTGGGCTACGAAGCAGCCCCAAAATGCCTAAAGGCGAACAACCTGACACACCGAGGTGACTGACTTTCAGGGCTGCTTCGCAGCCCAACGGGGATAAATCCCCTCGCCACAGATAAATCCCTTCGCCACAAAGGCAGCTCGCTCCCACAGGGTGCCGGCCTGCGATATACTGCCGCGCCTTTTTAGCGTCGCGCCAGCATGCCCGGCGTGCCTTATAGAGGTGCCGCCCGTCGACCGATGCACCCAAGCGGCCGGCACCTTATTGAATGTTCCCGTCTTTAGAGAGGAGCGCGACTCATGACCGTGATCAAGCAAGACGACCTGATACAGAGCGTTGCCGACGCCCTGCAGTTCATTTCCTACTACCACCCCGTGGATTTCATCCAGGCGATGCACGAAGCCTACCTGCGCGAAGAATCGCCGGCGGCCCGTGACTCCATGGCGCAGATCCTGATCAACTCGCGCATGTGCGCCACTGGCCATCGGCCGATCTGCCAGGACACCGGCATCGTGACCGTGTTCGTGCGCGTGGGCATGGACGTGCGTTGGGATGGCGCGACCATGAGCCTGGACGACATGATCAACGAGGGCGTGCGTCGCGCCTACAACCTGCCGGAAAACGTCCTGCGTGCCTCCATCCTCGCCGACCCGGCAGGCGCACGCAAAAACACCAAGGACAACACCCCGGCGGTCATCCACTACTCCATCGTCCCGGGCAACACCGTGGAAGTGGACGTGGCGGCCAAGGGCGGCGGCTCCGAGAACAAGTCGAAGATGGCCATGCTCAACCCGTCCGATTCCATCGTTGACTGGGTGCTGAAGACCGTTCCGACCATGGGCGCCGGCTGGTGCCCACCGGGCATGCTCGGCATCGGCATCGGCGGCACCGCCGAGAAAGCCGCGGTCATGGCCAAGGAAGTGTTGATGGAGTCCATCGACATCCACGAGCTCAAGGCCCGCGGCCCACAGAACCGTATCGAAGAGATGCGCCTGGAGCTGTTCGAGAAGGTCAACCAACTGGGCATCGGCGCCCAGGGCCTGGGTGGCCTGACCACCGTGCTCGACGTGAAGATCATGGACTACCCGACCCACGCCGCCTCCCTGCCGGTGTGCATGATCCCCAACTGCGCCGCCACTCGTCACGCCCACTTCGTGCTCGACGGTTCCGGCCCGGCATCGCTGGAAGCACCGCCCTTGGACGCCTACCCGGAAATCGTCTGGGAAGCCGGCCCGTCGGCTCGCCGCGTCAACCTCGACACCCTGACCCCGGAAGAAGTACAGAGCTGGAAACCGGGCGAAACCGTACTGCTCAACGGCAAGATGCTCACCGGTCGCGACGCCGCGCACAAGCGCATGGTCGAGATGCTGAACAAGGGTGAAACCTTGCCGGTGGACCTCAAGGGCCGCTTCATCTATTACGTCGGCCCAGTCGATCCGGTGGGTGACGAAGTCGTCGGCCCGGCCGGCCCGACCACGGCTACGCGGATGGACAAGTTCACCCGCCAGATCCTCGAGCAGACCGGCCTGCTGGGCATGATCGGCAAATCCGAGCGCGGCCCGACCGCTATCGAAGCGATCAAGGACAACAAGGCTGTCTACCTGATGGCCGTCGGCGGTGCCGCTTACCTGGTGGCCCAGGCGATCAAGAAATCCAAGGTCCTGGCGTTCGCCGAACTGGGCATGGAAGCGATCTACGAGTTCGAGGTCAAGGACATGCCGGTGACGGTCGCGGTCGATAGCCAAGGCGAGTCGGTGCACATCACCGGTCCCGCCATCTGGCAGAAGAAGATCAGTGAAAACCTGGCGGTCGAAGTGCAGTAACAGGCATTTTGGCGCGGCGAAAACGGCCGGTGGGCGACAAGCTCACCGGCCTTTTTTTTTGCCACAACCCCTCCGGTTAATCTTCACCACAGATCCCTTGTGGGAACGAGCCAGCTCGCGATAGCGGTGTGTCAGCTTGCATCCCTGTTGGATGTACCAGCGCCATCGCGAGCAGGCTCGCTCCCACAGTGGTTTTGGGTTGTTCACAACAGTTGATATCCCCCACCGATCCCTTGTGGGATCGAGCCAGCTCGCGATAGAGGTGTGTCAGCTTGCATCCCTGTTGGATGTACCAGCGCCATCGCGAGCAGGCTCGCTCCCACAGTGGTTTTGGGTTGTTCACAACAGTTGATATCCCCCACCGATCCCTTGTGGGAGCGAGCCTGCTCGCGATAGCGGTGGGTCAGCTTGCATCTCTGTTGGATCTGCCATGCTATCGTGCCCGCCCGACTTTCCACTGGTTTACGCCAGCATGCTGCCAACTACCCGTACCTTGCGTCTGTCGTTGTACACCTTGCTGATCCTCACCGGCGCGGCGGTTGCCGCCACCTTCGCCATACGCCATGCCGAACGCGCGGCCCTGGAAGAAGATGCCAGCCGCGCAAACCAGCAACTGGCGCTGTACGCCACTTCGCTGCACACCCTGATCGAACGTTACCGCGCCCTGCCCGCCGTGCTGGCGCTGGACCCGGAATTGCGCTCGGCCCTCAAGGGCCCCGTCAGTGCAGCGCAGCAGGACGCGCTGAACCGCAAGTTGGAACAGATCAATGGCGCCGCCCAGTCATCCACCCTGGAACTGCTCGACCACACCGGCCTGGCCGTCGCGGCCAGCAACTGGCGTCTGCCCAGCAGCTACGTCGGGCACAACTATGGTTTTCGTCCCTATTTCCTCCAGACCCGCACCCAAGGCACCGGGCGGTTTTACGCGGTGGGCGTGACCAGCGGCATCCCGGGGTATTTCCTTTCCAGCGCAGTGACGGGCGACAACGGCGAATTTCTTGGTGCCATGGTCGTGAAACTGGAGTTTCCCGAGATCGAGCGTGAATGGCGCCAGGGCAGCGACACCCTGTTGGTCAGCGATGCCCGAGGCATCATCTTCATCGCCAACCGCCCGGGCTGGCGTTATCGCCACTTGCAGCCATTGAGCGACAGCGACCGCGCCGAACTCAAGGCCACCCGTCAATACGACAAACAGCCCTTGCAACCGCTGGCCTATGAGTCGCTGCGGCGCTTCGATGACAATAGCCATCTGGCCCGTGTCGAGTCCCTCGACGGCTCGACGGACTACCTGTGGGAATCCTTGCCGCTGACCGCCGAAGGCTGGACGCTGCACTTGCTGCGCCGTCCGCAGATCGCTTTCGAAGACCGCCGCAACGCCGGGCTTGCCGCCGCCGGGTTGTGGTTGGCGCTGGTGTTTCTGCTGCTGTTTCTCAACCAGCGCTGGCGCCTGGCAAGATTGCGCCAGCGCAGCCGCGAAGAGCTGGAACGGCTGGTGGAGGAGCGGACCCGGGACTTGCGCACCGCCCAGGACGGGCTGGTGCAATCGGCCAAGCTGGCGGCACTGGGGCAGATGTCGGCGGCCCTGGCCCATGAAATCAACCAGCCCTTGACCGCCCAGCGCATGCAATTGGCAACCCTGCGCTTACTACTGGATCACGGTCGGATCGACGATGCCTACAAGGCCCTCAAACCGGTGGACGACATGCTGACCCGCATGGCCGCCCTCACCGGCCACCTGAAGACGTTCGCCCGCAAAAGCCCCAGCGGCCTGCGCGAACGCCTGGACCTGGCGGCAGTGGTGGACCAGGCACTGCAACTGCTGGACACGCGCCTGCGCGACGAACAGGTCAGCACCGTGCTGCACCTGACCCGCCCGGCGTGGGTGCGCGGCGATGCGATCCGCCTCGAACAGGTGTTGATCAACCTGCTGCGCAACGCCCTCGACGCCATGGCCGGCCACCCCCTCAAACGCCTGGAAGTGCGCCTGGAAGCCGATGATCAATTGTGGCGCCTGACCGTCAGTGACAGCGGCACCGGCATCGCCGAGGAACACCTGGCCCAGGTATTCGATCCGTTTTTCACCACCAAGGCCGTGGGAGATGGCCTGGGCTTGGGCCTGGCGGTTTCGTTTGCGATCATTCATGAATCCGGTGGCCGCCTGAGCGCGGACAACCATGAGCACGGCGCGGTATTCTGCGTGACCTTGCCCATCGATCAGGAGGCTCAACTGCATGCTTGATTCAGTCATGGTCGTTGATGACGAAGGCAGCATTCGCAGTGCTGTCGAGCAATGGTTGAGCCTGTCGGGATTCCAGGTGCAGCTGTTCAGCCGCGCCGATGAATGCCTGGCAAAGTTGCCGGAACATTTCCCCGGGGTGATCCTCAGCGACGTGCGCATGCCCGGCCTCAGCGGCCTGGAACTGCTGGCCGAAGTGCAGCGACGCGATCCGGACCTGCCAGTGATTCTGCTCACCGGCCATGGCGATGTACCGATGGCCGTGGAGGCCATGCGCGACGGCGCCTACGATTTCCTGGAAAAACCCTTCAGCCCCGAAGCCTTGCTCGGCAGCCTGCGCCGGGCCCTGGATAAGCGCACCCTGGTCCTGGAGAACCGACGCCTGCATGAGCAGGCCGACGCTCGGGCCCGGCTCGACGGGACGCTGCTGGGTGTGTCGCGGGCACTGCAAAACCTGCGACGCCAGGTGCTGGACTTGGCAGCGCTGCCGGTCAACGTGTTGATCCGTGGCGAAACCGGCAGCGGCAAGGAATTGGTCGCCCGTTGCCTGCACGACTTTGGCCCGAGGGCGAGCAAACCCTTCGTCGCGTTGAACTGCGCGGCCATTCCCGAAGCGCTGTTCGAGGCCGAGCTGTTCGGCCATGAAAGCGGGGCCTTCACCGGCGCCCAAGGCAAACGCATCGGCAAACTCGAATACGCCGACGGCGGCACACTGTTTCTCGACGAAATAGAGAGCATGCCCCTGGCCCAGCAGGTCAAGCTGCTGCGGGTATTGCAGGAACAGAAGCTCGAACGCCTGGGTTCCAACCAAAGCATTCAAGTAGACCTGCGCATCATCGCCGCCACCAAGCCCGACCTGCTGGACGAAGCCCGGGCCGGGCGGTTTCGCGAAGACCTGGCCTATCGCCTGAACATCGCCGAGCTGCGCCTGCCACCGCTGCGGGAACGACGCGAGGACATTCCCCTGCTGTTCGAGCACTTCACCCACAACGCCGCCGAACGCCTGGGCCGCGCCGCCGCCCCCCTGAGCGGCCCGCAATTGAGCCACCTGCTCAGCCACGACTGGCCGGGCAACGTGCGCGAACTGGCCAACGTCGCCGAACGCCAGGTGTTGGGGCTGGATCAACCGCAGGCCCTGGACACCGAACCCGGCCAGTCCCTCGCCGCCCAACAGGAAGCCTTCGAAGCCCAATGCCTGCGCGCCGCCCTGACGCGGCACAGAGGGGATGTGAAAGCGGTGCTCGAAGAACTGCAACTGCCACGCCGCACCTTCAATGAAAAGATGCAGCGGCATGGGTTGAGTCGGGAGATGTTTTTGTAGGGCCGCTGAATTTGCTGTGTCTGTACCGGCCCATCGCGAGCAGGCTCGCTCCCACAGGGTGATGTGTACGCCGGACAAATGTGGGAGCGGGCTTGCTCGCGAAGGCGTCGAGTCAGTCGGTATTGAATGGGCTGACACACCGCTTTCGCGAGCAAGCCCGCTCCCACAGGGTTATCTGAACACCGGCCAAAATGTGGGAGCGAGCCTGCTCGCGATGAGGCCGGTACAGACAACACATCCATGCCCGAATAAGCGGATTCCCGCCCACACCCCCAGCCACAATGAGCGGATTTCCGCTCACCCAACGCCGCAAACCCCTCTAGCCCGGCCCTCCAGCCGCTGGCACAGCTCCTGCTATAGCCCTGTCAGGCTGCGTTCCCACGCGCTCCACAAAAACAATTAAACGAAGGATCCTTCAATGGACAACTCCAACGCCCTGCCCCTTGGGTCGGCTGCCGTGCCCGCCCGTGAAAGAACCACCGCCAGCCGGATCAAATCGATCTTCAGCGGTTCGGTCGGCAACATGGTCGAGTGGTATGACTGGTACGTCTACGCCGCATTCTCGTTGTACTTCGCCAAAGTCTTCTTCCCCAAGGGCGACACCACCGCCCAATTGCTCAACACCGCCGCGATCTTCGCTGTAGGCTTCCTGATGCGCCCGATCGGCGGCTGGTTGATGGGCTTGTACGCCGACCGCGCCGGACGCAAGCGGGCGTTGATGGCGTCGGTATACCTGATGTGCTTCGGCTCGCTGATCATCGCCCTGAGCCCGAGCTACGAAACCATCGGCGTCGGCGCGCCGATTCTGCTGGTGTTTGCCCGCTTGCTCCAAGGCCTGTCGGTGGGTGGCGAGTACGGTACCTCGGCGACCTATCTGAGTGAGATGGCGACCAAGGAACGTCGCGGCTTCTTCTCCAGTTTCCAGTACGTGACCCTGATCTCCGGCCAGCTCATCGCCCTGGGCGTGCTGATCGTGCTGCAACAGTTCCTCACCACCGAACAACTGTATGCCTGGGGCTGGCGCATCCCGTTCGCCATCGGTGCCCTGTGCGCAATCGTGGCGCTGTACCTGCGTCGCGGCATGGAGGAAACCGAGTCGTTCACCAAGAAAGAGAAGTCCAAGGAAAGCGCCATGCGCACCTTGCTGCGCCATCCCAAGGAACTGATGACCGTGGTCGGCCTGACCATGGGCGGCACCCTGGCGTTCTACACCTACACCACCTACATGCAGAAATACCTGGTGAACACCGTCGGCATGAGCATCTCCGACTCCACCACCATTTCCGCCGCCACACTGTTCCTGTTCATGTGCCTGCAGCCGGTAATCGGCGGGCTGTCGGACAAGATCGGACGCCGGCCGATCCTGATTGCCTTCGGCATCCTGGGCACGCTGTGCACCGTGCCAATCCTCACCACTCTGCACACCATCCAGACCTGGTGGGGCGCGTTCTTCCTGATCATGGCCGCACTGATCATCGTCAGCGGCTACACCTCGATCAACGCCGTGGTCAAAGCCGAGTTGTTCCCCACCGAAATCCGCGCCCTGGGCGTCGGCCTGCCCTACGCGCTGACCGTGTCGATCTTCGGCGGCACCGCTGAATACATCGCGCTGTGGTTCAAGAGCATCGGCATGGAAACCGGCTACTACTGGTACGTGACGGCGTGCATCGCCGTGTCGCTGCTGGTGTACATCACCATGAAAGACACCCGCAAGCACTCGCGGATCGTCACCGACTGACAGGGTTCCACAGTCACTGCAACGGTGGCTGTGATGGCCCCATCGCGAGCAGGCTCGCTCCCACAGGATTTGCGCCGAACCTGTGGGAGCGGCGGCGCGGTAATCAGCTCAACTCAGCCGCACGCTGCCTGTTGCCATAACGGTTCTGCGCATACGCCGCGCCGGCGATCATCACGATCAGTATCCCCGCCAACACCGCCGATGAGCCGACGGTGCCGAAGTCCAGCCCCCCTTTCTCATGAGGCTTGGTCATCAAGTCGCCCAGCGTCGCGCCAAGGGGGCGTGTCAGCACGAAGGCTATCCAGAACAACACCACCGACGAAATCCTGGTGAAGTACTTGAGCAGCACGACTACGGCAATGGTCGAGCTGATCAGCAATGCGCCGCCAGCAAATCCCAGCCCCGAGTCGTCGGCCAGGTAATCACCGAGCGCGGTGCCCAAGGTGTTGGAAAACAGAATCGCCATCCAGTAGAACATCTCGCCGCGAAAGGTCTGCACCTTGGTGACGTTGAGCGAATCACCGCTCAGGCGCCAGGCTGCGAAAATCGCCAACAGAATCGCAATCAGGATCATCGACCCGGTGGCGTAACCCAATTCAAGGGTGCGATCCATGAAATCGGACATTGTGGTGCCCGCCGTGCTGGTGGACAGGATCACGATCCAGTACAGCAGCGGCTTGTAGGTCTTGGCCATCAGCTGTGTAACCAGCGTCAGGACGAACACGCTGATCAGAATCAGCGAGCTGATGGCGTAACCGACATTGAGGGTCATCGATAACAAATCCCCTGCGGTTTCACCCAGGGTCGTCGCGCAGATCTTCATGACCCAAAAGGCCAAGGTGATTTGAGGCAGTTTATTCATCGCAGGCTCCAGAGGATGGCGGCCAACTCTTGGGGCTAACCGTGGGAGCAAGTTGACATCGCAGCGGTGAAAAACAGGTCGGCAACGTATGAAAAATCCGTCATTGAACGGCGATTAATCACCCGTTAATGCACTTGCCACACCCTGAACTCATTGAATCGATGACCTGCGCAAGGTTCGCTCCGACTGCTGAAGCGGATTATATGTGCCGCCCTTACCATCGACTTAATCGATAGCTTTTAGCATTATTTTGCGCTTTTTAATCAATTTAACTGGCGTAGCATTCAACCCATGCAAGACACATCGCCAACGAACCTGGAGTGACCACCATGAAAACCAAACTGATTCTCGCCCTGACCCTGTCCGTACTGGCTGCCAACACCTTCGCCGCCGACGGTTTCGACAAGACTGGTACCGCTTCCTTCAGTTCGGGCGCCAGCGCTGCCATCGAACGCAGCAATGCCGGTAGCTACGCCGCCGATGGCTTTGACAAAACCGGCACCGCCGATGCCATCGCCGCTGACGGGTTCGACAAGACCGGTACCGCCGACGCCATCGCCGCTGATGGTTTCGACAAGACCGGTACCGCCGATGCCATCGCTGCTGATGGGTTCGACAAGACCGGTACCGCCGATGCCATCGCCGCTGATGGTTTCGACAAGACCGGTACCGCCGAAGCGATTGGTTAATGATTGAACGTCAAAAGATCGCAACCTTCGGCAGTTCCTACAGGACCGTATTCAATCTGTAGAAGCTGCCGAAAGCTGCGATCTTTTTGCATCAACCAAATCTGGAAATAAAAGGCCCGGCCTTGCACTATTGGCCGCCTACGAATGCCTTCCAGGAAACACTCGCCATGCCCGACGACATCCATTTCTACGAACCTGCCAACGGTCACGGCCTGCCCCACGATCCGTTCAACGCCATCGTCGGCCCGCGCCCCATCGGCTGGATTTCGTCCCAGGATGCCGAGGGCCGCCTGAACCTGGCGCCCTACAGCTTCTTCAACGCCTTCAACTACATCCCGCCGATCATTGGTTTTTCCAGCGTCGGGCGCAAAGACAGCCTGAACAACATCGAACAGACCGGCGAGTTCGCCTGGAACCTGGCCACGCGCCCGCTGGCCGAGCAGATGAACCAGAGTTGCGCGATGGTCGCGCCGGAGGTCAATGAGTTCGAACTGGCGGGTTTGACGACCGCCCCGTCACGGGTGATCCAGGTACCGCGCGTCGCCGAAAGCCCGGTGTCCTTCGAATGCAAGGTCACGCAGATCATTCAATTGCAGCGAGCGGACAAGGGGCTGGTGCCGAGCTGGCTGATCCTCGGCGAAGTGGTCGCCGTGCATATCGCCAAGTGGCTGTTGAAGGATGGGGTGTACGACACTGCCGCCGCCGAGCCGATCTTGCGCGGTGGCGGGCCGGCGGATTACTTCCAGTTGGGGCCTGAGGCGTTGTTCAAGATGCATCGCCCAAAGTAGGAGCAGCGCGATCCCCTGTGGCGAGGGGATTTATCCCCGCTGGGCTGCGAAGCGGCCCCCAATAGCCATCTGACACTGAGTTGATTGGACTTTTTAGGGCCGCTTCGCGCCCCAGCGGGGATAAATCCCCTCGCCACAAAAGCATCTCCAAAATACTGATTACCAGACCAACCCACCCTCGTCGTCGACCCCCTTGAGATGGGTCAACTGCACGGCGGCCGCATCGTCGGCCTCGGTAGCTGTCTTGAAGGTCTGCTCCTCAAGCACCTTGTTGAAACGCGGCGCACCGGAGCCGCCGATGGCTTTGGTGGCAATAGCGGCGAAATAGCCGCCACCTTCCCGAGGAACGACTGCAGAAACAGCTTCAAAGGTTTCAAAGGCTTTACGTGCCATATCTCGTGCATCCTGGCGGTGGAAAATGACGCTCATTAAACCCTCAACCGGCCAGTTTGTGTACCTGCGCCAGGCACCCTTCAGTCGCCTGGGCGGCGGAGACTTCGCGGAACGTGTGGAAATCCAGGCTGCTCACCACCAGGTCCTGCACCAGCTCGGCGAAAATCGCCATGGCCGGTGAATTGAAGTAGGCGTCCATCGACGGTTGGTTGACCCAGAGCCCGGACACCAACCACAGATCAGCATCGCATTGCGATTGCTGCAAGGCGAAGTGCAAGCAACCGGGAGCCTGGCGCGAAGGCGCGATCAACGTACTCAGGCGCGCCCCCAGTTGCTTGGAGCAACCGCCGCGGGCGCGGACAAAAGCCATGTGGCTGACGGGGATCTGTGTAGTCATGTTCAACCCTCCCAGGTAATCCGTTGTGCAGCCGGGGACAGGCTGCGACAGGATCAAAGGTTAAGCGCCACGACGCCAGCTTCGTTAGTCGATTCCTGCCGACCCCTTGCACGATCCTGCGCATCGGTAGCACGAAATCCGCCATCGATTCGCTTACGGCCCGGAAAGTTGAAACAAAAGGTTTCAAGCAAGTTTCCAGCGCATTGCACCGTTATGGCCCCTCGCGCCGTGCAGGATCAGGCAAGCTTTCAACAGGATGTTGCTACCGCTGCGCCTTGCACAAACATAAGCTTTGTCCATCGCCCCTATGCCTGAGGATCCTGGCATGTCGCCACTCGACCACGCCCACGTCCCGCTGGACCCCTACCTGGAACAACAGCGCGCCGAACTGGCGTCGATCATCGACCGCAATACCAGCGAGGACGGCAGCTACGCCACGGCCATCGGCTCGCTGAATCTGTCGCGCCACAGCAAGCCCCAAAAGTTCGCCCCGGTGCTGGCGCAGCCGGCGCTGTGCATCATGGCCCAGGGCAGCAAGCAGGTGCGCCTGGCCGACGAATTTTTCAACTACGACCCGCTGCATTACCTGGTGGTCTCGGTGTCGATGCCGTTGAGTGGCTGCATCGCTAACGTCTCGCCCGAGGAGCCGATCCTGGCCTTGCGCCTGGACATCGACCCGGCGGAAATCACCGCGTTGATCGCCGACGCCGGCCCCTTGGGTGTACCGACCCGTCCCGCCGGGCGCGGGCTGTATGTCGAACGCCTGGACACGCCGACGCTCGACGCCGTGCTGCGCCTGGCGCGGTTGCTGGACAGCCCGAAAGACATCGCCATGCTCGCGCCCCTGGTACGTCGGGAAATTCTCTACCGTTTGCTGCGCAGTCCACAGGGCTATCGGCTCTACGAAATCGCCATCGCCAACAGTCAGAGCCATCGCATCAGCCAGGCGATCAAATGGCTCAATGGCCATTTCGAAAAACCGTTGCGCATCGATGACCTGGCCCGGGAAGTGAACCTCAGCGTCTCGACCTTGCATCACCGCTTCAAGGCCATGACTGCCATGAGCCCGCTGCAATATCAGAAGCAACTGCGCTTGCAGGAAGCCCGCCGGCTGATGCTGGCCGAAGGGCTGGAAGCTTCGGCGGCGGGCTATCGGGTGGGTTACGAAAGCCCTTCGCAGTTCAGCCGCGAGTACAGTCGGTTGTTCGGCGCGCCGCCGCTGCGGGATCTGGCGCGGTTGCGGATGACCGTCTGAGCTGATTCTTGAGTTGTCTGTACCGGCCTCATCGCGAGCAGGCTCGCTCCCACATTGGAACTGCGGTGAACATAGAGTTTGTGTTCACTGAAGATCCCCTGTGGGAGCGAGCCTGCTCGCGATGGGGCCAGCCGCAGCACCACATCCTTAGAGATCAGGCACCCAGCAACCGACACGCCTGCGCCGGTATGGTCACCGACACCGCATGCCCAATGCCCAGGTCCATGCCCTGGCAAGGCGTGCTCAGCGCCGTGAACGAAATTCCGGAACACTCCACCGTGGTCTCGACGGTGGCGCCGATGTCCCGCACGAACGTCACTTTGCCCAGCAACCGGTTGCCCGCCGTGGCCTGGGGCGAGGACAGTTGCAAGTCTTCGGGACGTACCAGCAGCTTGATCTTCTCGCCAGCGCTGACGCTATGGCTGGCCGGCACGTCCAGCGTGTCCCCACCCGGCAGCCCGACCTGGCCGTTACCCAGGGTGGTCGCCGGAAAGATGTTGCCTGAGCCAATGAAATCGGCGACGAATTCATTGGCCGGGTGCCGGTAGATCTCGATCGGCGTACCGACCTGTTGCACCCGGTGCTCACCCAACACCACCACGATGTCGGCCATGGTCATGGCTTCGCGCTGATCGTGGGTTACCAAAATGGTGGTGATGTTCAAGCGCTGTTGCAGTTGGCGGATTTCCACTTGCATCGACTCGCGCAACTTGGCGTCCAGGGCCGACAGCGGTTCGTCCAACAGCAGGATTTTCGGCCGGGCGGCAATGGCCCGGGCAATCGCCACGCGCTGGCGCTGGCCGCCGGAAAGCTTCGCCACGGGCCGGTCGATCATCGCCTGGAGCTGGATCAGTTCCAGCAACTCCACCACCCGCGCCTGTTGCTCGACCTTGCTCACGCCGCGCAGTTTCAGTGGATAGGCAATGTTCTCGCCGACGGTCATGTGGGGAAACAACGCCAACGATTGAAACACCATGCCGAAATTGCGCAGGTGCGCCGGGGTATGGCCGATGTCTTGGCCATCCAGGCGAATTTCACCGCCGCTGAGGCTTTCCAGGCCGGCAATCATGCGCAGCAGCGTGGTCTTGCCACAGCCCGAAGGTCCGAGGAAACACACCAGCTTGCCCTCGGGCAAATGCAGGTTCACGTCCGTTACCGCGCAGGCCGAGCCGTAGTGTTTCTCGACGTTTTCCAGTATCAGTCCAGTCATGTCTTCACCTCGAAATCAAAAGGAAACGCCGCCCTCGCCTACCAGTTTCTCCAACGCCCAGATCAACACGAAGTCGATCAGCACGATGAGTACGGCAAACGAAAAAACGGTGGGGTCGAGCGACGACACGGTGCGGCTGTACATCCAGATCGGCACGGTCATGACATCGATGGTGTAGAGGAAATAGGTCACGGTGAACTCGTTGAACGAGACGATGAACGCCAACAGCATCCCGGCGAGAATCCCCGACTTCATCAAGGGCACCACCACATCGACGATGGCCCGCTGCGGTGTGGCCCCCAGCATGCGCGCGGCCTCTTCCACTTCACTGCCGATGCCGAGCATGGCGGCGGTGCAGTTCTTCACCACGAACGGCAAGGCCAAAATGACGTGGGCAATGACCAGCCGCGAGGTGGTCATCTGGAACGGCAGGCTGTCGAACACCAGCAGCAGTGCCAAGCCCAGCACCACCATGGGAAACACCAGCGGCAGCGACATCAGTTGCAGCGCCACGGCCTTGCCACGGAACTCGCAACGGGTCAGCGCGTAGGCCGCCGGCACTGCGATCAGTGTGGCGAACACCATGGTCAGGCAGGCCACCAACAGGCTGGTCGCCATGGCCTGGCCCAGGCTCAGCACATCGCTGGCATCCGGCGACACAAAGGTGTGCCAGGCGGCCCGATACCATTGCAGGCTGTAGCTGCTCGGCGGAAAGTCCAGGTTCGCCGCACCGCTGAAGGACATGACGATCATGGTCAGGATCGGCAGCACCGCCAGCAACAGGATGAAACCCGACAGCAGCCCGACGGCGCGCCCGGTTTCGCCGGGCAACAGCGACTGGCGCTTTTTACTCAACGCGCTCATTGAGAAGCCTCCAGCATCCGCCGACGACGGCCGGTGAAATATTCAGACAGAGTCATGATCATCAGCGTGGTGACAATCAGCACCACCCCGGCGGCGGATGCGGCGGGCCAGTTCATCAACGGGGCGATCTGGTCGTGAACCATCACGGCCAGCATTGGCACTCGTCGACCGCCCAACAGCAGCGGTACGACAAAGCTGCTGGCGTTGTAGGCAAACACCAGCGTCGCGCCGGTGATGATCCCCGGCAGGCTCATGGGCAGCACCACTTGGCGAAACACCTGGAAGCGGCTGGCGCCAAGGGTGGCTGCGGCCTCTTCATAACTGCGGGCCACGCCACGCATCGCACTGGCGATGGGCAGCACAGCCAGGGGGAACGCGGTCTGGACCAAGCCCATCAGCACGCCATTCTGGTTGTACAGCAACATGATCGGTCGCTTGATCAGGCCCAGGCCCATGAGCGCCTGGTTGAGCATGCCGGCCGGACCGAGGATCACCAGCCAGCCATAGCTTTGCAGCAGCAGGTTGACCAACAGCGGCAACAGCACCGCCGCCAGGAACACCCGTCGCAACAACGGCGAAGCGAGACGCGACATGGTGTAGGCCACGGGGATCGCCAGCAGCACGGCGATCACTGCGCTAATCAATGCCAGGCGCAAAGTCAGCAGCAGGGACTTGAGGTAATAGGGCTCCAGCAACTGCCCGTAACTGGCGAGGCTGAAGCCGCTCCACTCCGCTCCCTTGGTGCCGACGCTCATGCGCAGCACCAACAGGCTGGCGGCGATCAGCACGCCGAGAAACAACATCGACGGCGACAGGAAAAGCCAGGCTCGACTGGTGGGTGAAATGCCCCGGGGTGCACGTATCGGCGCAACACTTTGGGGATGGGTTAACGGTTGGTGTTCCATAACAAGGTCTCGTCAGTGGAAAACGACAGAACAAACACAATTTCAAATCCACTCATTTCCGATGAGGGCAAGGCACAGTCAATATCTCCATCGACTGCTTCACCGCCTTCGCGAGCAAGCCCGCTCCCACACTGGATTTCAGGTGCTCACAAAACCGGTGAACACCTCCCATTCCCTGTGGGAGCGGTCTTGCTCGCGAAAGCGGCGGCACAGGCAACATCGCCATCAACTGAACCATCGCTATCGCGAGCTGCCCGCTCACACAGTGGCGTTCGAATCAGGAAGAGAAGATTTCCGTGTACCGGCGAATCCACTGGTCATGCACCGTCGCCAGGAAGGCGTTGTCGTGCATGATCGCCTTGTCGGCGATTTGCTCCGGGGTGAGGATGTACGGGCTCTTGCGCGCTTCGGCGGAGATGATGGCCTTGGCGTTGACCGGGCCGTTGAAGATGTCTTCGGCCATCTTGCCTTGTACTAGCGGGTCGAGGGAGTGGTCGATGAAGGCGTAGGCCAGGTCGGTGTCGCCCGGGCGGTTTTTCGGCATGACCGAGAGCATCAGGTCGGTGTAGAAACCTTCCTTCATGCCAAACGTCGCCCCCAGGCTGTAGGCCGGATCGCGGATCTGCTTGGGAAAAAACGCCGGCGCGTATAACCCGCCCATGTCCAGGGAACCGGTGCGGAACAATTCGGCGATCTGGTTCGGGTTTTCCCCCAGGGTCACCACCCGGTCCTTGAGCTCGGCGAGTTTCTTGAAGCCGGGTTCGATGTTGTGCTCGTCACCACCGGCCAGCTTGGCCGCGATGATGATCAGGTCCATGGCCTCGGTCCAGTTCGGCGGCGGCAGGAAAATGTTCGGCGCCAGGTCCGCGTCCCACAGGGCGGCGTAACTGTCCGGCGCCTGTTTCAAGGTCCGGGTGCTGTAGACCAGGCTGTTGCACCACAGCAGATAACCGATGCCATGGCCGCCGGCGCCAGTGCGGTATTGCGCCGGTACGTCGGCCAGGTTGGGAATGCGATTGAGGTCGGGTTTTTCCAGCAGCCCGGCAGCAGCCAGGCCCTCGGCCCCGACGCCTGCCAGGGTGATGATGTCGTACTGCGGCCGGTCGCCTCCGGCCTTGAGCTTGGCGACCATTTCCGATGTGCTGCCGGTGCGGTCGGCGATGACCTTGGCGCCGGTCTTGGCCTCGAAGGTCGCCGCGATGTTGCGCAACGCCGCCAGCCCGGTGTCATCGGACCAGGTGAGCAAACGCAGGGTCTTGCCAACGAACCGCGTGTCACTGGCCCGGGCGCTGATGAAGGGCACGCTCATGGCGGCCGCCGCTACCGAAACCACACTTGCAGTCTTGATGAATTGACGTCTGTTCAGATCATGCTCGCCCATGGAGGACTCCCTTTATTTTTTTAAGTATGAGGTGGGTAAAACCGTTGCGCCCGCACCGTTCGACGTCGACCAAACCCCCGTATTGCTTGGGCTTTGCCACCGCCTGCGGCCATCCTGAGGTTGTGCAAAATCCCTGACTATCGAAAAAAACTCATTGAAGCCATGTTCCCCGCGCATGCCTTTTTTCGAGGCATGCGTGACCTGATAACGTGCCGTCAGACCGCCCGGACCACATGCTTGATTTCCTGGAACGCCGCCAAGCCCCAAGGTCCCAATTCACGGCCGAGACTGCTCTGCTTGTAACCCCCCCACGCCGCCTGGGGGAAAATCACCTGGGGTGCGTTAATCCACACCAGCCCTGCCTGTAACGCGTTGGCCACCTGCTCGGCAGTCGTCGTATCACGGCTGACCACGCTGGCTACCAGGCCGAAACGGCTGTCGTTCGCCAGGGCGATGGCCTGCGCCTGGGTGCTGAAACGGCGTACGCACAGCACTGGCCCGAAGATCTCCTCGCACCACAACGCACTGTCCAGGGGCACGTCAGTGAAGATGGTCGGCTGTAAAAAAAAGCCGCGCGACAGATGCGCGGGACGCTGTCCACCGCACACCAGCGTCGCCCCGACGCTCAAGCCTCGGTCGATGTGCCCCAGCACCCGCTGGTATTGCGTCTGGTTGACCAGCGCGCCCATCTCCACGTCCGGGTCGAACGGGTCGGCCACGCGGATCGCCTCGGCGCGGGTCTTGAGCCGTTGCAGGAATTCATCGGCCAGTTCATCGGCGACCAGCACGCGGCTGGTGGCCGAACACATCTGCCCGGCATTGAAGAAACCGCCACCGCAGGCCAGTTCCACCGCCAGGTCCAGATCGGCATCGGCCAGCACCAGCAAGGACGATTTGCCGCCCAACTCCAGGCTCACGCCCTTGACCGTTTCCGCCGCTCGCTGCATCACCTGCACACCCACCGCATTGCTGCCGGTGAAGGAAATCTTCGCCACCCGCGGGTCCGCCGCCAGCGGCGCTCCGACTGCCAGGCCGGTGCCACAGACGAGGTTGAACACCCCGTCGGGCAAACCGCAGCCGGCGATGATCGATGCCAGTTCCAGCTCCGGCAGCGGCGTGACTTCCGAGGGCTTGAGCACCACGCAACAGCCGGCAGCCAGGGCCGGGGCGAGTTTCCAGGCGGTGGTGACCATCGGGAAATTCCACGGCACGATCAAGCCGACCACACCGCAGGGTTCGCGGCGCAGGCGTGCGCTGAAATCAGCGCTGGGCAAGGCCAGCGGACTGTCCTGGCGGGGGTCGAGGCCTTCGGCCAGTTCGGCGTAATACTCGAAGGTGGCGACCACGTCGTCGACGTCGATGGCCGCTTCGAACAACGGTTTGCCGTTGTTGCTCGATTGCAGGTGCATCAACCGCTCACGGGCTTCCCGCACGCCAGCGGCGATACGGCGCAGAAGCGCGCCGCGCTCGCTGCCAGAAGTGTTCGACCATGGGCCGAAAGCCTGGGTAGCGGCGTCCAAGGCCTGATCGACGGCGTGTTCGTCGCCGCCATAAACAGTGGTCAGCAGCGCCTCGGTCGCCGGGTTGATCACCCGCAACGGTTGATCGCCGGCCAACCACTCACCGTTGATGTAGAGCCCGTCTTGCGTGGTAGGGAAATTCATTTCGACACCTGCGTCATCCAGGTTGCCTGGTCGATTTCGATCAACGTCGGCCCCTGCCGATCGCAAGCGGCGAGCAATGCGGTATGCAGTTGCGCTACGCCGTCGATGGCTTCGGCCGCGCAGCCCAACGCCTTGGCGACACCGATGAAGTCCGGGGTGTAGATGTCCACGCCCACCGGTTCGATGGCGCGGTTGACCATGTATTTCTTGATCTCTTCGTAGCCCTGGTTATTCCACAGCAGCACGATCACCGGTGTGCGCGCCTCCACGGCGCTGGCCAGCTCCGGCAGGGTGAATTGCAAGCCGCCGTCGCCAATCAGGCACACCACCGCCGGGCGACCGTGGCCCAGGTCCTTGCCGCCGAGCCAGGCGCCGATAGCCGCCGGCAAGGCGTAGCCGAGGGTGCCGTAGCCGGTTGACGAGTTGAACCAGCGACGTGGCCGCTCCAGGTTGAAGGTCAGGTTGCCGGTGTACACCGGCTGGGTGGAGTCGCCGACGAATACCGCGTCGGGCAACGCCTGCAAAACGCTGTCGAGAAACAGCGTCTGGGCGCGGGTCGCAGCGTCCCAGCCGCCCTCCAGATCGGCCCGCAACCGCGCGGCGCGTGCAGGGCCCCAATCGCCGCAGCGCTCGGCCAAGGGCTGCGCGTTCAACTCGTCGAGCAGAGCCCGGGCAGCCGTGCGTGCGTCGGCCACCAGGGCCAAGCGCGGTGGATAGTTGCGCACGGTCTGGTCCGGGTCGATGTCGATACGCAGCAACGCGCCGGGGATCTCGAAGCCGCCAGCAAAGGTGATGTCGTAGTCGGTTTCGGCCAGCTCGGTGCCGATCGCCAGCACAACATCCGCCTCGGCCACCAGGGCGCGGGTAGCGACCAGGCTCTGGGTGGAGCCGATCAGCAGGGGATGCCGGGACGGTAGCATCCCCTTGGCGTTGATGGTCAACGCCACGGGCGCGCCGAGGCGTTCGGCCAGTTCGGTCAATTCGGTCGCCGCGTCGAGAGCGCCGCCGCCGGCCAGGATCAAGGGCCGTTTGGCCGACGCCAGCATAGCCGTCATTTGCTCCACGGCACTCGGTGCAGCGCCCGCACGGCTGATGCTCACCGGTGTGCTGGCGAGCAAAGCGTCAGCGTCTTCGACCAAAACATCCAAAGGAATTTCGATATGCACCGGTCGCGGCCGCCCGGCCTGGAACAAGGCAAAAGCCCGGGCCAGCACGCCGGGCAATTCAGCAGCGGACATCAGCGTGTGGGAAAACGCCGCCACCCCGCCCACCAGCGCGCTCTGGTTCGGCAATTCATGCAACTTGCCGCGCCCGCCACCCAACTGGTTACGCGACTGCACGCTGGAGATCACCAGCATCGGGATCGAATCGGCGTAGGCCTGGCCCATGGCGGTGGTGATGTTGGTCATGCCGGGGCCGGTGATGATGAAGCACACGCCGGGCTTGCCGCTGACCCGCGCGTAGCCGTCAGCCATGAAGCCTGCGCCCTGCTCGTGACGCGGGGTCACATGGCGGATGCTGGAACGGGCCAGCCCGCGGTACAACTCGACGGTGTGCACGCCGGGGATGCCGAACACCTGCTCCACGCCATAACCTTCGAGTAACTTGACCAGTACTTCGCCACACGTCGCCATTGCCATTGCCTTTTTCTTGTAAAGGGCTCCGCACAGCACGCGGCGGGTCCCTTTTTGTTTGGGGAATGGCGTTATTGGAACGGTCCGACCATAGCGGCAACAATGGATAAAAAGTCATACTAGCCATGTCCTCACGTCATGGCTTGGATCCGAAATGAAACGACTTCCCCCGCTGCCGGCGCTCCATACGTTTCTGATCACGGCCCAGTGCTGCAACTTCACCCGGGCCGCCGAGCAGCTGCACATCACCCAGGGCGCGGTGAGCCGACAGATCGCCGGGCTGGAAGATCATTTGGGTTATGCGCTGTTCCAGCGCCAGGCGCGCGGCCTGAGCCTGACCGCCGAGGGCCTGGCGTGGCTGCCACGGGTGCAGCAGGTGTTCAGCCTGATCGGCGAAGCGGTGGAGCAGATCGGCGAAAAGCGCCAGACCCTGCAACTCAAGGCCCCGACCTGTGTGATGCGCTGGCTGCTGCCACGCCTGTTGCAATGGCAGAAGGAACGGCCGGACGTACCGGTGGAGCTGACCACCACGGTCAGGCACGGTGTGGATTTCCAGCGTGAAGCCTTCGACGCCGCGGTGATCTATGGTCCGCCACCCGATGCCTCATTGGCGTGCCTGCACCTGTTCGATGAACAACTGACGCCTGTCTGTTCTCGCCCGGTCCTGGAAGGCTCCGTACCTCTGCGTGAACCCGCCGACCTGCAACAACACCTGCTGTTGCACCCCACCCGTGACGAGCGCGACTGGAACGCCTGGCTGGAAGCGGCCCATGTGCACTTGAGCAATGTCAGCAAGGGCCAGCACTTCGAAACCCTGGACCTGGCGATGTCCATGGCCTCCCAGGGCACAGGCGTGGCGATTGGCGACTGGTCGTTGATCGGCGACGACCTGAGCGCCGGCAGGCTGGTGATGCCGTTCGAATTGAAGGTCAAGACCGGGTTGGGCTACCACCTGGTGCATCCGCGCAAACCCGAGGCGTCGGGGCCGTTGCAGGAATTGATGGGGTGGTTGGTGGAGCAGGCTCAAGCGCGGTAGAGGCTGACCCTCCCCCTTCAAAGGTGAATGAAACTGTGGCGAGGGAGCTTGCTCCCACTGGGTTGCAAAGCAACCCCATAATCTACCCAGCCACCTTGATGCCTCGGGCTGAACCCTAGGGGCTGCTGCGCAGCCCAGCGGGAGCAAGCTCCCTCGCCACAAAAGCCCAGTCCTTTAAAAAGAAGGTGCTATCAGAGCAGATTCGGCGCCTGCACCGGCTCGATCTGCGCCCAGTGCGAAGTGTCTTCGCGGTGCTGCTGCAGGTACGGCAAAACCGCCCCCAGCAACGGTGCCTTGAATGCATCCTGGAAGCGATGGGCCAGGCCCGGGATCAGTTTCAATTGACTGCCTTGGATGTGCGCCGCCAAGTGCACGCCGTGCATCACCGGCAGCAACGGGTCGGCGGTGCCGTGGACCACCAGGGTCGGCACCCGCAGTTGGTTGAGCAGCGCCACCCGGCTCGGCTCGGCCATGATCGCCATGATCTGGCGCTTCACGCCTTCGGGATTGAAGGCCCGGTCATAGGCCACGGCAGCCTGATGCAGCAATACCTGGCGATCATCCACCACCATCGGACTGCCCAGCGCGGCCAGCAGGTCGGCCTGTTGTTGCAATGCCGCTTCGCGATTCGGCGCACTGCGTCGCGATAGCAACTGCACCAGCGCGGCGCTGGGTGCGGGCAGGCCTTCGGCACCGGAACTGGTCATGATCAGGGTCAGGCTTTCGACCCGCTGCGGCGCCATGGCGGCCATGTGCTGGGCGATCATCCCGCCCATGCTCACACCCAACACGTGGAAGCTTTGCACCTGCAAGGCGTCCATCAACCCCAGCCCGTCGTCAGCCATATCGGTCAAGGTATAAGGCGCGGCCACGGGCAAGCCGAGCTTGTAACGCAGGGCTTCGAAGGTCAGGTTGGCGCTGCCGGGCGCTTGGCGCCAGGTGGACAGGCCGACGTCGCGGTTGTCGTAGCGGATCACCCGGAAACCTTGCTCGCACAAGGCGACCACCACTTCATCCGGCCAATGGATCAACTGCCCGCCCAGGCCCATCACCAGCAGCAATGCCGGATCGGAAGCACGGCCAACGCTCTGGTAGGCCAGGCTCACCTGATCCAGATCGACCCGTTGGGTCGCAACATTGACATCACAACGAGACGCCGCCATCGACGGCAGGCCGAAAAACAACGCGGCCAGGAAAATGAATACACGCATGAAGAAACACCGAAACGCAGAACCCCAGTAGAGCGCGAGTCTGATGAAGTTTGTTCAAGCGCGCTGCCACAGTTGCGTGACAGTTTGATGAAGATTGCCGAGTGGTTGCCTGCGCAAAGGATGTATCTGTGGGGGCAAAGCTTGCTCGCGATACAGGCACCTCGATTCCAGAGAGATCGCGTTGGCTTCATCGCGAGCAAGCTTTGCTCCCACAAGTCCCGGCTCAAGGTACCGGTTTCAGGCCAACTGGCTACGCAACTGCCGCGCCGCCGCCACCATGTTCACCAACGCCGCTTCCGTCTCCGGCCAGCCCCGGGTTTTCAGCCCGCAGTCAGGGTTGACCCACAGCCGCTCAGGCGCGATTCGTTTCACTGCCTTGCTCATCAGCGCGATCATCTCGGCGGTGTCCGGCACCCGTGGCGAGTGGATGTCGTAGACGCCCGGACCGATGTCATTGGGGTAGTCGAAGGCCTCGAACGCGTCGAGCAGTTCCATGTCCGAGCGCGAGGTTTCGATGGTGATGACATCGGCGTCCATGTCGGCGATGGCCTGGATCACGTCGTTGAATTCGCTATAGCACATGTGGGTATGGATCTGGGTTTCGTCGCCCACGCCCGATGCGCTCAAGCGGAAGGCCTCCACGGCCCAGTCCAGGTACGCCTGCCATTGCCCGCGACGCAAAGGCAGACCTTCGCGGAACGCCGCCTCGTCGATCTGCACGATCTTGATCCCGGCCTTTTCCAGGTCCAGCACTTCGTCGCGCAGGGCCAGGGCCAGTTGTCGGGCCTGGACCTGGCGCGACACGTCTTCGCGGGGGAACGACCACATCAGCATGGTCACGGGACCGGTGAGCATGCCTTTCATGACCTTGTCGGTCAGGCTTTGCGCGTAGCGGATCCAGTCGACGGTCATGGCATTCGGTCGGCTGACGTCTCCATAAATGATCGCCGGCTTCACGCAACGCGAGCCATAGCTCTGCACCCAGCCGAAACGGGTGAAGGCGTAGCCGTCCAGTTGCTCGGCGAAGTATTCCACCATGTCGTTGCGCTCGGCTTCACCGTGCACCAGCACATCCAGGCCCAGGCGTTCCTGGATCTGCACGGCATGGCGGATCTCGGTATGCATGGCATCCTGATAATCGTTGGCCGACAGCTTGCCTTGCTTATAAGCCTGACGCGCCAGGCGGATCGCCGGGGTCTGCGGGAAGGAGCCGATGGTGGTGGTGGGAAAAGGGGGCAGTTTCAGTCGGGCACGCTGCTCCTCGATGCGCTTGGCAAACGGCGAACACCGCTGGCTGTCCTGTGGCCCGATGGCCGCCAGGCGCGCCTGAACCTCGGCTTTATGAATGCGCGTCGAGCTGGCGCGACCGGTCTGCACGTCACGGCTGACGGCCAGGGCCTGCTGTACACCCGGGGCCTGTGGATCGTTGAGCGCATCGCGCAACACCGCCACCTCACCGCACTTCTGCACGGCAAAGGCCAGCCAGCTTTTGAGTTCCGGATCGAGCCGGTCTTCGCGTTCCAGGTCCACCGGGCTGTGCAACAGCGAGCACGAAGTGCTGACCCAGAGGTTGTCGCCAAAGCGCTCCTGGGCCGGTTGCAGTTGCGCCAGCGCCTGTTCCAGCTCGCAGCGCCAAATGTTGCGACCATTGACCAGGCCCACCGAGAGAATCTTGTAGGTCGGCAGGCGGTCCAGCACTTGGCCCAATTGTTCCGGGGCGCGCACCGCGTCGATGTGCAAGCCGTCCACCGGCAGGCTCACCGCCAGGCCGAGGTTGTCTTCCAGGCCACTGAAATAAGTCGCCACCAGTTTTTTCAGCGGCGAATACTGGAGGATGTGATAGGCACGCTCGAACGCGCTTTTCCAGGCCTGGGGCAGGTCGAGGGTGAGGATCGGTTCGTCGATCTGCACCCACTCCACGCCCTGAGCCTTGAGCCGATTGAGGATTTCCCCGTAGACCGGCAACAGACGCTCCAGCAGGCCGAGCTTGTCGAAATCCGCACCCTTGGCCTTGCCCAGCCACAAGTAGGTCAACGGGCCGATGATTACCGGTTTGACCTGATGGCCCAAGGCATGGGCCTCGTCCACTTCATCGAACAACTGCTCCCAGCTCAGGGCGAAGGTCTGGTCGGCGGAAAATTCCGGGACCAGGTAGTGGTAGTTAGTGTCAAACCACTTGGTCAGTTCCTGGGCGTATTGCGCCTGGCCGTGGTCGGCATTGCAGCAACTGGCCGTGGCGCCACGGGCCATGGCGAACAGGGTGTCGAGGGTCGGTCGGCCCTGGGCATTCAAGGTGCCGTGGAAACGTTGTGGGACGGCGCCCAGGGTCAAGGTATGGCCCAGCACCTGGTCGTACCAGGCAAAGTCGCCGACGGGCAGCAGGTCAATGCCGGCGTCTTTCTGCAATTGCCAGTGCCGGGCCCGCAGTTCGCGTCCCACCGCTTGCAGCGCGGCCGGGGCCAGGTCGCCCTTCCAGTAGGCTTCGAGGGCTTTTTTCAGTTCGCGGTCGGCGCCGATGCGGGGAAAACCGAGGGTGTGGGCCAGGGCCATGGTGTGCGTCCTCCTATAAAAGATGGCGCTATTGTCGACAGCACGGCCCACATGAGACAAACTCAACCTTTTCGTGTTGATCACAAGTTTTACTCATGGAGCCCACGGTGCTTGAACTCCGTCACCTCAAGACCCTGCACGCCCTGCGCGAAGCCGACAGCCTGGTCGAAGCCGCCGAACGCCTGCACCTGACCCAGTCCGCTCTCTCCCACCAGTTCAAGGAACTGGAAGAGCGCCTGGGCATGCAGTTGTTCGTGCGCAAGACCAAGCCCGTGCGCTTCACCAGCGCCGGCCTGCGCCTGTTGCAACTGGCCGATGCCGCCCTGCCGTTGCTGCGCAGTGCTGAACGGGACATCGCCCGCTTGGCTGGCGGCACCGCCGGGCGCCTGCACATGGCCATCGAGTGCCATAGCTGCTTCCAGTGGTTGATGCCGACCATCGACCAGTTCCGCGATGCCTGGCCGGAAGTCGAACTGGACCTGGCCTCGGGCTTCGCCTTCGCTCCATTGCCGGCCCTGGCCCGGGGCGACCTCGACCTGGTGGTGACCTCCGACCCGCTGGAGCTGGCCGGTATCACGTACGTGCCGTTGTTCACCTACGAAGCGATGCTCGCCGTCGCCAACCAGCATCGGCTGGCGGGCAAGCCCTACATCGTGCCCGAGGACCTGATCAGCGAAACCCTGATCACCTACCCGGTGGAGCGCGACCGCCTGGACATCTTCACCCGTTTCCTGGAACCGGCCGACATCGAACCGGCCCAGGTCCGCACCTCTGAATTGACGGTGATGATGATGCAACTGGTGGCCAGCGGCCGTGGCGTGTGCGGCATGCCGCACTGGGCCCTGCATGAATACAGCTCGCGGGGTTACGTGAAAGCCAAGCGGCTGGGGGAGAAAGGCTTGTTTGCCACGTTGTATGCGGCAGTGCGGACCGACATGCTCGACGCGCCGTACATGCGCGATTTTCTGCTGACGGCCAAGGACACCTCGTTTTCGACATTGGATGGGGTCAGTGCTGTGCGCTGACTGGCGGCCTTTGTGGCGAGGGGATTTATCCCCGCTGGGCTGCGAAGCAGCCCCCAAGGCAGGCAACTCGGTGTGTCAGGAAGATTGAGTTCACTGCTTTAGGGCCGCTTCGCGGCCCAACGGGGATAAATCCCCTCGCCACAAAAGCGCAACGGTCATGGTCACAGGGATTAGAGCTCGAGCCACATGTGGATTTTGTCGAGGTATTGGTCGTCCACGCGGATCGCCATTGGCTCGAGGCCGTACAGGACGAAGCCGCAGCGCTGGTAGAGCTTGACCGCCGGGTCGTTGCCGGCGGTGACGGTCAGTTGCACCAGGCGCAGAAAGGGATAGCGCCGGGCTTCGTCGAGGGCGGCCTGCACCAGTTGGTAGCCGAGCCCGCGATGGCGATGCTCATCGGCGACGTACATGCCGAACAGCAACGCCTTGTGCCGGGCTTTTTCCCGGGGCTCCAGGGCCAGGCCGACGATGCCGACCAACGCTTGCTCGACAAACGCCCCCAGCAGCACATCGAACCGGCTGCCCAGGCGCGATTCCCACCAGTTGATGGGCAACTTCGCCCGCTCGTTGACGCTGGAGGTGAAGGCCTGCGGATGCAGGGCGTACGCCTGGAGCATCAGTTGGCGATACACCTGGGCATCGCCGGCCCGCAACCGTCGGATGCTCACGCCGAACGCCGTTGCTCAAACATCAGGCGCAACGCCAGCGCACCGAGCACAAACCCCATGAAGTAACGCTGCGCCGCCAGCCAGGTCGGGTTGTGGACGAACCACGAGGCAATACCGGCAGCGAACAGGGCAATCAACAGGTTGACGCTGAAACTGACGCTGATCTGGGTCAGCCCCAGGACAATGCTCTGGGTGAACAGTGAACCGTGTTCCGGGCTGATGAACTGCGGGAACACCGACAGATAGAACACCGCGATCTTGGGATTCAGCGCGCTGGTGAGAAACCCCATGGTGATCAACTTGCGCGTCGAGTCCGCAGGCAATTGCTGGGCCTCGAAGGGCGAACGCGCGCCGGGCTTCACGGCCTGCCAGGCCAGCCACAACAGGTACAGCGCACCGGCCCATTTCAACAACTCATAGGCCACGGGCACCGCCAGGAACACCGCCGTCAACCCGGCGGCGGCGGCGAACATGTGCACGAAGAACCCCGCCACCACTCCCAGCAGGGAGGTGACGCCGGCCTTGCGGCCCTGGCAGATCGAACGGGAGATCAGGTAAATCATGTTCGGGCCAGGCGTCAGTACCATCAGCAACGCGGCGGCGGCGAAAATCAACAGGTCCGGCAGTGGAATCATGAGCATCAGTCCTTGAGGCGTGAATCAGCAGGTGGCGAGATGTGTCGCTCGATAAAACGGCAGGATCACCTCGCCTGTCAACGGTGCCAGCACAAGATCATTGTCACCGGCCGGGTCGATCCAGCAAATCTCTTCAATCTCGGCAGCCGGCGAAACCGGCGCGTCGATGCGTAGCAAAAACACCTCGGCCTGCACGACGAACCCCGGTTCGTTGGCCGCCGGAGCGCTGAACACGCCCAGGTGCCGGGCCTGTGCCGGGTCGATCTGTAAGCCAAGCTCCTCTTCCAATTCACGGGCCAGCGCCTGCACCGGCTGCTCATGGGCCTCGATCTTGCCGCCCGGCTGCATGAAGGCCCGGGTGCCGCGCTTGCGCACCAGCAGGGTTCGCCCGTCCGACCCGAGCAGCAGGGCGGCGGCGATACGGATGAGGGGAGTGGTCATGGGAGATCAAAGCCTTGGGCGGGGAAATGCCGGGGAGATTACAGACCAGGACGGAGGGAGAAAAGCCTGGCACCCGTTTCGGCACACGCACAGCCCCCTGTGGGAGCGAGCCTGCTCGCGATGACGGAGTGTCAGTCGATTTCTTTTTTAACTGATACGCCGCCATCGCGAGCAGGCTCGCTCCCACAAGGAATCGCAGTGACCGCTAGAGGTCTGTCACCCCAAAATCGGCTTCGGCACCGAAGGGTCGGCCTCCTCGGGGATTTTGACGAACACGCTGTACCGGGCCCCCTCCATCGCTTCGAAGGCGATGAGTTTTTCCACCAGTGGAGCGCTCAGGACCTTGCCGGCGTTGAGCAACAGCATGCCGTTGTCGGCGTTGAGGTTACGCGCCAGGATCATGCCCGCCGCCAGTTCCCGGGTATTCATGACCTTCACCGTCGGGTCCGACAGGGTCACGTCTTCCAGGTATTCGCCACAGGCCTTGATGAAGTCCTCGATCATGTCCGGGTCGTATAGCTTGCCGGCGTATTTGCGGATATAGACCAGCGCTTCGTCACTGTTCATCTGCCGTTCGAGGATCAAGCCGCGTTGCAGCTCGATGAAGTCCACCGCCAGTTTCAACAGCCGCGAACCGAACGGAATGGCATCGCCCTTTAGGTGCTCGGGGAAACCGCTGCCGTCCCAACGCTCCTGGTGGTGGCGAATGATCCGCGCCGCGTCCTTCATAGGATCCAGGGTCATCAGCAGCGATTCGCTCTGCTTCGGATAGGCGCGGTACAGCTCGAGCTCAGTGTGGTGCAGCATGTCGGCGGGCGTGACCATCATGTTGTCGGTCCAGCTCAGCTTGCCGATGTTGTAGAGCGCCGCGGCCATGGTCAGGTCGCGGTCGGTGGACTCATCGAGGAAATGCAGCCGGCTGTAGACCCTGATCAACTCGATGATCTGCCGGTTGGTCTGCTTGGCCTTGGGCAGGCGCAGGTTGGCGATCAGCGAAAACACCTCGGTGCTGGTCACATAACTGCGCTTGAGCTCGTCATAGGCCAGGTCGAGCATGTCGGCGGTCTGCTGCAACTCGGAGGTGCGCGACGCCACGCGTTTTTCCAGGGTGGCGTTAAGGGTCTTGAGTTGCTGGTTCTGCTCGCGATTCAGCGCTTCGAGGCGCTGGCGCTCGCTTTCGGAATGCTGGTGAGCCAGGGCCTGGCGCAGGGCCTGCACCAATTCCTCATCGTTCCAGGGCTTGCTGAGGTAGCGATAAAGCTGCCCCTCGTTGATGGCCTTGGTCATCATGTCCACATCGGCATAACCGGTGAGCAGGATGCGCAAGGTCGATGGATACAACTTGCGGATCTCGGCCAGCAGCGTGGCGCCATCCATGTTCGGCATACGCGCGTCGGTCATCACCAGGTCGACCGGCCGTTCCTTGAGGATTTCCAGGGCCTTGGCACCACTGTCGGCCAGCAGGATTTCGTATGGCTGACTGCGCAATAGCCGACGCAGGCTATTGAGAATCGACTCTTCGTCATCGACCAGCAGCACCGTCGGCTTCTTTACCGGAACGTCCGGCGATTGATCTTCCATTTGAAACCCCCTCCTGATTCACGACAACCGTTCTACCTTAGCCCCAAAATACAGGCTAGTAGATTGCGAAAATTTAGACACATTTGCCATCAGTGCACGAGCGCATCCCGATCAGACAGCTATGCTGTACCCCATGAAGGGCCATGTACAGGCCGAATACTCATGCCAGCGAAAGGGATATCAGATGTTTCCAGGGTTCTATAGTCCGCATCAAGACGGTGCACGGCCATGAGCCTGCCGTTGGATAAAACCAATCGGCGGATCCTGATCGTCGATGACACCCCGACCATCCATGAGGATTTTCGCAAGATCCTCAGCCCCCAGATGAACGCCGAAGACAACCTGAGCAGCGCTGAAGAGGCCCTGTTCGGCGCGCCGGTGGCCGTCGCCAGCACCAGTTTCGTGCTCGAATCGGCGTTCCAGGGCATGGAAGCCTTGAACAAGGTCGAAACGGCGCTGGCCCAGGGGCAGCCCTTCGCCATGGCGTTCATCGACATGCGCATGCCGCCGGGCTGGGACGGCCTGGAAACCATCGAACGGCTTTGGCGCGCCGACCCCAAGCTGCAAGTGGCCCTGTGCACGGCCTACTCGGATTATTCCTGGGAAGACATCGCCGATCGCCTGGACCTGGGCGACCGCTTGCTCATCCTGAAAAAACCCTTCGACGCCATCGAGATCCGCCAGATGGCCAGTACCTTGACCGTCAAATGGCAGATGACCGAGGACGCGGCGCTGAAAATGGACATGCTCGAGCGCGCAGTCGAGGAGCGCACCCGGGAACTGGCCGACGCCAACATCATTGTGCAGAACAGCCCGACCATTCTCTATCGCCTGCGGGGCGAGCCACCGTTTCCATTGATGTACATCTCCCACAACATCACCAAGTTCGGTCATTCCGCGGCGCAACTGACCAACGCGCCGGATTGGGCGCAAACCCTGATCCACCCCGACGACCAGGACAAAGTCCATGAGGCCATGGTCCGCGTCCTGGACCGCGACACCGCGGGGGCTTCCATCGAGTTTCGCATGCGCACCGGCGACGACACGTTCCGCTGGGTGGAGAACCGCTACATACCGGTGCGCAACGATCAGGGCCTGTTGCTGGAAGTGGAAGGCATCATCCTCGACATCACCGAGCGCAAGCTGGCCGAAGAGAAGATCGCCCTGCTGGCCCGCACCGACGGCCTGACCGGGCTGGCCAACCGTGCCACGGTGATCGAGCGCCTGCACCAGGCCTTCGCCGCCGCTCGTCGGGGAGCGGCGCCGTTTGCCATGTTCTACCTGGACCTGGACCACTTCAAACGGATCAACGATACCTTGGGCCACCCCATCGGTGACCTGCTGTTGCAGGAAGTCGCCGCCCGGATCAAGGCCTGTACCCGGGAAAACGACGTGGTGGCGCGCCTGGGCGGCGATGAATTCGCCCTGCTGCAACTGGACGTCCATGAAGCGACCCACTGCGCCGCGCTGGCGGCCAAGATCCGCGATGCCCTCGTGGCGCCGTACTCCCTGGACGGCAACGATGTGCGGATCTCGGTGAGCATTGGCATCGCCCTGTACACCCCGCAGAGCCTGAGTGCCGACAGCCTGATGGCGCAGTCCGACATGGCCCTGTACCGTTCCAAGGAAAAGGGCCGCAACCAGTACCATTTCCATAACGAGGAGATCAATCAGGAGGTTACCGACCGGGTCGCCCTCGCCAACGACCTGCGCCAAGCGGTCGAAAACAACGAGCTGCACCTGCACTATCTGCCGGAAGTCGACCTTGGCACCGGCAAGATCCTCGGCATGGGCGTGCAAGTGCGCTGGAACCACCCCGAACGTGGCTGGCTGGAGCCGGCGGCCTTCATGCCGGCCGCCGAGAAGACCGGGATCATCATTGGCCTGGGGCATTGGGTGCTGGACCAGGCCTGCCAACAGATGCGCCAGTGGCGCGACCAGGGCATGGCGCCCCCGGTGATCGCCATCGACCTGTCCCTGACCCAACTCAAGACCGGCCCGGAACTGATCTACGATGTGCTGCGCACCACCGCGCGCTGGGAACTGGCGCCCTGGGACCTGCGCTTCGACGTCACCGAAGCCACCCTCGCCCAGACCAAGTGGACCCACAACGACGTCTTGCCACGCCTCTGCGAATTGGGCGTGCAGATCGCCATCGATGACTTCGGCACCGAGTACTCCTCGTTCGATTACCTCAAGACCTACCGGGTCAACCACCTCAAGCTCGCCCAGCGTTTCCTCGACAGCGCCAACGCCGACCCCGAGAACGCCACGACGCTGCGGGCGATCATCAACTTCGCCCGGGACGTGGGCATCGGAATCATCGCCGAGGGCGTCGAGACCCAGGAGCAGCGCACTACGCTGATGTCCAGTGGCGGAGCGATGCAGGCCCAGGGGCATTACTTCAGTACCGTGGTCGACAGCGGCCAGGCCGCCGAACTGCTCAAGGCCGGCACCATCGTTCCGGCGACGGACCACTGGACTCGACCTGCGAGCCAGCTATCGGAGAGCAATCCATGAACCCCATGTCGGTCCCTGCCAACCGGCGGATCCTGGTGGTGGACGATACGCCGGCAATCCATCAGGACTTTCGCAAGATCCTCAGCCCCAGCGCCGGCGGCGATGACTCGCTGGACGACACCGAGAGCCTGCTGTTCGGCACCCCGCAGGTCAACCGGCTGCAATTCCAGATCGACTCGGCCTATCAGGGTGAAGAAGCGCTGGAACTGGTCAAGCGCGCCCAGGCCGAAGGCCAGCCCTATGCGCTGGTGTTCGCCGACATGCGCATGCCCCCGGGCTGGGACGGCCTGCAAACCATCGAGCAACTGTGGAAAGCCGACCCGCGCCTGCAAATCGCCCTGTGCACGGCGTTCTCGGATTATTCCTGGGAAACCATGTCCGAACGGATCGAGTTCGACGACCAACTGCTGATCCTCAAGAAACCCTTCGACACCCTGGAAATCCGTCAGATGGCCAGCGCCATGACCTGGAAATGGCAACTGGCCCAGGATGCCGCGAGGAAAATGCGCAGCCTGGAGCGCACGATTGAAGAGCGGGTCCAGGAACTGCTCAAGGTGTCTCACTTGTTGCAGTACGACGTGCTCACCGAGCTGCCCAACAGCATGTTGCTCGGCGATCGCCTGACCCAGGCAATGGCCCAGTGTCGCCGACATGACCGGCAACTGGCGGTGATGTTCATCGGCCTGGACCGTTTCAAGCGCGTCAATAACGCGCTGGGACATCCGGTGGGCGACGAAATGCTCAAGCGGGTGGCCCGGGGGCTGGCAACCGTGGTGCGTGAATCCGATTCGGTGTTCCGCTACGGCTCGGATGAATTCGTGGTAATCGCGGGGGACATCGTCGACGCGCAGCAAACCAAAGGCGTGGCCGAAAAACTGCTGGCGGCCATCAGCACCCCGCAGCCCATTGACGGCCATGACCTGAGCGTCACCGCCAGCCTGGGCATCAGCGTGTACCCAACCGACGGTTTCGACGCCGTGGCGCTGATCAAGAAAGCCGAGACGGCGATGCGCAACGTCAAGGAAACCGGGCCCAACGACTACCGTTTCTTCACCGAAGACATGAACCGCCGGGCGCGGCAGCAGCAGACCATCGAATCCGGCCTGCGCCTGGGCCTGCAACGCAAGGAATTCGTGTTGCATTACCAACCCAAGCTCGACCTCAAGAGCGGCAAGGTGGTGGGGGTCGAGGCACTGGTACGCTGGAACAGGCCGGATCATGGCCTGGTCTATCCGTCGGATTTCATTCCGGTCGCCGAGGACAGTGGCCTGATCGTTCCGCTGAGCCAATGGGTGCTTCAGGAAGCCTGCCAACAGGCCTGCCGTTGGCAAGCCCAGGGAATGCGGCCGCTGTACTTGTCGGTGAACATCTCGGCCATCGATTTTCGCCAGCGCGGCTTCGTCGACGGCATTGCCCGCACCCTCAAGGAAACCGGCCTGGACCCGACACAGTTAGAACTGGAGATCACTGAAAGCGTACTGATGCAGAACGTCGATACCACGGTCGCCATCCTCAAGGCCATCAAGCAACTGGGGATACGCCTGGCCATCGACGACTTCGGCACCGGCTATTCGAGCCTGAGCTACCTGCAGAAATTTCCGGTGGATGTGTTGAAGATCGACCAGTCGTTCGTCGGTGACCTGAGCATCGACAGCAACGACGCCAAGCTGGTGAGCACCATCATCAGCCTGGGCAAGAGCCTGAACCTGCACATCATTGCCGAAGGTGTGGAGACCCTCGAGCAATTGGAGTTTCTCAAGAAACACCAATGCGAGGAGGTCCAGGGTTATTACTTCAGCAAGGCCGTGGAACCGCAGGCCTTCGCCGACTGGATGATCGAGTGGGAAAAACGCCAGAACCCGTTTTCGTGAACACCTGAGTGTCATCAACCAAAGTTTCAAGGAAAGCATCCCCATGGCGTCACATGGACTGATTCTGGCTCTCGGCCTGCTCGTGGGATCAAGCGTGACCGCTCACGCCGAACCACTGGACGAACCCCTCAAGCCCCTGCCCCCGATTCCGACCCTGGACCCCAAGCGCGTCCAGTTGGGGCTGCGGCTGTTCAACGACCCACGGCTGTCGGTGAACAACACCCTGTCCTGCGCCAGTTGCCATCGCCTGGACAAGGGTGGCGCCGACGACAAACCGTTTTCCCTGGGCTTCGACGGCAAGCCCGTGGAAGTCAATACGCCCACCGTGTTCAATGCCGGCCTGAACTTCCACCAGTTCTGGGATGGCCGCGTCGACACCTTGGAAGAACAGGTCCATGCGGTCGTGACCAGCCCGGTGGAAATGGGCAGTACCTGGGAATCCGTCGTCAAGCGCATCGCCGATGACCCAGGCTATGCCAAGGACTTCAAGGACGCTTACCCCGACGGCGTGACCAAACCCAATATCCAAGGCGCGCTGGCGGATTACGAGCGCACCTTGCAGACGCCCAATTCGCGCTTCGACCAATACCTGCTGGGCAATACCGACATCCTCACGCCCCGGGAGAAGTTCGGTTACCAGCGTTTCAAGGAGTACGGCTGTATCGCTTGCCATCAAGGCGTGAACATCGGCGGCAACATGTTCCAGAAGTTCGGGGTCATGGGCGACTACATCAAGGACCGGGGCAACCCCACCCGAGCCGACGAAGGACGCTTCAACATCACTGGCGATGAAGCGGACCGCCAGGTTTTCAAGGTGCCCAGCCTGCGCAACGTGGCCGTCACCGCGCCGTATTTCCACGATGCGTCGGCGCCGACCCTGGAACATGCGGTGGAGGTGATGTTCAAGTACCAACTGGGGCGTGAGCCGCTCAAGAACGATACGACCCTGATCGTCGAGTTTCTCAAGACGCTGACCGGTGAATCGGGGGGCAAGCCTCTATGACAACTCTCCGTCGCCTCGGTCTTGCGTTCATCGGCCTGTTGCTGGCTTCAGTCCTGCTGTTCATGTACATCAATTCAGGAGCCCAGCAGGCCGCCTCGTACATTGAGTCCCGGGACCTGATCCGCCAGCTCAAGCAGCAAGACGCCATCTGGGACAACGAGGTGCTCAAGTCGCGGATCGCCCTGACCCACAACTACGACCCCCTGGTTTCGCCCCTGCATGAAATGACACGCCTGTGGCATCGTCTCGACGCCATCGAATCGGAGCCCGGGCGCCACAAGTCGTCCCTATGGGAAGCCCAACGTGACGAGTACCTCAAGGCGGTCAAGGAAAAAACCCGACTGGTGGAGCAGTTCAAATCCCACAACGCGGTGCTGCGCAACTCCATGGCCTTCCTGCCCACGGCAGAGGACGACATCCAGGCGCAATTCGCCCGGCTGAACGACACCGAGCGGCTGCAGCTGCAAAGCGTCGCCATCGACACCTACGACCTGTTGCTCAGCAGCATGGAATTCGCCCAGCTCAGCACCCCGGAGGTGGCTGCCGAGGTGCTGCTGGGCCTGAACAGGCTGGACGTCAACAAGGAACGCATGCCGCAGGGGCTGCAAGGCCCCGTTGACATCCTGAGCAGGCACATCGCGCTGATCCTGCGCGAACAACCACGGGTCAATGAGTTGTTGCAGGGCATCGAAGCGGTCCCCTTGGCCAATCGCCTGGACACCATTACCGACCTGCTGGAGAAGGACCAGAGCAAAGCCGCGGCCAAGTACGAGCGTAACCACGTCTACCTGCTGGTGTTCGCCACAGTCCTGGTATTGATACTGATCTGGCTGGCGATCCGCCTGGTACGCAGCTTCGCCGAGATCAAAAGGGTCAACAATGCCCTGCAAACCGCCAACGATGAGCTGGAACAACGGGTCGAAGAACGCACCCGCCAGCTCAAGGACACCCAGAGCGAATTGATGGACACCGCCCGCCAGGCCGGCATGGCGGAAATCGCCACCAACGTGCTGCACAACGTCGGCAACGTCCTCAACAGCGTGAACATCTCCGCCGACCTGGTCAGCCGCAAACTGCGCAGCAGCAAGGCCTTGGGGCTGGGCAAGGCGATGCAACTGATCAACGAACACGCCGATGACCTCGGCCACTTCCTCACCCAAGACGAGAAAGGCAAGTTGCTGCCCGGCTACCTCAACCAACTGGTCGAGGCTATCGCCCTCGAGCAGCAGGGCCTGACCGACGAACTGGCCCAGTTGAGCAAGAGCGTGGACCACATCAAGGACATCGTCTCCACCCAGCAATCCTATGCCGGGGCCAACAGCCTGCTGGAACCCTTGGTGGTCAGTGAACTGCTCGAAGATGCCTTGCGCATGAACTCGGGCGCCCTGACCCGCCACCATGTTACGGTGATCAAGGAATACGGCGAGGTGCCGCGGATCATGGGCGACAAACACCGCTTGCTGTTGATCCTGATCAACCTGATCAGTAATGCCAAATACGCCATGGCTGGGGTTTCCAATCATGCGCGGAACATGACCCTGAAGGCCGCCGTCATCGATGGCGAGACCTTGCAAATCAGCGTCAAGGACGAAGGCGAAGGTATCCCGGAGGAAAACATGACGCGCATCTTCGCCCACGGTTTTACCACGCGTAAGGAAGGCCACGGTTTTGGCCTGCACAGCTGCGCACTGGCGGCCATTGAAATGAACGGCCACCTCACCGCCCACAGTGAGGGGCCTGGAAAGGGAGCAACGTTCCAACTCCAGGTGCCCCTGAAACTCGCAGAAGGTGAGCCATGAACAGCCTGAGTAACCGCCGCATCCTGCTGATCGACGATACACCCGCCATTCATGAAGATTTCCGCAAGATCCTCACCCCGGAGGATGACAGCAACGCCGACTTGCTTGACATGGAAAGCGCATTGTTCGGCGAAGCACCGAAACCTGCCGCCACCGTGTTCGAACTCGACTCGGCCTATGGCGGGCAGGAAGGCCTGAACAAATTGCTGGAGGCGGCAGCGAAAGAGCGCCCTTATGCCCTGGCGTTTGTCGACATGCGTATGCCCGAAGGCTGGGATGGCGCCAAGACCATCGAAGAACTCTGGAAGCGCGACCCGCAGTTGCAGGTGGTGGTCTGCACGGCGTATTCGGATTATTCCTGGGATGAACTGCTCGACCGTCTCAACGGCCACGACCGGTTGCTGATCCTGAAAAAACCCTTCGATAACATCGAAGTCCAGCAGATGGCCAATACCCTGACCACCAAATGGGAAATGACCTCTCGCGCCCAATTGAAAATGAACAAGCTCGAAGACCTGGTGGAACAACGGACCCTGGCGTTCAAACAGGCCAGCGAGCTGCTGCAAATGGAAATCGACGAACGCAAGATGCTGGAAACCCAACTGGTGCAGTCGGAAAAACTTGCCTCGCTGGGTCAGTTGGCAGCCGGGGTGGCCCACGAAATCAACAACCCGATCGGCTTCATTTCTTCCAACCTGGGGGCCTTGGACGGCTACTTCGGCAAACTCCAGGAAATGCTCAGCGCCTACGGCAGTGCCGAGGAAGCCATCGCCTCGCCGGAACTGGTGGTGAACTTGAGAAAGCTGCGCGAACAGGTGGAGCTGGATTTCCTGGTCGAGGACATTCCCTTGCTGATCAAGGAATCCAAGGATGGCATCGGCCGCGTCGGGCAGATCGTCAAGGACCTGAAGGACTTCTCCCGCGTCGATTCCAGCCAGGAATGGCAGATGGCCAATTTACAGCAGGGCATGGATTCGACGCTGAACATCGTCGCCAATGAAATCAAGTACAAGGCCGACGTGGTCAAGGAGTACACGCCGCTGCCGGAAGTGGAATGCCTACCCTCGCAGATCAACCAGGTGATCATGAACCTGATCGTCAACGCCGCCCAGGCCATCGGCCCCGAACGCGGCACCATCACCCTGCGCAACGGCGTCGCCGATGAAACCGTGTGGATCGAAGTCTCCGACAATGGCTCGGGCATCCCCCCCGAAACCTTGCAGAAAATCTTCGACCCGTTCTTCACCACCAAACCCATCGGCCAGGGCACAGGGCTGGGGCTGTCGTTGTCCTACGGCATCGTGAAAAAACACAACGGCGAGATCACGGTACGCAGTGAAGTCGGCGTCGGCACCACCTTCCGCGTGGAATTGCCGGTGCGGCAGATGAAGCAGGCGAGCTGAGCCACACCTGGGGTGAGAACACTGTAGAAGCTGTGGGAGCAAGGCTTGCCCGCGATGGGGACGACTCGGTACTTCAGAAACCGAGGCGCCTGTATCGCGAGCAAGCTTTGCTCCCACAGCCTTGCTCCCATGACAATCCCCTCGCCATAGGGTTGCCCGCCGTTTCGCTGTCAGCGCAGAATGCCTCCACCGCCTCGCCCATCGCTCACCCCCAAGGAAACCGTATGAGCCTGTCTCTGCTGAGTCGTTACGCCTTCTTTGCTGGCTGTGTCATCTTCACCCTCGCCAGCCTGCCGTTCCTGCAACACGACTGGCTCTGGCCGATCACGCTGGTGACCGGGCTGTTGAGCCTGCTGGGGTTGTTCGACCTGTTGCAAAGCCGTCACGCCGTGCGGCGCAACTATCCGATCCTGGGCAATATCCGTTACCTGGTGGAAGGCATCCGCCCGGAGATCCGCCAATACCTGCTCGAATCCGACAGCGACGCCCTGCCCTTCTCCCGGGCCCAGCGTTCACTGGTGTATTCCCGGGCCAAGAACGAAAGCGCCGACAAACCGTTCGGCACCTTGATCGACGTCTACCAGACCGGCTTCGAATTCATCGGCCATTCCATGCGCCCGGCCCCGTTGAGCGACCCCAGCGGTTTTCGCGTGACAGTCGGCGGCCCGCAGTGCACCCAGCCGTACTCGGCGTCGGTGTTCAACATCTCGGCCATGAGCTTCGGCTCCCTGAGCGCCAACGCGATCCGGGCACTGAACCAGGGCGCCAAGCTGGGCAACTTCGCCCACGACACCGGTGAAGGCAGCATCAGCCCCTACCACCGTGAACACGGCGGCGACCTGACCTGGGAGCTGGGCAGCGGCTACTTCGGCTGCCGCACCAGCGACGGGCGCTTCGACCCGGAGCGCTTCGCCGCCCAGGCGCAGAACCCGCAGGTGCGGATGATCGAAATCAAGATGAGCCAGGGCGCCAAACCCGGCCACGGCGGCATCCTGCCCAAGCACAAGGTCACCCGGGAAATCGCCGAGACCCGTGGCATCCTCATGGGCGAGGATTGTGTTTCACCGTCTCGCCATAGCGCGTTTTCCACGCCGATCGAACTGATGCAGTTCGTCCAGCAACTGCGTGAGCTGTCCGGCGGCAAACCGGTGGGCTTCAAGTTCTGCCTGGGTCACCCGTGGGAGTTCATGGGCATCGCCAAGGCCATGCTGGAAACCGGGATCCTGCCAGACTTCATCGTGGTCGACGGCAAGGAAGGCGGCACGGGCGCAGCGCCGGTGGAGTTCACCGACCACATCGGCGTGCCGCTGCGCGAAGGCCTGCTGTTCGTACACAACACCCTGGTGGGCCTGAACCTGCGGGACAAGATCAAGCTCGGCGCCAGCGGCAAGATCGTCAGCGCCTTCGACATCGCCAGCGTCCTGGCCATCGGCGCCGACTGGGCCAACGCCGCGCGCGGCTTCATGTTTGCCATCGGCTGCATCCAGTCCCAAAGCTGCCACACCAACAAATGCCCCACCGGCGTCGCCACCCAGGACACCCTGCGCCAACGCGCCCTGGTCGTCCCGGACAAGGCCCAGCGGGTCTACAACTTCCACCGCAACACCCTCAAGGCCCTGGCCGAAATGCTCGCCGCCGCCGGGCTCGAACATCCGTCGCAATTGCAGCCCAAGCATCTGGTGCGGCGGATGTCGGCCACCGAGGTGAAGTTGTTTTCTCAGTTGCATGTGTTTCTGAAGCCGGGGGAATTGCTGACGGGTGAGGTCAATGGGGCGTTTTATTCGCGGATGTGGCAGATGGCGCGGGCGGACAGTTTTGAGCCGCAGGAGGTGGTGGCTGCGTAATAGTGGCTTGATTGCCTGCCTCGGTTGAGGCAGGTGTTGCTTTGAGAATAAATAGAGAAGCAATCATCTGCCTATTCACAAGGGAGAGGGATTGATCCCAATCCTTCTCCAACAGCGGTTTGATGTCAGATAAAGATTGCGCCACTACCCACCAGCGCTTGTGCCCATGACACTTAAGTAGCTGGAAGTTGCTGAAATAGATCCAATTGGGGCCTTCAGAAATCAGGGCATAGCCGCCACGCTCAACGACCTCCAAAACGACGCTTGGGAGCAGGCGAACGTAAAACTTTGGTCGTATACCTGTTTGATTGTAATAACTGAATGGCAAATACCAGATTAAAGACTCAAGCACGATTTCATCGCCTGGTCGAACGACTTCCTGGAGTTCAGCAGCCAGCACATCGAGCCTGAAATCCCTTCGCAAATCGGTACCATTCAAGCCATCATCTTGTCGATATACCGATTGCAGACCCAGTACTTCCGCTGCCAGCACAATCATTCCGGTCAAAACCAGAACATCAGCTCGTCGCGCCAACCTATCCAGCGCTACAGCGACGACGAAAGGCACCCCAACCGCCGCGAAAACCAGATAGCGAGGGACAAACATCGGGATAGCTAATGCCACCAACACAAGGACGACAGTCGGTATAAAAAAATAGCCAATCAGTAATCCGCTGAAACGAAGCGGGGTATTGTCTTTCCAAACCAGCATTGCCGCACTTGCGGCAACTCCTATCAAAGGTAGTGCACACACAAGCAATGATTGCGTCTGCCACCCGTTCATCAAAATGAACTGCCAAACGAGACTCAGCACTGCCTGCGCTGTGACAGGCGGTATCCAATTGAGCATATAGCTGGCGGATAGCTGGTCGATAAAATGCGGCAACCAAGGCACAAACAACAGCGCAATCACACCATTGACCAACATCCAGGACCGCACGGGTAGCACTGTTTGATATTTCCCCGGTCGCCCCCACCACCAATAAAACCAATGCACTAGCACACACAGCGCGGCAAAGTAGTGGGTATAGAAAGCGGCGGTCATCAGCAATACATAGGTAACCGGGAAACGCTTTTTCCCTGGTTCTTTCACCCAACAAACCAATGCAACGGTTGCTCCCATCAACCAGAATCCGAGCAAGGTATACATCCGAGCTTCCTGGCTGTATCGAATCGAGATGGGCAGCAACGCCAATAGCAACGCAGCCACCCAGGTCGCCCTTCGCGTAGCAACCAGGCTCATCAACTTTATGCCAAGCAAGACCGTACCCACATCCGCGATCACACTCAGCGACCTGACGGCCAAAGCTCCATCACCGAACCAAGCAATCCAGTAGTGCAGCACGAGGTAATAAAGAGGTGGGTGAACGTCTCGGGCCGTAAGCGACCAGATCTGCCAAGGCTCATGCCGGGCAAGCAGTACGCTGAAAGCCTCGTCATACCAGATAGCGGGCAGCGTGATTCCGTGAAATCGCACGACGAACGCAAGGATGGTCACGGTCGCCAACGCTGAGCGGTCCAGCCGAATCAATGAGTTGTTGAGAAAACCGTTCCATAACGTTTTCACGGGCGCTCCCGATCCAACCGGCCGTTGCCTGGTGCCGTTCAATCTATGTTCTGCGCCAGCACAAGGTCTACTGTAGGTACTAACAGGTACCGGTGGCTCCATAACGCGTGGCGAGGGAATTTATCCCCGTTTGACTGCGCCGCAGGCACAAACGCTCATGAAAGATTGAGGAGGTTTCGAAGGTCCCAATGAGAAAGCCCCGATCATCAGACCGGGGCTTTGCTATACATCGCCGTCCACTTACGAAGCTGAACGCACCGAACCCTGCACATCACCCGTCGGTTGCAACTTGAAGGTATAGAACAGCGCCGTCAGCAGCACCAGGAACGCCGGGCCGACATAGAGCGCCACGCGGGTGTCGGGGAAGTACGCCATCAGACCCACCACCAGAACCAGGAACGCCAGCGCCAGGTACGAGCTGACCGGGTACAGCCACATGCGGTATTTCAGGGCCGCACGCTCTGAAGCGCTCAAGCCTTTGCGGAATTTGAGCTGGGCCAGCAGGATCATCACCCAGGTCCAGATCGCGCCGAAGGTGGCGATGGAGGTGACCCAGACGAAGACTTTTTCCGGTACCAGATAATTGAGCAGCACGCCCAGCAGCAGCGCGGCGATGGACAGCAGCAGCGCGCGGCGCGGCACGCCGTTGGCCGAAGTCTTGGCGAAACCGGCCGGGGCCTGGCCGTTCTGCGCCAGGCTGTAGAGCATCCGCCCGGTGCTGAAGATCCCACCGTTGCAGGAGGACAGCGCGGCGGTGATCACCACGAAGTTGATGATCCCGGCGGCGGTCTTGATACCCAGGCGCTCGAAGGTCATCACGAACGGGCTGCCCTGGGTGCCGATCTCGTTCCATGGGTAGATCGACAGGATCACGAACAACGCCCCGACGTAGAACAGCAGGATCCGCCAGAACACCGAGCCGATGGCGTTGGGGATGGTTTTCTGCGGGTCCTTCGCTTCACCGGCGGTCAGGCCGATCATCTCCACGCCCAGGTAGGCGAACATCACCATTTGCAGGGACATCAACACGCCCTGCACGCCATTGGGCATGAAGCCGCCGTGGGTCCAGAGGTTGGAAATGCCCAGGGCCACGCCGTCATTGCCGAACCCGAAGGCGATGATGCCGACGCCGCCGATGACCATCGCGATAATCGTCACGATCTTGATCAGGGCGAACCAGAACTCGAATTCACCGAAGGCCTTGACCGCGATCAGGTTGATCGAACCCATGCTGACCAGCGCAGCCAGGGCCCAGATCCAGCGGGGCACATCGGGAAACCAGATGCCCATGTACACCGCCACGGCGGTGATCTCCGCCACGCAGGTCACCAGCCAGAGGAACCAGTAGTTCCAACCGGTGAGAAAGCCCGCCAACGGACCAAGATAGTCCTGGGCATAGCGGCTGAACGATCCGGCCACCGGGTTATGCACGGCCATCTCACCGAGGGCGCGCATGATCACCAGGATCGCCAGGCCACCAATGATGTAGGACAGCATGATCGCCGGACCGGCCATTTCGATGGCCTTGGCCGAGCCGAGGAACAGCCCGACACCGATGCAGGCGCCAAGCGCCATCAGGCGGATATGCCGCTCACCGAGTTCACGTTTGAGCGGACCGCCCTGGGCGGTCTCGCCATGGGGCAGATGATTGCCGACAGGCATAGGGATAACCTCGTCTTGTTATTGGATTAGCCACCGAGTATCCAAGGCCACAGGCCGATAAGCCTGCAACCTTGCCGAAACCGGGTCTGTCTTGTGGGCAGACCGTCCTGTGGAACAACACCCTCAGGATCAGCGGGCCATGCAGTATAAAAAGCCAGGGATAGAGAGTTTCACTGTAAAACCTGGTAAATCCAGGGATAAGCCTAAGTTGGAATCCGGTTTTGCAGAGGCCTTGTCTGGAATAGAGGTCATTCAGAAAACGGCGCCGAGTATTGCACAACGATGGTGCAACGTCTTGCCTGGGTACAGGCAGATGGCTCTGGTGCAAGGTTTTCAGACAGTTCTCCTTGTGATGCGGAGATTAATCTGTGGCGAGGGGATTTATCCCCGCTGGGCTGCGCAGCAGCCCCAATACAGGCAACTCAGTCTGCCTGATACACCGAGGGGCCTTTTAGGGGCCGCTGCGCAGCCCAGCGGGGATAAATCCCCTCGCCACAGATGAGTTCCATCACAACTGGTAAATCCCACCACAACAGATAAATTCCCTCTCCACAGGAAAACCATATTTTCCTGTCCAAACAGGGAGCATGAGGGCTTCACAGCCATGCGGTATCCCAGAGCGGGTAATCCCCGATACATTCCACCAGCCCAGCCCGAATCGGATTGGCGATGATGTAGTCGGCGCTGGGGCGCAGCTCTTCATTGTCACGAATCGCGCGGTCATGAAAGCCACTTTGCCAAAGCGGACCAGTGGCTCCGATCATGCTATTGACGCTATGGGTACAGCGAGCTTTGGTAGCGCCGATGACACGACTCAGATGGCCCTCGTGGATTTGCAGCAACCAATGGAAATGATCCGGCATCACCACCCAGGCTAAAGAGCTCACCAGACCCGAATCATGGGCACGTTTGAATTCTGCAACCAATAGTCTTCCAACCTTCCAGTTGGCAAAAACAGGACGTCGTTGATGAACAACAGCAGTCACCAGATAAGCTCGTCCTGGCTCGGAATAACGACCTCGACGCAAGCGATGGGAATTGGGGTGTGGATGCATTCCTTGCTTCCTTTGAAGGGGTTTGAATGCAGCCTAGCCATGCCGCTGGTTTGTCGACGCTGCAAAGGTCGAGCGAAATTTCCGAGACTTGCGTAATCCCTATGATGAGAGGGATTTATCTGTGGCGAGGGGATTTACCCCCGCTGGACTGCGAAGCAGTCCCCCCAGATGAAATCCGGTATGTCTGAACAAATTGAATTGTCTGCATTGGGGCTGCCTCGCAGCCCAGCGGGGATAAATCCCCTCGCCACAAAGAAATGCCACTGGTCATGACAGACCAGGGCCAACAATTTCCCCTCCCCCCACGCCAACCACCGTCTAAGCTTCAAGCAAGTCCGATCAATCTGCGTGAATGGATCAGTCGACTATGGGCGCTTTGTGGCAAACCGATTCGAATGAACCTATGGTCCCGACTGAACGTATGGAAGAAGCGCCTTTACCTCAAAAAAAACGCCGCGCACGGCATGGCTGGCGGGCATTCTGGTTGTTGTTGCTGATTATCGTGGTGGTGGTCGGCCTGGCGGTGGCCAAGGAGATGCGCACGTCGCGGTTTCAGGCCCGGGAGCTCAGCAAGTACGCCGCGTCCCTGAACTATGCGGTGCAGCCAGGGCCCAGCGATGCCATCGTCTACCCTGGCGCGGGCCCGTTCGACCGACGCCTGGGCTACAGCGCGCTGGGGGAATTCCTGCCGCGCTTGCTCAAGCGCGACTACGTGATCCAGGCCCAGGCGCGGTTTTCGCCGGCGCTGATGGGCTACGTCGAAAAAGGCCTGTTCGTGCCCTATGCGGAAAAGATCCAGGCCGGGCTGACCATCACCGATTGCCGCGCCGCACCGGTCTATCAGTTCAAGTACCCGCAGCAACTGTATGCGAACTTCGAGGCGATCCCGCCCGTGGTGGTGCAGAGCCTGTTGTTTATCGAGAACCGCTTTCTGCTCGACCCCAAGCAACCGCTGGCAAACCCGGCAGTGGACTGGCCACGTTTCGCCATGGCGGCCTGGTCGCAAGTCGCCAAGCTGTTGAGCCTGCCGGGGCAGTCCGCCGGCGGCAGCACGCTGGCGACACAGCTGGAAAAATACCGTCACTCTCCCGAGGGCCTCACGGTGTCGGGCGGGGAGAAAATCCGCCAGATGATTTCCGCCAGTGTGCGGGCCTACCAGGCCGGCCCGCAAACCCTCGAGGCGCGGCAACGGATCATCCGCGACTACCTCAACAGCGTGCCGCTCTCCGCCGTGCCGGGGCACGGTGAAGTCCATGGCATGGCGGAAGGCTTGCGAGTCTGGTACGGCACCGATTTCAAGCGGGCCAATGAACGCCTGTTCAGTACCGCCAACGACCCCAAGAGCCTGGCGGAAAAAGGCCTGGCCCTGCGGGAAATGCTGTCGTTGATGATCGCCCAGCGCCGCCCGTCCCATTACCTGTCCAAGGGCCACGATGAACTGGCGCGCCTGACCGACAGCCACATCCGGCTACTGGCGCAGAACGGCGTGATCGATGCGGCGCTGTCCGAGGCAGCCCTGGCGAGCAAGGTCAGTTATCGCGACTGGGTCCAGGACCCGACGGTCCAGCCCAACGAAACCAACAAGGGTATCAGCGCCGCCCGCAGTCGCCTCGCCACGCTGCTCAATCGCCCGCTGTACGACCTTGATCGTCTGGACCTCTCGGCCACCAGCACCTTGCAAAGCGACTTGCAGGCCCAGGCCACCGAGTACCTCAAGCGCTTGGCCGACCCGGCCTTCGCGACCGAGATCGGCCTGATGGGCGAACGCCTGCTGACTCCCACCAGCACCACCCAGGTGCGCTACAGCTTCACCCTGCTGGAACTGACCCCCGATGGCTCGCGCGTGCGGGTGCAGACCGACAGCACCGACCAGCCCTTCGACATCAACGAAGGCAGCAAACTGGAGCTGGGTTCCACCGCCAAGCTGCGGGTGCTCACCACCTACCTGCAAATCATCGCCGAACTGCACGAACGTTATGCCCAGCAGACCCCGGCGGCGTTGAAGAAAACCGAGATCGCCGAACAGGACCGCCTTTCCCGCTGGGCCGTCGACTACCTGGTCCAGAACAGCGACCGCAGCCTGCCGAAAATGCTCGAGGCGGCGCTGGATCGCACGTATTCCGCCAGCCCTGGCGAGGCGTTCTTCACTGGCGGCGGGCTGCATACCTTCCACAACTTCCGCAAGGAAGACGACGGTCGCATGCCCACGCTGCGTGACTCCTTGCGCGAATCGATCAACCTGCCCTTCATCCGCCTGATGCGCGACCTGGTGCGCTACGCCACCTATGCCGGCCCCAATAACAGCTCCGAGCTGCTCAAGGACGACAAGGACCCGCGCCGCCAGGAATACCTGGCCCAGTTCGCCGACCGCGAAGGCACTTCGTTCCTGCTCAGGTTCTGGAAGAAGTACCAGAAAAAGGACACCGGCCAGCGCCTGGAAACCTTCCTCGACGGCATGCGTCCTACGGCGATCCGCCTGGCCGCCGTGCACCGCTATTTCTTTCCCAACGACAGCCAGGAGAGCTTCAACCGCTTCGTGCGCGCGCACTTGAAGTCGGCCAAGAGCGCCGAAAAACTCACCGACGAACGCCTGGAGCGGCTCTACCAGAGCTACGGCCCCGGCGCCTATGACCTGCCGGACCAGGGTTTCATCGCCAAGGTCCACCCGCTGGACCTGTGGTTGATGGGCTACCTGCTGAACAACCCCGACGCCAAGTTCAGCCAGATCGTCAAGGCCAGTGAGTTCGAGCGTCAGGAGGTCTACAGCTGGCTGTTCAAAAGCCGGCACAAGAGCGCCCGGGACAGTCGCATCCGCACCATGCTGGAGATCGAAGCGTTCCTGGATATCCACCAGCGCTGGCAACAAGTCGGCTATCCGTTCGACCATCTGGTGCCGTCGCTGGCCACTGCCATCGGCAGCTCCGGCGACCGCCCCGCTGCCCTGGCGGAACTGGTGGGCACCATCCTCAACGACGGCATCCGGCAGCCGGCGCTGCGCATCGACAGCCTGGACTTTGCCGTCAATACGCCCTACGAAACGCGGTTGGTCAACGACCCGGACAACGGCAAGCGCGTGATGCCGGTGGAAGTGGCCCAGGCCCTGCGCGGTGCGCTGTCCCAGGTGGTGGACGCCGGCACCGCGAAACGCGTGGCCGGCAGTTTCAAACTGGCCGACGGTACGCCGCTGGCCATGGGCGGCAAGACCGGCACCGGCGACAACCGTATCGAAGCCGTCGGTTCCGGTGGACGGGTGATCAGCTCCAAATCGATCAACCGCACCGCCACCTTCGTGTTCTATATCGGCGACAGCCACTTCGGCACCCTCACCGCCTTCGTCCCGGGGGCTTCGGCGCAGAACTTCAAGTTCACCTCGGCTTTGCCCGTGCAGGTGCTCAAGGGCATGGCGCCGTTTCTCTCGCCGTACTTGCAACCGGGCAGCCAGACCCAGTGCAAGCCGTTGGTGGCAAGCCAGTAAGTTACGACACATGTGGATGTAGGAGCTGACGAGTGTAACGAGGCTGCGATCTTGTCCCAGACAGTTGAGTCACAAGCGAAAAATCAAGATCAAAAGATCGCAGCCTCCGGCAGCTCCTACAGAGCACTCTCTCGCCACAGAGCACTCGCAGCCTTATCGATGTGGCGCGGTGAGTTACAGGCTGACCCGAGGGACCGCGTCGAAAATCACGGTGAAGTCTGCGTTATACATGCCAGGTGAGAGTGGACGAGTAGGCGAGTTCGCAACAACGACACGCATGTCCGCCTGGGTACCGGGCGTGGACGTGGCATCGTCCACGACTTCCTGAGGTAGGTTGTCCAGAGGTACATCGTTGAACAAAACCCTCAGGCTCACAATATCTATACCATTGCTCAAATGGACGGCCCCGGTGCTCGCGCCACCCTCGATGTAGGCGTGGACCGAACCCTCGGTGTTCTTCACGTCAAAGGTGTGACGCAAAGAGGTGAACTTGTAGGTCAGGGGGTTGTAATACATGTATTCGTCCTTACCGAACTCCGGATCCCGTGGCTGCACATGAAACTGCTTGTTCGGAATGTTCGCGGTGATATGGATGGCTGCGCGAGCATCATCAGCCGCCAACACTAATGAAGGGCTCAGGGCTGCAATAACCAGGGCCGTTACGGATACTATTTTTTTAAACATACTTGCTCTTCTTCTGATTAATAAACGAAGTACAGACTCCCCGTGGCGCGGTGAGTTACAGGCTAACCCGAGGGACCGCGTCGAAAATCACGGTGATAAGCCCGGTGTAAAGACCTGACTGGCTGGAATTAATCGGGAACGGCGCGAAGATGTGCATCTCGGCCTGTGTACCTGGCGTGGACGTGGCGTCGTCCACCACTTCCTGCGGTATGCCAGTGAACAGGGGAACATTGTTGAACATGACCGCAATGACAATCTGATTCGAGCCATTGTCCAGCCAGGAATTCCCCTCAACGTAGGCATGGACCGAACCCTCGGTGTTCTTCACATCGAAGATCTGGCGCACCGGGGACAATTTTCTGGTCACCGGGTTGTAATGCATGACCTCGTCCTTGCCGAACTCCGGATCCCGTGGCTGCACATGAAACTGCTTGTTCGGAATGTTGGCGGTGATGTGAATCGAGGAGCGAGCATCATCGGCCGCAAAACCTGGCGCAGGGCTCAGGGCAGCACCCAGAGCAGTAACAAAAACCATTTTTTTCAACATGTGTAGCTCCTTTTTTTATAGTAAGTAAAACCCCTGGCGAGGGCGCTTGCTCAAGCGTCCTCGCCACGGGGTTTGGTGCAAATGCTCGACTCCCTGAGCCTCACCACTCCACGCTCTTGCATCGACAGCCCTACGGCGCGGTGGCGTCGAACACCATGTGCACCGTGCCGTAGTAGTCGCCTGGCTTGTAGTCGTCATCGGGCTTGATGGCGGCGATGACCAGCGGCACCTGGCGCCCGGGCCGGGCCTCGGTGGCCGAGACCACTTGGGCCGAATTCAGGGTCAGTTCGACGTTGTTGAATGTCACTCGCAAGTCAATGCGATCACGCCCATTGGACAAGTACGCCTCTTCCCCCAGGCGCGCGCCGATGGAGCCGTTGCTGTTCTTCACCTCGTAGGTCGCCCGCAAGGGGCTGAGGTCGGTGGTGATGGTGCTGAAGGGCAAGCGTTGTTCGCGCTGGACCAGTTGCGGGTCCAGCGGCAACACATAGAAGTCGACTGTCGGGATGGTCACGTAGAGTTCGAACGTTTCCCGCTCCACCGCGCCCCAGGCCGCAGCCCCTGGCAATATCAATGCGCTCAATGCGAAGGGGCGTAACACCGACTTGAACAACAATGCCTTGAACAACAACGCCTTGAACAATAGGGTCTTGAACATTCTGATTACCTCTGGCGACGACGGTTCGGCGACGGCGGCCATCAACCTTTGATCTCGACGTTTTTTGTCTTGCTGCCTTCGACCAGTGTGAAGCGGTATTCACGCCCCGCTTCCTTGTCGAACGAAAAGCTCTGGCCGCTCTTGACGTGATGCTTGGTGGTTGGCTTGCAGTCGTTCTCTTTCTGCGCCACACAGTCCTTGAACTCATCGATCACCAACACCGTGTTGCCGTTATTGCGCAAGTGGTAACGGCTGGCGCTGTTATCGATCACGGTCTCGTAACGGGTGTCCTTGGGCCGCACGAAAAACACCGTGCCGTAGCCGGCCAAGACCTTGACCCCCGCCTCCACGCGTTCCTTTTTATATTCCTCGCGTTCTTCGGCGCTGATGGCGAACTCGTCTTCGGCTTCCGGCACCACCGGCACGAAACGCACGCGGAAGTAACGTTCCTTGTCGCGGTTGCCCATGAACACCAACCGTGTTCCCTGCACACCGTTGGCCGGCACGATCAGCCGCGCCGGGCTGGCCATCAGGCCATCTTTGGCTTGGGCACTGTCCTGGTTTTTCAGGGGCACTTCCTGATAGGTACCGTCCTCGTTGTAGATGATTTCCAGGATGTTGACCTTGACGAACGCCGTGGACGTCCCGCCGTTGAACACCCGTTTCATGTAAGTCGTTTTGTCGCCGTCCAGGTAGTCGTACACCACCCCCACGCCAATCTGCGGCCCAGCCTGGGCCACGCCGCAAAACAGATAGATCCCAACCCATGCCAATAGATGTTTCATCGCTGTTCCAACCTCATGCAGTAAACACAACTCATTGAATTTTGCCGGCCAGTCGGCCACTCAGACTTCCGAATCCCAGATCACCGTGACGTTGCCGGTATAGGCTTTGGCGCCACTGTCCAGCATCTGCTCGACACTGCTTTGGGCCACCTCGAAATGCAGCATCCCGAGCCGGCGGTCGACGTACAAACCCGGCTGGAACAGCTCGGTGCCACTGCCATCACGCAGCAATCGGCGGCGGTTGACCGGCTGCCCGCCGGCATCCGTCAAGCCATCGGGCAGGGTCACGCTGACGTCCACCGGGACGGCATGGCCGGTGCCGGCTTCGGCGATCGCACAGGTATTGCCGCTGATGCGCTCGCACTCGAGGGCCATCTTGAAACGCGAAGAAGCGGAGATATGGAAGCGCTGGTCGCGGAACAGCCGCGCCGGTTTACGCCCGCTGTTCAGCCAGGCTTGCCAACCTTCCTGGGGCACCAGTTCGACGCGGTTACCGCCGGGGGGAACTTCGACCTTGAGGGTGTGTTCGACGTCGAGTTTAAAATTGAGGGTGATCGCCGAGTCGTTGGGGATCATGACGTCACCCAGGTCGAGGTCCTGCCCAGGACCAACGGTATAAGTCAGCGTCCCCGTGTATTGGCCGGAGGACATCTTCAACGGGTTGGGGGTGCGCAGTTCGTAGGCGAAGTCCAAGTGGGTGTAGCTCATGGCGGGAATCAGATAAAGGGCTGGTTTGGCGCATACCCCTTGTGTCGGAGTCTTCCAGAAAAACTCGTAATCGGTAGAGGTGTAAAAACCCATACCACTGTATTGACAGGGCGCGGCGGCATATACCCAGGAAGAACCACGCCATAATCTCTGGTGAGCGGTGAGCGGACTCACACCGCCACCTACCACATTGACGACGCCGGCGGGAATTCGATATCTCGAACCGATACCAGAAAAACGCACTTCGACCACTTCGGTTTCGCCCGTGCCTGTATGGGTGATCTGAGCCGTGCGCCAGTTGGCAGGCACTTTAAACATCGCACCTTGCCGAGTGTCTCCATGATTGGCCTGGATGGGGCTGATGGCGTTGGAGATAATGGGCAACCGGATGCTGAACATCTTTGCCGTTCGGCACTCCGCCGAATGATTTTCACAGTAACCACTCACTGGAGTGGTATTGAGAAAGGTATTCTCCTGCGGTTTCGAAGCGTCAGGCCTGAATATCGCACTGATGTCCCGGCTCAACGCATTGGCCGCAGGTGTGCATGTAAACAACAACGCGCAAACCACTCCGCGCACTGTCATGGATAAATGTTTCATCTATTTCTCACCATCAAATCGGCTCGGAACAGGCCGAGCCAGCCTTTCTAAACTTCCGAATCCCAAATCACCGTGACATTGCCGCTATAGGCCTTGGCGCCCGTGTCCAGCATCTGCTCGACACTGCCCTGGGCCACCTCGAAGTGCAGTGTCCCGGGCCTGCGATCGACATAAAAACCCGGCTGGAACAGCTCGGTGCCACTGCCATCGCGCAGCAGTCGGCGGCGGTTGACTGGCTGCCCGCCGGCGTCCGCCAACCCCTCGGGCAGGGTCACGCTGACGTCCACCGGCACGGCGTGGCCTGTACCGGTTTCGCTGATCGCGCAGGTGTTGCCACTGATGTGCTGGCACTCAAGACCCATCTTGAAACGCGAAGAGGCCGATATATGGAAGCGCTGGTCGCGAAACAGCCGCGTCGGCTTGCGCCCGCTGTTCAGCCAGGCTTGCCAGCCCTCCGGGGGCACCAGTTCCACACGGTTGCCGCCCGGGGGCACTTCGACCTTGAGGGTATGTTCGACCGTCAGCTTGAGATTGAGGGTGATCACCGAATCGTTCGGGAGCATGAGGTCGCCCGTGTCAAAGTCCTGCCCTGCCCCGACGCCGTAGCTCAGTGAACCCGTGTATTGGCCGGACGACATCCTCAATGGGTTGGGTGTGCGCAGTTCGTAGGCAAAGTCCAGTCCGTGGTAAGACATGCTGGGGATCAGGTAACTGGCCCGTTTGGCACACACACCTTCGGTCGGCGTCTTCCAGAAGAAGAAGTAGACGCGGTCATTCAAGGTGCTGTACCCGCTGGATTGGCAGGGCGAGGGGGCATACAGCCAGGGAGAACCACCCCACAACTTCGCATGGGCCGCCCTGAAATCCACACCGCCACCGACCAATTCAATTGCGCTGACGGGCAGTTGGTAGTACGAACCGATACCGGATATGCGTACTTGAACGATTTCAGTCTCGCCCGTACCGCTGTGGGTCACCTGCGCCAGACGCCAAGTGGCAGGCACATGGAACATCGCCCCTTGCCGAGAGTCTCCATGATTGGCTTGAATGGGACCGGTCGATGCGAAGTTAATGGGCAGCTGGATGCTGAACATTTTTTCCCTGTCGCAGACCGCCGGATAATAGGCGCAATACCCCGAGACCGGCGTGGTGTTGGTAAAGGTATTTTCATTAGGCTTCGAGGGATCCGGCCTGAAGATTGCGGTCACATCCATGCTCACGGCACTGGCCGTCGACGCACATGTCCACAACATCACTGAAACCATACCTTGCACTGCCACTGGTAACTGCTTCATTTTTATCCCACCCTCAAGTCGGCTCGAACGGGCCAAGCCACGCCTTTAAACTTGTGAATCCCAGATCACCGTGATGTTGCCGGTATAGGCCTTGGCGCCGCTGTCCAGCATCTGCTCGACACCGCTCTGGGCCACCTCGAAATGCAGCATTCCCAAACGTCGATCGACGTATAAACCCGGCTGGAACAGCTCGGTGCCACTGCCATCGCGCAGCAACCGGCGGCGGTTGACCGGCTGACCGGCGCCGTCCGTCAAGCCATCGGGCAGGGTCACGCTGACGTCCACGGGCACGGCATGGCCGGTGTCGGCTTCGGCGATCGCACAGGTATTGCCGCTGATGCGCTCGCATTCGAGGGCCATCTTGAAACGCGAAGAAGCGGAGATATGGAAACGTTGGTCGCGCAACAGTCGCGTGGGTTTGCGACCGCTGTTGAGCCAGGATTGCCAGCCTTCCTGGGGGACGAGTTCAACGCGGTTGCCGCCGGGGGGGACTTCGACTTTGAGGGTGTGTTCGACAGTGAGCTCGAAGTCGAGGGTCAGGGCCGAATCGTTGGGAAGCATGACATCGCCCATATCAATGTCCTGCCCCGGTCCGACGCTATACGTTAACGACCCCGTGTATCGTCCAGACGACATTTTTAAGGGATTGGGTGTGCGCAGCTCGTAGCCAAAATCCAGATAGGAATAACTCATCCCAGGAACAAGATAATAGGCCATCTTGGCGCACGAACTTTCTTCCGGAGTTCTCCAAAAAAAATTATATGTGCTGGCCGTGAGATCCCCATAACCCGTGCTTCTGCAGGGCTGAGGGGCAAAAGACCAGCTAGTGCGCCATAACAATGAATGAGCCACTACGTCGCTCATCCCCCCGCCGACCAGATTGACAGCACTGTCAGAGAGTCGATATTGCGAGCCGATACCGGACCAACGAATTTCAACGCTTTCCGTCTCGCCCGTACTGGCATGGGTGACCCATACCGTTCGCCAATCGGCGGGCAATTTAAACATCGCACCGTGCCGAGGGTTTTCATGATAGGCCTGGATAGGACTGGTTGAATTGAAGGATAAAGGCAACCGAATGCTGAACATCGTCCCGCAGTGCGTTGGATGCGTCGAGCAGTAACCACTCACTGGAGTGGTGTTGGTAAATGTATTCTCGTTGGGTTTTGAAGGGTCGGGCCTGAATACAGCGGTGATATCCTGGCTCACGGCATTGGCCACAGGCACGCACGCAAACAGCAACACCGAGACCACGCTGCGTACTGCAACCGAAAAGGGTTTCATTGATACAACCTCATACATCAAGACAAATCACTGCAAATAAGGGTGTAACGCTGCCTTAAGAACGTCGGAACACCCGTGGCGAGGGAGCTTGCTCCCGCTGGGGTGCGAAGCAGCCCCCTGTATCTCAGCCATCACACCGTAGGGGGACGCTGGCGCGTCCAGCGGGAGCAAGCTCCCTCGCCACAGGGTCATCGTATTTCTTGGATAAAACGGCATTAGCCAGTAAGGGGCTTCACGAACGCTGTTTCGCCTTGTCAGACTCGGTCCCCGTGGTATCGGCCAGGGTGTCCGGCGTGCAGCGCAAGTCACCGATCATCAGCACATCGCCCTCGACGCTGGCGTTGTCCGGATCGAGGCGGAACCGACAGAACAACTCGTTGCCGTAACGCACTTCCAGGGTCGGGGAGGCGGCGTTCATCTCCATGGAAAAGAACCCGTCCACTTCGCTAATACCGCGGCTGGCGTGGTTGATCACGTGGTGGCCTTTGAGCGGTTGCCCCTGCTCGTCCAGCAAGCGCCCGAGCACGGTCACGGTTTTCATCACGCTGATCTTGCGGTAGTCCACCCCGCCCTTGTTCAGGTGATAACGGGTGCGCGAAGGCTCGATGTTCGCCGCCGGTGGATGCACGCCCTCGAAGTCGAAGGTCACCAGGCTGTTCCTGTAGGCGGTGATGGGCACGAAGTTGCGGCCCGGGTGCAAGGTGGTGCTGCCGCCGGTCAGGTCGTCGGCGCGCAAAACAATATCGTCCAGGTCGGTGTCCACGTCGACGATCATGCCCGCGCCGCGCCCATGGGGCAGGCCGGTGAAAGCCGCTTTCTGGCCGCCCACGGCCACGGTGCTGCTCAGGTTCAGGCCGCCGGTGAGGTTGTCGTTATAGGACGAGCGCTGGACGAAGCCGTCGCCATACATCGACTCGGTCATGAAGCTGGCGATGCCCGACAGGCCTACGCCGTAGGTATCGGCCAGCGCCGTGGCGGAGACGCTTTGCAACACGTGATCCTCCAGGTCGCGGCGATAGGTCAGCGACCCATTGTTGTCCCGCGTGCCCTCCCGGGATGTCCGGGTGCCGATGGTGCCCGACCAGTATTCGCCCGGCCCGCCCAAAGCCACGTTGAGGCTCAGGTCCACGCCGCGATTGCGCCGGTCGTTGGTGCTCGAAGTACCGGGGCGGTCGAACACCGACAGCCGCCAGTTGGCATCGCTGCCACGTAGCTTGCCGCGTTGGGTCAAGCCAAGGTCCAGGCCCGTGCCTTGGACATTGCCTTCGCTATAGGCCAGGCGTGCGTTGACGGAAGTCGTGTTGCTCAAGCGATGGTTGACCGACAGCGACGAGTTGCTGGTATGGCCGACGAACACGTTGCGCTGACGGACACGGGTGCCGTCCGGCAAGGTCTCGTAGGTATTGCGGGTGTCGAGCCAGCTGCGGTTGTGGCTGGCGACGATGCTGCCATGGCCATAGCTGTACAGGCCTTGCAGGTCCATGCCGGTGCCGTACTGCTGGGTCTGGTAGACGTTGGCGTACAGGCTGGTGCTGCTGGCGAGCGTCCAGTCGATCGAGGTGCCGACTTGCAGCTTGTCCTGCACTTGGCGCGTGGAGGCACCGAGGATCACCCGTGGGTGTAGCAGGTAGTTGACGCCGAGCCCCGCGGTGTTGAAACCCGAGGGCAGGTCTTCCCAGTTGCTCCACAGGCGGGTTTCGCGACCGGCGAACAGGTTGTAGCGCCAGCGGTCCTCGGTGCTGCTCCAATTGTTCGGTTTGTAGACCAGTTCCTGGCTGGTGGCGGTGGTTTGCCCGTCCTCGATCAGCCGCACTTCCACCTCATAGATACCGCCGGGCAGGGGTCGGGTGTCCAGGCTCTGCAAACCGGCGCTGACCGCCTGTGTGTTGATCAACAGGCCGTTGCGATAAATCTCCACCGAAGCTTGACGGCTTGCGGTGACATAAATGGGGTATACGCTGGGTTTGGGATTGTCGATCGCCAGGCTGTCGGAGCTGCCAAACATCACCCCAAGGGCGGTGTCCGGGTTGGCGCCGAACGAACGGATCTGACGATTCAAACCATCGGAACTGGGCGTGAAATAGCCCAGGCGAAAGAAATGGCCTTCCAATTCGCGCTGGGTATAGAGCTCATGGACGGCGTGGTAGAGCTTGTCATCCGGCCCGCCAAGGCGCGAAAGCTGGAGGTCCAGCGACTGGCTCCAGTTGCCCAGGCTGGAACTGGCGTTGAGGCCATAGCGCCCGCCGGTATCCTGCTCCTGGCCACCGTTTAGATTGAGTTGGTTATTGAAGATCAGGCCGAGGCTGCCGCCTTCCGGTTGATCGTGATAGCGCTTGGTTTCGGTGGTGCGCTCGACGTCTTTAGTGAGGATCGACACCAAGGAGTTCTCGAGACTGTAATGCACGGCGAGCAGCCCCGCGGTGCAATTGGTTTCACAAGCGCCCAGCGCTTGGCCTTGCTTGAGTCGTTGCTCCCATTGCTCCCGGTCAATGGCCTTTATCGAACTGTCTTGCGTGTCGGTAAACTCCAGCAGGGTAATACGATCATCGCGGGTCAAGACCACCATGGCTTCACCCAGGTACTGTTGGTTGAGTTCAACACGAACCGCAAGGGGGACATCGAAGAAGTGCGCTTCAAACTCCGCCGGCAGGCCCTTGGCCTGGGACAACAGGCTTCTGGGAGTGGTACCGGGGGCAGCCGGGGCGGCCAATGCGTTCGCGCACAACAACAGCGCGAGCGCACCCGCGATGGGTGTTATCGGAAACATCAACGGACTCTCTAATCAGCGAGCTATCAGGGTGTTCAGGTGCGGGCCGACCCGTTGGGGGAGAACGGGTCGGCCCGCGGCATGCCCGTGAGGGTGAGGTGAAACTCACCGGGCAGCGAATGGCCTTACGGGCGAGGCACGGCGTCGAAGATGACGGTCATGTCGGCGGTGTACAGGCCGTTCTGGGTATCCAGAGGCTTGGCCGCGACGATGGTCATGTCAGCCTGGGTGCCCGGGGTGGAGGTGGCATCGTCCACCACTTCCTGAGGCGTGGCGGTCAGGGTGACACCGTTGAAGGCGGTGGTCAGGGCGATGGAGTTGCTGCCGTTGTACAGCGCCGCCGGGCCGCCTTCGATGTAGGCGTTGACCGAACCTTCGGTGTTTTTCACATCATAGGTCTGGCGCAACGAAGTCAAGGTGCCGCTGACCGTGTTGTAGCTCATGACTTCATCTTTACCGAAGTCCGGGTTGCGCGGCTGCACATGGAACTGCTTGGTCGGGATGTTCGCAGTGATGTGGATGGACGAGCGTGCGTCGTCGGCAGCGAAGGCCAGCGAAGAACTCACGGCAGCGACGGCCAGAGCAGTAACGGATACAAGTTGTTTGAGCATGTTGTTAACACCTGTTCTTAGCAATAAAGAGAAATGATTGAAATTGCAGACCAACAGCAACTTGGCCTGTCCCTCCAACGCCGAGCATGATCGGCGCTCTTTAACTAAAAAAAAGCAGGCAATTTCCTATAGGCTTGTAGTAAATCCAGCACGCAGAAGAGCGAAAAATACCCCGATATCGATAAAACTTAAGTTCAGCTGTCAGAAACAGCCCACATTTTAAGCTGACACCCTTTTAATCATTACAAATGTATGCAACCGCACCTCGCATACATTGAGTATTCATGTAAGGTCTTTCCCTGAACCCAAATAACCCGCCGCGAAATAAAGATATATCTTAGTTTGCAAAAAACCATCAAGTCAAAAGATATATCTTTTATTCAAGATATATCTGAGTGCTATCTATATGCAGAACGGAGACAGCATATGAACGCCCTTTATTCTCATTCCGACTCTTCCTCCAAACGTGAATATGACGGTTTCGAACGACGCCCTACAGGCTCGCGTGGCAGCCGGGCCCCCCGGGTCTTCGCCCCCGGTGATTTGAAGGTGTTGCTGCTGGCGCTGATTGCCGAACAGCCGTGCCACGGCTATGACCTGATCCGCCGGATCGAGAACATGTTCGACGGCGCCTACAGCCCCAGCCCCGGGGTGATCTATCCGACCCTCACCTTCCTGGAAATGAACGCAATGATCAGTTGCGGCCTCGAAGACGGAAAAAAGTGCTACAGCGTGACCGATGCCGGACGTCTATCCCTTGAGGACCAGGCCGAAACGCTGGATGAGGTGCGTACACGCATTGAAATCAGCAAGCGCACATTGCGCGGCCACAATCGTCCCCCGGAAATCCATGAAGCGGTGTATAACCTGCGCCATGCGCTGCAAAAGCACCATGGCCACTGGAGCCCGGAAGAAATCCAGCGGGTGCGCGATCTGCTCGACGCCACCGCCAAAGCCATCGCCGACGGCCCCGGCCGTCCACCTGTCTCGGAGTCAAGCCAATGACCGAAGTCGATCCAAACACCATTCACCGCGTCACCCACGAGATCAAACGCCGTCGCTTGCAAGTGTTGCGGGTACAGGACCTGACCCCACGCATGCGCCGCATCACCGTCGGCGGGCCGGAACTGGCCGATTTTGTCAGCCTGGGCACGGACGATCACGTGAAGTTGATGTTCCCGCAGAACGCCGAGGAACACGCCGCCCTGGAAAACTTCAACCCCGGCGCAGGTAAAGCCCAGGGCCCGATGCCCGAGATGCGCGACTACACCCCGCGCCGCTACGACCTGGACACCCTGGAGCTGGACATCGATTTCGTGCTCCACGGCGACGGCCCTGCCGCGACCTGGGCGGCCCAGGCGGCGCCCGGGCAATACCTCAATATCGGCGGGCCACGGGGCTCGATGATCGTGCCGGACATCTTCGACAGCTATCTGCTGATCGGCGACGAAACCGCCCTGCCCGCCATCGCCCGCCGCCTCGAAGGCCTGGCGCCCAACCGGCGCGCGCTGGTAGTCGTGGAAGTGGAAAACGGCGCCGAACAGCAGATCCTCCAGAGCCCGGCGCAAGTGCATGTGATCTGGGTACTGCGCGAAGGTCGCCGGGACAGCCTGTTGACCACCGTGCAGCAATTGGAAATGCCCAGTGGCAAGCTGTACGCCTGGGTCGCGACCGAGAGCAAGGTATCGCGGCAGATTCGCAAGGTGTTGTTGGAGGAGAAAGGCTTGGACCAGGACTTTGTGAAAGCGGTGGGGTATTGGAAGCTGGAGGGCAGTGAGGAGGATTGAGGGATGGCTTATGGCTGAAGTACCCTTCATCCACTGACACCGTCAACCTCCTGTGGCGAGGGGATTTATCCCCGCTGGGCTGCGCAGCAGTCCTAAAACCAGGCAACTCGGTGGATCAGAAAGATTGGGGTGACTGTTCTGGGGGCTGCTGCGCAGCCCAGCGGGGATAAATCCCCTCGCCACAGATACATCCCCTCACCACAGGGAGTATCGCTGTCCTTTAATACCTTATCCGTCATCACCAGGTACCCGCCCCATGCTTTTCCTGATCGCCTACATCGCCAGCGTCGTGCTGATCAACTTCGCGTTCTCTGCCGCACCGCACCTGGACATCATCTGGTCGGCCTGGGGCGGGCTGGTGTTTATCCTGCGGGACATGGTGCAGACCCGTTTCGGCCATGGCGCCATCGTGGCGATGCTGGTGGCGCTGGGGTTGTCCTATGTCACCTCGGACCCGACCATCGCCCTGGCCAGCGCCACCGCGTTTGCGGTGTCCGAGTGCATCGACTGGCTGGTGTTCACCATTACCAAGCGTCCGCTGCATGATCGACTGTGGATCAGTTCGGCCCTGAGCATTCCCCTGGACACCTTTATCTTCTTCGGCCTGATCGACGCCCTGACACCGCCCGTGGTGATCACCGCCCTGGCCTCGAAATTCGCCGGAGTCACGGTCGTCTGGTTGATCATGGCCTGGCGTTTACGCAAGCAAACCGTCGCCGGCTGAAGCCAAACCCCGCGGTTCATGTAAAATGCCGCGCTTTCTCCCATGGGAAGCTCGCCCGGCGCGCAACCCGCGATGATCCGCTCCTGTTTGAGGACCTTCAGATGACCCGTATCGGAACCCCATTGTCGCCCACCGCGACCCGCGTTTTGTTGTGTGGCAGCGGTGAGCTGGGCAAGGAAGTGGTAATCGAACTGCAGCGCCTGGGCGTCGAGGTGATTGCCGTGGATCGCTACGCCAACGCGCCGGCCATGCAAGTGGCCCACCGCAGCCATGTGATCAACATGCTCGACGGCGCTGCCCTGCGCGCGGTCATCGAGGCCGAGAAGCCGCATTTCATCGTGCCGGAAATCGAAGCCATCGCCACCGCCACCCTGGTGGAACTGGAAGCCGAAGGCTTCACCGTGATCCCTACCGCCCGCGCCGCGCAACTGACCATGAACCGCGAAGGCATCCGGCGCCTGGCCGCCGAAGAGTTGGGCCTGCCGACCTCGCCATACTTCTTCGCCGACACCGTGGAAGACTACCGCAAGGCCGTGGAAACCCTGAGTTTCCCCTGCGTGGTCAAGCCAGTGATGAGTTCCTCGGGCAAGGGCCAGAGCCTGCTGCGCAGTGCCGATGACGTGCAGAAAGCCTGGGACTACGCCCAGGAAGGCGGCCGTGCCGGCAAGGGTCGGGTGATCATCGAAGGTTTCATCGATTTCGATTATGAAATCACCTTGCTCACCGTGCGCCACGTCGGCGGCACCACCTTCTGCGCACCGGTCGGCCACCGTCAGGAAAAGGGCGACTATCAGGAATCCTGGCAACCCCAGGCCATGAGCCCGGTGGCCCTGGCCGAATCCGAGCGCGTGGCCAAGGCAGTGACCGAGGCCCTGGGTGGTCGCGGTCTGTTTGGCGTCGAGCTGTTCATCAAGGGTGACCAGGTGTGGTTCAGCGAAGTCTCGCCGCGCCCCCACGACACCGGCCTGGTGACGCTGATTTCCCAGGACCTGTCGCAGTTCGCCCTGCACGCCCGGGCCATTCTCGGCCTGCCGATTCCGCTGATCCGCCAGTTCGGCCCGTCGGCATCGGCGGTGATCCTGGTGGAAGGCCAGTCGACCCAGACCGCTTTCGCCAACCTCGGCGCCGCCCTGAGCGAACCGGACACTGCCCTGCGCCTGTTCGGCAAACCGGAAGTCAACGGCCAGCGCCGCCTGGGCGTAGCCCTGGCCCGCGACGAATCCATCGAAGCCGCCCGCGCCAAGGCGACCCGGGCTTCCCAGGCGGTGAAGATCGAGTTGTAAGCAGTATCGTTTGCCTCATGGTGATCTGTGGGAGCAAGGCTTGCCCGCGATAAACGATAACGCGGTCCACCTGAAGACCAGGGCGCCAGCATCGCGAGCAAGCTTTGCTCCCACAGTTAACTTGGGGTGACATCGGGCTAAAGAAAAAGGCGACACCCGCAAGGGTGTCGCCTTTTTCATGAGCGCCGGTTTGGCTTAATCCGGCAGCTTGTACGCGATCACATAGTCACCCTGCTTGGTCCCCAGGGAACCATGACCACCCGCGACGACCAGCACGTACTGCTTGCCGTCCTTGCCGGTATAGGTCATCGGCGTGGTCTGGGCGCCGGCGGGCAGGCGCCCTTCCCACAGTTGCTTGCCATTTTTCACGTCATAGGCACGCAGGTACTGGTCGAGGGTGCCGCTGAGGAACGCCAGGCCACTGGCCGTGGTGAAGGTGCCGCCCAGGCTCGGTACACCCATGCTCAGCGGGATCGGCACCGGCGAGCTGTCACGCACGGTGCCGTTCTTGTGCTTCCACAGGGTCTTGTTGTTGGTCAGGTCCACTGCCGCGACATAACCCCAGGCCGGTGCCTGGCAAGGCAGGCCCATGGGCGACAGCAGCGCTTCGAGGATCACGCCATACGGTGCGCCCTTGTTCGGCTGCACGCCTTCGGTTTCGCTCTTGCGACCCGGGCCGCCAGCCACTTCGGCCGCCGGTACCAGTTTCGACTTGAACGCCATGTAGCTCGGGTTGACGAAGGCGATCTGCCGCACTGGGTCAACCGAAATGCCGCCCCAGTCGAACACGCCGAAGTTGCCCGGGTAGACGATCGAGCCTTGCAGCGACGGTGGGGTGAACATGCCGTCATAGCGCAGCGACTTGAAGTCGATCCGGCACAGCATCTGGTCGAACGGGGTCACGCCCCACATGTCCCGCTCCTTGAGGACCGGCGGCACGAAGTTCAGGTCGGACATCGGTTGGGTCGGCGAAGTGTGGTCGCCTTCCACCGCGCCTTGCGGCACCGGGATTTCCTTGATCGGGATGATCGGCTGGCCGTTGCTGCGGTCGAGCACGTAGAGGCTGCCTTGCTTGGTGGAAGCCAACACAGCCGGTTTCACGCCGTCGGCGGTCTTCATGTCCATCAGGGTCGGTTGACCGCCGACGTCCATGTCCCACAGGTCGTGGTGGGTGAACTGGAAGTACCAGCGAACCTTGCCGGTGGCGATGTCCAGGGCGGTCAGGCCGGCGGAATATTTTTCCGATTCCGGCGTGCGGTTACCACCGAACTGGTCGGGGGTCTGGTTGCCCATCGGCAGGTAGAGCATGCCGAGTTTTTCATCGACGCTGAACATGGACCACATGTTCGGCGAGTTGCGGGTGTAGGTCTTGCCCTCGGCAATCGGCGTGGTGTCGTCCGGGTTGCCGCTGTCCCAGTTCCACACCAGCTTGCCGGTGTGGACGTCGTAGGCGCGGATCACACCGCTTGGCTCGTCGGTGGAGACGTTATCGGTGACGTGACCACCGATCACTACCAGGTTCTGGGTCACCGCCGGTGGCGAGGTGGAGTAGTAACCGCCGGCCGTGAAGCCGCCGATGTTGGCGGTCAGGTCGACCTGGCCTTTGTCGCCGAAGTCTTCGCACATCTTGCCGGTGTCGGCGTTCAGGGCGATCAGGCGGGTGTCGGCGGTCGGCAGGAAGATCCGCCGCGGGCACGAGGTGCTGGCCGGCGTGGTGCTGGCGGTGCCGGTGGGGCTCTGTTCGGCCGAGGCGTACACCGCGTCATCGTGATAGGTCACGCCACGGCAGGTCATATGGGCCCAGCCCTTGAAGTTTTCCGCTTTTTGGGTGGAAAGCTTCGGATCGAAACGCCAGATTTCCTTGCCGGTTTCCGGCTCCAGGGCAATCACCTGGCTGTGGGGCGTGCACACGTAGAGCATGCCGTTGACCTTCAGCGGGGTGTTTTCCGCGGTGGTCTCGCCCGGGTCGTTCGGCCCCGGCAGGTCGCCGGTGCGATAGGTCCAGGCCGGCACCAGTTTGCTGACGTTCTCGGGGGTGATCTGCGCCAGCGGCGAATAACGGTCGCCATGGGCGCTACGGCCGTAGGAGTTCCAGTCGCCATCGGGCATGGCCGGGGCGGTGTTGGTCATGCCCGGCACGCTGTCGCGGTCCAGTTGGCCCTTGATCTCGCCCGGGTTGGTGAACTGGCTGGCCAGTGCGGCGATACCGGCGATGACCACGGCGGCGCCCAATGCGCGGGTTCCCGTGGCCGGGGCATCGGCGCTCAACAGCGGGCGACGGAACCATGGCAGCAACATGACGATGCCCAGGGCGAACAACAGCGCCAGGCGCGGCACCAGTTGCCACCAATCCAGGCCCACTTCCCACAACGCCCACACGGTGCTGGCAAACAATACCAGCGCGTACAGGCCCAGGGCCGCGCGACGGGCCATGATCAGCAATACGCCGGTCAGAGCCAGGCCGATACCGGCCAGCAGGTAATACCACGAGCCGCCAAGCGTGCTCAGCTTGACTCCCCCGGCCAACAGGGCCAGGCCCATCAATAGAAGCAGAATGCCGAGCAGGCTCGGTAGCAGACGGCTTCGACTCAAAGCACCCTCAGTGCTCATAGTGTGATTCTCCGTGACGTTTTAAGGAGTCCCGCGCAAGTAGTCACTGTAGATGACGATCTGATACGGGCTTGGTTCAGTTGAAAAAGGTATTCGGTTTGTGCGATTCCTCAGTGGGAGCAAGCCTGCTCGCGATTGCGTTTGCACATCCAGCCGCGATGTCGACTGCCAGGTCGCAATCGCGAGCAGGCTCGCTCCCACAGGTTTGCCAGCAAAGACAGCGCTGTCTTTCAGGACCTGGATATTAGGCATAAAAAGAATTCTTTGATCTTCCAGCAAGAATGAGCCGGACGCAGAGGCTTCACCCAACAGCGCAGAAGCGTTTCAGCAGGCGGCGCAAGGATAATGTCCTGTTATCAATAGAGAAAGGGCTTTTGTTGACATGAATCATCTCGGATTCGGTAACAGTGCGCGCCGGGCTCTGGCGGCCATGTTGAAGGCTATGCTTCCACCACAAGGGCACCTCGGCTAAGGTGCGCGGCTTTACATCTTTTGCATGCGAAGGCCTTCCATGACCGAACCCAACAACAACCCGCTGCACGGCGTGACGCTGGAGCAGATCCTCAACGCCCTCGTGCAGCATTACGAATGGTCGGGCCTGGCTGAACGCATCGACATCCGCTGTTTCAAGAGCGACCCGAGCATCAAGTCGAGCCTGACCTTCCTGCGCAAGACGCCGTGGGCGCGGGAGAAGGTCGAGCGCCTGTACATCAAGTTGATGCGTACCAAGCGGCCGGTCTGAACCGTGGATATCGATCTGCGTCGTCCCGCGCGGCTCGTGGCGGTGGCGGCAGTGCTCGGCTGGACGGGTTTGAGCATCCAGTTGTACCTGATCCTGCTCGGCCGATGGGAGCTGGACGCGAGCCTGCTGGGCGGGTTGGTGAACTTCTTCAGTTTTTTCACGGTGCTGACCAACACCTTGGTGGCAGTGGTATTGACCTGGGAACTGAACCCGCGCCAATCCCCAGCCCGTCGCTGGTTCCTGTGGCCCAGCGTGCGCAGTGGTATCGCCGTGAGCATCGCCCTGGTCAGCCTGGCCTATAACCTGCTGTTGCGGCATCTATGGCAGCCCGAAGGGTGGCAGTTCGTGGCCGACGAGTTGCTGCACGACGTGATGCCGCTGCTGTACATCGTCTATTGGTGGCTGTATGTGCCCAAAGGCACCTTGCGCCTGGGCCACATCGGGCTGTGGATGATCTATCCCTTGGTGTATTTCGCCTATGTCCTGCTGCGCGGGGATCTGTTGGCGGCCTACCCCTACCCTTTCATTGATGTGGCGAACCTGGGTTATCCACAGGTGTTCATCAATGCCGGGGGGATCTTGGCGGGGTTTGTCGGGATTGCGTTGGCGGTGGTGGGGGTGGATCGGTGGTTGGGGCGAACACATTGAAGCCTGGTGAATATGCTCTTGTGGCGAGGGGATTTATCCCCGCTGGGCTGCGCAGCAGCCCCAAAGCTGTCAACTTACTCTGCCTGACACACCGAGGCGCCGGATTTGGGGGCTGCTACGCAGCCCAGCGGGGATAAATCCCCTCGCCACAGATAAATCCTCTGCCACAAGGGGGTTATGTTCCATATCCGGCATCAGCGCCTGGCCGGCAACATCCACACCAGCCCACTGCTCTTGGCCCGCTCATGACACAACGCCAAGACACTGCGCCGTTCCTCGTTATCCATCCGGCTCCATCGGGTGATTTCCGCCACGGTGCGCTGGCAACCGGTGCAGACGTCGTCATCGTCCAGCGCGCAGACGTTCACACAGGGCGAGCGAACCGGGCGTTCGGACGGGGTCATTGTTCTTGCTCGGCGAGGTCGCGGGCGTAGCGCTGCGCGTTGTGGACATAGTGAGCCGCGCTGGCTTCGAGCATTTTCTTCTGGGCCTCGGTCAATTCCCGCACGACCTTGCCAGGCGAGCCCATCACCAGCGAGCCGTCGGGGATCTCCTTGCCCTCACCAATCAGCGAGTTGGCGCCAATGATGCAGTTCTTGCCGATCTTCGCGCCGTTGAGGATCACCGCGTTGATGCCGATGAGGCTGTAGTCGCCCACCGTACAGCCATGGAGCATGGCGTTGTGACCGATGGTCACGCCGGTGCCGATGGTCAGCGGGTAGCCCATGTCGGTGTGCATCACCGTGCCGTCCTGCACGTTGCTGTGCTTGCCGATCAGGATCAGTTCGTTGTCGCCGCGCAGGACGGCGTTGAACCAGACATTGGCGCCCTCTTCGAGGCGGACCTTGCCCACCAGCGTGGCGTTGGGCGCGACCCAGCTCTGTGGGTGGGTTTCGACACGGGCATCGCCCAGGCGGTATTTCATGAGGATCCTCGGGTCATCAGGTATTGATGTAGCTTTTGGGTGGCGTGTGCAGGTCGATATCGGCGTCGTACAGCAGGTTGACCAGTTCGACGATCATGATCGCTGTCAGGCCCCATATCTTGTATTCGCCAAAACGATAGCTGGGTACGTACCAACTGCGGCCCTGGTAATCGATACGATGCGTGTGTTCGCGCGGGTCCTTGCGAAAAAACTCCAGTGGCACGCTGAACACCGCGGCGATCTCGGCATCGTTGGCCTGGTATTCGACGTAGTCCGGAATCACCCCGACATAGGGCGTGACCTTGATGCCATGCAGCGAAATCAACGGGCTGAGGGGGCCGATCACTTCCACCAGGCCGGGAGGCAGGCCGATTTCTTCCTCGGCCTCGCGCAGGGCGGTGAAGATCAGGTCGGGGTCTTCCGGGTCGCGGCGCCCGCCAGGAAAGGCCACCTCGCCGCCATGGGTCGAGAGCCCGCTGGCGCGCAGGGTCAGGACCAACTCCGGTTCATCGCTGCGGGTGATCGGCACCAGCACCGCGGCTTCAGGGAAACGTCGGTCGGCCTGCAGGTCTTGCGGGGTATGGTTGCTTACTCGATGCAGTAGCTCGTCCAGCATGAGACTTCTCGATTTATTCGCTACCTTGCATCATGCACCAATCATTCAAGCGGCCCAAGCCCCGCACCGCGTCGTGTCGCGAAACGACAACTTGCCGCACCGGCCCACGCACGCCAAGATAGGCGCAGCATTCAGGAACCCAAGCATGAAATTCTGCAGCCAGTGCGGTAACCCGGTGACCCAGCGCATACCCGAAGGCGACTCGCGCCTGCGCTTCGTTTGCGACACCTGCCATACCATCCATTACCAGAACCCCAACATAGTGGCCGGCTGCGTACCGACCTGGGGCAGTAAAGTCCTGTTGTGCCGGCGCGCCATCGAGCCGCGGCGCGGTTATTGGACGCTACCGGCAGGCTTCATGGAAAACGGAGAAACCATCGAACAGGCCGCCGTGCGCGAAACCGCCGAAGAGGCCTGCGCCCGGGTGCGAAACTTGAGCATCTATACGCTGATTGACGTACCGCATATCAGCCAGGTACATGTATTCTTCCGCGCCGAACTGGTGGATGAGGATTTCGCCGCCGGGCCCGAGAGCCTGGAAGTGAAATTGTTCGAAGAAGCGGATATTCCCTGGGACGAGCTGGCTTTCCGCACGGTGGGCCGTACCCTGGAATATTTCTACGCTGACCGCCGGGCCGAGGATTACCCGGTGCGATCCGAATCGATCCCACCGCTGGCCCAGCCCGCCAACACCTGAAAATACCAATCAATATAGCCGCGACACCTCTAGGGATATCGTTTCAATGCGCTGGTTGCTTGTCCTGTTCTGCTTGTCGTTCACCGCTGTGTCCCAGGCCGCCGCCGTGGGAACCTACAACGGCAAAGTCATCGAAAAAGTGCTGGTGCTCAAGTCCGCCCATCAATTGCAATTGATCAACGACGGCAAGCCGCTCAAGACCTATCGCATTTCCCTGGGCAAGGGCGCCAAGAAAGGCCCCAAACTGATCGAAGGCGACAAGCGCACCCCCGAGGGTTTCTACTGGATCGACTGGCGCAAGACCAGCGACCGTTTCTACCTGTCGATGCACATTTCCTACCCCAACATCAGCGACGCCGCCCGCGCCCGACGCGAAGGCGTGGAGCCGGGGGGCATGATCATGATCCACGGCACGCCGGATTCGGAAGAGAACCCTGAACAGTTGTTCCATACGCTGGACTGGACCGACGGCTGCATCGCCATGCGCAACGTGGACATGCGCGAAGTCTGGAACCTGGTGCCGGATGGGACGATGATCGAGATCCGGCCGTAGAACTCGACCACACATGAGTTCCCTGTGGCGAGGGGATTTATCCCCGCTGGACTGCGCAGCAGTCCCCTAAGCCAACAACTCAATCTACCTGACACACCGAACTGCCTGGCTTGAGGGCTGCTTCGCAGCCCAACGGGGATAAATCCCCTCGCCACAAAAGTCGGTGGCTATCAGCCTTTTGTTACAAGTCCAGGCACCGCAACGCAATCCCTCCCCCAGCCTTGATCTACTCTCAGAACTGATGCGGTAGGTCGAGGCTCTGCCCAGCAGCCCCCCGCAGAATCCAAAGTGAGATGTGTCACGTCGAAGCATAGGCAGTCATGACGTATGTGATTCGACAGGGCTTCACCGTTCCAGATAAGGCATCAAATCATGACAACTCATAACAATTTCATACAGGCGACAGCCGTCGCAGTGGTGGCGTTGGCAGGTGTGTGGCAACCGGGCGCAGACGCGTGGGGAGCCGATGGAAAAGAGGAGCCGTGGTATACCGCGTGGCTTCAGGTTACGGCGGATTCGAGTGTGCCGATCCGCGATACCAAGCCATCGTTGCATTGGCGTACCGACATGAACACGCTCTATCGAGGGGACACGACGGATCAGGGACTCGGGGCCTTCCAGGACGGGATTTTACCCAAAGCCGTAGGCTCCCCCGTCATCGAGTGGATGTATGACTGGTGGAGCCACGGGGCTGGCGCAGGTAAATCGGTCTACAGCAGTACAACCCGCGACCAGGCGCTCGCCCAACGGTTCGCCAAGGAATGGGTGTACGAGATCAAAGCTCCCCATGGTATCGATCAGGATGTGTCGGGAGGACCTGTCAGTGAGCAGGAAATCAGCTTTCCGGGAGGCGTCAAGCGCCAGTTCATCAAGCAAGCATGCAAGAAAGACAACCTTGCCAACTGTGAGCCGAACCCGAACTACCGCGAACCGACGGGCCATGAAAGCCCATTGGAGGTCGCGGCGGTGAGCATCGATTGGAGCCGGATCACGCCCCCAGAGGGTCTGGCCTGGGTAACGAGTAAGCAATCCCTCTGGGCAGTCGGCTCTTCAATAATCAACTCCGTACAAGGGGCGGATGCACTTGCCCAAGGATTACGGGCCTGGAATTCGCAAGTACCGAACTTGAGATTGGCGAGTGATCCAGAGTCGTCCGTTTTTACCAACTCGGTTGTTGTGGCGTTTCGCGACTATACCGATGCCAAGATCTGGGCCATCGCCCAAGCGCAAAACGGCGGCTGGGTATATGAAGTCAGGCCCAACAGCGTGGCCGTGGATTTGTCCGGACGTAACACAGGCGGACGTGAAGGCGCCTTCGCGTTCATCGGTGGCATCAAAGGAGGCCTGCTGATGAACGCCCGTCGTTTCGAGAAAGGCGTGGGCGAACCGGTTGAGTGCATCGGCATAGAAAAAGAGGTTTGCCGCCTCGAGAACCGCCATCAATAGTTTTCAAGCCCATGCCATCTGCCGTGCAGGGTAGCTGATGCTGTCACTTGGGGCTTGTATGTCTCCCTCGCCACAGTTTCAGTGCTCTGCCGGTTTTTTTGTATTCGTCTTTCGATTTATCGCGAGCAGGCTCGCTTGTATGTTTAGACTTGAAGGGGTGGGCGGGACTAAAAGCTCGATTCCGACTCTAGCCAGTACGGACCGTGGGAGACTTCTCGTTCCGCCCTTTCTACCTAAAGCGCCGATAAGGAATTCATCGGTAAAACCGACGATAGAGGCAAGCCAGCGCAAAGGTAGACCCCGACAAGCACCTAAACCCTAGCTCCGAGGATTCGTCATGACAATCCTTAACTCACCAACGGTTATTGGTATCGATGTAGCGAAGGCCGAAATCGTCGTTTACCGCGAAGAC
>NZ_UETT01000023.1:0-45144 GCF_900115935.1 Pseudomonas sp. 43mfcvi1.1 | reverse complement strand
TTGGTTAAGAGCTTTCGTCTCAACCGAGGCGCGCATTCTACAGCGCCCGGTGTATCTGTCAAGCGGTTATTTTCAGAAGTTTTCAAAGTTTCCTTTTCAACTTCAACCACTTGCGCTTCCGATCTCTCGTTAGCGGGAGGCGAATTCTACAGCGTTACTCGCTGCTGTCAACACCTCTTTTTCACCGCTTTCGACCGAGAAGATCGAACCGCTGAAAAGGCCAAACCCACACTGCCCTATCAGCTACTTCCTGGCTTCGATGACCTGAAGCCCGCCCCCTTCGAAACCTACTTAACTCATTGAATTTCAAGGAGTTTTCCGTTTCGACTGCGCCGGAAGTGGGGCGAATTATAGACGTCCAGAATTTGCCGTCAACCATTAATTTCGCTTTTCTATCAATAAGTTGCGCAGCACCGGCCAACCCGCTGCTTTCTTCCTTTAAAACCTCCTCCTATATAGAAGAGAAGACTCAAAGCACTCCCGCCTCTTTGAACGCCGCCACCGCCGCTTCGTCCAGCCCCAAGACTCGCTGCAGTACCTCCAGCGTATGCTCCCCTAATAAAGGGGGCGCATTGCGATATTCCACCGGTGTCTCGGACAGTCGAATCGGACTAGCCACCTGCGGCACGCGACCAGCTAGAAGGTGAGGCAACTCCATTGCCAATCCACGCGCCTGCACCTGAGGATCGGCAAATACCTGGGCAAGGTCGTTGATTGGCCCGCACGGCACACCCGCCTGTTCCAACTGAGCCACCCATTCGGCAGTGGTCTTGAACACCGTCGCCTGGCGAATCAACGGAATCAACACCGCCCGATTCGCCACCCGCAGCTTGTTTGTGACAAAACGCGGATCATCAGCCCACTGCGGCTGACCAGCCACCTCAGCGAATTTTCGGAACTGGCCGTCATTACCTACCGTAAGGATAAAATCGCCATCGGCCGTAGGAAAATCCTGATAAGGCACGATGTTCGGATGAGCATTGCCCAGTCGCTTCGGCGCGTTGCCCGTAGTCAGGTAATTCATCGCCTGATTGGCCAGGCAAGCCACTTGAACATCCAGCAAGGCCATATCGATGTGCTGCCCGCCGCCGGCATGATCACGATGAGCCAGCGCCGCCAAAATAGCAGCAGTCGAATACAGCCCCGTGAGGATATCCGTCAGCGCAACCCCTACCTTCACCGGCCCCGCACCCTCATCACCCTCAGGGCGGCCAGTCAGGCTCATCAAGCCCCCCAGCCCCTGAATCATGAAGTCATACCCGGCGCGCTTGGCGTAAGGGCCGGTCTGGCCAAACCCGGTTATCGAGCAATAGATCAACTGCGGATTGATCGCCTTCAGCGACTCATAGTCCAGACCATAAGCCGCCAGCCCGCCCACCTTGAAGTTTTCGATCAGGATATCGGACTTGGCCGCCAGCTCTCGCACCAGCCGCTGCCCCTCCGGGCGCGTGAAGTCGATGGTCACCGACTGCTTGTTGCGATTGGCCGACAGATAATAAGCAGCCTCGGTCGTGTTCTCGCCTCGGGAATCCTTCAGGAAGGGCGGCCCCCAGGCACGTGTGTCGTCGCCATTGCCGGGACGCTCGACCTTGATGACATCAGCCCCCAGGTCCGCCAGGATCTGTCCGGCCCACGGCCCGGCCAAGACCCTCGATAAATCCAATACCCGCAGATGCGAAAGCGCGCCCATGAGCGTTCTCCTATTAATAGAACGCCTGGATACCGGTTTGCGCACGCCCCAGGATCAACGCATGAACGTCGTGCGTGCCTTCGTAGGTGTTTACGACCTCCAGGTTCACGAGATGACGAGCGATGCCGAACTCATCGGAGATACCGTTGCCGCCCAGCATGTCCCGCGCCATACGAGCAATATCCAAGGACTTGCCACAGGAGTTGCGCTTCATGATCGAAGTGATCTCGACCGCCGCAGTGCCTTCATCTTTCATACGCCCCAGACGCAGGCATCCCTGCAGGGCCAGCGTGATTTCGGTCTGCATGTCGGCCAATTTCTTCTGGATCAACTGAGTGGCAGCCAGTGGGCGCCCGAACTGCTGGCGGTCCAATGTGTACTGGCGAGCGGTATGCCAGCAGAATTCAGCCGCCCCCAAGGCGCCCCAGGAGATGCCGTAGCGCGCCGAATTCAGACAAGTAAACGGACCTTTCAGGCCACGGACATCGGGGAAAATGTTCTCTTCCGGCACGAATACGTTATCCATGACGATTTCACCAGTGATCGAAGCGCGCAGCCCAACCTTGCCATGAATAGCCGGCGCACTCAGGCCCTTCCAGCCCTTTTCGAGAACGAAGCCGCGGATATCGCCGGCGTCGTCCTTGCCCCAGACAACAAAGACGTCTGCGATCGGACTGTTGGTGATCCACATTTTGCTACCCGTCAGGCTGTAGCCACCTTCCACCTTGCGCGCACGAGTAATCATCGCGCCCGGGTCGGAACCATGGTTCGGCTCGGTCAGACCAAAGCAGCCGATCCACTCACCCGACGCCAGTTTCGGCAGATACTTCTGTTTTTGCGCCTCAGTACCGAATTCATTGATCGGCACCATCACCAGCGAGGACTGCACACTCATCATCGAGCGATAACCGGAATCGACGCGCTCTACCTCGCGAGCGATCAGGCCATAGCTGACGTAGTTCAGTCCACTGCCGCCGTACTGCTCAGGAATGGTTGCCCCCAGCAGGCCTACTTCACCCATCTCGCGAAAAATCGCCGGGTCGGTTTTCTCATGACGGAACGCTTCCAGCACCCGCGGCGCAAGCTTCTGCTGAGCGAATTGCTCGGCAGTGTCGCGGATCATGCGTTCTTCTTCGGTGAGCTGCTGATCCAGCAACAATGGATCGATCCAGTTGAAGCTCGCTTTACCGGCCATGAAAGAGTCCTCGCCAATTAAATGAAAATCGTGGATTGATCCTAGGCGCGCTTTCCTACAAGGGCAAACGAGGATTACGCACTATGTTGTGCTAATTTCTCACTTCGTAAACGCCATAAACCCCGTTTATGCCGATATTGAGTGAGGCTTGCGTACATGCGCCGTAAAATTCCCAGCACCACCGCCCTGGTCAGTTTCGAGGCCGCTGCGCGCCATGAAAGCTTCACCAAGGCGGCGCAAGAACTTTCTCTTACGCAGGGCGCAATCTGCCGACAGATCGCCAGCTTGGAGGACTTCCTCAGCGTGGAGCTTTTCCGACGCTCACGCCGAGGCGTCAAGCTGACTGAAGCAGGCATTTCCTACAGTCGTCGAGTTGCCACCCAACTGGATGCCGTCGAGCGCGATGCTCTTTCAGTGATGGGGCACACCGGTGCGAACGTGATCGAGCTGGCCGTGGTTCCGACCTTCGGCACTCAATGGCTACTGCCCCGTCTCAAGGATTTCCAGCATCAGCATCCGGAAGTCACCGTCAACCTGACCAACCGCACACGTCCTTTTCTCTTTGCGGACACAGAGTTTGATGCCGCCATCTATTTTGGTGATGCGGACTGGTCCGGCACCGAATCCCACAAGCTGATGGGCGAAAATCCGATGCCGGTATGCAGCCCCACCCTACTGGGTGACCAGAAGAGCCTGACGCCGCAGGCCATCGCCGAGCTGCCCTTGCTCCAGCAGACCACTCGCCCGTATGCGTGGCGCCAGTGGTTCAACGCCCAGAACCTGAATATTGCGCGAGACCTGACAGGCCCGCGTTATGAACTATTCTCCATGCTTGCCCAAGCGGCCATGCACGACATGGGCATTGCGCTGATTCCGCCCTTTTTGATTCAGCACGAGTTGGCAGAGAAACGATTGGTCGTTGCCAACCCCAACGCGCTGTCGAGCATCAAGGCCTACTACCTGATGATTCCGGAACGAAAGGCCGAATCTGCCTCTCTTCGTGCTTTTCGTGATTGGCTCGTGAAACAGGCAAGCAACTATCACATTGATTAATAAAGAAAAAAGCAAAACATGATTAGGTAGTCAACTAACATAAGTCGCTACAGATATAAGTTTATGTCGCATCCAGTCAATCTGTTACGCAGCCCCTGAAGTAGTCTCCAAAGCGTTTAAATACATGGCTTTGAGCCATATCACGCAACGCATCAGGCCTTATTCATCTGGCCGATGGGAAAAATTGTCAATTTGAACCTGAATCCTTGGAAAGCACGGCCTACAAGGGATGCCGATCGATAATTGCGACATTCGGTCACAGGGTGACTTGTAGTTAATTTTCCGTCACCCGTCATAATCCCTTGAAGGGCTGAATTTTCGCCTGCAAAATGCCGCGCCCCGCCTGGTTTGGCGGGATCGTGCTGATCGGCCGCCCCAGCCGCACCATCCGAAGTGCCTGGGTTTACTCAATAAGATCACGCAGGAGATTTGACGTGCACATTGGTGTTCCCCTCGAAACCCAAACGGGTGAAACACGGGTTGCTGCTACCCCGGAAACCATCAAGAAGCTGATCGGCCAAGGCCATAAGGTCACTGTTCAAAGCGGCGCCGGCATCAAGGCCAGCGTTATCGACAGTGTCTATGAGGCAGCGGGCGCAACCATTGGCAGTGCCAGTGATGCATTCGGGGCCGAACTGATCCTCAAGGTGGTCGCCCCCAGCGACAGCGAACTGACGCTGATAAAGAGCGGCACCGTTCTGGTGGGCATGCTCAATCCGTTCAACAACGAAACCATCTCCAAGCTGGCCGAACGCGGCATTACCGCTTTCGCCCTCGAGGCCGCGCCACGGACCTCCCGTGCCCAGAGCCTGGATGTGCTGTCGTCTCAAGCGAACATTGCCGGCTACAAGGCCGTGCTGCTGGCCGCCCACTACTACCCGCGCTTCATGCCGATGCTGATGACCGCCGCAGGTACCGTGAAAGCGGCGCGCGTGCTGATTCTCGGGGCCGGTGTGGCCGGGCTGCAGGCGATTGCCACGGCCAAGCGCCTGGGCGCTGTGATCGAGGCTTCGGATGTGCGACCGGCGGTCAAGGAACAAATCGAATCCCTCGGCGCCAAGTTCGTCGACGTGCCTTACGAAACCGACGAAGAGCGTGAATGCGCCGTCGGCGTCGGCGGTTACGCCCGGCCCATGCCTGCCAGCTGGATGCAGCGCCAGGCCCAAGCCGTGCACGAGCGCGCCAAGCAGGCTGACATCGTCATCACCACCGCCTTGATTCCGGGCCGCAAGGCACCGACCTTGCTGAGCGCCGAAACCGTCGCGCAGATGAAACCTGGCTCGGTGGTCATCGACCTCGCGGCAGCCCAGGGCGGCAACTGCCCGTTGACCGTGGCCGATCAGGTGGTTGTCGAGAACGGCGTCACCATCGTCGGCCCGACCAACCTGGCCGGTGAAGTCGCGGCCGATGCTTCGGCGCTGTACGCCCGTAACCTGCTGGACTTCCTGAAGCTGGTCTTCACCAAGGAAGGTCAGTTCGACGTGAACCTGGAAGACGACATCGTCGCCGCGTGCCTGATGTGCCGCGACGGCCAAGTCATCCGCAAAAACGCCTAAGCAGGGATTCAGACAATGGAAGAGCTTATCTCCCCCGGTATCTACAACCTGATCATCTTCGTGCTGGCGATTTATGTCGGTTACCACGTGGTCTGGAACGTAACGCCTGCGCTGCACACACCGTTGATGGCGGTAACCAATGCCATTTCGGCGATCGTGATCGTCGGCGCCATGCTTGCCGCCGCGCTGACCGTGACGCCGCTGGGCAAGACCATGGGCACTCTCGCCGTAGCCCTGGCTGCGGTGAACGTATTCGGTGGCTTCCTGGTAACACGCCGCATGCTTGAGATGTTCAAGAAAAAAGCCCCGAAAGCCGTAAAAGAAGAGGCGCCCAAGTAATGAGCATGAACCTGGTAACGACGCTCTACCTGATCGCGTCGATCTGTTTCATCCAGGCCCTCAAAGGCCTGTCGCATCCCACCACCTCGCGACGTGGCAACCTGTTCGGCATGCTCGGCATGGCGTTGGCGGTGCTTACCACCGTGGGCCTCATTTATAAGCTGGGAGCTGAGCTGGCCACTGCCGGCATTGGCTATGTCATCGTCGGTCTGCTGATTGGCGGCACCGCCGGTTCGATCATGGCCAAGCGCGTCGAGATGACCAAGATGCCGGAGCTGGTGGCGTTCATGCACAGCATGATCGGCCTGGCGGCGGTGTTCATTGCCATCGCGGCGGTCGTCGAGCCGCAATCGCTGGGCATCGTCAAGCAATTGGGCGATTCGATTCCGGCCGGTAACCGCCTGGAGCTGTTCCTCGGTGCAACCATCGGTGCAATTACCTTCTCCGGTTCGGTGATCGCTTTCGGCAAACTCTCGGGCAAGTACAAGTTCCGCCTGTTCCAGGGCGCACCGGTACAGTTTGGCGGCCAGCACAAGCTCAACCTGATCCTGGGCCTGGCAACGCTAGGCCTGGGCCTGACCTTCATGCTCACCGGCAATCTCGGCGCATTCGCCCTGATGCTGGCCCTGGCCTTTGTATTGGGCGTGCTGATCATCATCCCGATCGGCGGTGCGGACATGCCGGTAGTGGTCTCGATGCTCAACAGTTATTCCGGTTGGGCCGCAGCGGGTATCGGCTTCTCGCTGAACAACTCGATGCTGATCATTGCCGGTTCGCTGGTGGGTTCGAGCGGTGCGATCCTCTCGTACATCATGTGCAAGGCGATGAACCGTTCGTTCTTCAACGTGCTGCTCGGCGGTTTCGGCAACACGGCGGATGCGGCTGGCCCAGCAGGCTCCAAAGAAGCCCGCCCGGTGAAATCCGGTTCGGCTGACGACGCGACCTTCCTGCTGACCAACGCCGACACAGTGATTATCGTGCCGGGCTACGGCCTGGCGGTAGCGCGGGCGCAGCACGCGCTGAAAGAGCTGACCGAGAAGCTGACCCACCACGGCGTGACCGTCAAATACGCGATCCACCCAGTGGCCGGTCGTATGCCTGGGCATATGAACGTCCTGTTGGCCGAGGCTGAAGTGCCTTACGACCAGGTGTTCGAGATGGAAGACATCAACTCCGAGTTCGGCCAGGCCGACGTGGTGCTGGTGCTCGGCGCCAACGACGTGGTCAACCCGGCGGCGAAGAACGATCCGAAGTCGCCGATTGCCGGCATGCCGATCCTCGAAGCGTTCAAGGCCAAGACCATCATCGTCAACAAGCGCTCGATGGCCAGTGGTTATGCCGGCCTGGACAACGAGCTGTTCTATCTGGACAAAACCATGATGGTGTTCGGTGACGCCAAGAAGGTCATCGAGGACATGGTCAAAGCGGTGGAATAACGCTCGCTGCTTCACTACTAACGCCCCGACTTGTCGGGGCGTTTTGATTTGTATCAAGGCCGAACGTTACCGATCCGGTAATAATGTTTTGCCTGAAACGCCCGTAATAGAGGCCTTAAATGCGACCTTTGTAGCGGGTCGGGCACAGCGCGAATTCACTAGACTGCGCATCTTGCTTCCAGCCCGAGATAATCCTCCATGTACCGTGACCGCATTCGCTTGCCCTCTTTGTTGAATAAAGTGATGAGCGCTGCCGAAGCAGCCTTGTTGATTCAGGACGGCATGACCGTCGGCATGAGCGGCTTTACCCGCGCCGGAGAAGCGAAAGCCGTACCCCACGCCCTGGCTGAACGCGCCAAGCTCACCCCGCTGAAAATCAGCCTGATGACCGGAGCAAGCCTGGGCAACGACCTCGACAAGGAGCTCACCGAAGCCGGTGTGCTGGCACGACGCATGCCGTTTCAGGTCGACAGCACGTTGCGCAAGGCGATCAACGCAGGCGAGGTGATGTTCATCGACCAGCACCTCTCGGAAACCGTCGAACAACTGCGCAATGGCCAGCTCAAGCTGCCCGATATTGCCGTGATCGAAGCGGTGGCCATTACCGAGCAAGGGCATATTGTACCGACCACATCGGTGGGTAACTCGGCCAGCTTCGCCATTTTCGCCCGGCAAGTGATCATCGAGATCAACCTGGCCCACAACCCGAATCTGGAAGGGCTGCACGACATTTATATTCCGACCTATCGCCCAACCCGCACTCCGATCCCGCTGGTGAAAGTCGACGATCGTATTGGCAGCCCCGCTATCCCGATCCCGCCGGAAAAAATTGCTGCCATTGTCATCACCCACCAAGGAGACTCGCCTTCGACCGTCGTGCCACCGGACAGCGACACCCAGGCCATCGCCGATCACCTGATCGATTTCTTCAAGCAGGAAGTTTCAGCCGGACGCATGACCAATAAGCTCGGGCCGTTGCAGGCGGGGATTGGCAACATCGCCAACGCCGTGATGTGCGGGCTGATCGATTCCCCGTTCGAAGACCTGACCATGTATTCCGAGGTCCTGCAGGACTCGACATTTGACTTGATCGACGCCGGCAAGCTGAGCTTCGCCTCCGGCAGCTCTATCACGCTGTCGAGTCGACGCAACGCCGATGTGTTCGGCAACCTGGAAAGGTACAAGGACAAATTGGTCCTGCGCCCGCAGGAAATCTCCAACCATCCCGAGGTCGTACGCCGCCTCGGCATCATCGGTATCAACACCGCGCTGGAGTTCGACATATACGGCAACGTCAATTCCACGCATATCTGTGGCACTCGGATGATGAATGGCATTGGCGGCTCGGGGGATTTCGCCCGCAATGCCCACTTGGCGATTTTCGTTACCAAGTCGATTGCCAAGGGCGGTGCCATTTCCAGTGTCGTGCCGATGGTGAGCCATGTGGACCATACCGAGCATGATGTCGACATCCTCGTGACCGAAATCGGCCTGGCCGACCTGCGTGGCCTGGCGCCAAGGGAGCGGGCGCGAGTAATCATCGACAACTGCGTGCATCCATCCTACCGCCAAGCGCTGAATGAATACTTCCAAGCTGCATGCGCCTTGGGTGGGCATACCCCGCATATCCTGCGCGATGCACTAAGTTGGCACCTGAACCTCGAAGAAACCGGGCGGATGTTGGCAGTCTGATACAGCTGGAACACCGCTATCGCAAATACAGTTTTGACTGAAGCTCATCATCCGAGCCAAATCTTACAAAAACTGTACTGCTGTACCGGTGTTTCCTTACAGTCTTTTCCCACAAAACCTCCGGAAACGATGAAAAACGCACCAATATTGAGCAGATAGGTACAGTTGCCTCAATATCGACCAGTACACCGCTCTTTAACAGTTAACTGGTCCCTCACAATACAGGTGAACTGTATCTAGAGAGACTGGCCAAACGAGAGGATCATGGGCACCAGTAAACCACTACCTAATCCCGCCACAAGCGGAAGGATGTCAACCATGGAACGTACACTCAGTTCCGAGCTGTTTTTCGAAGACAAAGCTGAAAAAAACCAGGCTTCCCTGCCTCTTCGCGTTATTGCCAACCTGATGTTGTGGCAGCGCCGCATCGCCAGCCGTCACCAACTGGCTCGTCTGGATTCGCGCCTGCTGGCTGACGCCGGTATCAGCGAAGCACAACGCTACGAAGAGCTGAGCAAGCCGTTCTGGCGCTAACTCAGCGTCGCTGGCCCTGACCCACCGGGTCCACCGCCAGCACCGAATTGAACAAACAAGACCCGTCGCGGGAAACCGCGACGGGTCTTGTCGTTTCCGAGGCCGATTTTTCGGGAAAACTGGAGAGGCATAACAGTTTTAAAACGTCTAACTCAATACCAGTACAGTTTTCTTGAGCCATAGCGCCTAATGCAAGCATCATGCTGCCAGTGACGGTCGCAAAGGGCTGTCAGCCACTGCGTTCTGTCCTAATATCGATGCGAACGTGGCGAAGCGAGTCGAGCATGCGTCTGCTCTTCCAGCTACACGCACCGGCATTACCTCATTATCCAAGGAGTTTCATCATGATTCGTCTTCGCCTGCTCAGCGCAGTTGCCCTGTTGGCCGTAGCCACCCACTCCAACGCCAGCAGCTTTATCGTCACCACTGACTCCATCGTTGGCGCACTCAAGGCCACGTCTGATGTGACTTCCGATGCAACTTCGTCACTGCGGGACAACAAGATCGTTCAAGCCGCCCGCGATGACGCCGCCAGCTTCGTGGCCAGCGAAGGTGCCATCCGTGGCGTGAAACTGGAAAGCGCCCTGGATTACATCCGCCAGCAGGCACCACAGCTCAACGCCACCGATGCGCAGCTGGCCCAAGCCATCCTGGTGATCTGATGCAACATGAAACATCGGGCCCCAAATGGTGTTCCGATGTTTCAGCGCTGGCTCTGGCCCGCAGGTTTGCGCTAGCCTTCAAGCTCGCCATCAACCGTCGAGTCCCATGCGTTTTTACTCAGATCTGTTCATCGCGTCTTTCTTCGCAGTGTTCTGCTGGTCTGTTCCGGCCCATGCTTTCGATGTGTCCACCCAGCAAGTGGTGGTCAGCGGCTATGCCACCAGCATGGTGACCTCCGCGCCCTTCGACCATAAACTGATCGTTGCCGCACACGATGACGCTGCGGCGTTCATCGCCAGCGACGGGCAGTTGCGAGGTGCACAGCTGGAATCGGCCCTGGATTACCTGCGCCGGACCCAGCCAAAACTTCACGTCAGCGACCTTGAACTGGCACAGGCAATTCTCGTCCAATAGTTATCCTTATTTTTCCGGAGTCGTTCCATGCGTAGCCCGCTGATTGCTGCCGCCCTAGGCCTGCTGGTATTGGCCGATGTGGCCCAGGCACATACCCTGGTAGCCACCAGTAACATCATCGTCCGCGCTTCCCAGCGCACGATTGATTTCACTTCCGATACCACCACTTCCATCCGTGATTCGAAAATCGTCCGCGAAGCCCATGACGATGCGGCCAGTTTTGTCGCCAGCAATGGTGAAATTCGTGGTGCTCATCTCGAGGCCGCCTTCGACACCTTGCGCACCCGCGTGCCGGAAGCCCGCGACGCCAGTGACCAGGTTCTCGCCGAAGCCATCCTCGCATTGTGAGGCGGTTCGCCGCCTGGCTGGCGGCCGGGGTCTTGCTGCTCACGGGCAGCATGGCCCAGGCCGGCTTGCAACTGCACCTCAACGCCAACGGACTGAGCCCGGCGCAACAGCAGGCCAGCCAGGCGCTGCTCGATGAAGCCATGCAGGCGTTGCCGCCGCGCTTCATCGAGCGCCTGGACCGACGCATCGATGTCGGCTGGACTGACCAGATGCCCACCAACGCTTACGGTCAGGCCTCGTTGGTGTCGCAGCTGGACCTCAATAGCAACCTGCTCGACGGCCTTGTCGACGGCAGCGCCGCGACGCAGAAAACCCATCGCCCCCACGGCACCGTGCGACGGGAAATGCTCGCCACGGTCCTGCACGAACTGACTCACATTTATGACCGCTCGCGCCTATGGCCAGACGCCGAGCGCGCGCTGATCCAGCGCTGTACCCGGCGTAACAGCAGTGCCGGGCTCATCGGCCTGCCGGATGAATGCCGGGGCCAGAACGACCGCCGTTTCACCCTCAGCGATGATCCGCGCTTGCTGGACCTCGCCGGCTGGCCGCAATACGTTGGCCGTCGTGGTGAACGGGAACAACACAACCGCCAGGTCGCCCGCAGCCCGGACCTCTACGAAACGAGCAGCCCCAAGGAATTCGTCGCGGTCAACATGGAGTACTTTCTCCTTGACCCCAGCTATGCTTGCCGCCGCCCCGCCCTGTATCGCTATTATCAGGAGCACTTCGGTTGGGCACCCGCCGCCAAGGATACCTGCGCCAAATCATTTGCCTTCCTCAACGCCGGAAACGACTTCGCCAAGACACCACTGGGCAAGGTCGATCCAGAGCGAGTCTATGCCATTGATTACCTGCTGGCCGAAGCCAATCAGAACTGGGTGAGCCGCTGGGGCCACAGCATGCTCCGGCTGGTGATCTGCGCACCGGGGCGCCCACGGGGTCCGGACTGTCGACTGGATCTGGACCAACACCTGGTGCTGTCATACCGCGCTTTCGTGGGCGATGTGCAGTTGTCGAGTTGGGATGGACTGGTCGGCAAATACCCATCGCGCCTGTTCGTATTGCCGTTGGCCCAGGTGATCGATGAATACACCAAGACCGAACTGCGCAGCCTGGCATCGGTGCCGCTGAACCTGTCGCGCACCGAGATCGAAGAAACGGTCGAACACGCTGCCGAAATGCATTGGAGCTACGACGGCAACTATTACTTCCTGTCCAACAACTGCGCCGTGGAAAGCTTGAAACTGCTGCGCAGCGGCAGCAATAACGAGCAGCTCAAGGGCCTGGACAGCATCATGCCCAACGGCCTGCTGGAAGTGCTCAAGGGCCGGGGCCTGGCGGACACCAGCGTGCTGGATGATCCCAAGGAAGCCTTGCGCCTGGGCTACCGCTTCGACTCCTTCCGCGAGCGGTACCAGGCGATGTTCGAGGTGCTGAAGAAGTATCTGCCAATCAAGCAGCAAACGGTGGAAGACTGGCTGGCCCTGGACGCCGCTGAACGCCGCGTCTGGTTCGAACAGGCCGACCTGCGCACCAGCGCGGCGTTGTTGCTGCTGGAACAGGCCAGTTATCGGCGGCAACTGTTGTTGGCACAGGACGAAGTCAAGCAGCGTTACCTTGGAGCCCGTGAATTGCAGAATGGCGGTATGGAAAGGGCTAACGCGACGCTACAGCAGATCCTTGCCAACAGCGGCTTCCTGAGCCGTCCCGCCGAGTTGTTGGGTAGCAGCGGCTATGGGTTGCCACAACCCAGCGAGTGGCAACGACTGGAGTCGGAAAGCAGCCTGCGTCAGAAACAGCTGCAAACACTGACAGGCGATCTGGACAAGGAAGTCAGGGCTTTGCTTGAGCCGAGCCGCGCTGCTGAAATTGCCGCGAGCGAGGCTAATGTGAAAGAGATCGGCGAGCATTTGCGCAAGCTGCACAAGGCCGGCGGAGGATTGGAGTTGCCTTGATGGTCCCCTGACCTATGCGGCCATAGCTCCTGGAGCCGTTCTTCGAGCATTTCATGAGCAACAAAAAGGGGTTCGGAACCAAGTTCCGCCCCCCTTTTTTTTCGTGGCTGCGAGTCGAATCGACAATCAGCTGACACGCGCCTTGCGCACCCCATCAGCCAGGGCAGCACACAAACTCAACACGCCATCAATCGCCTGTTCCGACGTTTCGGCCTTGGCGATATGGTCGATCAGCGCCGAGCCCACCACCACCCCATCAGCCAATCGCGCGATGGACGCAGCCTGCTCCGGCGTACGAATACCGAAACCAATGCTGATCGGCAGATCGGTATGGCGACGCAAGCGCGCAACAGCTTCTTCCACATGCTCCAGCGTCGCGGCGCCGGCACCGGTCACGCCCGCCACCGAGACGTAATACACGAAACCCGAACTGCCGTTGAGCACAGTCGGCAAACGCACGTCGTCGGTGGTGGGAGTGGTCAGGCGGATGAAGTCCAGGCCGGCAGCCTGGGCCGGTTCGCACAGTTCACTGTTGTGCTCGGGCGGCATGTCCACAACGATCAGGCCATCCACACCAGAGTCCAGCGCCTCACCAATGAAACGCTGCACGCCATAGCGGTGGATCGGGTTGAAGTAACCCATCAGCACCAGTGGTGTATCGGTATTGTCCTTACGGAACTCACGAACCATTTGCAGGGTTTTCGCCAGGTTCTGCTGGGCCCCCAGGGCGCGGATGTTCGCCAACTGGATCGCCGGGCCGTCGGCCATCGGGTCGGTGAACGGCATGCCCAACTCGATCACGTCGGCACCGGCAGCCGGCAGGCCTTTGAGAATCGCCAACGAGGTATCGTAGTCCGGATCGCCAGCCGTGACGAAAGTCACCAGGGCGGCGCGGTTCTGTTCCTTGAGTTCGGCAAAACGGGTTTGCAGGCGGCTCATCAGTGTTTCTCCTGCTGGGACTGTTCCATGTGGTGCATCACGGTTTGCATGTCTTTGTCGCCACGGCCGGACAGATTGACCACCATCAGGTGATCTTTCGGCAGGTTGGGTGCGCGTTTGAACACTTCCGCCAGGGCATGGGCACTTTCCAGTGCAGGAATGATCCCTTCCAGGCGACAGCATTTGTGAAAGGCTTCCAAGGCTTCGGCGTCAGTGACCGAGGTGTACTGGACGCGACCAATGTCATGCAACCAGGCATGTTCCGGGCCGATACCGGGGTAGTCGAGACCCGCGGAAATCGAATGGGCGTCGATGATCTGACCGTCGTCGTCCTGCAACAGGAAGGTGCGGTTGCCGTGCAGTACACCCGGCACGCCGCCGTTCAAACTCGCCGCATGCTTACCGGTCTCGATGCCATAGCCCGCGGCCTCGACGCCGATGATCTCGACGCTCTTGTCGTCCAGGAACGGGTGGAACAAGCCCATGGCGTTGGAGCCGCCGCCGATGCACGCCACCAGGCTATCCGGCAGGCGACCTTCCTGGGCTTGCAACTGCTCGCGGGTTTCCTTGCCGATCACGGCCTGGAAGTCGCGCACCATGGCCGGGTACGGATGCGGGCCCGCCACGGTGCCGATCAGGTAGAACGTGCTGTCGACGTTGGTGACCCAGTCACGCAGGGCCTCGTTCATTGCGTCCTTCAGCGTGCCGGTACCGGCGACCACCGGGATCACTTCAGCGCCCAGCAGCTTCATGCGGAATACGTTGGCCTGCTGCCGCTCGATGTCGGTGGTGCCCATGTAGATCACGCAATCCAGGCCGAAACGTGCAGCCACAGTGGCGGTCGCCACACCGTGCATGCCGGCACCGGTCTCGGCGATGATGCGTTTCTTGCCCATGCGCCGCGCCAACAGGATCTGGCCGATGCAGTTGTTGATCTTGTGCGCGCCGGTGTGGTTCAGCTCTTCACGCTTGAGATAGATCTTGGCGCCGCCGCAGTATTCGGTCAGGCGCTCGGCGAAGTAGAGCGGGCTCGGACGTCCGACATAGTCACGCTGGAAGTAGGCCAATTCTTCGAGGAACGCCGGATCTTCCTTCGCCACTTCGTATTCGCGGGCCAGGTCGAGGATCAACGGCATAAGGGTTTCGGCCACATAGCGGCCACCGAACGCACCAAACAGGCCGTTGGCGTCGGGGCCACTGCGCAGGTTGAAGGGGGTCGTAGACTGGGTCATCGGGCGCTCCAAGCGAATGCGTAGAAAGACAATGAAGGTCACTCTACCCCTGACATGCCGCGCTGAAAACCGATAAGATCGCCACAACCTGTCAGGAAAACTCACATATCCCATGAGCCATGACCTTCCCCCGCTCAACGCTTTGCGCGCCTTCGAGGCCACCGCCCGCCTGAACAGCGTAAGCCAGGCGGCTGAACAGCTGCACGTCACTCACGGTGCGGTCAGCCGACAATTGAAGGTGTTGGAAGAGCATCTGGGCGTCAGCCTGTTCAGCAAGGATGGGCGCGGCCTGAAACTCACAGATTCCGGCTTGCGCCTGCGGGATGTCAGCGCCGAGGCGTTCGAACGATTGCGCGGTGTTTGCGCGGAACTGACGCAAAGTACGGCAGATGCCCCGTTTGTTCTGGGCTGTTCGGGAAGCTTGCTGGCGCGCTGGTTTATTCCCCGACTGGGCAGGCTCAACGCCGACCTGCCGGATTTGCGCCTGCATTTGTCCGCCGGCGAAGGCGACCTGGACCCCCGGCGCCCGGGGCTGGACGCCTTGCTGGTATTCGCCGAGCCGCCCTGGCCGGCGGACATGCAGGTGTACGAACTGGTGAGCGAGCGGATCGGCCCCGTGATGAGCCCGCACTACGCCGGGTTCGCCCGCTTGCAGGCCGCACCGGCCAGTGCGCTATTGGACGAGCCATTGCTGCATACCACGTCACGTCCACAGGCCTGGCCGACCTGGGCACGACAAAAACACCTTGAACCCCAGGCACTGAAGTTCGGGCAAGGATTCGAGCATCTGTACTATTTGCTGGAGGCCGCCGTAGCGGGACTAGGCGTGGCGATCGCGCCCGAGCCACTGGTGGCCGAGGACGTGCGCGCCGGTCGTCTGGTCGCGCCGTGGGGCTTCGATGAAACAGCGGCGCGACTGGCGTTGTGGCTGCCCAAGCGCGCCGCAGACGGGCGCGCAGGGCAATTGGCCCAGTGGCTCAGGCATGAGCTGAGCCAACCGAGTCAGTCACCGCGTTTGCACAGCAAGTAAGCGGCCAGCAAACCCAGCGCACCGACCGCGACACCAGCCGTGGTCCAGGGGTGTTCCTGCGCGTAGTCGCGTGTGGCGATTCCGGTTTCACGGGTTTTCACCTTGACCTCTTCATACGCATCGCTCAGCAGATGGCGAGAATGTTTCAGCGCGTTTTCAGCATTTGCCTTGAGCGATTTGAGGGTCTTACGCGACTCGTCCGAAGCATCGTCCTTCAGGCTTTCCAACGACTTGAGCAGACTCTCGATCTCCGCTTCCATGCTTTGCAACGAGGCTTTACGTAACGAATTGCTGGCCATGGTGGCTCTCTCCTGCAGTGGTTGAGTGGCGTGTGTGAATTGGGACTGCGGTCGTTTCTGAAAGTGCAGTAAATCTGAACTTCAAAGCGCAAACGGCGCCACACGTAAGACGAAAATTCGCTGCTAGGCTGTTAAAGACCAACCAAGGAGAACGTCATGAGTGATCATCACACGTACAAAAAAGTCGAACTGGTCGGCTCGTCTCCCACCAGCATTGAAGACGCCATCAATAACGCCCTGGCCGAGGCCAGCAAAAGCCTCAAGCACTTGGAGTGGTTCGAAGTCACGGAAACCCGCGGACACATCGAAAACGGTCGTGCCGCGCACTTCCAGGTGACCATCAAGGTCGGGTTCCGGATTGCCAACAGCTGAGGGGCGGTGAACTTGCACGCTGGCGGAGTGCCATAGGGAATGGCGATGCGCTATGGTATGCGCATCATGTTTTTCCATACCTGCCCTATTCGATCCGACCAAGGAGTGCGAGCGATGAAAAAGTTGATGGTAGCCCTGGGTTTGCTGAGCCTTGCCGGCGGTGCGTTTGCAGCCGGCAAGTCCTGCGAAGAGCTGAAAACCGAAATCGCAGCGAAGCTGGACGCCAAGGGTGTGTCAGGTTATTCGCTGGAAGTCGTCGATAAAGGCGCAGCGGCTGAAGGACAAAAAGTCGTCGGCACCTGTGAGGCCGGTACGAAAGAAATCGTCTACAAGCGCGGCTGATCCCGCGCGTACGTCAAAGCCGACGCAATGCGTCGGCTTTTTCATGGGCGTCATTCAGCCTTTCATGACCTGCGCCAGCAACTCGTAGGAGTGCAAGCGATCAGCGTGCTCATATAGATCACTGGTAAAAATCAGCTCATCGGCCTGGGTTTGCTCAATCAGCACCTCCAGCTTGGCGCGAATCTTCTGCGGACCGCCAACCATGGCCAGGCCCAGGAAATCGCCAACCGCTTCTTTCTCATGGGGCAGCCAGAGACCGTTCATGGTTTCCACTGGCGGACGTTGCACCAGGCTTTGGCCGCGCATCAACGCCAGGATCCGCTGATACACCGAGGTCGCCAGGTAATCGGCCTGTTCGTCCGTATCGGCCGCCACCAGTGGCACGCCGAGCATTACATATGGCTTGTCGAGCACCGCCGACGGCTTGAAATGGTTGCGGTAAATGCGTATCGCCTCGTGCATATAGCGCGGCGCAAAGTGGGAGGCGAATGCATAGGGCAAGCCCCGTTCACCGGCCAATTGCGCACTGAACAGACTCGAACCCAGCAGCCACACCGGCACGTTGGTGCCGGTGCCTGGCATGGCGATGATGCGTTGATCCGGAGTACGCGGGCCGAGATAGCGCATCAGTTCGGCCACGTCTTCAGGGAAATCGTCAGCGCTGCCAGAGCGCTCGCGACGCAGCGCCCGGGCGGTCATCTGGTCGGAACCTGGCGCACGCCCCAGCCCGAGGTCGATTCGACCTGGGTAGAGGCTTTCCAGCGTGCCGAACTGCTCGGCAATGATCAACGGCGCATGGTTGGGCAGCATCACCCCGCCGGAGCCGACACGGATGGTCGAAGTGCCCCCGGCCAGATAGCCCAGCAGCACGGCGGTCGCGGAGCTGGCGATGCCATCCATGTTGTGGTGCTCGGCTACCCAGAAACGGGTATAGCCGTATTTCTCCACGTGCTGCGCCAGGTCCAGCGAGTTGCGCAAGGACTGGGCGGCGTTGCCGTCGGCGCGAACAGGCACCAGGTCGAGGGTTGAGAATTTCACTTCGGACAGCTGTTTCATGGGCCGGGATCTCCAACGGCGTTCCGGGCTTTTTCCTACGGGCAAAAGCCTGCCGTTTCTAAAGGTGTGTTCCATGCAATGTGGGCATATACCCGAGTTTCAATAGCTGCGACGAATTTTCCTACTAAATCGGTCGGCTAATCGACAGGATGAACTTTATCGGGCGGTCTATCCTCACAACCCTGACAACGGAAAACACCCAGGCGCGAACCCCGCGCCGGATATTGAGGAGGCAGACATGGCTATCATCAAGAAAGCATCGGCTCATTGGGAAGGCGACCTGAAAACCGGTATCGGCTCCATCTCCACGGAAACTGGCGTGTTACGCGAAGCACCCTATGGTTTCAAGGCTCGATTCGAGGGCGGCAAGGGCACCAACCCAGAGGAATTGATCGGCGCGGCCCACGCCGGCTGCTTTTCCATGGCCTTTTCGATGATCCTTGGCGACGCCGGGCTAAAGGCCGAGAGTATCGACACGAACGCCGAAGTCACCCTGGATCAGGTCGATGGCGGATTTGCGATTACCGCCGTGAAGCTGATTCTCAAGGCGAAAATCCCCGGCGCCAGCCAGGCGCAGTTCGACGAACTGAGCAAGAAGGCCAAGGAAGGGTGCCCGGTTTCCAAGGTGCTGAATGCCGAGATCACATTGGACGCAACACTGGTGAGCTGACCCGCTGAAGGCGGTCGCAGCTTTTGCAGGCACTGTGGAGGCTGCGACCTTTCTGGGGACGGGTGATCTGTTTACCTTGATGCAATTGTGGTCGAATGCATGCCCGCAGTCTCAGCGCACAGGCAGTGCGCGCTGCAATGAGGAATTCGAGCATGAAACGATTTGCCTTGGCAGTCATCGGTTGCGCATTGGCCTCGTCGGCCCTTGCGGCCCCCAAACCCTGCGAAGAACTCAAGGCCGAAATCGAAACCAAGATCCAGGCGCAGGGCGTCACGTCCTATACGCTGGAAATCGTCACCAATGACGAAGTCCATGACCAGAACATGGTCGTTGGCACTTGCGAAAACGGCACGAAGAAAATCATCTACCAGAAGAACGACCGCTAAGACGCCCTATGGCATGCAACGGGCTTGTCGATCTTCGGCAACGATTTCTCGCTTGGCGTCATAAAGCCGGGCGCTTGGGGTGAACGCCAGGTTACGCGCCTCCAGACGATAGCGCTGGCCGGCTTCGAAATGGTCGTATCGCACGGTCAGGTAGCACAGCCGTTCTTGCGGCTCGCTCATCAAACCCAGCCCACCGCCACCAAACACCTCGAAATCGAAGCGCACTTCCAATTCATGACTGCCCGGCGAAACCTGGAAGAAACGCCCGTCTCGCAGTCGCTGACCATCCAGCTTTTCAGCCATCAGTACCTTGCCGCCAGGCGTAGGCGTCGCGAAATCGATCCAGGCCATGTTCGAATCGACCGCTGGCAACGGGGTCGCCGTGCAACCGCTCATGACAACGAAGGCCAGTAACAGCATGTGAAGACGCATGGTGAGCTTCCTGAAAAATCAGGTCTTGAGCATAGCGCCGATCAACTTTGCTGGCAGCCTGCCGGTGTCCCTTGCCCCACCACCTTGCGTTGTTGATCATACAGCTTGGCCCAGGGCCGGAAACCGATGTTGCCAGCCTGCAACTGGTAGCGCTGGCCGGCGTTGAAGTCCTTGAACTTCACATTCAACCGGCAATCGCGCCACAGCGGCTCGGCATCCGGGCCAATGTTGCCGGGCTCGACGGCAAATTGATAACGCACCGTCAGCTCATGGCTGCCGGGTTGCACCTCGAAATAACGTCGGTCCACAGACATCTTGTCATCGACCTTCAGCGCTTGCAGCGCGGTGTCCTGATGGTTTCCCAGGTCGATCCACGCTTGGGATGGATCAGGGTCAGGCAAACCGGCACAACCGGTCAGCAGCAACAGGCCACTCGTCAGCATCAACACGCGCATAGCGAAGCTCCAGGCAGGCGAGATAGTCTTGTGGGCAGACTTTCCCAGGGTGATTCCAATTGATCAGGCCGCATTCAAACCATCGGTTACTCGACCGTGTTTTCCGGATTTTGTTTCCAGGCCTCCTGCTTTTGTTACTCAACGGTTGCACAAGCGCCAGTTACTACAGCCAGCTCGTCGGCGGGCAACTTCGGTTGTTGCAGGCCCGAGAGCCTATCGACCAGATCATCGCCGACCCTGCTCGCGATACCCAACTGAAAGCGCACCTGGCCCAAGCGCGCGAGGCGCGGGCATTCGCCACTGCTCACTTGCACTTGCCGGACAATAAAAGCTATCGCCTGTACGCCGATATTGGCCGCCCGTTCGTAGTCTGGAATGTCTTCTCCACGCCCGAATTTTCCCTGGCACCGCAAAACCACTGTTTCCCGATTGCCGGTTGCGTGGCCTATCGCGGCTACTACAGCCAGGACGCCGCCCGTGGCGAGGCCGCGTTGCAGCGGCTGCAGGGCATGGACGTGTCGATCGGTGGCGTAGAGGCCTACTCGACGCTGGGCTGGTTCAACGATCCGATCCTGAGCTCGATGATGCATTGGGGCGACGAACGCCTGGCGACACTGATCTTTCATGAACTGGCGCACCAGCGGTTTTATGTAAAGGACGACACGGAATTCAATGAGTCCTTCGCCACCTTCGTCGAACAGGAAGGCAGCCGGCAATGGCGCGCCAGTCGCGGGCTGGCGCCGGATAACGGCAAGCGCGTGCGCCAGCGCGACCAATTCATCCAACTGATCCTCGATACCCGTCAGCGCCTGGAAAAGCTCTATACCCAGCCCTTACCGGCCGAACAGATGCGTCAACGCAAGGCAGAAGAATTCGAACACCTGCGCGCCGACTATCAGCAACTACGCGACAGCCAGTGGGCAGGCGACAAACGTTATGACGCCTGGGTCTATGCGCCACTTAACAATGCACGGTTATTGCCGTTTGGTTTGTATGACCAGTGGGTGCCGGCCTTTGCGGCATTGTTAAGGCGGGAGGACGGTGATTGGGTTGCGTTTTATGCGGCGGTGGAAAAGCTGGGGAAATTACCGATCGACGAGCGCAGGGCGGCCTTGAAGGCGTTGGCGGAGCCGAATACTTCCATTGACTAGGCGGACGTCATCGCGAGCAAGCTCGCCCACATTAGGCATCTCCAACCCTGTGGCGAGGGAGCTTGCTCCCCCTAGGCTGCGCAGCAGTCGTCGCTTTTCAGGGCCGCTTCGCGCCCCAGCGGGAGCAAGCTCCCTCGCCACGGATAATGGCCATCTAAGCCATCGCTGTCTCACCAAGCCTGGCCACAGCCAGCAACCCCGCAATAAAAAGGGCATCCCGATGAATCGGTATGCCCTTTTTGATTGCCGTTTTCTCCCCCTGACCGAGGTACTCGCAGCGATTATGGGTTGACGCTTTCTTTCAAGGACTTGCCTGGCTTAAAGGCAACGGTGTTACTGGCCTTGATTTTCACAGGCTCACCGGTCTGTGGGTTTTTGCCAGTGCGGGCGCCGCGGTGGCGTTGCAGGAAAGTGCCGAAGCCCACCAGCGTGACGCTGTCCTTGCGGTGCAAGGCGCCGGTGATTTCTTCGAGGACGGCGTTGAGGACGCGGTTGGCTTGTTCTTTGGTGAGGTCTGCTTTTTCCGCGATGGCGGCGGCGAGTTCTGGTTTACGCATGAATGAAGCCCCTTTGACGGTTTTTTTGTTGTTATGTCCGTGCTGTTCTCTTTGGAACAGCCCCTAAGGCGCCGCAGGCTCTACTCTGCGGCAGACGGGAGTGAGGATGGCACGGTGCCGAAAACGGCGCCAGTGTCCGGGCGACCTTTGTGGGACCAAAAGTAGGGTTTTTGCGACAGAACGACCAGTATTTACGCCAGCAGGGGTGGAAGTTCCTTGTTCAGCGCCAGTTTCTCCATCACCGCCGTGCCTGTCAGCGCGTACCCCAGCAGATTGCCTTGAGCGTCGCGACACAGCGCCTTGATGTCCGAGCCTTGCCCTTCGACGCTCCACACGCCCTCGCTGCCTCGCGGTGGTGGCGACACTACCAGTGGGCACACCGGGGTTTTCACGGTAATCGGCATGGCGCCGTAGCTGACGGCGGTCGAATTGCCAGCCAGGGTCTGGGCCAGGGCCCGGGCGCAGCTCATCAGCGGCATGACGTAGAGCAGGTTCAAGCCATCAACCTCTGCGCAATCACCCAGGGCGTAGATGTTGGCGTGGGAGGTTTTCAGGTGGCGGTCGACCACGACGCCGCGGTTGACCACCAGGCCGGCGGCCGCCGCCAGGTCGATGCGCGGGCGCAGGCCGATGGCCGAGACCACTAGGTCGCAGGCAATCACCTGGCCGTCGGACAGGTGCGCCTCCAGCCCGTCGGCGACCTTCTGCAAGCGGTTGAGCACTGGGCCCAGGTGGAAGCGCGCACCGAGGCTTTCCAGCCCGGCCTGGACCGCTGCGGCAGCGGTCGGGTGCAGCAGCGTCGGCATGACTTGCTCGCACGGCGCCACCAGTTGTACTTCGTAGCCGCCCAGGCTCAGGTCGTTGGCGAACTCGCAGCCAATCAGGCCGGCGCCGAGCAACAACACCCGGCGCTTGCCAGCAGCCGCGGCCCTGAAGCGTGCGTAGTCTTCCAGGTCGTTGATCGGGAAAATCAGCTCGGCGGCATCGCCCTGCACCGGCACCCGCACGGTTTCGGCACCCCAGGCCAGGATCAGGTCACGATAGTTCACCGCCTCTTCGCCAATCCACAGCCGTTTGTGGCCTGGATCGATGCCGCTGATACGGGTATGGGTGCGTATTTCGGCCTTGAGTTGCTCGGCCATGGCCCCCGGCTCGGCCATGCTCAAGCCGTCGGCATCCTTGTTTTTACCAAAGCCTGTGGAGAGCATCGGCTTGGAATACGAGCGACCGTCGTCCGCGGTGATCAGCAGCAACGGGGTTTCGCTGTCGAGCTTGCGAAACTCCCGGGCCAGGTTATAACCGGCCAGGCCCGTACCGACGATGACGACAGGTGCGCTCATGTTGCTCTCCATTTGATGAAACGATCAGTTGATTTCGATCATTTCGAAATCCATCTTGCCGACGCCGCAGTCCGGGCACAGCCAGTCTGCCGGTACGTCCTCCCAGCGGGTGCCGGGCGCGATGCCATCGTCAGGCCAGCCGTCAGCTTCGTTGTAGATCAGGCCGCAGACGATACATTGCCACTTCTTCATTCCAATACTTCCTCAAGATGTCAGGCCATGGCCGATATTTTCCGGCTCAGGGCCGTTTTGTACTGATCGCTTGCGACAGATGCAAGCACGATCGGAAGGCTACAGGCCGGGCCAGTCAAAACCAGCGACCGACATGGTAAGCTCGCGCCCTCCTTTGCTGCCATTCAAGACCTCTGTGCCGCATACAAATTCGATATTTCCTACACTCCAATGGTTGCCCCAGCACCTGCTGTCGCCGCGCCCCGATGCGCGCGTGCTCGACTGGCTGTTCGACGAAGGCTCCCTGACCCGACGCCTCACGCGCCTGTCGGACGGCCATTTCAGCGTGACGCCGCTGTTCGAAGGCTGGCAGCCATTGCGCGCCGACGAATGTGCCGCGCTGGACCTGGCCGAGGGCAGCGAGGGCTGGGTACGCGAGGTGTATCTGCACGGTCGCGACCAGCCTTGGGTGTTCGCCCGCAGTGTGGCGGCGCGCAGCGCCTTGCAGGGCGACGGCTTGCAGATGGACGAACTGGGCAGCCGCTCCCTGGGGGAATTGCTGTTCTGCGACCAGGCGTTCCAGCGCCGGGCCATCGAGGTTTGCCATTATCCCGAGGCCGGGTTGCCGGAAGACGTCCGCGCCAGCGGGTTGTGGGGTCGCCGTTCGCGTTTCGATCGCGGTGCGTTGAGCGTGCTGGTGGCGGAAATCTTCCTGCCCCGCTTGTGGACTGTCGCCCGCGCCTATTCGGAGAATTTCTGATGTACGTGCAACTGCTCAAATCCTTGAATCGCCTGAATCCACGGGCGTGGGACTTCGTGCAATTGACCCGCATGGACAAGCCCATCGGCATTTACCTGCTGCTGTGGCCGACGTTGTGGGCTTTGTGGATTGCCGGGGAAGGTTCGCCGTCCATCGCCAACGTGGTGATTTTCGTCCTCGGCGTGGTGCTGACTCGCGCCGGTGGCTGCGTGATCAATGACTGGGCCGACCGCAAGGTGGACGGCCACGTCAAACGCACCGAGCAGCGCCCGCTGGTGAGCGGCAAGATCAGTTCGAAAGAGGCGCTGGTGTTCTTCGCCGTGTTGATGAGCGTGAGCTTCCTGCTGGTGCTGTGCACCAACGCCCCGACCATCCTGCTATCGCTCGGTGGCCTGGCGCTGGCGTTCAGCTACCCGTTCATGAAGCGCTATACCTACTACCCACAAGTGGTGCTGGGCGCGGCGTTCTCCTGGGGCATGCCGATGGCGTTCACCGCCGAAACCGGTCATCTGCCGGCCGCCGCCTGGTTGCTGTACATCGCCAATCTGCTGTGGACGGTGGGCTACGACACCTATTACGCGATGACCGACCGGGACGATGACCTGCGCATCGGCGTGAAATCCACGGCGATCCTGTTTGGCGACGCCGACCGGGTGATCATCCTGACGTTGCAAGGCCTGGCCTTGGGCTGCCTGCTGTTGGCCGGGTCGAAATTCCAGCTGGGTGGCTGGTTCCACCTGGGGCTGGTGGCCGCTGCCACGTGCTTCGCCTGGGAGTTCTGGTACACCCGTGGCCGGGACCGGATGCGCTGCTTCCAGGCGTTTTTGCATAACCACTGGGCCGGCTTGGCGATTTTCGTGGGGATTGTGCTGGATTACGCGTTGCGCTGAGGCCCATCGGTCTCCAAGCCGTTAACTTGTGGCGAGGGGATTTATCCCCGCTTGCTGTGGGAGCAAAGCTTGCTCGCGAACCAGGCGCCTCGATTTCTGAAAGACCGCAGCGCCTTCATCGCGGGCAAGCCTTGCTCCCACATCAATCCCCTCGCCACAAATGATCTGCGTTCACCTTGGTGAAGTCTGTCAATTCTACTTGGCGACGTGCCAGACGCCTCCTTTGCCGTCACCATTCTTATCGCCCGCCTTCTTGTCTTCAATGTAGGTATACAGCGGTTTGCCCTTGTAGGCCCACTGCTGCTTCGCATCGTCTTTACGTTCGATCACGGTCCAGTCGCCCGTAGGCTTGGCTGCGCCTTCAACCTTGAGCGGTGGCCAGTTCTTCGCGCATTGGTCATAGCACGCTGACTCGGTGCCTTTGTCCTTGTCAAACGTATACAAGGTCATGCCGTGGTGATCGGTCCACATGCCGCCTTCTTTCATCGCCGGCTCAGCTGCGAACGCCATGGCAGGCAACGCCAGGGCAGCCGCTACCGCCAGTGCCTGGATGGATTGGGTGAAGTAATTCATGGAAACCTTCTTTTGTGGTTGTCAGGATTCGGACTGAAAAGCGTAGCCCAGGATCCCCTTCGCTGCCGGATTACGAAATATCTGTCACACGACTGCAATAATTCCGTTATCTAATGCGGCGCAAGACAGTTAAATGACAAGAGGATTACCCCATGGTTGGCAGGAGCATTCTGATCGTCGACGACGAGGCGCCCATCCGCGAGATGATCGCCGTTGCGTTGGAGATGGCCGGCTATGACTGCATGGAAGCAGAAAACTCTCAACAGGCCCATGCCATCATCGTCGACCGCAAGCCCGACCTGATCCTGCTGGACTGGATGCTGCCCGGCACGTCAGGCATCGAACTGGCGCGACGCCTCAAGCGCGACGAGCTGACCGGTGATATTCCGATCATCATGCTCACCGCCAAGGGCGAAGAGGACAACAAGATCCAGGGCCTGGAAGTGGGCGCCGACGACTACATCACCAAGCCGTTCTCCCCACGGGAGCTGGTGGCACGCCTGAAGGCCGTGCTGCGTCGTGCCGGACCGACCGACGGCGAAGCGCCCATCGAAGTCGGCGGCCTGCTGCTCGACCCCATCAGCCACCGCGTGACCATCGACGGCAAACCCGCCGAGATGGGCCCGACCGAATACCGCCTGCTGCAATTTTTCATGACTCACCAGGAACGTGCCTACACCCGCGGACAACTGCTGGACCAGGTCTGGGGCGGCAACGTCTATGTCGAGGAGCGCACCGTGGACGTGCATATCCGCCGCCTGCGCAAGGCCCTCGGCGATGCCTATGAAAATCTTGTACAAACCGTGCGCGGCACCGGTTATCGTTTTTCTACCAAGGCCTGATCCGAGCCCTTACCGCCCGACAAGCTGACAAGGACGCGCGCTCAATTGAATCAAAACTGGCATGGCACCCTGATTCGCCACATGTTGCTGCTGGTGACCGGCTGTTTGCTGATCGGCCTGATCAGCGGTTATTACGGCTGGAGCCTGGCCGCAGGCCTGGGGCTTTACCTGGCCTGGACCCTCAAGCAATTGCTGCGCCTGCATGAATGGCTGCGCCTGCACCAACCCGACGAAGCCCCGCCCGACGGCTATGGCCTGTGGGGTGAGGTGTTCGACAGCATCTACCATCTGCAACGGCGCGACCAACGCGTTCGCGGGCGCCTGCAGGCGGTGATCGACCGGGTCCAGGAGTCCACCGCCGCGCTGAAAGACGCGGTGATCATGCTCGACAGCGACGGCAACCTGGAGTGGTGGAACCGCGCCGCCGAGACCCTGCTGGGCCTCAAGACCCCACAGGACAGCGGCCAACCGGTGACCAACCTGGTGCGTCACCCGCGCTTCAAGGAGTATTTCGAGCAGGGTAATTACGCCGAGCCGCTGGAGATTCCTTCGCCGACCAATGATCGGCTGCGTATCCAGTTGTACATCACGCGCTACGGCAACAACGAGCACCTGATGCTGGTGCGCGACGTCACGCGTATCCATCAGTTAGAACAGATGCGCAAAGACTTCATCGCCAACGTTTCCCACGAACTGCGCACGCCATTGACGGTGATCTGCGGTTATCTGGAAACCCTGCTCGACAATGTCGAGGAGGTGAACCCGCGTTGGACCCGGGCCTTGCAGCAGATGCACCAGCAAAGCGGGCGCATGCAGACCCTGCTCAACGACTTGTTGCTGCTGGCGAAACTGGAGGCCACCGATTACCCGTCGGACAACCAGCCGGTGCCCATCGACGATCTGCTGCAAACCATTGTCGAAGATGCACAGGAACTGTCCGGCCCCAAGCAGCAGACCATTACCCTGGAAGCCGATCCGGCCGTGCAGCTCAAAGGCAGCGAGGCGGAACTGCGCAGTGCGTTCTCCAACCTGGTGTTCAACGCGGTCAAGTACACGCCGGAACAAGGCCGGATCCATGTGCGCTGGTGGGGCGATGAGCAAGGCGCGCACCTGAGTGTGCGCGATTCGGGCATCGGCATCGACAGCAAGCACCTGCCGCGCCTGACCGAACGTTTCTACCGCGTCGACTCCAGCCGCAACTCCAATACCGGGGGCACAGGGTTGGGCCTGGCCATCGTCAAACACGTCCTGCTGCGCCATCGCGCCCGCATGGAAATCAGCAGCGTACCCGGCCATGGCAGCACCTTTACCTGCCATTTCGCCCCGGCCCAGGTGGTTCGCGCACGCCTCGCCCGCCCCGCTGATTGAGAGCGCCCCCTAGGCAATCGCCGAGCCAGCCGCTACATTGACTGACTTGTGCCTGCCTTTTCAGGCGCTCATTTCCAACTTCTACGACTATACGGAACCCGCAAAACTCCATCATGGACCCTTCCCCTGGCTTGTCCCTCGTTACACTCTTCGCCGAATTCGGCATGATTCTTTTTGCTCTGATCCTGGTTTTGCTCAACGGCTTTTTCGTTGCGGCGGAATTCGCCATGGTCAAGCTACGCTCGACCCGGGTCGAGGCCATTGCCGAGCAGAATGGCTGGCGCGGGCATATCCTGCGCACCGTCCACAGCCAGCTCGACGCTTACCTGTCGGCCTGTCAGCTGGGCATCACCCTGGCCTCCCTGGGCCTGGGCTGGGTCGGTGAGCCGGCGTTCGCCCATATCCTCGAACCGTTGCTGGGCGCGGTCGGCGTACAGTCGCCGGAAGTGATCAAGGGCGTGTCGTTCTTCACCGCGTTCTTCATCATTTCGTACCTGCACATCGTGGTCGGTGAGCTGGCACCCAAATCCTGGGCGATTCGCAAACCCGAGCTGCTGTCGCTGTGGACCGCCGTGCCGCTGTACCTGTTCTACTGGGCCATGTACCCGGCGATCTACCTGCTCAACGCCAGCGCCAACGCCATCCTGCGCATCGCCGGCCAAGGCGAGCCCGGCCCCCATCACGAACACCACTACAGCCGCGAAGAACTGAAGTTGATCCTGCACTCCAGCCGTGGCCAGGACCCCAGCGACCAGGGCATGCGCGTGCTGGCCTCGGCCGTGGAGATGGGCGAGCTGGAAGTGGTGGACTGGGCCAACTCCCGGGAAGACCTGGTGACGCTGGAGTTCAACGCGCCACTCAAGGAAATCCTGGCGATGTTCCGTCGCCACAAATTCAGCCGTTATCCGGTGTACGACAGTGAGCGCCAGGAGTTCGTCGGCCTGCTGCACATCAAGGACCTGCTGCTGGAACTGGCGGCCCTGGATCACATCCCCGAGTCGTTCAACCTGGCCGAACTGACCAGGCCGCTGGAGCGCGTATCGCGACACATGCCGCTGTCGCAGTTGCTTGAGCAGTTCCGCAAGGGCGGCTCGCACTTCGCCCTGGTCGAGGAAGCCGACGGCAACATCATCGGCTACCTGACCATGGAAGACGTGCTGGAAGTACTGGTGGGCGACATCCAGGACGAACACCGCAAGGCCGAACGCGGCATCCTGGCCTACCAGCCGGGCAAGCTGTTGGTACGTGGCGATACGCCGCTGTTCAAGGTCGAGCGCTTGCTAGGGATCGATCTGGACCACATCGAAGCCGAAACGCTGGCCGGGTTGGTCTATGAAACCCTCAAGCGCGTGCCGGAAGAGGAAGAAGTGCTGGAAGTCGAAGGCCTGCGGATCATCATCAAGAAGATGAAAGGACCGAAGATCATCCTGGCGAAGGTTTTGATGCTCGATTGAGCATCAACCGGCCCGCAAGAGGGCATAAACCCCTGTGGCGAGGGAGCTTGCTCCCGCTCGGCTGCGAAGCAGTCGTCGTTTTTGGGGCCGCTTCGCGACCCAGCGGGAGCAAGCTCCCTCGCCACAAAAAGCCCCTCGAATCTCCAGAGTTACTGCTTGCCCAACGCAAAGTTGGGCAACTCTCCCACCGGTTGATTGAACTGGTAGGGAATCGATACCAGCCCCAATCCGGTATTGCGCTGCACCACGAAATGCAGGTGCGGGCCCGAACTGTTGCCGGTATTGCCCGACAACGCCAACGGCGTGCCCACTCCGACCCGCTGCCCTTCCCGTACGCTCACCGAGCCTTTCTGCAGGTGCAGGTAGACGCCCATCGTCCCGTCATCGTGCAGTACTCGCACGAAGTTGCCCGAAGGGTCGTCCCCGCGGCCGGTCTGCTGATTTTCAGTCTTGATCACCACGCCTCCGCGCGCCGCGATGATCGGCGTGCCTTCGGGCATGGCGATGTCCATGGCGTAGCGGTTCTTCGGGCCGTAATGGCTGTATTGGCCGTTGGCCCCCTGGCTGAGCCGGAACGGCCCGCCACGCCACGGCAGCGGGTACTGATAGGCCTGCGCCGTGCCGGCAGGGTCGCCCAGGGAATATTCGAACCGTGGGGTGTACACCAGGGGCCTGCCAGGCTGCGTGGCCGTGAGCAGCGCCAGGCGCAGGTTGCTGCGCGCCGGCAGCACCCGCCGAATCGGCCGGCTCGGCGCACCGATGACATTGCGCACCCCAGTGAAACTCAACTCGATCTCCACCGGCGCATACAAATCGTTGCGCACGAACACCGCATCCCCGCCCTTCTGCTTCTTGATATCAAGAAAGACCTGTCGCTCCAGGCGCTCGACCATGCGGTCGCGGAACACGAACACCTGAGCGCCCTTGCTGGGACGGTCACTGTAGGACACCACGCCATTGGCGTCGGTGGATTTGTAGATCGTCATGGCCATGGCCGAAGTGGAGGCCAGGACCAGACCGCAGGCGAACAGCAGGGGCGCGAGCATGGGCAAAGGTTCTGTCGAAAAATGAAGGCCTGAACAGCAGCCTAGCAGCTGGGATGGACCAGCGTAGTCGACGGATGTTTCAAAATGGGTTGGTGGGAGACCGATGGCCCCATCGCGAGCAGGCTCGCTCCCACAGTTGGTCTCAGTGAACATTGGATCTGCATTCAGCGCAGATCCAATGTGGGAGCGAGCCTGCTCGCGATGACGGCCTGACAGGCGCCGCCGGGGATCAGGCGCCAGGCACGAAGTGCTTCTGCGCCGTACCGCGGGCGATCAGGCGGGAGATGTAGTCGAGTTTCTGCGGGTCTTTGTCGACGAAGCGGAACGTCAGTTGCAGCCATTCGCTGTCGGGCGTCTGTTCATGGGCGACGATGGCGTGCAGGTAGCCATTGAGACGAGCGGTTTCGGCGTTGTCGCCCTGCTCCATGTCCAGCACCGCGCCTTCGAGTACTTGCGGCAGGGTGTCGGAGCGCTTGACCACCAGCAGCGCTTCCTTGAGGCTCAAGGCCTTGATCACGCATTGCTGGGTGCCGCTGGACAGGCGCAACTGGCCTTGGCCACGGTTGGTCGTCGAAGCGGCGGCGGCCGGTGCCTTGACCGGCGGGCTGTTGAGCAAGCCACGAGCGGCTGGGGCCGGCGCAGGGGCAGGGGCGGCAGGCGCCGAAGCAACCGCCGCAACTGGAGCCTTACCGCCCGTCAGGGCGCTCAAGGAATCATTGCCAAACGCCGAGTTCATCTTGGTCGGGGCACTGTTCATCAGCGTGTCGAGCTTGCCGACCTTATGCAGGGCCTGCTTGACCTTGGTCAGCAACTGTTCGTTGGTGAATGGCTTGCTGACATAGCCGGAAACGCCGGCCTGGATCGCCTGGACGACGTTTTCCTTGTCGCCGCGGCTGGTGACCATCACGAACGGCATGCCCTTGAGGGTGTCCTGCTGGCGGCACCAGGTCAGCAGTTCCAGGCCGGACATTTCCGGCATTTCCCAATCGCACAGCACCAGGTCGAACGCCTCGCGAGCCAGCAGGGCCTGGGCTTTCTTGCCGTTCACCGCGTCTTCGATGCGCACGCCCGGGAAGTAGTTGCGCAGGCACTTCTTCACCAGGTCACGAATGAACGAAGCATCGTCCACGACCAACACACTGACCTTACTCATCCAGATACACCTCTAAAAAATCCCGGCAAGCATACCGCTTTTACTGATGGCACATTGCCAAAAAACCTTCAGTCACGCCGGGACTTTTCGTTCGCGGGGTGCTGCTGTCGATTAAAAAAAACCCAAAAAAAAGCCCGACCAGAAGGCCGGGCGCTTTTCTTGGCAATCTTACTTATCGTCAGTTTCGCCCGGAACATTAGCGTTTTCGGACGGGGTGCCCTCAACTTCTTCCTTCATGCGCTTGAGCCCCAGATGCCGCACATCGGTACCGCGCACCAGATAAATGACAAGTTCCGAGATGTTGCGCGCATGATCGCCGATACGCTCCAGAGAACGCAGCACCCAGATAATGCTCAACACCCGCGAGATGGAACGCGGATCTTCCATCATGTAGGTCGCCAGCTCGCGCAGGGCCGTCTTGTATTCGCGGTCGATGATCTTGTCGTACTGGGCCACCGACAGCGCCAGGTCGGCGTCGAAGCGGGCGAAGGCGTCCAGTGCATCGCGGACCATGTTGCGCACCTGGTCGCCAATGTGGCGAACCTCGACGTAACCGCGCGGCGCCTCGCCCTCTTCGCACAATTGGATGGCACGACGGGCGATCTTGGTGGCTTCGTCGCCGATCCGCTCAAGATCGATCACCGACTTGGAGATGCTGATGATCAGGCGCAGGTCAGAAGCAGCTGGTTGACGACGGGCCAGGATACGCAGGCACTCCTCGTCGATGTTGCGCTCCATCTGGTTGATCTGGTCATCGATTTCGCGCACCTGCTGGGCCAGGCCCGAATCGGCCTCGATCAGCGCGGTCACCGCGTCGTTGACCTGCTTTTCCACCAGCCCGCCCATGGCCAGCAAGTGACTGCGTACTTCCTCCAGCTCGGCGTTGAACTGTGCGGAAATGTGGTGAGTAAGGCCTTCCTTCGAAATCATCTTGTTCGCTCCGCGAAAGTTGCAAGCTTCAAGCTGCAAGCTTCAAGCAGTTAAATGTTGATCCTGATAGCACAGCGCGGCTATGCAGCCGCCTCGACTAGCCGTAACGACCGGTGATGTAGTCCTCGGTCTGTTTCTTGGCCGGATTGGTGAACAGCGTATCGGTATCGCCGAATTCCACCAGTTTGCCCATGTACATGAACGCGGTGTAGTCGGAAACCCGCGCAGCCTGTTGCATGTTGTGGGTCACGATGACGATGGTGAACTTGGACTTGAGCTCGTAGATCAGCTCTTCGACTTTCAGCGTCGAGATCGGGTCCAGGGCCGAGCAGGGCTCGTCGAGCAGCAGCACTTCCGGTTCTACGGCGATGGTGCGGGCGATCACCAGGCGTTGCTGCTGGCCGCCGGACAGACCGAGGGCCGATTCATGCAGGCGATCCTTGACCTCATCCCACAGTGCAGCGCCCTTGAGGGCCCATTCCACGGCTTCGTCGAGGATGCGCTTCTTGTTGATGCCCTGGATGCGCAAGCCGTAGACCACGTTCTCGTAGATGGTTTTCGGAAAGGGGTTGGGCTTCTGGAACACCATGCCTACGCGGCGACGCAGCTCGGCCACGTCTTCGCCCTTGCGGTAGATGTTGTTGCCGTAGAGGTTGATTTCGCCTTCAACGCGGCAACCGTCAACCAGGTCGTTCATGCGGTTGAAGGTACGCAGCAAGGTGGACTTGCCGCAGCCCGACGGGCCGATGAACGCGGTGACGCGCTGTTTCGGGATGTTCAGGCTGACGTCATACAGCGCCTGCTTCTCGCCGTAAAACAGATTCAGGCCGGGCACTTCGATGGCCACGGTTTCCTGGGCCAGGTCCAGGCTCTGCTTGTCGCGGCCCAAGGCCGACATGTTGATGCCGTGTGTATGTGCTTCGTGTTGCATGGGAGGCTCCCTGTGCTAACAAATTCGGTTCGGTTGACCACTGAGTGGCCATGCCAATCTGTGTATTTGTGGGAGCGCGCCTGCTCGCGATTCAGGCGACTCGGTTGGCGTTGAACCGAGGAGATGCCATCGCGAGCAGGCTCGCTCCCACAGAAAATCAATGTGTAATCAGCTATCCAGTGCCTTGTACTTCTCGCGCAGGTGATTACGGATCCATACCGCCGACAGGTTCAGTATCGCGATCACCAGCACCAGCAGCAGCGCCGTGGCGTACACCAGCGGCCGTGCCGCTTCGACGTTCGGGCTCTGGAAGCCCACGTCATAGATATGGAAGCCCAGGTGCATGATCTTCTGGTCCAAGTGCAGGTACGGGTAGTTGCCGTCCAGTGGCAGCGACGGGGCCAGTTTCACCACGCCCACCAGCATCAGCGGCGCCACTTCACCGGCGGCACGGGCCACGGCGAGGATCATCCCGGTCATCATCGCCGGGCTCGCCATCGGCAGGACGATTTTCCACAGGGTCTCGGCCTTGGTCGCGCCGAGGGCCAGGGAGCCTTCGCGCACGGTCCGCGGGATCCGCGCCAGGCCTTCCTCGGTGGCGACGATCACCACCGGCACCGCCAGCAGTGCCAGGGTCAGGGACGCCCAGAGCAGGCCCGGGGTACCGAAGGTCGGTGCCGGCAAGGCTTCGGGGAAGAACAAGCGGTCGACCGAACCACCCAGCACGTAGACGAAGAAGCCCAGGCCGAACACACCGTAAACAATGGCGGGAACCCCCGCGAGGTTGTTCACCGCGATGCGGATCAGGCGGGTCATCGGGCCTTGGCGGGCGTATTCACGCAGGTAGACCGCCGCCAGCACGCCGAACGGCGTCACGATCATCGCCATGATCAGGGTCATCATCACGGTGCCGAAAATCGCCGGGAAGATGCCGCCTTCGGTGTTGGCTTCACGCGGGTCGTCGCTGAGGAATTCCCAGACCTTGCTGAAGTAGAAACCTATCTTGGTGAACGTGCCCATGCCGTTTGGCTGGTAGGCGTGCACCACTTTGCCGATTTCGATCTCCACTTCCTTGCCGTTGGCATCGCGGGCCGTCAGGCTGTCGCGGTTGAACTGCGCATGCAGGTCGGTCAGGCGTGCTTCGATGTCCTTGTAGCGGGCGTTGAGTTCGGCACGCTCGCTTTCCAGGTCGGCCTGTGCCGAAGCGTCGAGCTTGCCGTCCAGCTCCAGTTTGCGACCGTGCAGGCGGACACGCTCCAGGCCGGCATTGATCGCACCGATGTCGACTTTTTCCAGGGTCTTGAGCTCGGCGGCCAACTGGTTGACGCGCTGTACGCGAGCCTGCAGTTGCGGCCAGGCGGCCTCGCCCTCGGCAATGACCTTGCCGCTTTCCTTGACGTTGACCAGGTAACCGTAGAAGTTGCCCCACTCACGACGCTCGATGGCCATCAGTTCCGGCGGCGTGGTCTGGTTGGTCAGCCAGTCGCCGACGATCCAGGTGAAATCGGTGCCGTTCAGGTCCCGGTTGCCGACCTTGATCAGTTCGCGGGTCATGAACTCGGGGCCTTCGTCCGGCACCGGCAGGCCGGCGCTTTTCAGGCGCTCGCGGGGTACTTCTTCTTTCTGCACGACTTCGCCGACCACCAGGTGCGCAGGCATGCCCGGCACGTTGTAGTTGGCGTGGATCAGGTCCGCCGGCCAGAAGTGGCCCAGGCCGCGCACAGCGATCACCGCCAGCAGGCCAATGGTCATGATGACCGCGATGGACACCGCGCCACCGCTGATCCAGACGCCGGGGGCGCCGCTCTTGAACCATCCTTTCAGGGAGTTCTGTTTCACAGACTTCTACCTTCCTTAAAGCGCCGAATATTTCTTGCGCAGACGCTGACGGATCAGCTCGGCGAGGGTGTTCATGACGAAGGTGAACAACAGCAGCACCAGTGCCGACAGGAACAGCACGCGGTAATGGCTGCCGCCGACTTCCGACTCAGGCATTTCCACCGCCACGTTGGCCGCCAGGGTGCGCAGGCCTTCGAACAGGTTCATTTCCATGACCGGCGTGTTACCGGTGGCCATCAGCACGATCATGGTCTCGCCCACCGCACGGCCCATGCCGATCATCAGCGCCGAGAAGATGCCGGGGCTGGCGGTGAGGATCACCACGCGGGTCATGGTCTGCCACGGCGTGGCACCGAGGGCCAGGGAGCCCAGGGTCAGGCCGCGGGGCACGCTGAACACCGCGTCTTCGGCGATGGAATAAATGTTCGGGATCACCGCAAAGCCCATCGCCAGGCCGACCACCAAGGCGTTGCGCTGGTCGTAGGTGATGCCCAGGTCATGGGAGATCCACATGCGCATGTCGCCGCCAAAGAACCAGGCTTCCATGTAGGGGCTCATGTACAGCGAGAGCCAGCCCACGAACAGGATTACCGGGATCAGCAGGGCGCTTTCCCAGCCGTCCGGAACCCTCAGGCGAATGGATTCCGGCAGGCGGCTGAAGGCGAAACCGGCGACCAGGATGCCGATTGGCAGCAACATCAGCAGGCTGAAGATGCCCGGCAAGTGCCCTTCGACGTACGGCGCCAGGAACAGGCCGGCGAAGAAACCGAGGATCACTGTCGGCATCGCTTCCATCAGCTCGATCACCGGCTTGACCTTGCGGCGCATGCCCGGGGCCATGAAATAAGCAGTGTAGATCGCCGCGGCAACCGCCAGCGGCGCGGCCAGCAGCATCGCGTAGAACGCCGCTTTCAAGGTACCGAAGGTCAGTGGCGAGAGGCTCAGCTTGGGTTCGAAGTCGGTGTTGGCGGCGGTTGATTGCCAGACGTACTTGGGTTCGTCGTAGTTTTCGTACCAGACCTTGCTCCACAACGCGCTCCACGAAACTTCCGGATGCGGGTTGTCCAGCGTCAGCGGTTGCAGCTTGCCGCCTTGTTCCACGATCAGGCGGTTCGCCCGGGGCGACATGCCGAACAGCCCCTGGCCGTCGACCACCTGGTCCACCAGCAGGGTGCGGTGGGCGGTGCTGTGGAACACGCCGAGCTTGCCGGCGGCGTCGAGGGCAACGAAACCTTTGCGGCGTTCTTCGGCGCTGATCTCGACGATCGGCGCGCTACCCATCTGGAAGGTACGAATCTGTTTGAAGCGCAACTCGCCATCCGGATCGCGCGCCATGAACCACTGGGCCAGGCCACCCTTGGAGTCGCCGATGATCAGCGAGATCCCGCCCACCAACTGAGTGACGGCGGTGACTTGGGCGTCGGCGTTCTCCAGCAGTTTGTAGCGGCCGTTGAGGCTCTTGTCCCGCAGGCTGAACACATCGGCCTGGGCACGCCCGTTGACCACATACAACCATTGCTGGCGTGGGTCGACGAAGATGTTTTTCACCGGCTCGGTCATCTGCGGCAGGTCGATGCGGGTCTGTTCGCTGGTGACCTCACCGGTCATCATGTTCTCTTCGCTGGTGAGCGACAGCACGTGCAGTTGGGCACCGCTGGAACCGGCCAGCAGCAGGGTCGAATCGGTGGCGTTGAGGCTGACATGTTCCAGGGCCGCGCCCTGTTCGTTCAACGTGATCGGCGTCTCGCCATAAGGGTATTCGACGGCGGGCGAGATGGTTTTCTTGCCGTCCGGGTAGGTGACTTTATAAGTGTGGCGGAACACCAAGGCCTGGCCGTTGGACAGACCGATTGCCACCAATGGGCTGCCGGGCTGGTCTTCGCCAATGGAGGTCACGCTGGCACCGGCCGGGATCGGCAGGTCGACACGGCGCAGTTCGGCACCGCTGCTGATATCGAAAAACAGTGCCTGGCCCTTGTCGGAAACCCGCATGGCGACTTGGTTCTGTTCTTCGATGGAGATCATCAGGGGTTTGCCGGCGTCTTGCATCCAGGCCGGAGTGATCGAATCCTTGGCGGTCAGGTCCGCACCCTGGAACAGAGGCAGCACCACGTAGGCCAGGAAGAAGAAGATCAACGTAATGGCGGCCAGGACGGCCAGGCCGCCAACCAGGACGTACCAGCGGGTCAGGCGATCCTTGAGCGCACGAATACGGCGCTTGCGTTGAAGCTCAGGCGTATTGAAGTCAATGCGCTTGGGAGGGGAAGTCGTAGTCATTGTGGAGTTGGCCAGATCATTCATGCGCACACCCTAGCGATCCTGTATGACAGAAAGATGACAGTGCAGTGACGCAACAAATCCGCCGCCGGAGGGAACCGGCAGCGGACAGGAAATTTGTCTGTGGGAGTGAACCGGCTATCGCGAGCAGGCTCGCTCCCACAAGGTCCGGGCTAGGCCGGATTATTACTTCTTGGCGACGTTGCCGCCTTCTTGCAGCCCCAGGTCAGCCAGTGCCTTGGCGGCGACTTTGGCAGGTACCGGGATGTAGCCGTCCTTGACCACGACTTCCTGGCCTTGCTTGGACAGGATCAGCTTCACGAACTCGGCTTCCAGCGGGGCCAGAGGCTTGTTCGGTGCCTTGTTGACGTAGACGTAGAGGAAACGCGACAGCGGGTACTTGCCGTTCAGGGCGTTTTCTTCAGTGTCTTCGATGAAGTCAGTGCTGCCTTTCTTGGCCAGGGCCACAGTCTTCACGCTGGCGGTCTTGTAGCCGATGCCCGAGTAACCGATGCCGTTGAGCGAGGAACTGATCGACTGCACGACCGAAGCCGAGCCGGGTTGTTCGTTGACGTTTGGCTTGTAGTCGCCTTTGCACAGGGCTTCTTCCTTGAAGTAGCCGTAGGTGCCGGATACCGAGTTACGACCGAACAGTTGCACTGGCTTGTTGGCCAGGTCGCCGGTCACACCCAGGTCACCCCAGGTTTTAACGTCGGCTTTACCGCCGCACAGACGAGTGGACGAGAAGATCGCATCGACCTGTTCCATGGTCAGGTGCTGGATCGGGTTGTCCTTGTGTACGAATACCGCCAGGGCGTCCACGGCAACCGGGATAGCGGTTGGCTTGTAGCCGTATTTGGTTTCGAAGGCCTGCAGTTCGTTGTCCTTCATCTTGCGGCTCATCGGGCCCAGGTTGGCGGTGCCTTCGGTGAGTGCGGGCGGCGCGGTGGAGGAACCGGCGGCTTGAATCTGGATATTTACGTTCGGGTATTCTTTCTTGTAGTTCTCGGCCCACAAGGTCATCAGGTTCGCCAGGGTATCGGAGCCGACGCTGGACAGGTTGCCCGATACACCAGTGGTCTTGGTGTAGCTCGGGATCGCAGGGTCAACAGCGGCAACCGCGTTGGCAGTCGCAACGCCAGCAGCGACAAAAGTCATTGCCGCCATCAAACGCTTCAGTTTCATGCCTTACTCCTAGCAGATAGGGTGTGTTAAGTCGGCAAAGTATCGATAAGCCGTGTGAACACTCTATGGCTGAAATATGACAATTGGATGAAAGGCCAGCATTGAGTTTTGCAGGATGATTCATGCGGACCCAATCGCGAGCAAGCTCGCTCCCACAGGGGATTCGCGGTGAACGCAGCATCCATGTGGGAGCGAGCCTGCTCGCGATGAAGCCAGTGCAGTCAGTAAAAGATTCGGACCTAGCGCCCCTTCTTCCAGAGATAACCACCCACCGCAATCCCGATCCCGCAGATGACCGCCACGTAATACGCCGGCCCCAGCGGGCTTTCCTTGAGCAGCAGAGTGACGATCATCGGGGTCAGGCCGCCGAAGATCGCATACGCCAGATTGTAGGAGAACGACAGGCCACTGAAGCGCACCACCGCCGGGAACGCCTTGACCATGACATAAGGCACCGCACCGATGGTGCCCACCAGCAGCCCGCTCAGGGCATAGAGCGGAAACAGCCATTCGGGGTGGTCGAACAGGCTGTGGTAGAACGTCCAGGAGATGATCAGCAGCAAGGTGCTGCCAAACACGAAGACCCGCCCGGCGCCGAAACGGTCGGCCAGTACGCCGGAGCCGATGCAGCCAAAGCTCAGGAATACGATCGCCAGGCTGTTGGCCTGCAAAGCCGTGGTCGGGCTGAAGTGGTACACCGTCTGCAGCACGGTCGGGGTCATCAGGATGATCACGATGATGCCGGCCGACAGCAACCAGGTCAGCAGCATCGAAATGGCAATGGCGCCACGATGATCACGCAGTACCGCCCGCAGCGGCACTTCCTCGGCCAGGGCCTTGCGCAGTTGCAGCTCGGCGAACACCGGGGTTTCGTGCAGCCAGCGACGCAGGTACACCGAAAACAGCCCGAACACACCGCCGAGCAGGAACGGAATCCGCCAGGCGTAATCGGCCACTTCCAGCGGCGTATAGAGGCTGTTGATTGCGGTGGCGACCAGCGAACCCAGCAAAATCCCCGCCGTCAGGCCGCAGGTCAGCGTGCCGCAGGCATAGCCGATGTGACGCGCCGGAACGTGTTCGGAAACGAATACCCAGGCGCCCGGCACTTCTCCGCCGATGGCCGCCCCCTGGATCACCCGCATCAGCAAGAGCAGGATGGGTGCCCACATGCCGATCTGCGCATAAGTGGGCAACAGGCCCATGATCAGAGTCGGCACGGCCATCATGAAAATGCTCAGGGTGAACATTTTCTTGCGCCCCAGCAGGTCGCCGAAGTGGGCCATGATGATCCCGCCCAGCGGCCGGGCCAGGTAACCGGCGGCGAAAATGCCGAATGTCTGCATCAAACGCAGCCACTCGGGCATTTCGGCAGGGAAGAATAATTTGCCGACTACGGTGGCAAAGAACACGAAAATGATGAAATCGTAGAATTCCAGCGCACCGCCCAGGGCAGAAAGCGACAGGGTCTTGTAATCGTTGCGGGTCAGTGGACGTGCCGGTTGTGCGGGCGTCGCCGTGCTCGAAGGCGCAGTGGTCATGGCAAGGGCTTCTCTTATAGTCGGTTCTGCAACCCTGAAGACACGGGTTGGGGGCCTGGGCAGGTCCGGCACGATAGCAAATTGTTCAAAAAAGCACATAGAGGCGCGTATTTGACAGTCGAAATCAGAACCGAGTGGTCGTCTCGACGTCTATCGCCCGATATACTCGCAACCTTGCAGTACTCTGTAAGGGGTTGCTGTGCGAAAACGTCGTTGGGGGAGTAGTACCAGAACCAGCCGGTTTCGCAGAGTTTCCCTTTGGCACGCCTTTACGAAAAACGTGACGAACGCAGCATGTTCGGGCTGAATCGTTTTTTACAAAGACGGCTATTCACCTGAAGCACAAGACAGCGTTACGGGTCAGAGGCACCCCCGGCATGATAGAACTCGAACAAGAAGATCCAATCCCGCAAGGCGACCTGGCCCTGCAAATCACCGCGCTCCCTCGCGAGACCAACGGCTTTGGCGATATTTTCGGCGGCTGGCTGGTGTCCCAGATGGACCTGGCCGGCACCGCCATGGCCAGCAAAGTGGCTGGCGGACGCGTGGCCACCGTGGCGATCGATCGCATGGCGTTCCTGGTACCGGTGGCGGTGGGTGCGCAGCTGTCCTTTTATACCCAGGCGCTGGAAATCGGCCGCAGCTCGATCCAGATGATGGTCGAGGTCTGGAGCGACGACCCGCTGTCCAGTGAGTGGCGCAAGGTGACCGAGGCGGTATTTGTCTTCGTCGCCATCGACGGCAGCGGTCGCACCCGCTCGGTTCCGCCGCGCGCTCGTTAAACACCACGGCCGTTTTGCGGTCCATTGCAGTCCCTGTTCTCGAGCGAGATTTGCAACATGCCTACGCCCAACGTCGAAGCCGTCAAACTGGATGAACTCAATGCCTGGCGCATCCGCCACGGTCAGGCCGAGTTGCTGGTGGCCCAACAAGGCGCGCATATCCTCAGCTATCAAGTGGACGGCCAGCCGCCGCTGATCTGGCTCAACGACCAGGCCACGTTCAAGACCGGCAAGAGCATCCGTGCGGGCGTGCCGGTGTGCTGGCCATGGTTCGGCAACCTGACGCGCAACCCCGACAGCGTACAAGCCATGCGCGTGAGCAACGATCCAGCCACCGCCCATGGCCTGGTGCGGGCGATGGACTGGGAGTTGAAGGGCATCGAAACCGAAGGCGAGAGCCTGAAGGTGGAATTTGTGCTGCCCTATCCCGAGAACGGTCTCTCGGGCTGGCCGCACCAGGTGGACCTGACGCTGACTATCGTGATGGACGAGCAGTTGCACATCCACCTCACCAGCCATAACCGTGGCAGCGAAACCGTCAGCCTCAGCCAGGCGCTGCACAGCTATTTCGCCGTGAGCGACGTGCGCAACGTGCAGGTCGAAGGGGTGGATGGCTTGAGCTACATCGAGACCCTGGACGACTGGAACACCCATACCCAGGCCGGCAACCTGCACTTTGCCGGCGAAACCGACCGCATCTACCTCGATACCCCGCCGACGCTGAGCATCCTTGACCCGCACTGGGAACGCCGGATCGAACTGACCAGCAGCGGTTCGCGCTCGGCGGTGATCTGGAACCCCTGGACCGAACGCGCCAAGGCCTTCAGCGACATGGCCGACGATGGCTGGCAGCGCATGTTGTGCATCGAGACAGCGAATGTAATGGACGATGTGGTGACGTTGTTGCCACAGGCCAGTCATACCCTGGGCGTGAGCATCGGTAGCAAGCCGCTCTAAGCCACACCACAAATCCCTTGTGGGAGCGAGCCTGCTCGCGATAGCGCTGCACCAGTCAATGCAGATGTCGACTGTCAGCCCGCTATCGCGAGCAGGCTCGCTCCCACAGTGGAACTACGCTGGCGCTACAGATCCGCCTCCTGCACCACCCTCACCTTCTCCGCATCCAGCGCATACGCCGCACTCGCCAAATCGTTGTCGACCTTTTCGATCTTCAACGTGCCCGTTACCCAGAGCGGCGTATAGATGTCGTCCAGCTTCAAGCCCTTGGGATAGCGCACCAACACCAGTTGATTAGGCGGCGGTGGCGGGACGTGGATGCAGGCGCCCGGGTAAGGCACCAGGAAGAACAGCGTGCTACGGCCCTTGGCATCACTTTCCAGGGGCACCGGGTAACCGCCGATACGAATGTGCTTGTCATTCATCGACGCCACGGTCTTGGTCGAATACATCACCGCCGGCAAGCCCTTGCTCTGCTTCAGGCCGCCTTTTTCGGTGAAGGTGCCGTTGGCTTCCGGGGAGTTGTGGTCGATCTCGGGCATGGCCTCGAGGGCTTTCTGGTCCGACTTGGGCATCAGTTCGAGCCAGTCGGTTTCCGGCAGTTCGGCAGCATGGGCCAGGCCACTGCCCAGCAAAAGAAGGGTCAACACTAGACGGCGCATGAAAGGGCTCGGCAATGAGTAGGAAGTGCAACGCCGGGCATTCTAGCCCCCTCTGCGCGCCACGCAGAGAGGGCTTTGTCGCATTTGAATCAGTTTCTTTTGATCAGGCCGTAGATCACCAGCAACACAATCGCGCCCACCAGGGCACCGATGAAGCCCGCGCCTTGACCGGCCTGGTAGATGCCCAGGGCCTGGCCACCGTAAGTGGCTGCCAACGAACCGCCGATACCGAGCAGGATGGTCATGATCCAGCCCATGCTGTCATCGCCTGGTTTCAGGAAGCGTGCCAGCAGGCCAACGATCAAGCCGATAAAAATGGTTCCGATGATTCCCATGGCATTTCCCTCTGGTTGGATAGCTATGGCCAAAGCCTAGTCAGACTTTGGCACTTAGCCATGAGAGAGATTAGCCGACGAATGGTTCCACCGTCGTTCCAGATTATTGTTCGGCGATCAGCGTCTCGACCTTGATGATCTGCTGAGCCAGCGTGGCCCGGTCAGCGCAGCGCAGGTTGGCGTGACCGACCTTGCGTCCGGCCTTGAACGCCTTGCCATAGTGGTGCAAATGGCAGTCAGCGATCGCCAGGACTTTCTCGCTATCCGGGACCTTGCCGATGAAGTTGAGCATTGCGCTCTCACCGACCTTGGCGGTCGACCCCAGCGGCAGCCCGGCCACCGCCCGCAGGTGGTTTTCGAACTGGCTGCACTCGGCGCCTTCGGTGGTCCAGTGCCCGGAATTGTGTACCCGAGGCGCGATTTCGTTGGCCTTGAGGCCGCCGTCCACTTCAAAGAACTCGAACGCCATCACGCCGACATAATCGAGCTGCTTGAGCACCCGGCTGGAGTAGTCCTCGGCCAGGGCCTGCAACGGGTGATCGGTGCTAGCGACAGACAGCTTGAGGATGCCGTCCTTGTGGGTATTGTGCACCAGCGGGTAGAAGCGGATTTCACCGTCGCGGGCCCGCACGGCGATCAGCGAGACTTCGCCGGTGAACGGTACGAAGCCTTCCAGCAGGCAACCCACGCTACCAAGCTCGGCAAACGTACCGGCCACGTCTTCAGGGGTGCGCAGGACTTTCTGGCCCTTGCCGTCGTAACCCAAAGTGCGGGTCTTGAGCACGGCCGGCAGGCCGATGGCGGCAACGGCGGCGTCCAGGTCGGCCTGGGATTGAATGTCGGCGAAGGCCGGCGTGGGGATGCCCAGGTCCTTGAACATGTTCTTTTCGAACCAGCGGTCGCGGGCGATGCGCAAGGCTTCGGCACTCGGGTAGACCGGGACGAACTGGGACAGGAAGGCCACGGTTTCGGCCGGGACGCTTTCGAACTCGAAGGTCACCAGGTCGACTTCATCGGCCAATTGGCGCAGGTGATCCTGATCGCCGTAGTCGGCCCGCAGGTGTTCACCCAGTGCCGCGGCGCAGGCGTCCGGCGCCGGATCCAGGAAAGCGAAGTTCATCCCCAGCGGCGTACCCGCCAGGGCCAACATGCGACCCAACTGGCCGCCACCGATTACACCGATCTTCATTCGTCAACAACCTCAGGCAATACGTGGGTCTGGATTGTCCAGGACACTGTCTGTCTGTTCAGCGCGGAATTTTTTCAGCACGGTATGAAATTCTGGATGCTTGGCGCCCAGGATGCTTGCCGACAGCAGGGCCGCGTTGATCGCACCGGCCTTGCCGATGGCCAGGGTAGCGACCGGGATGCCGGCCGGCATCTGCACGATCGACAGCAGCGAATCGACGCCCGAGAGCATCGAAGACTGGACCGGCACGCCCAGCACCGGCAGGTGGGTCTTGGCCGCACACATGCCTGGCAGATGGGCGGCGCCACCGGCACCGGCGATGATCACCTCGATGCCACGCGCCTCGGCCTCTTCGGCGTACTGGAACAGCAGGTCCGGGGTACGGTGGGCGGAGACCACTTTCACCTCGTAAGGGATGCCGAGCTTTTCCAGCATATCGGCGGTGTGGCTAAGGGTGGACCAATCGGACTTGGAGCCCATGATCACGCCAACCAGTGCACTCATCGTCGTGCCTCTTCTCTCTGGGCGCCCGCAGGCGCGTCAAAAAACAACAAGCCACGCAGGAAACCGGCGTGGCTTGTTGTACGAATTATGGCCGGGTGAACCGACCGAAGGCCGGGCAGTATACCGAAAATGGTGCGTTAAACGCACTTTCGCCGACCATCTGTCATTTGCGCTGAAACGGCGGTTTTATTGACTCGCAGGTCAGCAGAACAGCAACACAAATCCCCTGTGGGAGCGAGCCTGCTCGCGATGGCGGTATGTCGGTCAACATCTGCATTGACTGATACACCGCCATCGCGAGCAGGCTCGCTTGTATGTTTAGACTTGAAGGGGTGGGCGGGACTAAAAGCTCGATTCCGACTCTAGCCAGTACGGACCGTGGGAGACTTCTCGTTCCGCCCTTTCTACCTAAAGCGCCGATAAGGAATTCATCGGTAAAACCGACGATAGAGGCAAGCCAGCGCAAAGGTAGACCCCGACAAGCACCTAAACCCTAGCTCCGAGGATTCGTCATGACAATCCTTAACTCACCAACGGTTATTGGTATCGATGTAGCGAAGGCCGAAATCGTCGTTTACCGCGAAGACCTGAAAATCACTCAAGCCATCGCCAACCACCG
>NZ_UETT01000025.1:0-37610 GCF_900115935.1 Pseudomonas sp. 43mfcvi1.1 | reverse complement strand
TGTCGGGTAGCATTCGCCCTGATGAAAAATCAGAGCGAATACCAACCAAATTCACGGTTGCAGGGTTCCCCTGCAACATAGAATCTCCCACAGAGAGAGTTGATGGCTGGATAAAATGTGGGAGCGAGCCTGCTCGCGATGACGGTGGTCCAGCCACCCCCACCGCAAGCAGACTCACCCCCATTCAGGTTCAAACCTCCGGCAAGGTCGAACCGCCATCGACCACCAAGGTCTGTCCGGTCACATAGCCGGCCAGGCTCGATGCCAGGAACAGCATGGCGCCTGCGATGTCGTTCGGTTGGCCCAGTCGACCCAGCGGCACCCGGCAGGCGATGTCCTGATTGACCTCATCGTCGCCCAGGTTGGCCATGGCCGGTGTGGCGATCATGCCCGGTTCGACCCCGTTCACGCGGACATTCTCGGCCGCCAGTTCCAGCGCGGCGTTGCGAATGAAACCATTGACCCCGGCCTTGGAGGCCGCGTAGTGGCTGAGCCCCGGATACGCTACCCGCGGCCCGGTGACCGAGGATGTCACCAGCACGCAGCCTCGGCCCTGGCGCCGGAACATCGGCAGTGCGGCCTGGGTCAGCCAGAACAGCGCCGACAGGTTCACCGCCAGCGTTCGTTCAAGTATCGACGGGGTGATCTCGGCGAATGGCGTCAGTGGAAAATACCCGGCGTTGTGCACCAGGATATCCAGCCGGCCCAAGCGTTGCTCCAGCGCGGTCATCATCCCGAATATCGCCGTCGCGTCGGCCAGGTCGACGCCCACGGCTTGCACCTGACAGCCCACGGCGGTCAATTCGTCGGCCACTGCCTCGGCCCGGGCCAGGCCCAGGTCGGCGATGACCACCTGGGCCCCGCGCAGGGCAAACGCTTCGACGATGGCCCGGCCAATACCTTGTGCACCGCCCGTGACCAGTACGGTCTGGCCGCTGAAATCCAGATCGTCAGACATCGCTGGCCTCCATCCGGCTGAAGGCCAGCGTCGGCACGTCGACGATGCTGGAGCCGCCATCGGCCACCAGCGTCGCCCCGGTGATGATGGACGCTTCAGGCGAGGCCAGGAAACGGCAGACGTTGGCGATTTCCGTCGCGCTGGCCGGCCTGCGCAACGGCACGTCGGCGCAGACCCGGTCATAGGCCTGCTGCAAGGTTTCGCCATGGAATTGCATCAATACCTGCATCTCTTCATCGGCCATGGGCGTGCGCACCCAGCCAGGGCAAACCGCATTGACCCGCACGCCGTGAGGCCCATAGTCCCTGGCCAGGGAGCGGTTGAGACCCAGCAGAGCATGCTTGGCGGTGGTGTAGCCGCACACGTGCGGGCCCGCCGCCAATGAAGCAATGGAGGCGATCAGCACAATGTTGCCGGCGCTTTCCCGCAGCAGTGGCAGGCAAGCCCGGGCGCTGTAGAAGGCGCTGTCGAGATTGCTGCGCATGGCTGCCTCCCAGGACGACGGGGCGGTTTCGGTGGCGCTGCCCAATCCCATGCCACCGGCACAGGCCAGCAGCACATCGAGTCGGCCAAAACGCGTGCGAATCTGCTCGACGAAGCCGTCCCAGGTGTTGGGGCAGGCTGCGTCGCCCACCAGCACCAGGCCGCCGATGTCCTCGGCGAGCGCTTCCAGGGGCTCGCGACGGCGGCCGATCAGTACCAGGTTGGCGCCTTCGGCGGCATGCAGGCGGGCGCAGGCCGCACCGATGCCGGTGCCGGCACCGGTGATCACCACGGTGCGTGATTCAGGCATCGGGGTACTCCGTCTGATTGAGCACCTGGCAGTAGGAACTGACCGGGAAGTTGGAAAACTCATCGAAGGATTCACCGGCGTAGCCGAAGATTTTGCCGTCGCTGCGGTGCTGTTGCAGGTCGATCAGCACCAGGCCCAGGGTCGGGATGATCTTTTCTCGCCACACGAACAGGTACAACTGATCGGCGATCCTGTAGGTGTCGCAGCGATCGGTGTCGCACAGGCCTTGCTCAACGCCCTTGAGGCACTGCCAGGAGTAGAACTGGTCGTTGAGGTAAATGTGTTCGTAGACTTCGCTCGGGCTGTAGCGATACAGGTTGCGCAGCCCCACCAGCTCGGTGGTCGGTGCGTGCGGGCACAGGCCAGGCTGCCAGGGACGGTCGAGACTGCCGTGCAGGAATTGCGTTTGAACCGAGGTCAGGGGCTTGCCGGTCAACGCGCGGCTGTAGAGACCTTCACCGGTTTCTTGCTGGCTCGGCATGCGGCCGATCACGGCGGTGAAGGCGGCGCTGGCGGTATCGAGCACCAGGCTTACCGACGACGTCAGCTCGCCTTCGCGCTTGATGAAGTCCACCAGGTACAGGCCCGGGCGTACGGATGTGGCCCGGTAGGTCGCGGTGCCGCTGGAATGCCCATCGGCGGCGCTCCAGGTCAGGGTGTCCTGTTCGAAGCGGTGCTCGATCTGCCAGCCGTTGGCGAAATGCAGGGTGAAGGTCTTGCCGTCCAGGTCAGCCAGGTTTGGCAGGATGAAGGCTTCGGGGGCAAAGCCATCGGCCAGGGCGCCGACGGTGATCCAGTCTGAAGATGTGCTCATTGCAAGGCTCCGGTGGTTGAAGTAGCCACTCGGATCATGGAGCGCCGGGCAACGACGGCCTATCAACCAAATGGTTGATCAGAGGAACAGTGCGCTGACCAACTCGGTGCGACTGCTCACACCGACTTTGCGGAACAGGTGGATCAGGTGAGTCTTGATGGTCGGCAAGCCGACGTCCAGTTCCCGGGCCAATTGTTTGTTGCTGACGCCTTGGCGCAGTAGCCAGGCGATCTGGCGCTCCTTGGGCGTCAGGTCGGCCAGTGCATCTTCATGGGCCGGTAGATGGGCCACGGCCAGTTGCAGCAAGGCCTGCAACGCGTTCAGTTGGCTCAACTGCTGAGAGGTGAAGACACCTTGCTCGGCGGTGCGCAGCAACGAAATCGCGGCTTGGGGCTGGCCGTCTCGATGGGCGAAGACTTCCACCACGTCGACCACGCCGTAGCGTTGCAGAAAGTCGCGATAACGATGGTTGTCACGCAGCGGTTGGCGAGCCATCGCCAGCCCCAACGGCACCACGGCCAGCTCGCTGGACGCACAGCGGCGCGGATGCAGTGGGTCGAACTGGCGGTAGTTGTCCAGGTAGTCGCGGTGCATCTCGCCGCTCATCCCATGGAGGCTGAAGTCGTGGACTTGCAGGTGTCGATCCACGCAGTAGAACGCCGCCCGACTGACAGGAACCAGCTGGGTGAAGGCGTGCAGGCACTGGCCGGCGATGTCCTGGGTCGGGATGACGTTCATGGGGCAAACCTTCGCAAGGGGCCGCCGGTGGGGCCGGCAGCCCGGTGCGGTCAGACTACCGCGAAGTAGTGCTTGACGAAACTTTCGCTGACCACTTCCCACAGCACCGGCGTGCCCTTGGTCACGAACCAGCTGTCGCCGGCCGTGTAGCGGGTGCTCTGGCCGGTGGCCTCGTCGGTGAGGACCACTTCACCGGTGACCACGGTGGCTTGTTCGGCGAACGGGTAGACCATCCGGAACTTGCCTTGGGTGGTGCCGAAGTAGGCGCTGCTGACCGGGTCGGTGGGGGCGCCGAAGGTCATCTTGCCGAAGGCCTTGACTTCGCCTTCGAGAATCTGCGAACCGAGATCGGCGACGGTGCCCCAGGCGTCCAGGTCGGACAGCTGGATGTCTTTTTCGAGGGTGATGAGGGGCATGGCAGTGACTCCTGGTGAGTGAAAAACAGCGAAGTTGAATGGGGCTTTTTTGGCGAGGGGATTTATCCCCGCTGGGCGCGCAGCGGCCCTGAAAAACTTGTATCTGTGCTGCTTTTTGGCTGCTTCGCAGCCAGCGTGGATAAATCCCCTCGCCACCGGGTTTATGTTCAACCGCTCGTCTCAGCGCCGGCCGTTCCAGTAACCCGACAGCTGATGCCAGGACTTGCCGGCGGTCAGCAGCAATGGACGAATGGCGTCTTTGCCGATGATGGTCGGGCGATGGATCGAGCTGACCAGGTCGTAGCGCGCCGAGCCTTCGCTCATGCCCTCGGCCAGCACCTTGCAGATAATGTGGCTTGGGGTGACGCCAAAACCTGAGTAGCCCTGGACGAAAAACGCGTTGCTGCGGCCGGGCAGGGTGCCGATCTGCGGAAACAGGTTCGGGCTGCACGCCATCGGGCCGCCCCAGGCCAGGTCGATCTTCACGTTCTTGAGGTACGGGAAAATTTTCAGCATCAGGCGCCGGTTCCAGGCCTTGAGATCCTGGGGGATATGCTCCACCAATGGCGTGGCGGCGCCGAACAGCAGGCGGTTTTCGTTGGTGACGCGGTAATAGTCGATCACCGGACGAATGTCGCTGTAGGCGCCGCGAATCGGGCTGATGCGCTGGATCAGTTCGTCCGACAACGGCTCGGTCATCATCTGGAAGGCGTAGGTGTTGATGGTCGAACGGTGCAGTTCCGGCTCCAGCTTGTTGAGGAAACTGTCGCAGGCCCAAAGCAGCTTGCAGGCCTTCACCGAGCCGCGTCCGGTGCGCACGGTGATGCGTTCGCCATAGCTGACTTCCAGGGCCGGGCTGTTCTCGAAAATCCGCACACCGTGGCTGACCAGGGCCTTGGCTTCACCCAGCAACAGGTTCAGCGAGTGCACATGCCCGCCGCCCATGTGCAGCAATGCGCTGCCGTAGGCCTTGGAGCCGATGATCTGCTGCACGTCGGAGCCGCCGAGAAAGCGGATCTCGTGCTTGCTGTTGATCGACTTGAAGTCTTTTTCCCAAGCCCGCAGGGTCTTTTCCTGGCGGGCGTTGAAACCCATGTAGCCGTAGCCGTGGCAGAAATCGGCGTCGATATCGTATTTGGCGATACGGTCCTTGATGATGTCGGCGCCCAGGTCGCTGATCTCGAAGACCTGGCGCAGGCCGTCTTCACCTACGTCCTTCTTGATCTTTTCCAGGTCGTGACCGATGCCGGCCATGATCTGTCCGCCATTGCGCCCGGTGCCGCCGAACCCAAGGTAACGCGCCTCCAGCACCACGATGTTGGTGATGCCTTTTTCGGCGAGCTCCAGCGCGGTATTGATGCCGGAGAAACCGCCGCCAATCACCACGACATCGGCTTCTACGTCCTGTTCCAGGGTGGGGAAGCTGAGGTTGTATTTCTTGGTGGCCGTGTAATAGGTGGGCGTTTCGATATTGATCATGACGCAACCTGACAAAGTGAAAGGAAACTCCGTTGCAACGCCTACACAAGGCATTGCAGGGGATGGCTCTATTAAGGGCCCTGATGAGGGCGCCTGTCTTGATCATCCGTGCCGGGGTATTTGACCGAGCGCGCCATGGGACCGAAACCTGCCCCATGAAAAGTACAATCTTGGATCTGGAAGGTGCATTTTTCACCTGCTTGCGATTGCCCATACTGGACCGGCCTTAATCGCTGATCCCTTTGCTTGTGCAACCTTGGGTTGTCGGGCAAAGGCGGGATCGGCAGATGCCAATAATAAAAGAGCCCGTCCATGAAAAAGCCAAATCCGCTGCTCGAAGACCTCAAGCCCCTCCTGCCGGTCATTGCCGCCAATGCCTTCCAGGCGGAGAAAGACCGTAGCGTGCCTGCCGAGAATATCGCCTTGCTCAAAAGCATTGGCATGCACCGGGCCTTCCAGCCAAAACCATACGGTGGCCTGGAGATTTCCCTGCCGCAGTTCGCCGACTGCATCGCGCTGCTGGCCGGTGCCTGTGCCAGCACGGCCTGGGCCATGAGCCTGTTGTGCACCCACAGCCATCAGTTGGCAATGTTCCCGGCCAAGGCCCAGCAGGACATCTGGGGCGATGACCCCGATGCCACCGCCAGCAGCAGCATCGCACCGTTTGGTCGCACCGAGGAAGTCGAGGGCGGTGTGATGTTCAGCGGTGAAATGGGCTGGAGCAGCGGCTGCGATCATGCCGAATGGGCGATCGTGGGGTTTCGCCGTAAAAACGCCGAAGGCACCCAGGATTATTGCTTTGCGGTGCTGCCGCGCAGTGACTATGAAATTCGCGATGACTGGTTCGCGGTGGGCATGCGTGGCAGTGGCAGCAAGACCTTGATCATTGACAACGCTTTCGTGCCGGAACATCGGATCCAGAAAGCCAAGGACATGATGGAAGGCAAGTCCGGCGGGTTCGGTCTGTACCCTGACAGCAAGATTTTCTACTCACCGTACCGGCCGTACTTCGCCAGCGGTTTCTCCACGGTCAGCCTGGGCGTGGCCGAACGCATGCTGGAGGTCTTTCGCGAGAAAACCAGGAACCGCGTACGGGCCTATACCGGTGCGGCCGTCGGTGCCGCCACCCCGGCGTTGATGCGCCTGGCCGAGTCTACCCATCAGGTGGCGGCAGCCCGTGCCTTCCTGGAAAAAACCTGGCAGGAGCACGCCGAGTACGGCGAGCGCCACGAATACCCAAGCCGGGAAACCCTGGCGTTCTGGCGGACCAACCAGGGCTACGCCACCAAGATGTGCATCCAGGCCGTCGACCGTTTGATGGAGGCGGCCGGTGGCGGCGCCTGGTTCGAAAACAATGAATTGCAGCGATTGTTCCGCGACGCCCACCTGACCGGCGCCCATGCCTACACCGACTACGACGTCTGCGCGCAGATCCTCGGTCGTGAGTTGATGGGCCTTGAGCCTGACCCTTCCATGGTTTGACCGCCTGTCCTCCAGAACAATAATCGAGGCCGTCGCTTGAGGCGGCCGGGAGTCTTGCATGTCCAGTCTTTGTAATACCGCTTTCGACACCCGTGCGTTCCGCCGGGCCCTGGGTAACTTTGCCACCGGCGTGACCGTGGTCACGGCTGCCACTGAAGATGGCCGCAAGGTCGGTGTGACGGCCAACAGTTTCAACTCGGTGTCCCTGGACCCGCCACTGATCCTGTGGAGCATCGACAAGCGCTCCAGCAGTCACGAGGTGTTCGAAGCCGCCAGCCATTTTGCGGTGAACGTGCTGGCCGCCGACCAGATAGACCTGTCGAACAACTTCGCCCGGCCCAAGGAGGACCGTTTCGCTGAAATCCAATTCGACATCGGCGAAGGCGGTGCTCCGGTATTTGTGGACTGCTCGGCGCGTTTTCACTGTGAAAAATTCCAGCAGGTCGATGGCGGCGATCATTGGATCATGATCGGCAAGGTCGTGGCTTTTGATGACTTCGGCCGCTCACCGCTGCTCTACCACCAGGGCGCTTACTCGATGGTCTTGCCCCACACTCGCATGACCAGGCGGGAAGAGGGCCAGTCCCCCAGCAGCCACTTCCAGGGGCGCTTGAGCCACAACCTGTATTACCTGATGACCCAGGCACTGCGGGCCTACCAGGCCAGCTACCAGCCACGTCAGTTGTCCACGGGGTTACGCACCAGCGAAGCGCGGATGTTGATGGTGCTGGAGAACGACGCCGGGCTGAACCTGTGCGACCTGCAGCGGGAAGTGGCGATGCCGGTGCGCGAGATCGAAGAAGCCGTGGCCAACCTCAAGCGCAAGGGGCTGGTGAGCGATGAGGGCGAGCGGGTACGCCTGACTGTCAAAGGCATCGATGAGACCGAAGGGCTCTGGGCCATCGCCAAGGAGCAGCAGGACAAGGTGTTCGGCCAGTTCAGCGAGGAACAGGTCGAGCATTTCAAAGAGGTGCTCAAGGGCGTGATCAAGGGCGCTTGAGCTGTTACAGGCGTTCAGGCGCGAGTCCAATCCTTGTGGCAGGGGAATAATCCTCTTGCCACAGGTAACTCGGCGCCGAAGCTGTTAGGATTTAGTTAACTCGTTAACTAATCCTCCTCGCGACTACTCTCCATGCCCAAACCGCGCCAATCCTTGACCCTCACCCTGCTACAGGCCCGTGAAGCGGCCATGGGGTTTTTCCGACCTTCCCTCAATCAACATGGCTTGACCGAGCAGCAATGGCGGGTCATCCGTATTCTCAGCCAGCACGACGAGCTGGAGATCAATCGCCTGGCCGAGCTGGCCTGCATCCTCAAGCCCAGCATGACCGGTGTGCTGGTGCGCATGGAAGCGGCGGGCATGGTGGAGCGGCGCAAGGCCGAACAGGATCAGCGCCGGGTGCTGGTGCGCCTGGCGCCGCAAGGGCAAGCGAGCTTCGATTCGATGAGCCAGAGCATGGAAGAGAATTACCAGCGTCTGCAGGACAAGTTAGGGGAGGAAAAATTGCAGACGTTGCTGGGGTTGCTCAATGACCTGAAGGCGATCAGGCGTTGAGATCGCCAAGAGAGGTCAGCTTTTGTGGCGAGGGGATTTATCCCCGTTGGGCTGCGCAGCAGCCCCTGGAAAAGCCACCTTGATGGACCCGAAACACCGAGTCGGCAGATATAGGGCCTGCTGCGCAGTCCAGCGGGGATAAATCCCCTCGCCACATGGGATGCGGCAAACTCAGTACACGCCGCCAGCCGCAGGTTTTGGTGTGTCTTTGAACATCGCCGCCAGCGTTTGCAAACCCCGCATCAACACCGTCGTATCCACGCCCACCGCGACAAATGCCGCGCCGAGTTCGATGTAGCGGCGGGCCAGTTTCTCATCGGCGCTGAGAATCCCGGCCGCTTTAGCAGCCTTGCGGATGCGGGCGATGGCGTCTTCGATGGCCGCTTGCACATCCGGGTGCCCTGGATTGCCACGAAAGCCCATGGACGCGCTCAAGTCCGCCGGGCCGATAAAGACCCCATCCACGCCTTCCACCGCCGCAATGGCATCCAGGTTGGCCAGGCCTTCGCGGCTTTCGATCTGCACCAGCAGGCACATCTGTTCATCGGCTTTATCGAGATAGCCGGGGATGCTGTTCCAGCGTGACGCCCGGGCCAGTGCGCTGCCTACACCACGTACACCGTGGGGCGGGTAGTGGATGGCGCGCACCAGTTCGCGCGCCTGCCCGGCACTTTCCACCATCGGCACCAGCAAGGTCTGCACGCCGATGTCGAGCACTTGCTTGATCAGTGCCGTGTCACCGATCACTGGACGTATCACCGGCTGGCTGGGGTAGGGGGCCACGGCCTGGAGTTGGCCGAGCAGGGTGCGCAAGTCGTTGGGCGCGTGTTCACCGTCGATCAGCAGCCAGTCGAAGCCGGCATTGGCCGCCAGTTCCGCACAGTAGGCATCGGCCAACCCCAGCCACAGGCCGATCTGCGCCTCGCCGCTGCGCAGGCGTTGCTTGAAGGTATTGATGGGCATGTCCATGAGGCGGTCTCCGATCAGACGAAACGGCAGGCGATGGAACCGAGCATGTCGTAGTCGACATGGAAGGTATCGCCGGGGTTGGCGGCCACGGGGCGGGTGAAGGAACCACCGAGGATGATCTGTCCTGGTTGCAGCGTAACGTCATAAGCCGCCAGCTTGTTCGCCAGCCAGGCCACGCCTTTGGCCGGGTGATTGAGCACCGCCGCCGAGACGCCGGATTCTTCGATCACGCCGTTGCGGTAGAGCACCGCCGGCACTTTGCGCAGGTCAATCTCGGTCGGGCGTACGGCGCGACCGCCCATGACCACGCCGGCATTGGCGGCGTTGTCGGAGATGGTGTCGAAGACCTTGCGGGTTGCCTTGGTCTGCGGATCGATCTGCTGGATACGCGCATCGATGATTTCCAGCGCCGGGATCACCCATTCGGTGGTGTCGAGCACGTCGAACACCGTCACGTTCGGGCCTTTCAACGGCTTGCCGAGAATGAACGCCAGCTCCACTTCCACCCGTGGCACGATGAAGCGCTCGAACGGGATGTCGGTGCCTTCGTCGAAAAACATGTCGTCGAGCAGCGCGCCGTAGTCCGGCTCGGTGATGTTCGACGATACCTGCATGGCCCGGGAGGTCAGGCCGATCTTGTGGCCGACCAGCTTGCGCCCGTCCTTGATCTTTTGTGCCACCCACGCACGCTGGATGGCGTAGGCATCCTCGATGGTGATGTCCGGGTGGTCGAGGGAAAACTGCCGCACCTGCTCGCGGCAGCGCTCGGCTTGGTCGAGGCGGGCGGCGGCTTGCTGGATGAAGTTCTGGTCGAGCATGGCAAGGGTCTCTTAGTGAGGATTGACGATGGCGGCCCGGGTGCGCAGCACCAGCAAGCCGCCAAGGGCGATGAGCAGGGCCAGCACATACAGGGCGAGGCTGGCGCTCTGGGTGGTGTCGCGCATCCAGCCGATCAGGTAGGGCGCGAAGAATGAGGCGATGCTGCCGAAGGAGCTGATCAGCGCGATCCCGGCGGCTTGGGTACCGTTGGACAGGAACGCCGGCGGCAATTGCCAGAACATCGGCAACGCCGCGCTGGCGCCCATGCCGGCGACGATCAGGCCAGCCAGCACCAGGGTCGGGTTGCCGGGTGAAAGCCCGGCGAGCGCAATGCCCAGCGCTGCCATCAACAGCGGCACACACAGGTGCCAGCGGCGTTCGCGATTGCGGTCAGAGGAACGCCCGCAACCGATCATGAAGAAGCAGCCGGCCAGATAGGGCACGGCGCTGAGTAGCCCGACCTTGCCGTCGCTGCCGATGCCGGCGCCGTGGATCAGGGTGGGCATCCAGAAGGCCAGGGTGTTCACCGCCAGCATCACGGCGAAGTACACCGCTACCAGCAACCAGACCTGCGGGTTGTTGAGGATCGCCGAGAACGAGGTGATGGATTTGCGCTGTTCTTCAAGACTCAGTTGTTCGCGCAGTTGCTGCTTGGCTTGTGGTGTGAGCCACTTGACCGCCTCGAAACTGTCCGGCAGGCACTTGAGCACGACGAGGCCCAGGAGGATCACCGGCAGCCCTTCGATGACGAACATCCATTGCCAGCCGCGCAGGCCGCCAAGGTCATGGAAATGCTCGAGAATGCCGCCGGACAATGGCCCGCCAATCACCCCGGCCATCGGCACGGCGATGGCGAACAACGCGGTCACCTGGGCCCGGCGCCGGGCCGGATACCAACGGTTGAGGAAAACCAGGATGCCAGGAAAGAAACCGGCCTCGGCCACGCCGAGCAGAAAGCGCAACAGGTAGAAACCGGCGGCGCTTTCGATGAGGAACATGCCGGTGGACAAGGCGCCCCAGACCACCATCAGCGTGGCGATCCAGCGCCGCGGACCGACGCGATCCAGGGCCATGTTGCTGGGTACGCCAAACAGTGCATAGGCGATGAAGAACAGCCCGGCGCCAACACCGTAGACCGTGTCGCTGAACTGCAGGTCGGCGCTCATCTGCATCTTCGCGAAACCGATGTTGATGCGATCCAGGTGGGCGAAGAGGTAACAGACCAGCAGCAGCGGCATCAGCCGCCAGGTGATGGTGGCATGGGTGCGGTCGTGCGCGACAGTGCCGGCAGTGTCGGCGGTATTGGCTGTGCTCATTATCTTGTACTTTTTGTCAGAGAGGCCGATGGGGAGCGCGGGGCAGACGGATTCAGCTGGCCTGGCCCTTGAGGAAGGCGTGGACGTTGTTGGCCTTGAAATTGAGCTGTTCGTGCAGCTCGATCATCTCGAAGGACAGGGCCAGCAGGCGTTGGGCCTGGAGTTCGGCGAAATGCGCGGTGATCACCTCGAAGAGTTTTTCCGCGACTTTCTGGCGCGTGGCGAGGTCGCGGCCATGGCCGACTTTCAAGGTCATGTGAACGAAGGCGTAGTCGTGCTTGCCGTCGGCCATGCGCCAGGTGTCCAGGCGCACGCCACGGCTGCGGATGCCGCCCAGGGGAAACACGCCGCTGTCGCCCAGCAAGGCGTGGACCTTTTCAAACAGGCCGGGCAGGTCGGCCTGCTGTTCGATGTTGTCGGTGTATTCAGCGATGAAATGCGGCATGAACGGCTCCTTCAGGCCGCACGGGGATGCCGTACGGCCGCAGTGTCAAACGGGGAAGACAGCGTTGATCTGTCCGGTGCCGGAACTGCCGAAAGGTTCGGTGATGATCTCGGCGGGCTTGTCGTAGTCCGGTCCGCCGAGCAGCCCCAGCAGCATCGCCGTGTCATGCATCTTGCCTTCGCCAAAGCAGTGTTCGGCGTAGTCCGGAAGCATGGCGCAGAACTCTTTCCAGCGGCCCTGGCGCCACAGTTCGACGACGTGCAGGTCGACTTGTTTATCGAACTCGCGGGTCCAGTTGTGGATGTTGGCTTCGGCGTCGCGATCATCGGAAAAACGGTGCGACAGCGAGCCGGAAGCCAGCACCAGTACCTTGCGATCGCTTTTCTCGATGGCCCGGCGCACGGCGGCGCCAAAGGTGAAGCTGTCTTGCAGACGGTGCCAGGCGCACCAGGCGGCAATCGACACGACGTTAAATTTCTGTGCCTGCGGGACATCCATGTGCATGTAGCGCATGGGCACCAGCGTGCCGTATTCCAGCTCCAGGCTTGGGATGTTGTGGGCCAGGGTGCGCACGTCGGCGGCATTGGCCTCGGCGGCGATCAATTCGCCCAGTTCCGGGGCCCCCGAGTACTCGTACTCCATGTTCTTGATGAAGTGCGGCAGTTCGTTGCTGGTGTAGATGCCTTTGAATTGTTCGCCACTGTTGACGTGATAGGCACTGTTGACCAGCCAGTGCACGTCGAACACCACGGCAGTGTCGGCGCCCAGTTCGCGGGCGCGGCGGCCGATCTCCTTGTGGCCGGCAATCGCCGCCGCGCGGCAGCCGTGGTGCTTGCCGGGCAGCTCGGACAGGTACATCGAGGGAACGTGGCAGATTTTCGCAGCCAGGACGACTTCGCCCATGATGATTCTCCTGAAAAAATTGTTCTTGTTGAGCTTCGAGTAATCGGTGAGTCACAGCGCCTGTGGTGAGGGATATCCCCTCTATGTGGGAGCAAAGCTTGCTCGCGAAACAGGCGCCCCGATTTCTGAAAAAACCGCATCGCCTTCATCGCGGGCAAGCCTTGCTCCCACAGGAACAGGGATAAATCCCCTCGCCGCAGGGTTTATCATCAGGCTTGGTTGGGTTTACACCCCCCACCGCGGTATGTGATGACTGCCCATGGAAATGCAGACGTTCTTGATCTCGGCGAACACTTCAAAGCTGTACTGTCCACCTTCGCGGCCGGTTCCGGAACCCTTTACGCCGCCGAAAGGCTGGCGCAGGTCACGTACGTTCTGGCTGTTGATGAACACCATGCCGGCCTCGATGCCATGGGCCAGGCGATGGGCCTTGCCGATGTCCTGGGTCCAGATATACGAGGCCAGGCCGTATTCGGTGTCGTTGGCCAATTGCAGGGCTTGGGCCTCGTCCTTGAACGGGATCAGGCACACCACCGGCCCGAAGATTTCTTCCTGGGCGATACGCATGTTGTTGTTCACGTCGGCGAACACTGTCGGCTGGATGAACTGGCCGCGGCTCAAGTGGGCCGGCAAATTGGCCGGACGTTCCAGGCCACCGGCCAGGAGGGTGGCACCTTCTTCGAGACCGATCTTGATGTAGCCGGTGACCTTGTCGTAGTGGGCCTGGGTGATCATCGAGCCGACCTGGGTTTTCGGATCCTGCGGATCGCCGACGATCAGGCGCTTGGCCCGGGCGGCGAACTCGGCCACGAACTGCGGGTAGACGCTTTCCTGGATGAAGATCCGGCTGCCGGCGGTGCAGCGTTCGCCATTGAGGGAAAAAATGGTGAACAGCGCCGCATCAAGGGCCCGCTCAAGGTCGGCGTCTTCGAAAATCAGTACCGGCGACTTGCCGCCCAGTTCCATCGAATACTTTTTCAAACCGGCTGTCTGCATGATTTTCTTGCCGGTGGCAGTGCCGCCGGTGAAGGAAATCGCTCGCACATCCGGGTGGCGCACCAACGCATCGCCAGCGGTTGCGCCATAGCCCTGGATCACGTTCAGCACGCCATTGGGCAGGCCAGCCTCGACCGCCAGGCGACCCAGCTCGTTGGCGGTCAGCGGCGACAGCTCGGACATTTTCAGCACGGCAGTATTGCCCAATGCCAGGCATGGCGCGGTCTTCCAGGTCGCGGTCATGAACGGCACGTTCCACGGCGATACCAGTCCACAGACCCCCACCGGCTGGTACAGGGTGTAGTTGAGCATCTGGTCGTCGACCGGATAGGTATGACCGTCCATCCGCGTGCAGACTTCGGCAAAGAAGTCGAAGTTGTGGGAGGCCCGAGGGATCAGCACGTTCTTGGTCTGGTGGATCGGCAAACCGGTGTCGAGGGTTTCCAGTTCGGCCAGCTTAGGCACGTTTTGCTCGATCAGCTCACCGAGTTTGCGCATCAGTCGGGCGCGTTCCTTGGCCGGGGTGTTGGCCCATTTCGGAAACGCTTCCTTGGCTGCTGCGACTGCTTGGGCCACTTCCTCGGCACCGCCGCTGGCAACTTCGCCGATGGCTTCGCCAGTGGCCGGGTTGTAGTTGACGAAGACGTCTTTGCTTTCGACCTCACGGCCGTTGATCCAGTGTTTGATCATGCTGCTCAAGCCTCTTTACGGGATGCGAAGAACTCGGCTTCGCTGACAATGTGGTTGACCAGGCGACCGACGCCTTGCACTTCCACGATCACTTCATCGCCGGGCACCACGTCCGCCAGGCCTTCCGGCGTGCCGGTGGCGATCATGTCGCCGGGTTGCAAGGTCATGAAGCCGGACAGGTATTCGATCAGGTAGGGGATGTCGAAAATCATGTCCTTCGTGCTGCCTTCCTGGCGCAGTTCACCGTTGATCCAGGTGCGCAGCGTCAGGTTGCTCGGGTCCGGCACATCGGCCACATCGACGATCCATGGGCCGACAGGCGTGGTGGCGTCGCGGTTCTTCACCCGCAGGTTGGGGCGGTAGTAGTTTTCCAGGTAGTCGCGAATCGCGTAGTCGTTGCACACGGTGTAGCCGGCCAGGTAGTCCAATGCATCCTCGCGCTTGACGTTGCGTGCCTCCTTGCCGATGACCGCCACCAGTTCGCACTCGTAATGCATGTAGGCGACGTTGTCGGGGCGCCAGGTCACCTGGTTGTGGCCGGTGTAGGTGCCGGGTGACTTGATGAACGCCAGGGGTTCGGTCGGCGGTTTGAACGCCAGTTCGGCGGCGTGATCGGCGTAGTTCAGGCCCAGGGCGAACATGCTGCCTTCCGCCGGTGGCAGCCACTGGACCTGATCCTCGGCCAACAGGCGACCGTCGGCCAGGCGCACGGCGTTGTCGGCTTCAACGGTAACGGCGTGGATCTGGCCGTCAAAACGAATGCGCGCGTGTTTCATGAACCTGCTCCTGTTTCCTCGGCCACGACGGTATTGACGAGACGGCCCAGGCCGCTGATCTCCACTTCGACACGATCGCCGGGCTGGACATCGACCCGACCTTCAGGTGTGCCGGTGATCAGCACGTCGCCGGCATGCAGGGTCATGAATTCGCTGATCTCGGCGATCAATTGGGGAATATTGCGGACGAAGTTCGCCGTGCTGTTTTGCTGGCGTACCTCGCCGTTGACATACAGGGTGATCGCCAGGCTGTGAGGGTCGGTCACCTGGGCGGTCGGCACCAGTTCCGGGCCGACGGCACAGAAGCCGTCCCGGCACTTGGCCTTGACGGCGGGGCGGTAGTAGCTGTCTTCCGGCAGGCTGAATTCATTGACGACGGTGTAGCCGGCCACGTAGTCCAAGGCTTGGGCGGCGCTGACGCGACTGGCCGACTTGCCCATCACCACGCCAAGCGCCGGCCCTGGTTGCAGTATTTCGCCGTGACCGGGATGAACCACATCGGCGTCGTGCCGGTTACGGGTATTGGGCGTCTTGATGAATAGCACAGGCTTGAGCGGCGGCTTCTGATAGGGCGGTTGCTCGAACTCGGCGAGGCGCTGCTTCAGCAGCCCCTGGTAGTTCAGCGCGACCCCGAACAGGGTGCCGGTCGCGACGTCATGCAGGGCACGGCTCATGCTTGTCTCCTGGCGATGGCAGAGGGATGAGGGCTCTGCGGCTATTGTTAATGTGTTAACAGTTATAATTAATATGTTAACTATCGTCAAGCGTGACAGAATGACCGGGCACTGGTTGCCTTGTCGGATTCGAGGCAGGATGAGTACGACAGGCACCTGAACCAGAATAAAAACGAGTACTGCGTGATGACTGACCGCCAGCCGATCCCGAACATCAACATCGGTCAGGTGTACGACCAGCGTTACAGCGACGCCGAAGTGCATTACGACCGGCTCGCCAACCTGGCCGACTTTTTCGGCCGCAACATGCCGGTCCACCGCCACGATCGTTTCTTTCAGGTGCACTACGTCAAGAGCGGCACCGTGCGCGTGTATCTCGATGACCAGCAGTACGTCGAGTCCGGCCCGATGTTTTTTCTCACCCCGCCGACCATCCCCCATTCCTTCGTGACCGAGGCTGACAGTGACGGGCATGTTCTGACGGTGCGCCAGCAATTGGTATGGCAGCTGATCGACGCCGACCCGAGCCTGGCGCCGGCAGGCGTGCAAATGCCGGCCGCCTGTGTGGCGCTGGCGCAACTGGGGCTTGAGCAGGCGGGGGAGGTGCGACGGCTGGAGTACCTGTTCGAGGAGCTGAGCGAGGAGGTGGTGGCGGGGCGTCCGGGACGCAGCGCAGCGCTGGACGGGTTGACGCGGCTGATCATGATCAGTCTATTGCGCTTGTGTTCGAACTCCCTGGAGGCCAGGCCGGCGCGGCATGAGGACCTGAAGATCTTTCATCGCTTCAACGAGCTGATCGAGGCTCACTACCTGCAGCACTGGCCGCTGTCGCGCTATGCCGAAGGCATCGGCGTGACCGAGGCGCGCCTTAACGACGTGTGCCGACGTATCGCCGACCTGCCTTCCAAGCGCCTGATCATGGAGCGGCTGATGCAAGAGGCCAAGCGCCTGTTGTTGTTCACCGGCAGCTCGGCCAATGAAATCTGCTACCAGCTCGGGTTCAAGGATCCGGCGTATTTCAGCCGGTTTTTCCAGCGTTACGCGCAGCTTACTCCGGGGGAGTATCGCCAGCGGCAATCGGGGTTGCGTTGAGCACCACTAATGATGGAGACCAATACTTATTTGTGGCGAGGGGATTTATCCCCGTTGGGCTGCGAAGCAGACCCAATGAGTCGATGCGCCGCAGAGTCTCATCTGAGGGCCGCTTCGCGCCCGAGCGGGGATAAATCCCCTCGCCACGGCTGCTCTTGCAGCGGTGTGATGGCGACACTAAGCTGCCGACTCGCCCATTCAAATCAATCCGAACATGGCCAACCCCAGACCTTCATTGACCCTGACGCTGTTGCAAGCCCGCGAAGCCGCCATGGCTTTTTTTCGACCGGCGCTGAACCAGCATGACCTCACGGAACAGCAATGGCGGGTGATTCGCATCCTGTACCAGCAAGGGGAGCTGGAAAGCCATCAGCTCGCTCATCAGGCCTGTATCCTCAAGCCGAGCATGACCGGTGTGCTCAGTCGCCTGGAGCGTGATGGCCTGGTGCGTCGGCAGAAGTCCAGCCAGGATCAGCGGCGGGTCTTTGTCGGGCTGACCGAGCTTGGCCAGCAGTGCTTCGTGTCCATGAGCGAAGGCATGGAAAGCAACTATCGGCGGATCGAAGAACAGTTCGGCGAGGAAAAGATGCAGCAACTGCTTGCGTTGCTCAATGAGCTGAAGAACATCAAGCCTTGAGCCTTATTGGCTTTTGTGGCGAAGGAGCAAGCTCCCACGCCACAAAATCGCTTCACACCGCACTGCGTTCACGCAATTCCTGCAACCGATCAGCACCACCTTCCGCCACGCGATTCTCGATCAAGCGATCAGAGCCGCCTTCGGCCACGCGATTCTGGATCAAACGATCGGAGCCGCCTTCAGCCAGTTGATGCGCAGCCTGGGCCGGGGCGTTCTTTGCCGAGGCCGCGTTCGACAGGCCGACACCGCCCACCAATGTCAGGGCGATAGCCAGGGACGATACTTTCGAGAAATTGAACATGATGACTCTCCTTGCGCTTGATTGAGTGGGCCGTGGCAGCGAATGTGTTGCTGTCCGGTGATCAAAGTTAAACGCGCGGATGTATCGACGGTGTGTGTCGGGAGAGGGCGAAATCCATTGTTTCGTATCAGTCCGCACTTCATATACAGACTGATACAAACTCAGTAAAGCGAGGGCAAGCGGATGGCTTGAAGGCCTGATCAAGGCTGGGCCAGGGCTTGTTTCAGTTGGTCCACCAAGGTCGGCGTCATGTAGTGCGGCCCGTCGAACAAGTAGAGCGGGTAGCCTGCATAGGCCGCCAGTTGGGGTGTGAGTTCGGCGACTGTGGCGGAGCGGAAGCCGCCGCCGTATTGGGGACGGAAGGCTTCGACGATGATTCGCACGCGATCCTTGCCAAGTCGATCACGCAGGGCATCTGCATAGTTCCGGGCCACCGGGGCGGTGCGGGCGTAGACGCCGACGCCGTCCTGGAAAAACACGCCGATGTCGTTCGGCAACCACTGCTTGAGCCAGTCTGCGGTAGCGGTGGGGCCGATGTTGGCGCCATCGTAGACGCTGATCCACAGCGGGCGCGGCAGTTTGGCCAGCAAGGCCGGCAACTCCTTGGCAGCCGCCCAACTGGGGTCGACTTCGGCCGGAAAGTACCAGCCGGTGACATGCAATGGTGTCGGCAACCCGGCAATACGCTCCGACAGCGCTGCCAGTTGCTCGATGTCGTCCCGTGAGCGGTTTTCACTGAAGTAGCCAGCCAGCCCGAGGATGACATCCTGGGCCCAGGGCGTCTTGGCGATGCGCGCCCAGTCCGGCAGTACCGGTACGCTGGGCAGGCCGGTGCCGGGCACGAAGGCCTGGTCGTCCACTACAGTCCATTGCACCAGCAACTCGTGCACCCCCAGTCTTTCCCAATTGCCGCTGATGCCGACGGTCTGGTTGTCCGGCTGCCAGACGATACCGACGATGTTCGGTTTCGCAGTGATAGTGCTCATGTAGTACGTCCCTGTACCTGCGCCGAGGAGCACGGCCAGTAACAGCGCCGCGACGGTCTTGCGGTTGACGAGCGTTGCGAAGCTTTTCAAACAAGTCCCTTCTGGAGGCAGTGTAGTCGCGGCTCGGCAAGGCGAACCGCTTTTCGTACCGATGGACCGGGCATCACACCAACGTCCTCAATAGGAGTAGGTCAGGCGCGCGAACACGCCTTTGGCGCGATCCTCGCCAAACACCCTGGCTCGGTATTGCAGGGAAAAGTCCACATAGGAACGTGGCGCGTTGTAGGCGTCTTCCCGGAACCAATAGCGTACGTTGTTTCCTATCCCGATACCCCCCGCGTCGCCGGAAGAAAAACCACCGCCGGCGTCGCTCTTCATCTTGGAATCGTAGTCGATCGCCGCGACGACATGGGGGAAGGTCACCCAGCGCGAACCGGTCCCGCCGATGGCATAACTGCGGCCCACTTGCCATTCGCTGTTGAAGTAATCCCGCGAGTCTTCGATGTAGTGACCGACCTCGGCATACAGCTGGGAGGTCCACCAGCTCGGCACATCGACCCGCAGATCGGTACCGATGCTCGAACCGTAACCGAGTCGCACCAACCAATCGCCGTCGACATTGGAAGAACCGAGCGGGAAGGTCCGTTCAAGGGCCGCCATGATGTTGACCGAACTGAAGGGCTTGACCCGTACGCCGAGGGCGCCTTGCAAGGCATCCGCGCCCGTGTCCGAATCGCTGTTCTTGCTCCAGAGAGTGTCGGTGATGCGTCCGTAGAGTTCGACAAAGCGGCCATTGCGATAGCCCAGCGGACGCCACGACAGCTCGGTGCTGTTTTGCAGCAAGTCATTGCTTTGACTGCCGCTGCTGCTGGAACCCGGGGCGGCGCTCAGGCCACTGGAACTGTTGCCGCGATAGCTGGTGGTGCTGGTCAGGCCGATAGTGCGCGAAACGTCACCCACGGTGCGGCGGGTATCGAACAGCTGTTGCGCGGAGAGCGGCGACTCTGCGGTTTTTTGCCCATCGATTACGCGCTTGAAGTACGCCACGGCCTCGTCGTCTTCATGGACCCGCATGGCGTTGTAGGCGGCGTCCTGGGCGGGTGCCGGTGCCAGTCGAGAGGTGGCGTCCGCCTTGCGGAACGCCGTATGGGCTGCTTCGTCGTCGCCGGCCCGAACCAAATTGTAAGCAAGCTGCAGGTCACTCAGCGGAGCCTGTTCGTTGGTGTTTCCCGGCGAGATGGCGCAGGTCAGACCGTAGGTGCTTTCCTGACATAGCAGGACCGGTGGTGTGGATTGGGCCTGGGCGGAGCGGATGTCACGAGCCTCCCTTGCCGACAGACCCGCAAGGCTCTGGGCTTGGTTCAGATCGTCCTGGGCCGCCTGCGTCTTGCCCTGGCGGTTACGGGCATAGCTGCGCAAGACCCAAGGGGCGGCTTGGCGGTCGTCCACCGCCAGCGCGGCAGAAGCGGCCTGTTCGGCGGAGACGTAATCCTTCGCCGCCAACAATGCGCTGATGAGTAATTGTTGGTTGGCGGCGATTTCCGGGGCCCAGGCCACCGCTTTGCGCGCCTGGTCCACGGCCAGGGCTGTGTTGCCTTGTTCCAGGGCGCGATAACCCTGGGTCGCCAGCGGGACGGCCAGTTGACGGCGAATGGCTTTGCGGCGCATCAACAACGTGTTGTCGTTGGCAAAGACACCAAGGGCATCGCTGGTGGCGCGGTCGGCTTCTTCCAGGTGTTGTTGGCGTTCCAGGGAATCGATCAGCAACAGGCGATAGTCATGGCGTCGGGGGGCCTGGGCGACGGCCTTGCGGGCCGATTGTGCGGCCAGGCCGAATTGTCCGCGGTCATAGGCTTTGAATCCCTGGGATGCGGCGATGAAACCCGGCGCCGCGCGAGTGGGACGAGAGGCTGCCAGGGGCTGGGGGTGGTCGCGCCGTTTCTTGTCCCGCTCGGCCAACTCGATCAGGGTGTTCAGGCGTGTCACATCGGCACGCAGGCGCAGGGCCTCGCGTGCCTTGGCGATGGCCAGGTCGTAATCCTTGCGTTCGTAGGCGCTGTAGGCGTCGTTGGCGGCGGTATAGGCCGGGCCGGACAATGGCAACGGCAACGTTTCGGCAGGAGCAAACGCAGGTATCAGGCTCAGCCCCGTGGCCAAAAGGGTCAGGAAGGGGCGGTTCATGCCGGGAGCTCCGTCGGGTAGAGATTGTGCTGGCGGGCCACGGCCTGTTCGATCGTCGTGCGTGGCAGCACGCCGCTGTCGACCAGGTAATCGCCGATACGGCCGTGGTGTTGGGGCCGGTACTGGAGCATCACGCGACTGAATTCGTCGCGATCGAGCAGCCCCATTTCGATCAGCAGGTCGCCCAGCAGCGGCGCCCGGGCATCGGGTACGGCATGACCGTTGTCCGCAGGCAACTTGCGCAACAGCGCAAGAATTTCACTTTCGCGCGCGATCAATTGCACAGGTTCGCTGCCCAGTTCGGCGCTGACCTGTTGCAGGCCTTCGTCGGGCAAGGGATTGGCGACGGCGATCTGTTCGCGGCCTTCGCCGTTGCGTCCCAGGGACACGGCTCGCCAGCGCAAGGCAAACTCGGCGCTCAAGGTGGATGCCGAGGCAGCGGCTTTTTCGGCGACGTCAAAGACCCGGGGCAGGTCATTCTGGAACGCGATGGCTTCAGCCAGGGTTTCATCGTCCAGCCAGCCGTTATTGAGCAGAATTCGTCCCAGCGGTACGTTGCGCGACTGTTGTTCGTCGAGGGCGCTTTGCAGGTCCGTGTCGGTGATGGCTTGCCAGGACAGCAACACGCTGCCCAGGCGGCGCGGCGCAATGGCCACCAGGTCGGTGGAAGGGAAGTCGTGCATGGTCTTGTCCCAGACCAGCTTGCGATTCATCACCTTGCCCACCAGGAACATGCGCCAGGCCCGGGAGGCGGCCATGAAGTTGACGAAGTTACCCACCAGCATGCGGGGCATGGACAGCAAGCCATGCTGCCAGCCGTACAACACGGTGGTGAAGTAATAGCGGTGCGCGATGCGCCAGGCCAGGGCGACGCCGTTGGCCAACAGCAGGTATTTGACCAGACTGTTGTTTTCAAACGGCGTAGGGAAGGTGATATCCCACAAGCCGCTGTTGCGCAGGATGATCAAGCCCAGCAGCTGTACCAGGATGACGTAGGCAATGATGCTCACGAATGCCGTCACCACCCCCTTGCGGTCGCGAAACAGCAGGTATCGGTTGGCCAGCGAGCCGTTCCAGCCCATCTGCTCCCAGCCTTGCAAGCCGATGCCCAGGGTCCAGCGGGCCTTCTGCCGGAAGGCAGTGCGGAACGTGTCGGGGAAAAACTCGCGCACGCACAGCGGCATCGTCAGGGTCGATTCGTAGGGTTTGCGGAACCAGGATTTGCGCAGCACCCGGAACTGCACCGGGAAACGTACGAAGATCGCGTTCATGCCCACCTTGGCCAAGCGTGCGCCAACGTCGTAGTCCTCGGTGAGGCTGTCGGTGTTGAACGGCTGGTTTTCGGTTTCACCGGCCAGCACCCGCAAGGCACGGTGGGAAAAACAGGTGCCGACGCCGGCCGAGGGCACGGTGTCGGTCATGCTTTCACGCACTACCAGGTCCTTGCCATGCCATTCGGCGAATTCGTCCATGTAGACACCCGCGACCCATTCGTACCAGTTGCGCTCCAGCGAAACCACCGGCAACTGGATCATGTCCTTGCGCGGCAGCAGGTAGTTGAACAGTCGCAGTTCCAATGGATGCAGCACGTCTTCGCTGTCGTGCAAGACGACGCCGGCGAAGGTCATGCCATGGGTTTTCTCATGCAGGAAAATCGCCTGGATCACCCAGTTCAAACAGTCGGCCTTGCAGGTCGGTCCGGCATGGGGCACTTCCACCCGATGCAGTTGTTTGTAGCGCCTGCGCATCCGCTCGACTTCGTCGATGGTGCGTTGGTCGTTAATGTACGTGCCGACGAAGACCACGTAGTTCTGGTAGTCGAGCGTGGACACCATGTTCTCGATCATCGGCGCGATGACGTCGTATTCCAGCCAGGCCGGGACCATGATCGCCAGGGGCTGTTCATCCCGGGCCAACAGTTGTTCGGCGGTCAACGGCCGGTATTTGCGGTCCACGGTGAACTTGCGGTACAGGCGACGAGACCAGTACCACAGGTCAATGATCAGATCGTCCAGGCTGGAGATCAGGATCAGTACCGCGACCACGATGGTCGCGATCTCCAGGTAGTTGTAGTAATGGGCCAGCCAATAGGGCCAATAAAGCGACGTCATCGAAGGGTACCGTTACTGGCGATTGCGACGGGCGCTACGGCCGGCCAGCAACAAGAGGAGGAACAGGATAATGCCGCCCGGGATCAGCCAGAGCAGCGAAGGTTTACGCCAGGCATCCAGCCCCTTGGGTTCCTCGCGGCCGATCAACAGGCTACCGCTCGGGTCCTGGGTATCGAAGGTCGCCACGGCGCCATTGTTGCCCAGGATCGCCACGTCGCCACGGGTCAGCACAATCGGTTTGGCCAGGCTTGGCGGCTGGTTGCCCAGCGCCCGGTAGACCAGGCCGTGCTGGCCCGCGGTCTGCACCACTTGCAGCGAGGCCAATTGGTTGAGAGGCTGGACGTCCAGCAGCACTTGGTCCTTGTGGTTGATGCGCAGGCGACCTTGCTCGTCGACCTGGACCGATTCCTGGCTGTCCTTGAGCGGCAACTCGAAGGCCAGGAAGGGCTTGTCCGGGCTGACGACGGCTTTGGGGTCAGCGCTGACCTTGAGCTGCGCGCGCAGTGGCGAGACACCGCTGCTATCGGCCACCGAAATGACCCGCGCCAGGCTGCTGGCCGGATGGTCAAGGTAGGCCTGGGGCACCAGGATCTGGGTGTCCACGGCGAAGCGCGCGGCCATGCCGGAGAAGTCGTCGTCCAGCGAGGTTTTTTCCAGGACGATATGGCTGGTCGGCAGGACCGACACCGGGAAGGCTTGCGGCGTTTCCAGGCAGCGATCGCTGACCGGCTGGCGTTGAAACGATACGCGCAAGGTGTTTTTCGAGCCCAGGGCGTAGCGCGGGATATGCGCCTGGATGCGCTGCGACGCACCGTCGGTGGTCAGTTGCTGCGCACCGATCAGGAAGTCATTGAAAAACAGCGACGCCACCGGCGCTGTAGCGGAAGCTCCCGGGGCCGCGGAGACGTCCACCACGGCGGTGACGGGCAGGCGACCGTCATAAGCCACGCTGCCCAAGGGGAACGAGGTGCTCCAATCGAATCGCGAGGCCACGTCGAAGTTGCCGGGGGCGCCGCCCAGTCGCGACAGGGCCACACGGCCATCGTCGCTCAACGGCGTTTGCGCTTCGCTGACGGTCAGTTGGCGACTTCGTGCCAGTTTGCTCCAGGCCGAACCGAGCAGCGACAAGGCCTTGTCGGTGGATTGCGGGGCGATCATCAGTACCGGGCGGGTACCCAGCAGGGCCAGGCTTACATTGTCGGTGCCGGCGCTCGCCAGTGCTGCGTTGACGTGCTGTTCGCGCCATTGAGTCAGGGCACTGGCTGCCGTCGTGTCGAGGCCTTGGACCTGGCTTTGCAAGGCGTCCAGGGATTGGTTGATGGCCTTGAGCAGTTGCGGGTCGTTGATCGCCAGGTCGGCCTGTACGTTCGGGGTCTGGCCCAACACCAGCAGTGCGCCGATCTCGGCCGGGTTGGCCAAGGTGTGCGGGCCTTTGCCGTTGAGGCTGGCGAAGGCTGGAATGACCAATAGCTCGGCAGGGATGCGCAGGCTGCCCAGGTCGACGCTGTCCTGCACCGCAGGGAAAGGCAGGATGCGGCTGTGTTTGCCGATGCGCTCCAGCGCCACGCCCAGGCGCCAGGCCGAATCGTAGCTGGCGGCGGACAACGAGCCGGGGGCGACGAGGATGCCGGGTTCGCCGGGCAGGGCCGCCCAAGCCGCACCGACATCGCGCAACTGGCTGGCGTCATAGCTGTAGTTCAGGCGCGTCTCGGGTTGGATGCGCAGCACATTGCCGATGACCCGGTCGTCTTCGCACAATGGCCGAGACACCACCGAGGACCAGGCAATGCCCAGGCGCACCAGGCCGTTGTCACGCGCGGCCTTGTCGACGCCAAGTGTGGCGCTGGCATCGCCTTGTGCCTCGCTGAGCCCTTCAGCGCGCACCGGGTAGCCGTCGAGGGACAGCAGCAGGGTGTTGCGACCACCTTCGCCATTGAGGTAGCTGGCGTCCAGTTGCAGCGTCGCGTCATCGAGGATAACTCCCGCAGGTACCGGCAGATAGAGCTCGCGACGTGCGTCGCTGGCGCCCAAGAGGATCGGAGCCGTAATGCCCAGGTCGCTCAAGCGCACCTCACGCGTCTGCCGAGTATCGGCGTTGAGTCGATGAATGGCCTGGGTCAGCGGGCTGTCCGCGGCCAGGGCAAAAGTCGGCATGAGCGCGAGCAGGCTCAAGCCACAGGCAAGGGCGCTGAGCGCACCCGTAGGGATGGCAACGGAAGGCTTCATTCAGGCAAGTCTCGATCTGATAAGGGAAATAGCAGTGGTCAGTTGAAATCGGCGAGCAATTCGCGTGGCTCGGACAGTGACGTATCGACTGACCGCTGTGCAGGCAGCGGGGTGACGACGAAGTCGTCGACCGGGCGTCCCATCAGGGTATCGACAATGCGTTGGCTGGCCTTGCCATCGCCATAAGGGTTGGCCGCCTGTGAGGCGCGGCGCCACAACGTGTCATCGTCGAACAGTGCGTCCACGCCGGCGATGATCGAGGCCGGCGAGGTGCCGACCAGGCGTACTGTGCCCGCCGCCACCGCTTCAGGGCGTTCGGTAACGTCGCGCATCACCAGCACCGGTTTGCCCAGGGACGGGGCTTCTTCCTGCACGCCACCGGAGTCGGTGAGGATGACATGGGCGTGTTGCATCAGGCGCACGAACGCCAGGTAGTCCAGCGGCTTGATCAAATGCACATTGAGCAATTCGCCCAGTTGTTCGGTCACTGGACCCAGTACGTTGGGATTGAGATGCACTGGGTAGACGATCTGGATATCCGGCCGCTGGGCCAGGTGACGCAAGGCCTTGCAGATGTCCAGGAAACCCTCGCCGAAGTTTTCCCGGCGGTGGCCGGTCACCAGCAGCAACTTGCGTCGGGTTTGCAGGAACGGGAACTGTTGGTCCAGTTCGGCACGCAACCGGGCATCCTCATCGATGCGCCGGGCAGTCAGTTGCAGCGCGTCGATCACTGTGTTGCCGGTCACCAGGCAACGGCCTTGCAGGCGTTCGCCCAGCAGGTTGTCGCGTGATTGTCCGGTGGGGGCAAACAGCAGGTCGGCGCTGAGGTCGATGCACCGGCGGTTCATTTCTTCCGGCCAAGGGCTATAGATGTCTCCGGTGCGCAGCCCGGCTTCCACGTGGCCTACAGGGATGCGTCGGTGGAAGGCGGCCATTGAAGCCACCATGGCCGAAGTGGTGTCGCCGTGGACCAGCACCCGATCGGGGCGGGTCTGCTCCAGTACCGGGTCGATGGCCGCGTACAACGCGGCGGTCAGGGAGTTGAGTGTCTGGTGGGGCGTCATCACGTCGAGAGTGAAATCGGCCTTGAGATCGAACAGATCCAGCACTTGCTTGAGCATGCTCTGATGCTGGCCGGTGACGCAGATCAGCGACTCAATGCCCGGTTCGGCGGCGAGGGCCTTGACCAGGGGCGCCATCTTGATGGCTTCCGGACGGGTACCGAAGATCGAGAGGACCTTGATTCGGGGATGATTAGTTGCGATGACGCCCTTCCTCGCGCAGTTTGCTGCGCCGCACAACAGCTCGCCCGGACGCGATGAGGCGTTCGAGCAAGCAAGCGATTTAAGTTGAGTAACAGCCCGTTGTCAGACAGCGGTTTAACGTACACAGGAAGTGACGTAGTGGCATCTTGCAGGTCGGGGCGGCAGATTAATAGCATTAAAGATCGCGGGCGCAAAGGTTTATATGCGGGGGGTTATTAATAATTTTTTAGAGGGCTTTTTATTGGTCGGGCAGGGGAGCCTTGCGTGGTTGTTCTAAGTTAAATTACCTATTGATATTTAAGGGTTTTTAAATTGTTAAGCGCCGGTTTAATGTCCTGTTGCGGTTGAGGAGGGCGGCGCCGTGGTTTTTTTGGCGCCTAATTCCACGCTTAGTCGCGGCGCGACGTGTCATTGGAATGACGCCTGTAAGTCGTCGTGATGGAGTTATTAAATTGGTTAGTTGCTGGGAGGTGAAGTTGGCTGTTGGCTGAAAGTTCAATTTATTTTGAGCTTTTATACTAATGGTCCAAAGGCACGTTGCTGTCATCACGCTCCCAGGTAGAGTTATTAATTACGATAAGAAAGTTGCATGGGGCGGCCCATCCAAATCCAAGTGCCGTTCAGGTGTTCTCCATTGCGACCGATAATCGCACGCTTTGTGATCTACACCTATCTGGGTTATTGACCAAACTAACCGGGTGGTACATTTTAGCGGCAACCTGTCTTGCCTGACGTGGCCAAGACCATAATAAAAAAACAGGAATACCCCATGCCTATCCGTCCGCGAGCGCCGCACGTCTTCCCCTCGATCCGTTGTTCCAGTCCAGGAACACCTTCCAACCTCTCAGGTTCGATCCGTTAGCGGCCCACGCTGTTGCGGTCTTATCGCGCCATTGAGATGTCGGCGCTCGGCAAGTCTCGGAGGTCTTCAGGATGACAAAAGTCGTGGATCTGTATTTCAAGCTGCTCAAGCTGCTGATCGTGTTGTGCATGATCGCAATGATCGTGCTGGTGTTCGGCAATGTGGTGCTGCGCTACGCCTTCAACTCGGGCATCAGTGTGTCGGAGGAGCTGTCGCGCTGGTTCTTCGTCTGGATGATTTTTCTCGGTGCCCTGGTGGCGCTCAAGGACCGTGCTCACCTGGGCATGGACAGCCTGGTCAAGCGCTTGCCGCCAACAGGCAAGCGCATCTGCCTGGTCATCGGCCATCTGCTGATGTTGTACATCTGCTGGCTGATCTTCAGTGGTAGCTGGCAACAGGCAGCGATCAACCTGCATGTCGTCGCCCCGGCGTCGGGGTTGTCCATGGCACTGTTCTACGGTGCTGGCCTGGTGTTTGGCGCCAGTGCCGCACCGATCCTGCTCTATGAACTCTACCTGGCGCTGTTCGGCAAACTCGGGGATGACGAGCTGGTGATGGTCAAGGACAACGATGCCGAGGTGATCACACATAACCCCATTACCCCTGACCCTGCAAAGAGTGCCCGCCCATGACGCTGGTTATTTTCCTCGGGTCTCTGATGGGTAGCATGGCGCTGGGAATGCCCATCGCGTTTGCCTTGCTGGTGGTCAGCGTGGCGTTGATGGTTTACCTGGATCTGTTCGACGCGCAAATCATTGCCCAGAACCTGCTCAATGGCGCGGATAGCTTCCCTCTGATGGCCGTGCCGTTCTTCATGTTGGCCGGCGAAATCATGAACGTCGGAGGCCTGTCCAAACGCATCGTCAACATTGCCATGGCGCTGGTGGGGCATAAGCGCGGTGGCCTTGGTTACGTGGCGATCATCGCTTCCTGCCTGCTGGCGTCACTCTCCGGTTCGGCTGTGGCCGATGCGGCGGCACTGGCGGCGTTGCTGGTGCCGATGATGGTGCTGGCCGGACACAACCGAGGGCGCTCGGCCGGCCTGATCGCCGCCGGTAGCATCATCGCGCCGGTCATTCCGCCGAGTATTGGCTTTATCGTCTTTGGCGTGGCGTCGGGGGTGTCGATTTCCAAGCTGTTCCTGGCCGGTATTGTGCCGGGCCTGCTGCTCGGGGCTTCGCTGGCTGTTGCCTGGTGGTTCATTTCCCGCCGCGAGAATGTCGAGACGCCGCCCAAGCGTTCCCGTGCCGAAGTGCTGCGCACGTTGCTCGACGGCAGTTGGGCAATGGGCCTGCCCTTGATCATCATCCTGGGCCTCAAGTTCGGCATCTTCACCCCCACGGAAGCAGCCGTGGTCGCGGCGGTCTATTCGCTGTTCGTGTCCCTGGTGATCTACCGGGAAATGAAAGTCAGCCAGTTGTACGAAGTGATCCTGTCCTCGGCCAAGACCACCTCGGTGGTGATGCTGCTGGTGGCCGCGGCGATGGTTTCATCGTGGCTGGTGACCATCGCCGATCTGCCGGGGCAGTTGGCGGAACTGCTGGCGCCCTTCATGGACAACCAGACCCTTCTGCTGCTGGTGATGATGGTGCTGATCATCCTGGTGGGGACGGTGATGGACATGACCCCGACCATTCTCATTCTTACCCCGGTGCTGATGCCTGCTGTCATCCAGGCGGGGATCGACCCGGTGTACTTCGGTGTGCTGTTCCTGATCAACACCGCCATCGGCCTGATCACGCCGCCCGTGGGCACGGTGCTCAACGTGGTGTGCGGGGTGGCCAAGCTGGACTTCGAGGAAATCGTCCGCGGGGTGTGGCCGTTCATGTTTGCGCAGTTTGTGGTGCTGTTCCTGTTGGTCCTGTTTCCGCAGCTGGTCCTGGGGCCGTTGAAGTTCTTCACCGGATGACAGCGGTGCCGTCTGGCTCGACCTTAAAAACAATAATGATCGGAGAGTGACATGGGAAAACTGATGAAAACCCTGCTGGCCGGGGCGTGCGCGACGGGGTTGCTGTTGACCGGTGTGGCCAGCCACGCGGACGAGATCCGCGAGCGGACCTTGCGATTCGCTTTCCAGAACGTCAAGGAACACCCCCAGGGCCAGGGCGCGCAGAAGTTCGCCGACCTGCTCGGCGAAAAGAGCGGCGGCAAGATCAAGGTCCGCCTGTTCCCCGGCGGTACGTTGGGCGGCGACGTGCAAACCGTGTCGGCGTTGCAGGGCGGCACGCTGGACATCACCGTGCTCAACTCCGGCATCCTGGCCGCCCAGGCACCGGATTACGCCATGCTCGATTTCCCGTTCCTGTTCAATAACGTCGAGGAGGCCCATGCGGTCATCGATGGGCCGGTCGGGCAGAAACTGGCGGCGCAACTGGACAGCAAGGGGCTGGTAGGGCTGGGTTACTGGGACCTGGGTTTTCGTAACCTGACCAACAGCAAGCACCCGGTGACCCGGCTCGAGGACATGCAGGGCCTGAAGATCCGAGTCATCCAGTCGCCGATCTATCTGGAAACCTTCTCTGCTCTGGGTGCCAACCCCGTGCCGATGGCGTTCCCCGAGGTCTACACCGGCCTTGAGCAGCACACCATCGACGGCCAGGAAAACCCTTTCACGGTGATCGAGGGCAATAAGTTCTACGAGGTGCAGAAGTACCTTTCCGTGACGGGCCACATCTTTAACCCGCAGTCGTTGATCATCAGCCAGAAAACCTGGAGCCGTCTCAACGATGATGAAAAGGCAATGATTCGCGCGGCCGCGGCCGAGGCGCAAACATTCCAGCGTGAAGTCACGGCGGCGAGCATGGACAAGGCCAAGGCCACGTTGGCCGCTGCGATGACCGTCAATGAAATAAGCCCAGCCGAGAAAGATCGCTTGCGCGAGCGGGTGAAACCGGTGGTCGACAAGTTCGCCAAATCCCTGGATGGCGACCTGGTGAAGACGATGTACGAGGAGATCGCCAAGGTGCGGGCGGCGCAGTGAGGTGAATGGGCCTGACGTCAAAATCAGGCTTGATCGATCCAGCCCTGTGGGAGCGAGCCTGCTCGCGATAGCCGAGTGTCAGCCAAGATCAATGTGACTGACCTGACGCCATCGCGAGCAAGCTCGCTCCCACTGGTTTTTTGTTTCGTCAGCGAACGGTCATTGGGCGGCTGGAACGGCCAGCCACTGCCCAATCACTTTCTGGTAACTGCCATTGGCCTTGCTCAGGTGCAGCCACTGATCGACGTACATCTTCCAGGTGGTGTCGTCCCGTGGCAGCAGGTAGGCCTTCTCGCCATATTGCAGGTAGCGGGTCGGGTTGACAGCGCACAGGCCGGGCTTGAGTTTCTGCTGGTAGAGCGCTTCCGAAGTGTCGGTAATCATCACGTCGGCTTTCTTGTCCAGCAGTTGCTGGAAGATGGTCACGTTGTCGTGGAAGCTGAGCTGGCCGTTGGGCAGGAACGCCCGCACGAAGGCTTCGTTGGTGCCGCCAGCTGGCTCGACCAGGCGAACCGAAGGCTGGTTCATCTGCTCGATAGTCTGGTAACGCTCCTGGTCTTCGCAACGCACCAGCGGGATCTTGCCATCCACATCCAGGGTGGTACTGAAATAGGCTTTCTTCTGGCGCTCCAGCGTCACCGAAATCCCACCCATGCCGATGTCGCATTGACCTGCAACCATATCCGGCATCAGGGTTTTCCAAGTGGTCTGCACCCATTGCACCTTGACGCCCAGGCTGGCGGCCAGCGAGCGGGCCATGTCGATGTCGATGCCTTCGTATTCGCCGGTTGTGGTTTTAAAGGTATAGGGCTTGTAGTCGCCGGTGGTGCACACCTTCAGTTCGCCGCGTTGCAGGATCTGGTCCAGGAGCGAGGGGGGCGGCTCGGCGAGAGCAGCGCAAGAAAGCGCCAACAGGCCACAGAGCGTCATCGAGCTTGTTATGGTTTTCATAGTGATGGGACGTCTCACAGCGCAGGGGAACAAGATCGGGGAGTGTAGTAAAAGTGTCGACGGGCTGTCACTGGAGCATTGCTGACGAACAATCGACACAGAGCAGTCTCAAAGCGGGCATCGCTGCAAGCTTTCCAGGTAGGCGCAGAACATATCGGCCATGGCGTCGCTATAGGTGGCAACTTCCACGGGGGAGCGGGGCGCTGATGAAAATCGCTTGCCCACGGTGCTGAGCGTCGTGATTACCAGGTCTCCTGCCAGGGCACGGGTTTGTGTCGGGACGGTTGGCAGTGCCTGCAGCATGAAAGCGTCCACCGACTGCTGCACCGACATTCGCGCCGCGTGGTGCTCGGGGGCGTCGCGGTAGAGCGGTGCGGCGTCGTTGAGCGCGACGCGTATCTGGGCCTCGTCGCATTCGGACTGGATGAACGCCCGCACGAGGGTACGTAGCCGCTCGAAGGGCGGATTGCGGTTGTCTTCAAGAATCTCGCGCAGCATATCGCTGGTTTGCCGCCATTCATCACTTTGCAGCCGAAACAGGATCGCCGCTTTGTTCGGGAAGTATTGGTACACCGAGCCGACGCTGACGCCCGCTCGCTCGGCAACCCGGGCCACGGTGAAACGGGCCGCGCCCTGGGTCGCCAAAACCTGAACAGCCGCCTCCAGAACGGCGGCGACGAGCTCGGTGGAGCGTGCCTGTTTCGGTTGTTTACGCGAGGAAATCTGCGGGCTTGAGCGTTCGGACATACAGGCATGAGCCTCGGAAGGGAATGCGAATAGGAAATGCGACGGATTATTCGTATCTTGAATGCGACGAATTGATCGCATTCTAGTCGGCTCCACGAACAACGTTCAACGTCACATCGCATCCTTTCTGTGAGCAGGGTTATGACTCAAAAAAACGTTCATCAGGGCGCCTCCTTGGCGCCTCAGGCAACCGCTGACGCCAAGACGGTGCTCAAGCTGTTGCCACTCACACTGACGGTATTCATCGGTTTTCTCACCCTGGGCATGCAACTGCCGGTCTTGCCCCTTCACCTGCATGACACGCTGGGCATGGGTACGCTGGTCATCGGCCTGGTGGTCGGCGCGCAATTCGCCGCGGCGCTGTTGTCCCGCGCCTGGGCCGGTAACTTCGCCGACATGCGCGGCGGCAAGCGCGCTGTCATGGTTGGCCTGGTGACTGCGGCGGTTTCCGGGTTGATTTATCTGGTTTCCCTGGCGTTCGTTGCCGCGCCTGTCACTTCGGTCTGGCTGCTGCTGGGCGGACGTGTCCTGCTGGCGCTGGGTGAAAGCCTGATCGTCACTGGCGCGTTGGGCTGGGGCATCAGCCTGGTCGGTGCGCAGCATGCCGGCAAGGTCATGGCATGGAATGGTATCGCCATGTACGGCGCGTATGCCCTGGGCGCTCCGCTCGGCGTGGCGCTGAATACCGGCTGGGGGTTCACGGGCATTGCCGTCGCGACGATTTTTATCCCGCTGCTGGCGCTGGCGATTGTCATGGGTGTCCGGGCTGTGGCGCCCACGGCGACCCGGCGAGCACCGTTCTACAAAGTGATGGGCGCCGTGTGGGTGCCAGGCCTGGGGTTGGCGTTTTGCAGCGTGGGCTTCGGTGTCGTTACGGCCTTTATCGCGCTGTTGTTCGCGGCCAGGGATTGGGGCAATTCATCCTTGGCGTTCACGGCGTTCGGTGTGGCGTTCATCGCGGCGCGCCTGCTTTTCGGGCACCTTCCGGACAAGATCGGCGGCGCCCGGGTCGCGCTGGTCTGCGTATTGATCGAAACCGTTGGGCTGCTGCTGATCTGGGGTGCCGACACCGCGACCATTGCCTATTTTGGCGCGGCATTCACCGGTTTCGGTTATTCCCTGGCGTTTCCCGGCTTCGGCGTGGAAGCGGTACGGCGAGCACCGCCGCAGGCACGCGGTCTTGCCATGGGCGCCTACGTCGCGTTCCTGGATATTTCCCTGGGTATCACCAGCCCGCTGGCCGGGTTGTTGGCGAGTGGCTGGGGGATCGGTGCGGTTTACCTGGGTGGCGCCATCGCCGTTGCACTGTCCTTCGCAGTGGCCTTGATGCTGCTCAGAGGGCGGGAAGCACAAGTTCTATACAAATCCTGAGCTTTCGATGGGTTATAAGATTTTCGATCTCGCTTTTTAGAACAGGAGCATTGCACATGCACGTATTCGTTACCGGTGCCACGGGCTGGGTTGGATCTGCCGTGGTCCAGGAATTGATCGATGCCGGCCATCAGGTCACGGGCCTGGCCCGTTCCGATGACAAGGCAGCAGCACTGGCCGGGACCGGCGCTAAGGTGATCCGTGGGACGCTGGATGACCTCGACGTGCTGCACCAGGCCGCCTCGGCGGCGGATGCGGTGATTCACACGGCGTTCAATCATGATTTCTCGCGGTTTGTCGAGAACGCTGAGCAGGATCGCCATGTGATCGAAACCTTGGGCAGCGCGCTGCAAGGATCCGAGCGACCTTTGCTGGTGACGTCCGGCCTGTTGGGGCTGACGCGGGGGGCGAGCGAGCTGGAGGTTCCCAGCCCGGCCTCGCCACGTAAATCCGAAACGGCGGCCCGGGCGCTGGTCGAGCGCGGGGTGCGGGTCGCGACAGTACGGCTGGCCCCTTCGGTCCATGGCCTCGGCGACCATGGGTTCGTTCCTATCCTGATTCGCCTGGCCCGGGAGACGGGCGTCTCGGCCTACCTCGGGGATGGCAGTCACTGCTGGTCGGGTGTGCATCGGCTGGACGCCGCACGGGTCTATCGGCTGGCGCTGGAACAGGGCGTGACGCAGTCCGTCTACCACGCCGTCGCCGACGAGGCGGTGCCGTTCAAGGACATTGCCCTGGCAATCGGTCGTGGTCTGGGGTTGCCGGTCGAGTCCCGGGAGCGCGAGCACTTCGGTTGGTTCGCCCACATGGCGGGCGCGAACATGGCGGTGTCCAGCCAGTACACCCGTGCCTTGCTGGGCTGGACGCCAAGTAGCCCGGGCCTGTTGGCCGATCTTGAACAGCCTGGTTACTACGCTGGATGACTAACCCTGTGGCGAGGGGATTTATCCCCGCTGGGCTGCGAAGCGCTCCAATCGGTCGGAGCGCCTGCTTCGCAGCCGAACGGGGATAAATCCCCTCGCCACAAGGGTTCTTCTAGCGGGAAATGATCCCGTGATCGATCGCGTATTTCACCAGGGCTGCGGGCTTGTCGATGTTCAGCTTGCGGCGGATGCTCAGGCGATGGGTTTCAACGGTCCGTACGCTGATGTCCAGTTCGCGGGCCATTTCCTTGTTGTTCAGGCCCTGGACCATTTTGTACAACACCTGGCTTTCGCGCGGCGTCAGCTCGTTATCGGTGTTTGGGTCGGTGGCGAGTCGCTGGGCAATCTCGGCACTGTAGAAAGTGCCGCCGCTGATGATGGCTTCGATGGCCGCGATGATCTCCCGCGACGGCGCATTCTTGAGCACATAGCCGCTGGCACCGGAACGCACGGACTCACTCACGTACTCGTAATTGTCGTACATGCTGAGGATCAGGATCTTGAGGCTGGGGTATTGCTTGCCCAGCAGCCGGGTCAGCTCGAGGCCGTTCTTGTCCTTGAGGCCGATGTCCATCAGCAGCAGATCCGGCTGGCAGCGACCGACCATTTCGATCGCCTGCGCGCCGTTCTCGGCTTCGCCCACCACATCCAGCTGCGGCATCACCGAGAGCAGGGCCCTGATGCCGTCGCGAACCAGAGAGTGGTCGTCGACCAGCGCAACGCGAATCACGGGGGGCAGGTTCATCGGCAGGTGCTCTTGTTGGAATGGGGGCGCATCAGCTTTCCGTGACCGAGAGGTTCATGGGCAGCAGGATGTCCAGCTCGCTGCGGCCCGGCACCGACGTCACTTCCAGGCGTCCGCCGAAATGCTCGACTCGCTCGCGGATGTTACGCAGGCCGATGCCGGCATGGCCGCGTTCCACTTGCGGGACGTTGAACCCCATCCCATCGTCGACCACCGTCAGGCGCAAGGACTGGCTGGAGCCGAACAGGGTGATGCCGACACTTTTCGCCCCGGCATGGCGCTCGATATTGGTCAGGGCTTCCTGGGCAATACGAAACAGCGAGACAGGGGCGCCATTTTCGAGGCGGCAATCGAATTCGTTGCTTCTGTAGGACACTTCCAGCCCGCTGCGTTGTTGGAATTCGGTGGCGAGCTGGCCGATGGCGGCGGGCAGGCCCAGGGTGTCGAGCAGTGACGAGCGCAAGTCGTGGGAGATGCTACGGATCTCGCCGATGGCTTCGCCCAGCCGCTCGGTGGCATTTTTCAGAATGCCCAGGCCGTTTTCCTGGCCGTTCTCCAACACATGGCTGGCCAGTTCGAACTGGAATTTTATCGATACCAGCAGTTGGCTGATGCCGTCATGCAGTTCGCGAGAAACCCGCGAGCGTTCCTCTTCCTGCAAGCTGACGATGCGCTGGTTCAGGCGCTGCAGCTTTTTGTCGGCCAGGCGATGTTCGCTGACGTTGAGGGTCATGCCGCCGGCAAATACCATCAGGACCGCCACCAACGCGATCGCGGCGATGGCTTGCATGGTGCTGTGGATGCCCTGGGCAACTTCGTCGCGGGCTTGCTGGGTGGCGCGTTCGACGTCCTCCAGGTAAATCCCGGTGCCGAGCATCCAGCCCCATTTATCCAGCATCACGACGTAGGCCAGCTTGTCGGTCACCTGGCCGGAGGAGGGCTTGTTCCAGGCATAGCGCTGGAACCCTTCGCCTGACTCGGCGCTTTTGAGCAATGCCTGGATGACCGGCAGGCCGTGGGGATCCTTCATGTCCCAGAGGTATTGCCCCACCAGCTCCGATTGGCGGGCATGCATGAGGCTGCGGCCCTGGCGGTCATACACGAAAAAATAGCCGTTGATGCCGAAGCTGAGCTTGCGCAGTTCTTCCAGTACCTGCTGTTGCGCGCGCTCGTCGCCCTGGCCGTTGTCATACAGCGGAGCGATCAGGCTCTGCGCCATTTCGACATAGTTCTTCAGCTCGGCGCGCTTGCTCGCCAGGATGCTGTCTTCGATCAGTTGCGCCTGCTGGTCGCCCAACTGGCGGTTGAGCGAGATCACCAGGGCGCAGATGACGGCGATGGCCAGGACCAGCGGCAGAATCCCGAGGGCGACGATTTTGTGTTTGAGCAGCATCTGTACTCCTGTCCGGACTCGGCGGGGAGGCCAATGGCGGCATCATATGCCAAACCCATGGGTGAGGCATAAAACCTGTGGCGCAAGACATGTGGGAGCAAAGCTTGCTCGCGATGCAGGCGCCGCGGTGTATGAAAGACCGAATTGACTCTATCGCGGGCAAGCCTTGCTCCCACAGGGGAAATTGGGGTTCTACGTAGTACTACGGATTTATTTATTGACCCATTGCAGGGATATTGGGCCGGCTCCGAATAGCCGGGGCACACTATAAAAACAATCGCCGCAATCCACTGGATATCGGCAGGAGACACGCAATGACAACCCGTCTGGTTAAACACCTCGCCTGGTTTGCCGTGGCTGTTCTAGGAGCCTGTGCGTTGAGTGTCGTGGCCTTGCGCCGCGGCGAACCGATCAACGCCCTCTGGATCGTCGTCGCAGCCGTGGCCATCTACCTGGTCGCCTACCGCTACTACAGCCTCTTCATCGCCAACAACGTGATGCAACTCGATGCGCGCCGGGCCACCCCCGCCGTGCTCAACAACGATGGCCTGGACTATGTCCCGACCAACAAACACATTCTCTTCGGCCACCACTTCGCGGCCATTGCCGGCGCGGGGCCGCTGGTCGGGCCGGTGCTGGCGGCGCAGATGGGCTACCTGCCCGGTACGCTCTGGCTGATCGCCGGCGTGGTGCTGGCCGGTGCGGTGCAGGACTTCATGGTCCTGTTCCTGTCCACCCGCCGCAACGGGCGCTCCCTGGGCGACATGGTCCGCGAGGAAATGGGCCGCATTCCCGGCACCATCGCGCTGTTCGGCTGCTTCCTGATCATGATCATCATCCTCGCGGTGCTGGCGCTGATCGTGGTCAAGGCCCTGGCCGAGAGCCCGTGGGGCATCTTCACGGTGATGGCGACCATCCCGATCGCGATGTTCATGGGCCTCTACATGCGCTACATCCGCCCGGGCCGCATCGGCGAGATCTCGCTCATCGGCGTGCTGTTGCTGCTGGGCTCGATC
>NZ_UETT01000026.1:0-32207 GCF_900115935.1 Pseudomonas sp. 43mfcvi1.1 | reverse complement strand
TCTGCTGTTTCACTCGGATCAGGGGTCGCAATACGCAAGCCGGCTATTTCGTCAGCGATTGTGGCGTTATCGCATGCACCAGAGCATGAGTCGCCGGGGAAATTGCTGGGACAACGCGCCAATGGAGCGCGTGTTCCGCAGCCTAAAAACGGAATGGATACCGACCACGGGCTACAGAACGACTCAAGAAGCCAAGCGCGATATCAGCCACTTCTTGATGCATCGGTACAACTGGATTCGGCCTCACCAATTCAATGGTGGGTTGGCACCAGCTCGGGCCGAGGAAAAACTTAACGTCGTGTCCGGGATTAGTTGACCACTACAGTGTAGTGACGGCTACTCCCACGGCGATCAGCTCCCGTGTGGCTAGGTTAAGGCTGCCGACATCTTTGTTGAAGACAGCTTTATCGAAGTTGAAAAAAGCTGCGACCATCTCGGGAGCGGCGTCTTGCAGGTCGCCCATGTAGTTTGCGTCAGCTTGATGGTTGTGCATTTCGGAGTACCTTTGAGTTCGGTGTTAAGGAGTGGAGGTAAATTCGAAGCTTTCATTGTTCATCTGATGCGAGCTTCATGCGGTGGCCAGACTCGAGTAAGTTGAGCCCGCGCAGCGTCAATGCCCTGCCGGTCGGCGTTTGCGGCTCGTATGCAGCGAGACAGGAAAGACGCTCGGCTGCACGTTGGTTGAGCCAATCGGCTGATCGCCCCTTCTTACCCATCTCTTTCAGGTCTAAGTAGAGTGCTCTGATAACTCGTCGCTGAAGCCATGTATGTTTGGGCGGCCCTATAAGATCAAATCCTGCGTATAACAAGCCGAGGCCTGCTGCGATTCCCAATCCAGTGGACAGGCACTGATCGATTGCGAATGTCATGTAGTTGCTTGGCTGAACAAGCACCGCCAGGGTGAGGCAAAAACCGAGACCGTAAGGTGCGAGTGACGGTGAAGTCATGCTCATCAGCCCCAGAAAAAGAGGCGCAGAAAGCACCAGTATCAACATCTCGAAATCGCCCGAACCCTGCGCAAGCGAACTGAGTACAAACAGGATGGCAATAGGGATGGCAATCAAGGCTCCCCCCAGTAACTTGGCGGTTGCCACGCGCGGCACTGGGTGTGAGGAGAATGCCTGGGAGAGCAAGGCAGGTAGCACGATCATCATGATGAGTGCGGCTTGTTCGCCTGACAGAATCCATATGGCGATAGCGCTCAGGAAAACAAGTGAGCTTCGCAGCGCCGCTCTCAGTCCGACGAGCCAGTCACGATGTCGATTGAACCGTGGAAAGCGCTGCGTCCCGTGCGATCTTTCAGCGATTGAATCGCAGGCCCCATGCATCGCTGAAAGTGCCTCGGATACTTTCTTCAGGCTCTCTGCCTCGAGCGAGCTGCAGCCATGAGCGTCGTGATCGACGAAACGGGCCAGCATCTCCGATAAACGCTTTGGGTTATCACTCAATATGCGCTCGATGGTTTGTCCCCATGCAACGATGGTCAAGGCGTTGCTGGCGGCGAGTAGGGCTGCATCGATATTGCTTGCCAGTTCATAGCGTCCTGCATTGGCGTCATCGTTTATGGAAGTGGACAAGGCGATGATGCCTATGCGCTGCTGATGGACAGCTGCTGGATTTGATTGAGCGTGAAGAATCGCCGAGACGTGGGTGAGGCTCAAATCCCGTAGGCGATTCATACCCGTCTCCAGCACCTTCTGCACCTTGAAGGGATAAAGCAGGACGCTGGTGAGGATGGCACTGCTGGCTCCGACCAGAACTTCGCTCAACCGAGCTCGAATCACCATAAAGATCGATCCGCTGCTGGTATTTGCAGGATCGGCCAAGGCGAAAAGTACAATCAGAATCGCTGTGACACTCACTAATGACGTTGCGAATTCAAAATTGACATGCCGCATGGTCGAGGCGATTGTAGAAGTGACGGCAACGCACAGCGCGAGTGCTCCGATAGCTAACACAGGATATGGCGTCAAATTGTCCAAGATCAGTACCGCTATCACGGCGCCAACCGTTGATCCCAGAGCAAGGCATACCGCTTTTTCGATGACCAATCCGGCCTCGGGGCGAGCCTGGAGCATCATTGACGCCACCATCGCCCAGAATGGCTTGTCCAGATCCAGGCTCATCGAAATCGCTAGAGCGAGCGTAACGGCACACAGCCCCTTGCAAGCGAATACCAAGCTGCGCAAGTCAGGCGCCAAGTAGTGCTTCAGTGCGTCTCTCATGGTCTGCCCCTCTCAGTGGGGCGCTGATGAATCCTCACCGATGCGCTCATGCCAGCGATCAAGCGCGTGCTCACAGCGTTCGCCTCCAGCTTTATGTCGACCGGTATGCGTTGCGCCAGTCGCACCCAGTTGAATGCCTGCTGTACTTGAGGCAGCAACATTGGATCTGCTTGTGTGTTGGTATTGGCGACGCCTCTGGCGATGCTTTGGACGCGGCCACTAATCGAAGGCCCTCCGGACATGAACGACACCTCGGCCATATCCCCCTCACGTATATCGAGAAGCTTCGTTTCCTCGAAGTAGGCAGTCACGTAAAACGAATCGTTTTTGATGAGTGAGAAGGCGGGAGCTCCCTGGGCTACGTAGTTGCCTTCCTGCAGTCTGACGTTGGTGATCGTACCGTTAGCTGGCGCAACCACAGATGTGCGGGCGAGGTTGATCCTCGCGGTTTCCCACTGCGCCTTGTTGACCTCATATTGGGATTTGGCCAGCAAGACTTGGGAGTGGGCGTTATCCAAATCCTCAGCGCTGATGGCGTTGATCCTGGCCAATGGAACACGGCGGCTCTCCAGAAGTGCTGCAAGCTCCCAAGCGTGCTTTGAGTGTTCCATTCGGGCTTTCGACTCGTTCAGGAGGGAGCGATAACGGACGGGATCAATTTCAAAAAGCAGATCGCCTTTATTTACCACCTGGTTGTCTCGCACGTCGAGCCTGGTTACCCAGCCCGCTACATCGGGTGCTACGACCACTACATCGGCCCGAACTCGCCCATCTCGCGTCCAGGGTGAGAGTTGGTAGTGCTTCCATGTCCACGACCCCGCCAGCACCGCGCAACTTGAGACCAGTAACGTCACGCACACCCGAATTGCCGAATTCATTTCCATCCACCATCGAGAAAGGCGAGAGCGCTGGCGATGTAGAAGACGAATAGGGAAAGTCCCAGCCATGAGCGCTTCCAAATCCACTGCTGTATTGCCCATTGCGGAATGAGCACATACGTAATCCAGGTCAGAAATGCCGCAGCGCCAACGCAGATCACCATTGGGGTAATCAGCAGGCCTGCGACTGAAAATTCATGCAACATCGTCAGCCTCGCACTTGATCTGTATCGCAATGCGATAACTGTACCGCAAAATAATATCGTATCGCAATATGGTACAGTGACCGAAATAGTGGAGGTGTCTATGGGCGAGCGGGTTCAAGCAGGCGTCAGCGATGAGCGTAGTGGGGGTATTCAGGTCATTGCACGCGCGGCAAAAATTCTGAATGTATTGGGAAGAAGCGTTGGCGGGATGAGTTTGGGCGAAATAGCCCAAGCTGTAGATTTGCCTCGCTCAACGGTGCAACGCATCGTAGGAGCGCTCGAAGAGCAGGGAATGATTCGTACTGAAGGCGCTGGCGGAATCAGCCTTGGCGCGGGTTTGTTGAGGCTCGTCGCGAACGCCCATGTCGACCGTATGACCGTCGTCCGCCCGTGGCTGCATAAGCTGAGCGAGAGGGTTCAAGAGACGGTTGTCTTTTCTAGACCTGCCGGAATCCAACTGATCGTTGAGGATCGTGTAGTTGCTGATCGTGAGTTGCAGGTGATGCCACGCCTTGGCCAACTGGATACGCCACTCTATGGAACGTCTGCTGGACGGGCTCTTCTCGCTTTAGACCAAGATGAGGATGTGAAAGAGTTGTTTGCAACTGAAAGCGCTACCCAGGAAAACACGTCGGAATTCCAGAGTGTTTTCAATCAGCTGGCCGATATTCGGAAAACAGGGCTTTCAAGCGATCACGGCGAACTCATTGAGGGCATCACCACTACAGCAGTCGCGCTAGATACCGTGTTAGGCCGTTTCGCAATATCAATGCCCATCCCCACATTGCGTTTCGAAAGGAATCGCAGTGTTTACGTTGAGGAGTTATTGAGCTGCAAGCAAGGGTTGCTCAAAGAAATAGGTATAGACGGTTAACGCGCGAACGGAGAGTTCCGAGAGGTCAGCTTGACCGATCCCGAGGCCATGGAAGTGTGGAGCGTTGCCGCCGCCATCAACTTATTTATGCGTTTACGATGAAAGCCAGGGCCCAATGGGTCCCGGCAAGTTGTGTCGTCACGCGGTCAGGCCGAGAGGTAATCTTCCACCGACTTGACGGTGGCGTAACCGAACTCGAACGCTGCCATCATCGTGGCGTGTGCGTGAGCAGCAGGAACGTTAACACCACCAAATGTGAGATCCAGGGTGGCGCAGGCGTCATGCAGCACCGTAACGGGGTAGCCCATGTCTGCCGCCGCGCGCACTACGGCATCGATGCACATGTGGCTCATTGCACCGATTACCACGAGTTCCTCGATGTCCGCTGCTTCCAACTGCTGCTTAAGATCCGTTTCCCGGAAGGCGTTGATGTGTGCTTTTACAATCACAGGCTCATTACCCAGAGGTGCAACAGCAGGCTGGGTTTGCGCACCGTTCGAGCCTTTGACGAAGATTGGAACGCGTTCATCATTGGACTCATGCCGTATGTGAAAAACCGGAGTTCCTATATCGCGCGAGTGGCTGATCACTCGGACAGCATTCGCTACAGCAGCTACGATGCCGTCTAATGGCAGTTTGCCTGTGGGCAGGTATTCATTTTGCAGGTCAACTACTACAAGGCCACGTTTCATGAACGATCTCCGATCGAATTAACCGAGCTAAGCATGCGGCTTGAAGGTTGAAGTCGACAGATAGAACACCTGCATTTCCAACCTCAAAAAATTTATGTCAGAACTCCAGTGACGCGCCATCTTCGGGTATCTCTACGCGATTCTCGATGCCGTGATCTTTGACGTAGGTACGCAATTCCTTGCGGGTCAGGGACATATGGTTAACTGCGTCCATGTGCACGGCGACGATTTTCGCGTCTTTGGCTGCCTTAGAAGCGCGAAGTACATCTTCCTCGCCCATGATGATCGCACCCTCAAACCCGTTCACTTTCGCTTTCCCGGCATTGAGTACGATGACTTCAGGGTGATATTTCTCAATAGTTTGGTCTACCTCTTTACGCCAGATAGTGTCGCCGGCTAGGTAGAGAGTTTTGTAGCCTGGCGCTTGAAACACAACGCCCATGGCCTCGCCCAGAAGTTTCGCGAGTGGGGGAGCGGCATACATCTTGTCTGTGCCGTGCTGGCCACCCGTCTTGGTGATTTTCACGCCGCCGAATTCCCCTTCGTCAGTAAGAACGCGTACGTTCTTGAAGCCTTGTGAGCGAATCAACTTCGCGTCTTCCTCGTGCTGTGTGAACAGCGGTATGTCTTTCGGAAGCGCTCTCTGTGCGGCATCGTCCCAGTGGTCAAGATGCGTATGAGTGACGATGACAGCGTCTACTCCAGAGATCACTTTTTCGGGCGACTCAGTCAGATCAACCAAGGGATTGCGCAGGTCACTACGGTAGGTATTTTCAAATCCTGGGTAAGTTCCCTTTTTGGACAGCATCGGGTCGATCAGAAAGGTCGTGCCGCCGTAGGAGATTTTTACCGTTGCGTTGCGAACTTGCTGCAAGTCGATTTTATGGGCCGCGTCCGGGGAATTGGGAGTGTCGGAGCTCGCAAATGCGGATGAGGTCGCGGCAGTGCAGGCAAGGCTAAGGGCGATTGGAAGTGTTTTAAAGTTCATCTCGTTAATCCTGTTATTGCATCAGTGATTCTATTCTTGCCCAAAGCTCTGGGACTCAACAGTGGCCTGAATGACAGATTCCGATATAATCGGGCCACGATACCTGCGCTGTTCTCGAATATGAGGCTGACTTATGCAATCCACACGCGTTGCTGTTCTGGCTTTTGACGGTGTCAGCCTGTTTCATCTTTCCGTGCCTGGAATGGTGCTAGGAACAGCTCAATCCGCACCCGGTGAACCTCATTACGAGGTCAGTTACTATGCAGAAACGCCGGGAATGGTGATAAGCGACCAAGGCATAGGCTTAGCGGTCGATCATGGCCTGGAACTGATGGAGACATCCGACGTAATTGTCATTCCGGCGTGGGGCGATCATTCTGTCGCAGCGTCTGCGCAGCTTGTGCAAGCCTTACAGCGTGCAAATGCCCAAGACAAGCTCATCGTCGGGCTATGTCTGGGAGCATTCGTGCTCGGCGATGCAGGACTTCTTGATGGCAAAGAAGCAACCACTCACTGGGCAGTCAGAGATGAGTTTGGGCGACGGTTCCCAGAAGTTCGTTTCAGGCCTGAAGTGCTGTATGTCAGTGATGGCAACATCATTACCTCTGCGGGAACCGTGGCAGCAATTGATTGTTGTCTGCATCTAATACGTCAGCGACTCGGTGCTGATGTTGCCACTCGCACTGCGAAGATGCTGGTGACGCCGCCGCACAGGCAAGGAGGCCAGGCTCAGTACGTAGAACATCCTGTGCCGCAGCTGTCTAGCGAGACTCACTTGTCTAATGTACTGGCGTGGGCCCGAATGAACCTTGCGAGTGATCTGTCGCTCGATTTGCTGGCGGACATGGCGAAAATGAGTCGGCGTACTTTTACCAGGCGATTTAAGGAGGCGACCGGCAGCACCGTCTCAAAATGGTTGAATGCTGAGCGAGTCGCCAGAGCACAACAGCTGCTCGAAACGACCGACTTACCTATCGAGTGTGTCGCCGGTGAGGCGGGTTTCGGAACGCCTTTGTCGTTGAGACAACAGTTCGGCGTTCACCTTGGCACTTCACCCTCTGAGTATCGGCGAATGTTTTTCCGTGAAATGAAGCCAGGCCCGAAGGCCGGCGGCAATGAGCACACGGCCGAGTCATTTACCCATTCCCAGGTAAAAATTTAATCATGCCTCGTGGCTCAGGCAGCAAGATTCCTGACGACAGCGAGCAGCTCCTGCAGCGGATGTGAGACGGTTACTCCATCCTGTCGTTTCACCTGGCTTCGGCAAGAATATCCGTCGGCCACTAACCGGCCAGAAGCATTAAATCTTTTCACAAGCGGCGCCCAGGATTGTTTGTAGATCACTACAGAAGTTCTGGTGTTCTTCGTCTCATGCCCATAGGTGCCGGACATGCCGCAGCACCCGCTGGCTTGAACGCTCATTTTCAGTCCCATGCGCTCATAGACTTGTTGCCAAAGGTCGATGCTGTTTGGCTCATTTGTCTTTTCAGTGCAGTGGGGAAGGAAATGATAGGGATCGGCATCTTTCACAATCTGCGACTGTGGAAGCATATTGGCGAGCCACTCCTGCGGCAGTAGTACGGTAGGAACCTTGTGACTGCCAAGCGTCTTCGCATACTCCTGGCGATACACCAACGTCATCGCGGGATCGAGGCCCACCAGCGGTATCTCGTGCTTCTGAAGCTGGTGCAACGCTTCACCGTTGAAACGTGCGGCCTTTTCAAAAGCTTTGATGACGCCTTGTACCTGAAGTGGTTTGCCATTGGGTGCAAAGGGTGCGATGTAAACCTGATAGCCAAGCCTCGAGATTAGTTCGATCCAGTCGGCTAGTACGGGGGGTTCGAAGTATCGGGTAGAAGCGGTTTCTCTCTGCCTCTGCGTGCGGCAAAATTGGCAAAGTTAATCGGGTCGGTTTAGTGGTGTGGAACAGTCTGGTTCCCGATTCCGTTCCTGGCATTGTCCTGGTGGCTGGAAAGGCCACAGGTGATCGAGGCGGCTCTGCGGCGAACATTTCGCTCTTCATGGTCGAGCCCCTTGATCGGCTAAGGCAGCGTGGGATTTTGACGGTGATTGGCATTTCCTAACCAGCAATTGAATACGATTTCTAGCTCGTCTGTGAACTCTTGGGTTGCGTTTGAGGCAGGAGTTTTTTAGAGAGCCCTAACCAACCGTTCGCTCAGCATGCTGAGTCAGCAAAACATCAGAGCGCGCGACACTTGAATCCAGAGGGGGTTGGCGCGATGCTTGCTGAGCGTAGCGTCAGCAAGTGCACATAGGTGGACGGATTAGCTAGGAACTCGCCAACATGCTCAAGAAAACAATAATAGATAGCCTTCGACCCGAAGCTCACCTGGCTCGTGAAAAACTGCACCACGACGGCGCCATTCCTGACGGATTATTACGTGCTGAAATTGATGCTTCCTGGCGCCGTAGCATGGAGCATGGTGTGCTTTTCAATGCTGGATATGATGAGCTGGAGCAGCAGTCCCGTTTGAGTGTTGAAGCGTTGGCTGCTAGCAACCGATTACTGATTGATGCAGCGCTACCCGCGATCGACTTTCTAGCCGAACGGCAGGGTAAGACAGGCGTGATTATTCTTGCCAATGCTGATGCCACCATACTCACTGTCGAAGGGCGCGCCGACCGCCTCAAAAGCTTGGGAATGGAAGACATCACTCATGGCGCCTGCTGGAGCGAGGCTGCTCGTGGCACCAATGCGTTAGGCACCGCGCTGGTCGAAGCCCGTCCTACAATGATTGATTGCGGCGAGCATTTCCTAGATCGCCTGAATGGTATTTCCTGTGCATCGGTGCCGATCTACTGCCCTCAAGGCAATATGCTCGGTGTGCTTGATCTAACCCGTGAAGGCCCGCTTGGGCGCGTACAAGACAATACAGCACTGTTGAACATGGCAGTCAGCCAAATTGAGAGTCGGGTTTTTTATAGCAGCTACCCTGACGAAATAGTGTTGGCATTTCACAATCGTCGTCAGTATCTCGAATCGTCATGGCAGGGACTCATGGCGGTGAGCTTGGCAGGGAAAGTTCTTGCGGCTAGCGCCCAAGCCTGTCAATTGCTTGATACCCAGCGCTCGGCGGTGATTGGTAAAGATTGTGAAGAGTTTTTTGGCGTCGACGGCATGCAGTTTCTGCTGCAGTCGTATCATGCTGGAATGGGTAGCTTGCAGACTCCTAGAGGAGAGTTCTTTTACAAAGTTCTGCGTGCGCCACAACGTTCCCTCACCGTTAGCGTGCCGTCTAGAAGCACTGTCAAGGTCACTCATGCACAGCCCAAGCTTGAAACTCTGGCCGGCAGCAATGCGCGCTACGCCCGGGCTTTGCGCATGGCTCGTCAAGGTCTGGCTAATGAACTACCGGTTTTGCTGCTGGGCGAGACTGGGACCGGCAAAGAAGTCATCGCCCGCGCTCTGCACATGGCAGGGACGCGCTGCGAAAAACCATTCGTGGCGGTGAACTGCGCGGCGATTCCAGAAGGTTTGATTGAATCAGAATTGTTCGGGTACCGCGAAGGAGCCTTCACGGGCTCTCGCCGTGGCGGTATGGTCGGTCGATTGCAGCAGGCGCATGGTGGCACGTTGTTTTTGGACGAAATCGGCGATATGCCTCTGGCTTTGCAAGCGCGGCTTTTACGCGTTCTACAGGATCGCAAAGTAGCTCCCTTAGGGGCCGGCGAAGAGCAGAGCATTGACATAGCGCTGATTTGCGCCACTCACCGTGACCTCAAGCGCCAGGTGGAAGAAAAACAATTCCGCGAAGATTTGTTCTACCGAGTTAATGGTATTAGCGTCGTGCTACCAGCCTTGCGGGACCGCGACGATGTGGGGCTGCTGATAACTCAGTTGTTGGAGAAGCTTGGCTCTCCGAACGTATCATTAGACGAAGGGCTAAATCGCTTGTTACTTGACTATCATTGGCCGGGTAACATCCGCCAGTTGGATACTGTTCTACGCACAGCGCTTGCCATGCGCGAGCCGAGTGAGTGTGTTTTGAAACTAGAACACCTGCCGGACAGTATGCTGGATGAGCTGAGTGCTGGCGAACGGCAGCCGTCCGGTAGCATACGCGAAAATGAGCTAGAACTGATTCGCCAGTCCCTCGACACTCACAACGGAAACGTCTCAGCCGCTGCCGATACTTTAGGCATTAGCCGTGCGACGCTGTATCGTAAACTTAAACAGTTGCGCTCTTGATGCTGCGCTTAATAGCAAGGCTAATAGAAGGTCAAAGCCCGGCTGCGCTGCAGACCTCGTTGGGTTGGCTTTATAGCTTTGTCAGGCCACACAGGTGGGCAATAGCTGGTTTACTCGGCTTGTCGATCGGCGCGTCGATGCTGGTTCTGGTTCAGCCATGGCTGACCAAACTGCTGATTGATGATGGGCTTCTGGCACGGGACTTCTCCATGCTTGTGCGTATTGCCTGCCTGATGATCGTGGCAGGTTTGCTGGGAACTGCGCTTTCGGGAGTCAATCGTTACCTGCACACGCGATTGTCCGGACGAATCCTTTTTTCGTTGCGTGACGATGTTTATCAGCACTTGCAACGCCTATCACCGGGATTCTATGGGCAACGACGCATTGGTGATTTGATGTCGCGTCTCGACGGCGATGTCGCGGAGATTCAGCGCTTTGCCGTCGATTCGATGTTCTCTGCGGTGTCGAGCGTGATCGGTCTGGTGGTCGCCGTGGCGATGTTGGTGACCCTGTCGTGGCAACTCTCGCTGCTGGCCTTGGTGCTGATTCCACTCGACGTGCTTTGGCTACGCTGGATGCGGCGTAAGGTCGAGCGCGATGTGCGGCAGTTGCGCGAGCGTTCGGCGGATATGTCCTCGTTCATGGTTGAGACCTTGCCGGTGATGAAATTCATTCAGTCCGCCGGTCAGCAACAGCGCGAGGCGCGGCGACTGGAGACGTTGGGCCAAGGGTATATGAGTCAGCTCTTGCGCCTGCAGGTCACTGAGTTTTTCACCCAAGCGGTGCCCGGCACGCTGACATCGTTGTCGCGGGCCTGTGCGTTTTTGATTGGCGGGTACTGGGTGGTGCAAGGGACTTGGCAATTGGGCGCGTTGATCGCCTTTTCCACCTATCTGGGCATGGCTGTCGGCCCGGTCCAGAGCCTGCTAGGGCTCTACGTCGCGATTCAGCGGATGACCGTGAGCCTTGGGCGGGTCATGGAACTGCGCGGTGAAGAGCCAACCGTCCTCACTCCGGTTGCGCCGCAGCCGATGCCGGTCTCTGGCGAACTGCGTTTCGACAACGTGCACTTCAGCCATCCCGGTCGCCCGACCACCTTGCGTGGTATTCAAGCGCGAATTCCCTATGGGTTGAAAGTCGCCCTGAGCGGCGGCTCTGGTGTCGGTAAGTCGACCCTGATCGATCTGCTGCAGCGGCACCACGATCCGCAGTCCGGTCGGGTCTTGCTGGGGGAGGTCGATCTGCGGGAACTGGACCTGTTCCAGCTGCGTCGGCGGATAGCCGTAGTCAGTCAGGACATCGTGCTGTTTCGCGGCAGCCTCGCCGACAACCTGGCCTACGCGGTGCCCGACGCCAGTCGCGAAGCGATTGCCGAAGTGGCGCGGCTGGCGCAGCTCGACAACCTGGTCGAGTCACTGCCCGAAGGCCTCGACAGCCCTTTGGGCGAGCGTGGCCAGCAGTTGTCCGGCGGACAGAAACAGCGCATCGCCATCGCCCGGGCGCTGTTGCAGGATCCGTTGATCCTGGTGCTGGACGAAGCGACTTCGGCGGTCGACGAAGCCACCGAGCGCGAAGTGATCGCGGCCATCGACCGGTTGTTCGCCGGGCGTACGCGGATCCTGATCAGCCATCGCCCCTCGACCCTGGCCGATGCCGATCTGTGCTTTGAACTGCTGGATGGCGTGCTCACGTCAAGAACGGTGCAGCATGAGGCCTGAGCTGCGGATTGGGGTGGTGGACAGTGGTCATTCGCCGGCGCAACGGGGGCGAGTGATTGCCGGTCGGCGGTTCTCGCTACAGGAGGATGGACTGGCCGAAAGCGATCTACGCGACGATCCGCTGGGCCATGGTAGCGCGGTGATCGAGGCCATCAGCCGGCGTGCACCGACGGCGGTTTTTTGCGTAGCCCAGGTGTTCGACCAGCGTGGCGTCACCAGCGCCTTGCAGATCGCTACCGCCATCGATTGGCTGGTGGCGCAGGACGTGCGGTTGATCAATCTGAGCCTCGGGTTGCGGCAGGATCGTCACCTGTTGCGTGAAGCCTGTGCTGCGGCGGTGGCGCGGGGCATTTTGCTGTGTGCGTCCAGCCCGGCCCAGGGCGAGGGGGTGTTCCCGGCAAAGTATCCGCAGGTGCTGCGGGTCACCGGCGACGCTCGTTGCACCGAGCAGCAATGGTCGTGGCTCAACAGCGCCCAGGCGGATTTTGCCGCGTGTGTTCACGGTACCTACCCGGGGCAGTCGGGTGCGAGCCTCGGCTGTGCGGCATTGAGCGGGCACATTGTGGGTTTGCTCATCGAAAATCCCGAGGCGAGCAACGAACACGTTGTCGAGTGGCTGCAAAAGAACGCCCGTTATCACGGCCCTGAACGGCGCGTCGGTGCATGAAGCCGATTGTGATTCTTGGTGCGGGGCCTGCGGGGGCGGCGGTGGCCCTGGGGTTGCGACGGCTTGGGTATCCCGTGACATTGGTCAGTGAATGGCGGCGCTTCGCGGCACTGGAAGGGGTTTCCGTGCGGGTATTGGATGCCTTGCGCGGTGCGGGACTGCATCAAGCATTGACGGATGCGGCGCAGCCTTCCCAGCGACAGGTGTCCTGGAACGGTCAGCAGCATGCTCAGAACATCGAATTTTTGCTGGATCGCCCGAGCTTCGATCGCGGCTTGCGCGAGGATTTGCGCCTGGCGGGGGTTGAGTTGATCGAGGGCCGAGTGCTGACGGTGCAGCCACACGCTTCGGCACATCGAATCGAACTGCAAGGGCGTGACGCGCTGCTCGCGGATTTCCTGGTGGAGGCCCGCGGACGCCAGGCACCTGCCCTTGGCAAGGGCTTGCGTGGGCCGGAGACGGTCAGCTTGCTCAATCGCTGGCAAGGTGCGCCGGGTACCAACGCCAGTGCTGTGGAAAGCCTTGCGGACGGCTGGGCCTGGATGGCGCGCCGGGCCGACGGCCAGTGTTATTGGCAATGGACGGTGGACGTGGCCAGTGCCGAGTTGCCGGGCAAGGCGCTGTTGCTCGACTACTGCCGCCAGCGGTTCCAGCAGTCGGCATTGACCCAGGCGTTTTTCGGGGGTGAACCGCAAACCGATCTGCACCTGCATGCCCGCAGCAGTACGGCGATCTTGTGTCCGCAGGTCTGCGGCGATCATTGGATTCGTGTGGGCGACGCCGCCATGGCGGTGGATCCGCTGTCGGGTAATGGCATCTTCCAGTCGTTGTCTTCGGCGTTGCAAGCGCCTGCGGTGATCAACACGCTGTTGCGCAAACCTGAGCGGAGGTTGCTGGCACAGCGTTTTCATCAGCAACGGGTGGAGCAGTTGTTTTTACGCTTCGCGCGCATTGGCCGGGACTTTTATGCCGATGAGCAGCGTTGGTCCAACCAGCCGTTCTGGCAGGCGCGGCGGCAGTGGCCGGATGCAGAGGTCGCCCATGCCGGGGCGGATTTTTCCACTCTTAGGATTGAGCTGGCGCCGGTATTGCGCGATGGATTTGTGGATGAGGCCGAGGTGGTGATCACGGCGGATCAGCCGCTGGGGATCTGGCATGTGCAAGGGGTGGAGTTGGCACCGTTGGTGCGGCGGTTGCGCAGCGAGCCGGCCGAGCGGGTGTTGGCGGGGTTGACAGTGGAGCAGGGCAGGATGGTTCGGGGGTGGTTGTTGGCGCAGGGATTCAGGCCCTGACATTTGGGTTGTCTGGGCTGGCCTATCGCGAGCAAGCTCGCTCCCACATTGAATTTGTGTTCGACGAAAAACACTGTGGAAGAGAGCTTGCTCGCGATGGCTGTCTGAAAAGCGCCGCTAATTACAACTTGATCAACACCGATTTCAACTCGGTGTAATGCTCGATCGCCGCATACCCCATCTCACGGCCGACCCCCGACATCTTGTAGCCGCCAAACGGCAACGCCGGGTCCAAGGCGCTATGGCAGTTGACCCAAACCGAACCCGACTTGATTCTCGGAATCATCCGGTGCACCGCCGCCATGTCATTCGACCAAATGCTCGCCCCAAGGCCATAAGGGCTGTCATTGGCCATGCGTAACGCATCGGCTTCGTCATCGAACGGTATTGCCACCAGGACGGGGCCAAAAATTTCTTCTTGTACCAGCGAATGCTTCTGATCGACATCGACTATCACTGTGGGTTTGACGAAATAGCCGGGCCCGTACTGCTCGCCGCCACAGGCAATCGTTGCGCCACTTTCGCGACCTTTTTCGATATACCCGTAAACCAGACCCTGCTGGCGGGCAGAGATTAACGGCCCCATCTCGACGGTTGTATCCAGTCCGTTCCCCATCTTCATGGCGTTGGCGATATCAGCGATATCGGCTACAACATTGTCGAAGTGTTTGCGCTGAACATAAAGCCTTGAACCGGCGCAGCACACTTGACCCTGGTTGAAAAAAATGGCGCTTGCGGCGCCCGCTGCCGCAGCTTTCATCTCTGCATCGGCCATAACAATGGTCGGTGATTTTCCTCCCAGTTCCAAAGTGACTCGTGTCATTGTCTCCATGGCGACTTTGCCGATCTGTTTACCAACGGCAGTGGAACCCGTGAAGGTCAGCTTGTCTACCAGAGGGTTATGGGTGAGTGCCGAACCGGCGGTGATTCCTGTACCGGTGACGACGTTAAACACACCTTCCGGGTAACCGGCTTCCAATGCAAGTTCGGCCAGCTTAAGGACCGAGAGTGGTGTTTCATCTGCTGGTTTGAGCACCATCGTACAGCCGGTGGCCAAAGCTGGTCCAAGCTTCCAACATGCTAGCAACAGCGGGAAGTTCCAGGCGACGATTGCGCCCACTACTCCCACCGCTTCGCGACGGATAAAACTGTGGAACTGGTCGTGAGGCATAAGTGGTACTGAAACCTCGACCGTTGAACCTTCGATCTTGGTTGCCCAGCCTGCCATATAGCGCAGGAAATCAATGGATAGCTGAACATCCATGGCCCGGGCCACCGCTACGCTTTTGCCGTTATTCAGGCATTCCAGTTGGGCGAGAACGTCGGCGTCACGCTCCATCAGATCAGCTAGTTTCCACAGCAGATTCTGGCGTTCTCGGGGGCGGGTTCGGGTCCAGGCCGAGTCATCGAAAGCCTGGCGTGCAGCAAGCACCGCACGATCAACGTCGTCAGCTGTTGCGCGTGGCACAACGCAGAGTTCTTCCCCCGTGGCTGGATTGCGTAAGGACATGATTTGACCATCGGCCGCTTCGACCCATTGACCCCCGATAAGCATGCGCGGAGCTCGTTGGATAAACGCCGTGGTGTCTGGATGCAGGTTTGTGAACGACATGACATAACCTCTTTCGTTAATGTGAAGAGGTTCATGGCAATGGTTGTGCCAGTTACGCTACTCATAGCGAAAGGCACGATTTTCCAAGGGTAAGGCCGTTATGCAGATTTATTTTTGAATGGCTGAAGGTCGTATATTGAGACTGCTTGAGACTGCGTGAGACACAAGGTCCGATCTTTTATAACAACCACCTGATGTCTCGTGGGTGCCTGCACTGACAATAGTCTGCCTGTCTCAACTTAACACAGTCGTCGCGAAGTGAAACACCTAGCAGTGAGGCTGGAGTAGTTAAGTAGCGGGTGTTGTCAGCGATACTCCGCGTATTGAGCGAGATGTCCAAGGTTGGCACGGTCTGTGTATTGGTGACTCCAGGCGTGTTCTGTTTCCACCTGCCGCAGTTCGTTGAAACAGGAACCGTATCCACGAATGAAAAAAATAAGAATGCACCGTGCGAGGTTCGACGTTGATGAAGAGAAAACTCCGACTAGGCTTGAGTGCCAGCCTAATGTGTGTAGCCGCTGTTATGACGCTGCATTCACCTTCCAGTCTGGCTGCTCGAGACGCCAAGACTATCCTCAACGAAACCTGTCGAGGCTGCCACATACCTGAAGGTAGTGACGCCCTGAGTCGTATTAGTCATCAGCGTAAAACACCGGAAGGCTGGCTTATGACTATTGCAAGAATGCAGACCATGCATGGCTTGCAAATCAGCGATGAGGACCGTCGTACGCTGGTTAAGTACTTATCCGACACTCAAGGCTTGGCGCCTATTGAAACGGATGGCGTGCGTTACGCTTTAGAGCGTCGACTAAATACTGTCGAAAAATTCGACGTTCAAACCAGCCAGATGTGCGCGCGCTGCCACTCAGGTGCGCGAGTCGCTCTTCAACGTCGTCCTGCAAAGGAATGGGAGGAGTTGGTTAATTTCCATCTCGGACAGTGGCCGTCACTTGAATATCAGCTTCTTGCGCGCGATCGTGAGTGGTTTGATATCGCCCGCAAAGAAATGGTGCCACTGCTCGCTAAACGCTACCCGCTAGACAATCCAGCCTGGAATAAATGGCTCAGTACCTCACCGAAGGCCGAAGCCTTTGTCGGCGAGTGGAGCTTCAGTGGTCATATGCCAGGTAAAGGAGAGTTGAGTGGCGTCATGAGCGTGACGGCTGATGGCGTCGACACCTTCAAGGTCAACATCAAGGGCCAGTACGCCGATGGCACGCTATTCAACGGCGACGGCAGCGCAATTCTCTATACCGGCTACGAATGGCGCGGCAACGTCACCATTGACGGGGTGACGATGCGCCAGGTGTTCGCCGCCCAGGGTAATGCGATGCAAGGCAGGATGTTCGAGACCGACCACGACGAGCGAGGCCTGGATTTCGTCGCTGCCAAAGAGGGCAGCAGTCGTCTGCTGGCGGTGCAACCGGGTTACCTCAAGGCTGGCGGTGAAACCGAAGTGACCCTGATCGGTACCGGCCTGACCGGTGAGCCGAACTTTGGCAAAGGCGTGGAAGTGGTCCAAGTGCTGGAGCAAAGCTCCGAGCGTCTGCGGGTCAAACTCAAGGCCGCTGCCAATGCGCAGTCGGGCCTGCGCAACGTCACGGTCGGCACGCTGAAAGGCCCGACGCTGTCGGTCTACAGTAAGATCGCCGAAGTCAAAGTCGTGCCCGAGTTCTCGGTGGCGCGGATCGGCGAGGGCGGTGGCTCGACGCCGAAAGTCCAAGGCCGTTTCGATGCTGAAGCCTGGGGCAAGGGGGCTGACGGCAAGCCATACCGCATCGGCGTGTTCCCGGCGCAATGGAAAGTCGAAGCCTTCGACGACCGCGCCAAGGAAGACGAAGACGTGAAGTTCGCCGGCACCATGCAGGCCGACACCGGCGTGTTCACTCCGGGCGATGCCGGGCCGAACCCGGCACGCAAGATGTCCACCAACAATGCCGGCAACCTCAAGGTCATCGCCGCCGTCGACGATGCAGGGAAATCCCTGACGGGCGAAGGCCACATGATCGTTACCGTGCAACGCTGGAACAATCCACCCATTCCATAAGTTGGCTGTTTTTAGCGGTTTCAGACACCTTTCGGAATGATCGCAGGCCTCGTGAATCGGGGCTTGCACAGGAGGTTTGCAATGGGCGCTATTTTGAATCTGGTCGAACGCAATTTGCACGAAGTGCATGTCGACGCCGACCGCATGCTGTTCCATATTCCCAGCAGCTCGCTGTTCGCCAGCGACGAGCTGACGGGCACCATCATCGATACTTTGCGCGGTCCCGGCTGTTCATCGGACGACCTGATCCAGCGCTTGGCGGCGCGTTTCAACGGCGAGGAAATCACTGAGACCTTGCGTGAGCTGATGGCCCTGGAACTGGTCAGCGACGGCTCGCCGCTGACCCCGGACATCGCCACCAAGCGGGTCGAGCGCACGGCTATCAACACCGTGGTGCTCAACGTCAACACCGGTTGCAACCTCAGTTGCACCTACTGCTACAAGGAAGATCTCGACAAGCCGTCCGCGGGCAAGAAGATGGACGTCGAGACTGCCATCGCCTCGGTGGAAATGCTGCTGCGCGAATCCCCGGACGAAGAACGTTTCACTGTGGTGTTCTTCGGCGGCGAGCCGCTGAGCAATCGCAAGCTGATCGAGTACATGGTCGACTACTGCGAGAAACGCTTCCGCGAGGCCGGTAAATTCGTCGAGTTCGTCATGACCACCAATGCCACGCTGCTGACCGAGGAAACCGTGGACTACCTCAACGCCCACCGTTTCGGGCTGTCGGTGAGCATCGACGGGCCGAAGACCGTGCACGACCGCAACCGCATCACCGTGGGCGGGCAGGGCACCTATGACGTGGTGCGGCGCAAGGCCGAGATGCTGTTGTCACGTTACAACAGCCGTCCAGTGGGCGCACGGGTGACCTTGACCACGGGCGTTACCGATGTCGAGACCATCTGGGATCACCTGTTCAACGAGTTGGGCTTTGCCGAGGTTGGTTTTGCCCCGGTGACGTCCGGTGACATCAGTACTTTCAACCTCACGAGCGATGAACTGGTGCAGGTGTTCGCCAACATGAAGGCGCTGGGTCGTCGTTACCTGGAAGCGGCGCTGGAGCACCGCAACATCGGCTTCTCCAACCTGCACCAGTTGATCACCGATATCCACGAAGGCCACAAGAAAGCCTTGCCGTGCGGGGCGGGCCTGAAAATGCTGGCAGTGGATCACAAAGGTGAGCTGAACCTATGCCACCGCTTTACCGGTTCGAGCTTGCCCACGTTCGGCAATGTTCACAGCGGTGTGAAACAGGTCGAGTTGAACGACTTTTTGTCCCAACGCCTGGACCGCACCAATACCGGTTGCGAGGACTGCCAAATCCGCAATCTGTGCTCCGGCGGCTGCTACCACGAGAGCTACGCCCGTTATGGCGACCCTACCCATCCGACCTATCACTACTGCGAGTTGATGCGTGACTGGGTCGACTTCGGTATCGAGGTTTACACCCGGATCATGGCTAATAACCCTGCGTTCATCAGCAGTTACATCACTCCGCGCAAGGCTCACTGATATGAAACATCTCAAGGCAATCAATAACAAAGCGTTGAAGCTCGACCAGGCCGCGGACGAGAACCGCATTGAAGAGGTGGTGGCAATGAGCTCGGTGGCGGGTTGTGCCTCGACCACCGACCCGGGCTGGGAAATCGACGCGTTCGGCGGTGTGTCGTCGCTGTGTCAACCGATGGAAGCCGACCTTTACGGGTGCTCCGACCCGTGCTGGTGGCCGGCCCAGGTGCCCGACATGATGAGCACCTACCCGGACTGGAACAAGGATGCCCAGGCGTCCAACGACAACTGGCGCAACCTCGGCACTGTCTTTCCGAAAGACAAGTGATCAAATAACAAGAAGGATTCCAGCATGCACAGCATCAAAGCCTGCGGCTTGGCCGCGTTTGCCGTCCTGAGCGCCAGTTCGTTCGGTGTTTTGGCCGATGAAGCGACTCCTCTTAAATCGGGTCATGAGTACATGGTGACTCCCAATTATCCGAATAATCTGCACGTTATTGATCTGGCCACTGACACGTTGTTGAAGACATGCAGAATGCCCGACGCTTTCGGGCCTGGGACAGTACAGTTGTCGCCGGATCGCAAAATTGCTTATGTCCTCAACAACCACTACGCCGATGTCTACGGCGTGGAGCTGGACAGCTGCAAGCAGGTGTTCCACGCCAGCATTGGGCATCAACCTGGTGAAAGCGCCAAGTCGATGTTTGCCTTTACGGTCAGCCATGATGGCAAAGAGCTCTTCGCCGTCGCCAATCCAACCTTGAAACTCAACGACCGGTATGTAGTGCAACAACCTCGCCTTGATGTTTATTCCACGGACGCGGGAATGAATGCCAAACCCGTGCGCAGCTTTCCTGCGCCTCGGCAATTGACCATCATGCAAAGCGGTGACGACGGCACTCTGTATGTGGCCGGGGCGGACGTCTACAAGGTCGATGTAAAGACCGGCAAGTTCGATGTACTGATTCCCAGTCGGCACTGGAAACGCCCTAACTACAGCGCACCAGATGTGCTTTATGTGTGGAATCAGCAGACCTATCGGCGTGACTTCTCGCTGCTCTACACCGCGGCGAAATACAAGGACAAGAAACAGGACCCGGCCACCGCTGAGTACGTGTATGGCCAGTTCAGTATCGACCTGAAATCCGGCAAGACCGAAACCACTGATTTTGGCCCGCTGACGGAAATCTATTTCACTGGCATGCGTTCGCCGAAGGATCCAAACTTAATGTTCGGTGTGCTCAATCGCCTGGATAAGTACGACGTCAAACAGAAGAAAAGACTCCACTCGGCCACGCTTGATCATTCCTACTATTACGTTGCCTTCAACAAGGACGGTAGCAAGATTTATTTGTCGGGTACGCTCAATGACATCGCTATTTTTGACGCTGACAGTATGAAGAAGATTGGTAATATAAAACTGCCTGGAGGTGATATGGCGTTGAATTCATCGCAAATTTTTATTCGTTGAAATTTCTTTTCCAATAATAAAAGTTACGGGCGCCGTTGCGGTCAACCGCGATGGCTGTCCTGAGTAAAAAGGGTTTGATATGAATACTCCAAGCTACAGTGTTGGGCCGCAGACAACCCCTCTATTGCCTATGACCATCGGGGCAGCCTTCGACTTGGCTGTTGAGCGTTATCCCGAGCGCGAGGCTCTAGTGGTTCGGCACCAGCAGTTGCGTTACACCTGGCAGCAACTGGCGATAGAAGTGGATCGCTGCGCGCAAGGGCTGCTTGCTCTGGGAATTAAAGTGGGCGAGCGCGTAGGGATTTGGGCACCTAACTGTGCTCAGTGGTGTATTGTGCAGTTTGCGACCGCTAAAGTGGGTGTGGTGTTAGTCAATATCAATCCTGCTTATCGTCCCAGCGAAATCGAATATGCGCTGAAACAATCTGGTTGTAGCTGGTTGATTTGCAGTGATGTTTTTAAAAGTTCTAATTACCACGATATGCTTTATGCTCTTCTGCCAGAACTTAGCTGCTCTGAGATAGGCGCTGTCAAGAGCGATAGATTGCCGGAGTTGCGAGGAGTGATCACGCTCGGCGAACAGCCCGCAGTGGGTATGTTGTCTTGGGCGGAGCTGTTGGAACGTTCCGTGATGATTGATCGCGAGCAATTGGTCGAGTGTGGAAGACAATTGCAGTTCGATGACCCTATTAATATTCAATATACTTCAGGTACTACGGGGTCTCCTAAAGGTGCGACGCTCAGCCATTACAGTATTTTGAATAATGCCTATATGGTGTGTGAAAGTATGCGCCTTACTGAACAGGACCGATTGGTAATACCGGTTCCGCTCTACCATTGCTTCGGTATGGTCATGGGGAATCTCGGTTGCGTCACGCATGGTAGTGCAATGATATATCCCAGCGCCTCTTTTGAACCATTAGCAACGCTTCAAGCCGTTGCAGAAGAAAAAGCCACCGCTATGTTCGGTGTGCCTACGATGTTTATCGCTATGCTGGATCACCCCGAGCGCACAGCTCTGGATCTAAGCAGCTTGCGCACCGGTATCATGGCCGGTTCCACGTGTCCCATCGAGGTGATGCGGCGGGTGATTGAGGATATGCATCTTACAGAGATGCAAATAGCGTATGGCATGACAGAAACCAGCCCAATATCAACCCAGACCGGGCCTGATGACGATTTTATTCATCGTATAACCAGTGTTGGTCGCACCCAGCCACATTTGGAAAGCAAAATCATCGACGAGCATGGGCGAATTGTGGCGCGTGGACAAATCGGGGAGCTCTGCACGCGCGGATACAGTGTAATGTTGGGCTACTGGAACAATCCTCAAGCGACTACGGCAGCTATTGACGCAGCGGGGTGGATGCATACTGGCGATCTCGCCACGATGGATGGGGAGGGTTATATCAGTATCGTGGGACGCAACAAGGACATGATCATTCGTGGAGGGGAAAATGTATATCCGCGAGAAATAGAAGAGTTTTTGTTTACTCATCCTGCTGTTGCGGATGTACAAGTAATCGGTGTGCCGGATGAAACCTACGGAGAAGAAATTATAGCCTGGGTTAAATTACACCCTGACCATCAAGTTGACGCAGATTCTTTGCGCGAATATTGCAAGGATAGAATTGCCCATTTCAAAGTTCCGCGAAGCTTCAAAGTGGTTGACGAGTTTCCTATGACTATCAGCGGTAAGGTACAAAAATTTGTCATGCGAGAGGTGAGTATCGCCGAGCGACGTAGTTTGGCGAAAGCATAAAAAATAAGCATTTCTAGCCTGTCCAACATCCGATTCTACTGCAACTCTAACACTGCGTGACTGAGCGGCGACGCTGGAGTATACGATTTGCATCGTGTACTCCAGGCGCTGTATTGCTCCGATAATGGTTGCGCTAGGTGCGCAGGACTGGATTTAGTGGCTGCGTTACGCTGCTTCTATACAGAGGGCTTTTCCCTTGTTTCCGAACCGACTACCCATTTTATGGAAAGTGACTATTCTGACCGGGCTCTGTCTTTTGGGGGTCGTGGCTTCGCTCGCAGGACATTCGGTTTACCGAATGAGCGAAGATACATCTTTGGTGAAAGCGAGCGTGACTCAAATGTTGGAAGCGGCAGCTCGAGAGCGCATGGAAAAAGAAGTCGAAGTACAAGCACTCACGATCAAGAATTATTTAATGTCCTCCTATCAGGAGGGGGTGAATTTTTCGAGGCATGTTCTGCAACAAAAAAAACAGATGCAAGCACTGGGGCTCGAAGCACAGACCTTGCGTGAGGGCCTCCATCATCAAGTCGAGCAGACTTTGACGGCTAACCCGCAGTTGCTTAGTTTGTATTTGGTTTTCGATAGCAATGGCCTCGATGGCGCAGATACTTTGTTTTTCAATCGAAATGAGCTGGCCAGCAATGAGGTCGGACGTTTTGCATCTTATTGGGCGCAGAAAGACGGGCACGCTACTAGCCAAGTATTACCTGAGACTTTGATTTTAGACACCACGCCCATGCTGGATGGCTCTCCTTTTAATATCTGGTTTCGGTGTCCGCAAAAAAAACTTGAGCCGTGTCTGATAAACCCGTATTTCGATGATACCTCAGGTCGACGAATGCTGATTACAACGTTGGCTTTCCCGGTAATCGAGAACGGTAAAGTTCTAGCCGTCCTCGGCATGGACATCAGTCTGGATAAGCTTCAGCAACTTGCTACATCTGGAAGTCATGATTTGTATCATGGACTTGGCTCCGTCAGCATTGTTAGTCCTGCAGGGATCCTGGCAGCGCACAGTCGAGAAGCAAGTTTACTTGGCCAGAATCTGGCAAAGGCATACCCCGAGAACGCTCATGCTTTATTAGAGTTGCAGCAACTCGGAAAGGTGAGCGAGCAGCAAAGTCGAGGTAGCTTGCAGCTGGTTGCTCCAGTAGTGCCCATTCCTAATAGCAATCCTTGGGCCCTAATCCTTGATGTTCCAATGCAATCGCTTCTTGGGCCGGCGTTGTCGTTGCGACAAGACTTGGATAATCGAAATGCAAGAAGCGTGGTGATGGAGTTGGTGCTTGGCGTCGCCCTAGCAGCTATCGGGTTGATATTGGTTTGGTTAACGGCTTCGGGTGTGACCCGACCAATTTCACGTGTAGCCGCGATGCTCAAGGACATCGCTATCGGCGAAGGGGATCTTACACGCCGTTTGGTTTACACGCGTCAGGATGAGCTAGGCGAACTGGTCGGCTGGTTCAACCGCTTCCTCGATAAGCTTCAACCGGTGATCGCAGAGGTGAAGCGCTCGGTTCAGGAAACTCGTGACACAGCAGATCAATCTACCATCATCGCGAATCAAACCAGTTCTGGTATGCAGCTGCAATATAGGGAGGTGGATCTAGTTGCGACTGCGTCCCAAGAAATGACCGCTTCTGCTCACGAGGTAGCGCGAAGTGCCGCGCTAGCTGCCAATGCAGCACAAGGGGCTGACTCGGCAACCGTAGAGGGCCTTGAGGTCATAAGCAGTACATCGGCCGCCATCGAGCGTCTGTCTCTCGAGATGAATGCGTCTATGGAAGACATACAAGACTTGACCAGTCGAAGTGATCAAATCAGTTCAGTTCTAGATGTGATACGTGCCATAGCTGAACAGATTAATCTGCTCGCGTTAAACGCAGCCATTGAGGCCGCTCGGGCTGGTGATGCAGGACGGGGTTTTGCGGTCGTCGCTGATGAGGTAAGAAACTTGGCCCGACGCACTCAGCGGTCCGTCCAAGACGTCCGCTTGGTGATCGAAGGACTGCAACAGCGTACCAAGGATGTTGTCAGCTCAATGCACAGTAGCCATTGCAAAGCGCAAAGTAGCGTTGGACAGGTGGCGTTGGCTGTTGCAGCGTTGCAGCGCATCGGCGATTCGGTATCCATTATCACCAATATGAATTTGCAGATAGCTAGCGCAGCTGAGGAACAGAGCATTGTTGTTGAAGAAATTAATCGTAACGTCGAAGCGATTCGCGATGTAACTGAATCACTCTCCGCGCAGGCGCAGGAGTCAGCGAAAATCAGTCACACCCTGAATGGCCTTGCTAACAATCAGCAGGTACTCATGGATCAGTTCGTAGTGACTTCAAACACCGGCCCCGCATGACTCATATCAGGGTTGCTCTTAAAAGTCGTGGACGAGATTTTCAGGAGCGGGCATCCGGTCCGCTTTGATAGTTGTCGGATACCATCGACGATAGCATGTGGCGCGTGAACGAAAGATGGAAACAGCAATGAACTGGACCTGGTTTCACAAGCTCGGCTCACCCAAGTGGTTCTACGGCATCAGCGGCAAGATGCTGCCCTGGTTGAGCATCGCTGCGCTGTTGTTGATTGGTTCTGGCGTGGTCTGGGGCCTGGCCTTCGCACCGCCGGATTACCAGCAGGGCAACAGCTTCCGCATCATCTATATCCATGTGCCCACGGCGATGCTGGCCCAGTCGATCTACGTGATGCTGGCGGTGTGCGGTGTGGTCGGGCTGGTGTGGAAGATGAAACTGGCCGACGTCGCCTTGCAATGCGCCGCGCCCATCGGCGCCTGGATGACTGCCGTGGCGCTGGTCACCGGGGCGATCTGGGGCAAGCCGACCTGGGGCTCGTGGTGGGTCTGGGATGCACGACTGACGTCGATGCTGATCCTGCTGTTCCTGTACTTCGGTCTTATTGCGCTGGGCAACGCCATCAGCAATCGTGATAGCGCCGCCAAGGCCTGCGCGGTGCTGGCGATTGTCGGCGTGATCAACATCCCGATCATCAAATACTCGGTGCAATGGTGGAACACCTTGCACCAGGGCGCGACGTTCACCCTCACGGAAAAACCGGCGATGCCGGTGGAGATGTGGCTGCCGCTCTTGCTGACAGCGCTGGGTTTCTACTGTTTCTTCGGCGCGGTGCTGTTGCTGCGCATGCGCCTCGAAGTGCTCAAGCGCGAAGCCCGGGCCAGCTGGGTGAAGGCCGAAGTACAGAACAGCCTGGAGGCCGCTCGATGAGTTTCGCGTCATTCGGCGATTTCCTCGCCATGGGCCATCATGGCCTGTATGTCTGGTCAGCCTATGGCATTTGCCTGGCGGTGCTGGCCCTCAACGTGGCGGCGCCGATCCTGGCCCGCAAGCGGTATCTGCAACAAGAGGCGCGTCGTCTGCGCCGGGAGAACGGTCAGTGAATCCGCTGCGCAAAAAACGTCTTGTCATCATCCTTGCGATCCTCGTCGGGGTCGGCGCTGCGGTCGGCCTGGCCCTGAGCGCTTTGCAGCAGAACATCAACCTGTTCTACACGCCGACCCAGATTGCCAACGGCGAAGCGCCCGAGGACACCCGCATCCGCGCCGGCGGCATGGTGGAACAGGGCTCGTTGGTGCGCTCTGGCGATTCACTGGATGTGAAGTTCAACGTCACCGACTTCAACAAGACCGTGACCATCACCTATCGCGGGATCCTGCCGGACCTGTTCCGCGAAGGGCAGGGCATCGTCGCCCTGGGCAAGCTCAACGCTGACGGCGTAGTGGTCGCCGATGAAGTGCTGGCCAAGCACGATGAGAAATACATGCCGCCGGAAGTGACCAAGGCCCTGAAAGACAGCGGCCAGTCGGCACCCGCGCCTGTGAAGGAGGGCTGACCGATGACGGCTGGTATCTTTATTCCCGAGTTGGGCCACCTGGCGATGATCCTGGCCCTGTGTTTCTCCCTGGTCCAGGCCGTGGTGCCCCTGCTCGGTGCCTGGCGTGGCGACCGACTGTGGATGAGCCTGGCACAGCCGGCGGCATGGGGGCAGTTCGCGTTCCTGCTGTTCGCCTTCGGTTGCCTGACCTACGCGTTCATGGCTGACGATTTTTCCGTGGAGTACGTCGCCAGCAACTCCAACAGCGCCTTGCCCTGGTATTACAAGTTCAGCGCGGTGTGGGGCGCCCACGAAGGTTCGCTGTTGTTGTGGGCATTGATTCTCGCGGGCTGGACCTTCGCCGTCTCGGTGTTCTCCCGGCAACTGCCACGCGTGATGCTCGCCCGCGTACTGGCGATCATGGGCATGATCAGCACCGGTTTCCTGCTGTTCCTGATCGTCACGTCCAACCCGTTCGAGCGCATCCTGCCGCAGATGCCGATGGATGGCCGCGACCTCAACCCATTGCTACAAGACATCGGCCTGATCGTTCACCCGCCGATGCTCTACATGGGCTACGTCGGTTTTTCCGTGGCCTTCGCCTTCGCCATCGCCGCGTTGCTCGGCGGGCGTCTCGATGCCGCCTGGGCACGCTGGTCGCGCCCGTGGACCATCGTCGCCTGGGCCTTCCTCGGTGTCGGTATCACGTTGGGCTCCTGGTGGGCCTACTACGAACTGGGCTGGGGCGGCTGGTGGTTCTGGGATCCGGTGGAAAACGCATCCTTCATGCCTTGGCTGGTGGGTACCGCGCTGATTCACTCCCTCGCCGTCACGGAAAAGCGCGGTGTGTTCAAGAGCTGGACCGTGCTGCTGGCCATCGCGGCGTTCTCGTTGAGCCTGTTGGGCACGTTCCTGGTGCGTTCCGGCGTGCTGACGTCGGTGCATGCCTTTGCCTCGGACCCTGAACGTGGCGTGTTTATCCTGATGTTCCTGCTGTTCGTCGTTGGCGGTTCGCTGACGCTGTTCGCCCTGCGGGCGCCGGTGGTCAAGAGCCAGGTCGGCTTCAACCTCTGGTCGCGGGAAACCCTGTTGCTGGGCAACAACCTGGTGCTGGTGGTGGCGGCGTCGATGATCCTGCTGGGGACGTTGTACCCGCTGGTGCTCGATGCACTGTCCGGCGCCAAGCTGTCGGTGGGGCCGCCGTACTTCAACGCGTTGTTCATCCCGCTGATGGCGATCCTGATGGTGGTGATGGCCATCGGCATGCTGGTGCGCTGGAAAGACACCCCGGTCAAGTGGCTACTGGGCATGTTGACCCCGGTACTGCTGGGCACGGCCGCCCTGGCCGTGGTGGCCGGCGTGGCCTATGGCGACTTCAACTGGGCGGTACTGGCGACGTTCGTGCTGGCGGCCTGGGTGTTGCTGGCCGGCGTCCGGGACATTTTCGACAAGACCCGCCACAAAGGCCTGATCAAAGGCCTGCCATCCCTGACTCGCAGTTATTGGGGCATGCAGATCGCCCACTTGGGCATCGCCGTCTGCGCCTTGGGCGTGGTGCTGTCCAGCCAGAACAGTGCCGAGCGCGACCTGCGCCTGGCGCCGGGGGAATCCATGGACCTGGGGGGTTATCAGTTCGTGTTCGAAGGCGCCAAGCATTTCGAAGGGCCGAACTTCACCTCTGACAAAGGCATTGTGCGGGTCATTCGCAACGGCCAGGAAATCACCGTGCTGCACCCGGAAAAACGCCTCTACACCGTGCAGAACTCGGTCATGACCGAAGCCGGGATCGATGCCGGGTTCACTCGTGATCTCTACGTGGCCCTGGGCGAGTCCCTGGGCGACGGCGCGTGGGCGGTGCGCGTTCATGTCAAGCCGTTCGTGCGCTGGATCTGGTTCGGTGGCTTGCTCACCGGTCTGGGCGGGGTACTGGCGGCGCTGGATCGACGCTATCGAGTCAAGGTGAGAACCCGGGTGCGTGAAGCTCTGGTCGTGACGGGAGCCACTGCATGAAACGTTGGTTGATGGTGTTGCAGCCAGCACCTCGATCAACTATTGGATAAAACCAAGCATGATTAATTTTTGGCTCGCCGCAGGTCTGCTTCTTTTGGTTGCCCTGAGTTTTCTGTTGATCCCTGTACTGCGTGGTCGTCGTGCTCAGCGTGAAGAAGACCGCACCGCGCTCAACGTGGCGCTGTATCAGGAACGAGTGGCCGAATTGCAGGCCGAGCGGGAGGAGGGCGTGCTCAACGCTGCGCAATTGGACACCGGTCGCGCCGAAGCCGCCTGGGAACTGCTCGCCGACACCGAAGGCGCCGATGTACCGCTTGAATCCCGGTTGGGTAAGCCATTGCCGTTGCTCGTTGCCGTGCTGGTGCCAGTGTTGGGCTTGTCGCTGTACCTGCATTTCGGCGGCAGTGACAAGGTCGAGCTGACCCGTGAATTCGCCCAGGCGCCGCAGTCGATGGAGGAGATGACCCTGCGCCTGGAACGCGCGGTGGCGGCGCAGCCGGATAATACCGAGGGCCTGTTTTTCCTCGGTCGGACCTATATGGCCGAGGATCGGCCGGCGGACGCGGCGAGGATTTTCGGGCGCATCGTGGAGGTCGCGGGGCGCCAGCCGGAGCTGCTGGGCCAGTGGGCCCAGGCACAGTATTTTGCTGATGGCAAGAAATGGTCGGATAAGGTCCAGGCCTTGACCGACGAAGCGCTCAAGCTCGATCCCAAGGAGGTCACTAGCCTCGGCCTGTTGGGCATCGCCGCGTTTGAAGGCGAGCGCTATCAAGAGGCGATCGACTACTGGGGGCGTCTTCTCGCGCAGCTACCGGAAGGTGAAAAATCCCGTGAGGCGCTGCAGGGCGCCATAACCCGGGCCACCGAGAAGCTGCAGGCCAGTGGCGGCCGCAGTTGAAACTGTCGAACTTCCCCCGAAGTCCAATTGATGGCGCGCGGACCCCGAGCCGGTCAGCCGACCGTCGGTGAGTGGATCGGCCTTGGTGCACCGCTGCCAAGCGGCACTGGCAGGCTGCAAAAGCTGACGATTGACACGTCGGAACGGCAATAGGCGGGATGTGCGTATCAATACATGGAAGGAAACGAGGCACTCTGTCTCGAGTCCTCGTCGCGTCTGGCCTCACGACTTCAGCCATCTATTAGCTTTTCATTGAGTTTGTACCAAGGGGCTTCCTCTGAACTGGCGCATAGATTTGGCTTTAACCGCTGATAATTTTCAGACGTAAAGGTGAAAACCACGTCCTGTTTTGCGTCCTAGATAGCCAGCAGCGACCATTTCTTTTAGTAACGGAGCAGGCCGATATTTACTGTCGTTGAAGCCTTCACAGAAAGTCTCAAGGATGGCCAGCACAGTGTCCAGGCCGATCAGGTCCGCCAATGCCAGCGGGCCAATCGGCTGGTTACAGCCCAAGCGCATACCCGCGTCGATGTCTTCGGCACTGGCAAGACCTTCCTGAAAAACAAATATTGCTTCGTTGATCATGGGTACCAGAATTCTATTGACTACAAACCCCGGACGATTGCCCGTCGTGACAGCGGTTTTCCCTAGTGTTGAAGATATGTTGACTGCGTAAGCATGAGTGGCATCGTTGGTTTGCAATCCTCGAATTATTTCAATCAGGCCCATTGTCGGCACCGGATTAAAAAAGTGCAGGCCTATAAAGCGCTCGGGGTGGCTCACGCCAGTGGCGAGGCGGGTGATGGACAGTGATGACGTATTGGAGGCAATCACACAACTGGCATCAACTCGCTCGGCGACACGCTGTAGAATCTTCAGTTTCAATTCGAGGTTCTCGGTGGCAGCTTCGACCACGATTTGGCTGGCGTGCAGACAGCCGTAGTCAGTACTTGTGCGAATTTTTTGGAGAGCGACCACCGTTTGCTGAGTTGTTAAGGTGCCTTTGACAACTTGTCGATTCATGTTGTTTTCCACGTTGGACAGGGCTTTTTGCAGGGCACCTTTGGAGACATCTATCAACGTCACATTAAAGCCGGTCAATGCACATATTTGCGCAATACCGTTGCCCATGGTGCCGGCGCCGATAATGCCGATATTGACTTGACTCATGGTCTGTTCCTCGTAGTGAAAGCCGTTCTGCAAACGTCTGTGGGAAGGGAAAATGCGCTCTGAATGAGCTTTTTATTGAGCTCAAGTTTAGAATCGGTAACGTCTATCGACCTATGCCCAAACTGTCCAAGGGCATTGGCGCTTTTCGCCACATTTGGGATCTATGAAAGAGGCATTTGGATGCGCGAGACGGATTCGGTGGCGGCGTATTTTATGTATCCGATGCTCCATGCATTGCGTGATAATCCCGAGCAGCTGGAATCAGTGCTTAAGCAGGTGGGTATCGATCCGGCGCTGATAGATCAGCCCAAGGCAAGGGTGTCGGCAAAGGCTTTTTCTGCCCTGTGGTTGTTGCTTATCCGAGAGTTAGACGACGAATTTTTCAGGATGGACTCCCATGGCCTGCCGCTGGGTAGTTTCGCTTTAATCTGTCGTGCATTGATTCAAGAGCCCACACTGGAAAAAGCCATGCGGCGATGCCTGGCTAATTTCGCTTTGTTCTTGAAGGATTTTCGGGGCACGTTGGGGGTTCATGGCCAGCATGCAGTCATCAGTTTGCAAACTCGTACACAAAATGACGAACTTGGCCAATTAGGTGAGGAAACGTTTCTTGTGCTGGTGATCAGTCTGATGTGCTGGTTGGGTGGGCGTCGCATTCCCATCGAACGTACAGACTTTCATTATCGACGTTCGTCACTGCGTGACGATTCCCTGCTTTGGGGACCGAACCTTACCTTCGGAACTGAACGAACCGAAATCGAATTCGCCAGTCACTACCTGCAACAGCCGGTGGTGCAGGATCTTGTTTCGCTGAAAGAATTTTTACGCTCCGCACCGCAATGGCTTGTCATCCGGTTCCGAAATCAATATGGGCTTGCCTCTAAGGTATTTCAGCGCCTACGTGATTGTCATTACAGCGAATGGCCGACCCTGCAAGCTTTCGCTCTGGAGCAGCACTTGAGTGCCAGTACCGTTCGCCGAAAACTAAAACTTGGTGGCTTTTCATATCAAGAAATCAAGGACGAGGTGCGCCGAGGATTGGCATTTGGACTGCTGCGCCAGGGTAAGGCGAGCATCAGCGATATAGCTGCTCAACTAGGCTTCCAGGAACCCAGTGCCTTTCATCGTGCGTTTAAGAAATGGACTGGGGAGAGTCCCGGACAATATCGCCTGCGACTTCAAGCGTGTGCCGATGAATCTCAAAGTTCTGAACCGTCATGAAAAAGAACGGGGCTATCGGTTGTGATGGCTGGTCGGAAGACTAATTGATTCCACAAAGTAGTCCCGTATAAATATGGCGGTGACATGTAAGCGCTGCTAGCGGGCCGTTCGCGTGTAGAACGGCCAGCTAATTGCGTCATGTTCGACCATAGCGCTGCAGCGCTATGGCACTTTGCTCGTCAATAATTCCACTGCATAGCGACCTCCAGGCTGCGCGGCTCCCCCAGGTAATATTGGGTGTTGCTCTGGTGGATGAAACGGGCGTAGAGCTCGTCGGTCAGGTTACGTAGACGCGCGCTGAGCTGCACGTGTTTGTCCAGGTCATGGACAAACAATAGACGGTGTACGAAGGCACCCACGTCGTATTGGCGGTATTGGCGTAGACCGACGATACGTAGCGCACGTCGACCCCAAGTTGCCAGTCAGGAGCCACGTCATAAGTCAGCCAGAGATTGGCTACGCGGTCGGGAATGTTCACCGGATTCTTGCCTTTGCGCGAGAACACAACACCGACGATGGTTTCATTGAACTCGTCGTACTCAGCCCTTACCCAACTGAAGTTACCGGCCGCCAATAGCTTGGGCGTGATCTTGAATGAAGCGGCCAGCTCTATGCCGGTGGAGGTTTGTTGACCCGCTTGTTCGGTGGTGTTGGGCACCGTCGAGGAGGGGACGGAGATGTTCTTGCGCACGATGCGGTAGGCCGCGGCGGTGGCCGAGCCGCGACCGTCAAGAAAATCGAACTTGCTGCCCACCTCGAATTGGCGACCGGTGCTCAAGTCGAAGTCGCTCACCTGGGCAATGGAGGCGCTGGTAAGCGTCCCTCCCGGCGGCTCGGCCGAGGTACTGTATTGGGTATAAAGGCTGACATTCGACGTCAGGTCGTACACCAGGCCCAGGCGTCCCGTG
>NZ_UETT01000030.1:0-15624 GCF_900115935.1 Pseudomonas sp. 43mfcvi1.1 | reverse complement strand
ATTCAGATGACTGTTACCCTGATCAAGACCATCGCGATGGAAGACGGTCTGCGTTTCGCTATCCGTGAAGGCGGTCGTACCGTCGGCGCCGGCGTTGTAGCCAAAGTCATCGAGTAAACAGTTGTAATGTCTTTTTCGGGCCGGCATAATGGTCGGCCTGATTTTGTTTTAGGTCAGTAGCTCAATTGGCAGAGCGACGGTCTCCAAAACCGTAGGTTGGGGGTTCGATTCCCTCCTGACCTGCCAGATTCACTCAGTGTGTCTGGCTTTCTTTTCACAGGATCTTCATAGATGACTCCTAAAGCTGAAGCTCAAGGCTCTCGCTTCGATCTGCTCAAGTGGCTAGTGGTAGTCGCTTTGGTGGTTATTGGCGTTGTTGGCAATCAGTATTATTCTGCTTCGCCGATCCTGTACCGCGTACTTGCATTGCTCGCCATTGCTGCTGTTGCTGCCTTTGTAGGCCTGCAGACAGCCAAGGGCAAGTCTTTCTTTGTACTCGCTAAGGAAGCTCGCACCGAGATTCGTAAAGTCGTATGGCCGACTCGCCAAGAAACCACGCAGACCACGTTGATCGTTGTGGCTGTTGTTCTGGTAATGGCGTTGCTGTTGTGGGGGCTTGATTCCCTGCTCGGCTGGCTTGTTTCCTTGATTGTTGGCTAAGGGTGTCCCGTGGCTAAGCGTTGGTACGTTGTGCATGCTTACTCGGGTTACGAGAAGCATGTCATGCGCTCGCTGATAGAGCGCGTAAAGCTGGCTGGCATGGAAGATGGCTTTGGCGAGATTCTGGTCCCCACTGAAGAAGTGGTTGAAATGCGTAATGGCCAGAAGCGCAAAAGTGAACGAAAGTTCTTTCCAGGCTACGTGCTGGTGCAGATGGATATGAACGAAGGGACTTGGCACTTGGTCAAGGATACCCCTCGGGTGATGGGCTTCATTGGCGGTACCGCTGACAAGCCTGCGCCGATCACGGATAAAGAGGCGGAAGCGATTCTGCGTCGCGTCGCTGATGGTAGCGACAAGCCGAAGCCGAAGACATTGTTTGAGCCAGGTGAGGTTGTACGCGTCACCGACGGTCCATTCGCTGATTTCAATGGCACGGTTGAAGAAGTTAACTACGAAAAGAGCCGGATCCAAGTGGCAGTGCTCATTTTCGGTCGCTCTACTCCGGTAGAGCTAGAGTTCAGTCAGGTCGAAAAGGTCTGATTGAGCAGGCATCCCAACCCCGCAGCCCAAGGCTGTGGGGTTTTGTCGTCACTGGGATAAACGCGCAAGTAACCGGGGAGCCTTTCGAGGCGTTCGAACCCGTAATTGGAGTGCCTCATGGCCAAGAAAATTACCGCTTACATCAAGCTGCAAGTGAAGGCCGCTCAGGCTAACCCAAGCCCACCCGTTGGTCCTGCTCTGGGTCAGCACGGCGTGAACATCATGGAATTCTGCAAGGCCTTCAACGCCCGTACTCAGGGTCTTGAGCCAGGTCTGCCGACTCCAGTGATCATCACTGTCTACAGCGACCGTAGCTTCACCTTCGAAACAAAAAGCACCCCAGCTTCGGTTCTGCTGAAGAAGGCTGCAGGTTTGACCAGCGGTTCCGCTCGTCCAAACACCGTTAAGGTTGGCACCGTTACCCGTGCTCAGCTGGAAGAAATCGCGAAAACCAAAAACGCGGATCTGACTGCAGCTGATATGGATGCAGCCGTGCGTACTATCGCCGGTTCTGCTCGTAGCATGGGCCTTAACGTGGAGGGTGTGTAATGGCTAAGCTGACCAAGCGTCAAAAGGCTATCGCCGGCAAAATCGAAGCAGGCAAGGCCTACAACTTTGTAGACGCCGCCGCTCTGCTGGCTGAGCTGTCGACTGTCAAGTTCAGCGAGTCGTTCGACGTTGCTGTAAACCTGGGCGTTGACCCACGTAAATCCGACCAGGTCGTTCGTAGCGCTACCGTGCTGCCACACGGCACTGGCAAGACCGTTCGTGTAGCTGTCTTCACCCAGGGCCCAGCAGCTGAAGCTGCTCTGGCTGCTGGTGCTGATCGCGTTGGCATGGACGATCTGGCTGCTGAAATGAAGGGCGGCGACCTGAACTATGACGTAGTGATCGCATCCCCGGATGCCATGCGCGTTGTAGGCCAGTTGGGTCAGATCCTCGGTCCACGTGGTCTGATGCCTAACCCTAAAGTCGGCACCGTAACGCCAGACGTAGCCACCGCGGTTAAAAACGCCAAGGCTGGTCAGGTTCGTTATCGCACCGACAAAAACGGCATCATCCACACTTCCGTTGGCAAGATTGGCTTCGACGCCGTCAAGTTGAAGGAAAACGTTGAAGCCCTGATCGCTGATCTGAAGCGTATCAAGCCAGCTTCTTCGAAAGGTATCTACGTCAAGCGCGTTACCCTGAGCACCACTATGGGCCCAGGTCTGGTCATCGATCAGAGCTCGCTCGACGCGTAAGACTCAGGTTGGCGCAAGTAATTGCGCCAATCAAAAAATTGGGGTCCCTGCCTGGCGGGGGCTGTCCAAGACCGTAGGCGACGCAAGTCTTAAACCACAAGCCTACGCAGATGGTGCTCCCGGTTCCTTACCGAATCAGACACCAAAACGACATTCGGTTTCGACCGAATGAAACGGTAACAAGCAGGAGTTAAACCCGTGGCAATTAAACTCGAAGACAAGAAGGCCATCGTCGCTGAAGTCAACGAGGCTGCCAAAGCTGCTCTGTCCGCTGTCGTGGCTGATGCCCGTGGCGTAACAGTAGGCGCTATGACCGGACTCCGTAAAGAGGCCCGTGAAGCTGGCGTTTACGTACGTGTTGTACGTAACACCCTGCTCAAGCGCGCTGTTGCTGACACTGAATACAGTGTCCTCAACGACGTGTTCACCGGCCCGACCTTGATCGCGTTCTCCACCCAACATCCTGGCGCTGCTGCCCGTTTGTTCAAGGAATTCGCCAAAGGTCAGGACAAGTTCGAGATTAAGGCAGCTGCGTTCGAGGGCAAGTTCCTCGCAGCTAACCAGATCGACGTACTGGCAACTCTGCCGACCCGTGACGAAGCAATTTCCCAGCTGATGAGCGTGATTCAAGGCGCAACCAGCAAATTGGCTCGTACTCTGGCGGCACTGCGCGACCAGAAAGAAGCTGCCGCAGCCTAAGGCTCGACACTCCTTTTCGCGTTTTTTGTTTATTTCGATGGTCGCGTAGGCCGTCCCCCAATCCAGGAATTTAGAGTCATGTCTATCTCTCAAAACGATATCCTCGAAGCCGTTGGCAACATGTCCGTAATGGAAGTTGTTGAGCTGATCAAAGCTTTCGAAGAAAAATTCGGCGTTACCGCTGCCGCTGCTTCCGCTGGTCCAGCTGTTGCTGCTGCCGTTGCTGAAGAGCAAACCGAATTCAACGTCATGCTGACCGAAGCTGGCGAGAAGAAAGTAAACGTGATCAAGGCAGTACGTGAACTGACCGGTCTGGGCCTGAAAGAAGCCAAGGCTGTAGTTGACGGCGCTCCTGCCATGGTTCTGGAAGCTGTTGCCAAAGACGCAGCTGACAAAGCCAAGGCCGCTCTGGAAGAAGCAGGCGCTAAAGTCGAGCTGAAGTAAGCATCGACTTTGCGTCTCCAGCCCGAGCGTTAAGCGACAGGCTGATGGCTGGTGGCTCTTGCCACCGGCCTTTTTCCGTTATTGGCAGCCGACTGGGTCGGTGCCGATAGCGAGCTGTAACCACCCGATGTGGTGGCGCAAACCATGGGGTTTGCACGATTTTCTGGCTGCTCCCGTCGGGAGGGGCCAAACAAGCAGGTGACCAAGCTGGGGAACGCTGATGGCTTACTCATATACTGAGAAAAAACGTATCCGCAAGGACTTTAGCAAGTTGCCGGACGTCATGGATGTGCCGTACCTCCTGGCCATCCAGCTGGATTCGTATCGTGAATTCTTGCAAGCGGGAGCGACTAAAGATCAGTTCCGCGACGTGGGCCTGCATGCGGCCTTCAAATCCGTTTTCCCGATCATCAGCTACTCCGGCAATGCTGCGCTGGAGTACGTCGGTTATCGCCTGGGCGAACCGGCATTTGATGTCAAAGAATGCGTATTGCGCGGTGTTACTTACGCCGTACCTTTGCGGGTAAAAGTGCGCCTGATCATTTTCGACAAAGAATCGTCGAACAAAGCGATCAAGGACATCAAAGAGCAAGAAGTCTACATGGGTGAAATCCCCCTGATGACTGAGAACGGTACCTTCGTAATCAACGGTACCGAGCGTGTAATCGTTTCCCAGCTGCACCGTTCTCCGGGCGTGTTCTTCGACCACGACCGTGGCAAGACGCACAGCTCCGGCAAACTGCTGTACTCCGCGCGCATCATTCCTTACCGCGGTTCGTGGCTGGACTTCGAGTTCGACCCGAAAGACTGCGTATTCGTGCGTATCGACCGTCGTCGCAAGCTGCCTGCATCGGTACTGCTGCGCGCGCTCGGCTATACCACCGAAGAAGTGCTGGACGCGTTCTACACCACCAACGTCTTCCACGTGCAAGGTGAAAACCTCAGCCTGGAACTGGTGCCTCAGCGCCTGCGCGGTGAAATCGCTGTCCTCGATATCCAGGATGACAAAGGCAAGGTTATTGTCGAGCAGGGTCGCCGTATCACCGCTCGCCACATCAACCAGCTGGAAAAAGCCGGGATCAAAGAGCTGCAGGTGCCGATCGACTACGTCCTGGGTCGCACCACGGCCAAGGTCATCGTGCATCCGGCCACTGGCGAAATCCTGGCAGAGTGCAATACCGAGCTGACCACCGAGATCCTGGCGAAAATCGCCAAGGCCCAGGTCGTTCGTATCGAAACGTTGTACACCAACGACATCGACTGCGGTCCGTTCATCTCCGACACGCTGAAGATCGACTCCACCGGCAACCAGCTGGAAGCCTTGGTCGAAATCTATCGCATGATGCGTCCTGGCGAGCCGCCAACCAAGGATGCAGCCGAGACCCTTTTCAACAACCTGTTCTTCAGCCCTGAGCGCTATGACCTGTCTGCGGTCGGCCGGATGAAGTTCAACCGTCGTATCGGTCGTACCGAGATCGAAGGTTCGGGTGTTCTGAACAAGGACGACATCGTTGCGGTCCTCAAGACCCTGGTCGACATCCGTAACGGCAAAGGCATCGTCGATGACATCGACCACCTGGGTAACCGTCGTGTTCGCTGTGTAGGCGAAATGGCCGAGAACCAGTTCCGTGTTGGCCTGGTGCGCGTAGAGCGTGCGGTCAAGGAACGCCTGTCGATGGCTGAAAGCGAAGGCCTGATGCCGCAAGACCTGATCAACGCCAAGCCTGTGGCTGCGGCGGTGAAAGAGTTCTTCGGTTCGAGCCAGCTGTCCCAGTTCATGGACCAGAACAACCCGCTGTCCGAGATCACCCACAAGCGTCGTGTTTCCGCACTGGGCCCAGGCGGTCTGACCCGTGAGCGTGCAGGCTTCGAAGTTCGTGACGTGCACCCGACGCACTACGGTCGTGTATGCCCGATCGAAACGCCGGAAGGTCCGAACATCGGTCTGATCAACTCCCTGGCTGCCTATGCGCGCACCAACCAGTACGGTTTCCTCGAGAGCCCGTATCGTGTGGTGAAAGACGCCCTGGTCACCGACGAGATCGTGTTCCTGTCCGCCATCGAAGAAGCCGATCACGTGATCGCCCAGGCTTCGGCCACGATGAACGACAAGAAAGTCCTGACCGATGAATTGGTAGCTGTTCGTCACCTGAACGAGTTCACCGTCAAGGCGCCGGAAGACGTCACCTTGATGGACGTATCGCCGAAGCAGGTAGTTTCGGTTGCAGCGTCGCTGATCCCGTTCCTCGAGCACGACGACGCCAACCGTGCGTTGATGGGTTCGAACATGCAGCGTCAAGCTGTACCGACCCTGCGTGCCGACAAGCCGCTGGTAGGTACCGGCATGGAGCGTAACGTTGCCCGTGACTCCGGCGTTTGCGTCGTGGCTCGTCGTGGTGGCGTGATCGACTCCGTCGACGCCAGCCGTATCGTGGTTCGTGTTGCCGATGACGAAGTTGAAACTGGCGAAGCCGGTGTCGACATCTACAACCTGACCAAATACACCCGCTCCAACCAGAACACCTGCATCAACCAGCGTCCGCTGGTAAGCAAGGGTGATCGGGTTCAGCGTAGCGACATCATGGCCGACGGTCCGTCCACCGATATGGGTGAACTGGCGTTGGGTCAGAACATGCGCATCGCGTTCATGGCATGGAACGGCTTCAACTTCGAAGACTCCATCTGCCTGTCCGAGCGTGTGGTCCAGGAAGACCGTTTCACCACGATCCACATCCAGGAACTGACCTGTGTGGCCCGTGACACCAAGCTTGGCCCAGAGGAAATCACTGCGGACATCCCGAACGTGGGTGAAGCTGCACTGAACAAACTGGACGAAGCCGGTATCGTTTACGTAGGTGCTGAAGTAGGCGCAGGCGACATCCTGGTGGGCAAGGTCACTCCGAAAGGCGAGACCCAGCTGACTCCGGAAGAAAAACTGCTGCGTGCCATCTTCGGTGAAAAAGCCAGCGACGTTAAAGACACCTCCCTGCGCGTGCCTACTGGCACCAAGGGTACCGTCATCGACGTACAGGTCTTCACCCGTGACGGCGTCGAGCGTGATGCTCGTGCACTGTCGATCGAGAAGACTCAACTCGACGAGATCCGCAAGGACCTGAACGAAGAGTTCCGTATCGTCGAAGGCGCAACTTTCGAGCGTCTGCGTTCCGCCCTGGTCGGCCACAAAGCCGAAGGCGGCGCCGGCCTGAAGAAAGGTCAGGAAATCACCGACGAAGTCCTCGACGGTCTTGAGCATGGCCAGTGGTTCAAACTGCGCATGGCTGAAGATGCTCTGAACGAGCAGCTCGAGAAGGCCCAGGCCTATATCGTTGATCGCCGCCGCCTGCTGGACGACAAGTTCGAAGACAAGAAGCGCAAACTGCAGCAGGGCGATGACCTGGCTCCAGGCGTGCTGAAAATCGTCAAGGTTTACCTGGCAATCCGTCGTCGCATCCAGCCGGGCGACAAGATGGCCGGTCGTCACGGTAACAAGGGTGTGGTCTCTGTGATCATGCCGGTTGAAGACATGCCGCACGATGCCAATGGCACCCCGGTCGACGTGGTCCTCAACCCATTGGGCGTACCTTCGCGTATGAACGTCGGTCAGATCCTTGAAACCCACCTGGGCCTTGCGGCCAAGGGCTTGGGCGAGAAGATCAACCGTATGATCGAAGAGCAGCGCAAGGTTGCTGACCTGCGTAAGTTCCTGCACGAGATCTACAACGAGATCGGCGGCCGCAACGAAGAGCTGGACACCTTCTCCGACCAGGAAATCCTGGATCTGGCGAAGAACCTGCGCGGTGGCGTTCCAATGGCTACTCCGGTGTTCGACGGTGCCAAGGAAAGCGAAATCAAGGCCATGCTGAAACTGGCAGACCTGCCGGAAAGCGGCCAGATGCAGCTGTTCGACGGCCGTACCGGCAACAAGTTCGAGCGCCCGGTTACCGTTGGCTACATGTACATGCTGAAGCTGAACCACTTGGTGGACGACAAGATGCACGCTCGTTCTACCGGTTCTTACAGCCTGGTTACCCAGCAACCGCTGGGTGGTAAGGCGCAGTTCGGTGGTCAGCGTTTCGGGGAGATGGAGGTCTGGGCACTGGAAGCGTACGGTGCTGCATACACTCTGCAAGAAATGCTCACAGTGAAGTCGGACGATGTGAACGGCCGGACCAAGATGTACAAAAACATCGTGGACGGCGATCACCGTATGGAGCCGGGCATGCCCGAGTCTTTCAACGTGTTGATCAAGGAAATTCGTTCCCTCGGCATCGATATCGATCTGGAAACCGAATAACACGTGACGCGAATCGAGAGCGGGGCTGTTTGCCCGCTCTCTGCTCCGCCAGGAGGAAAGGCCTTGAAAGACCTACTGAATTTGCTGAAAAACCAGGGTCAAGTCGAAGAGTTCGACGCTATCCGTATTGGATTGGCCTCGCCTGAGATGATCCGTTCGTGGTCGTTCGGTGAAGTTAAAAAGCCGGAAACCATCAACTACCGTACGTTCAAACCTGAGCGTGACGGCCTGTTCTGCGCCAAGATCTTTGGCCCGGTAAAGGATTACGAGTGCCTGTGCGGTAAGTACAAGCGCTTGAAGCATCGTGGTGTGATCTGCGAGAAGTGCGGCGTTGAAGTTGCGCTGGCAAAAGTTCGTCGTGAGCGCATGGCGCACATCGAACTGGCCTCGCCAGTTGCCCACATATGGTTCCTGAAATCGCTGCCGTCCCGTATCGGCCTGCTGATGGACATGACCCTGCGCGATATCGAACGTGTTCTCTACTTCGAGAGCTATGTCGTTATCGATCCAGGCATGACCACCCTTGAAAAAGGTCAGCTGCTCAACGACGAGCAGTACTTCGAAGCGCTGGAAGAGTTCGGCGACGATTTCGATGCCCGCATGGGTGCCGAAGCTGTCCGCGAACTGCTGCACGCTATCGACCTGGAACACGAGATTGGCCGCCTGCGCGAAGAAATTCCGCAAACCAACTCCGAAACCAAGATCAAGAAGCTGTCCAAGCGTCTGAAGTTGATGGAAGCCTTCCAGGGCTCCGGCAACCTGCCAGAGTGGATGGTGCTGACCGTTCTGCCGGTTCTGCCGCCAGACCTGCGTCCACTGGTTCCGCTCGATGGCGGTCGTTTCGCGACTTCCGACCTCAACGATCTGTATCGTCGAGTGATCAACCGTAACAACCGCTTGAAGCGCCTGCTCGATCTGTCCGCTCCGGACATCATCGTGCGCAACGAAAAGCGTATGTTGCAGGAAGCGGTCGACGCACTGCTCGACAACGGTCGTCGTGGCCGCGCTATCACCGGTTCCAACAAGCGTCCTCTGAAATCCCTGGCTGACATGATCAAGGGTAAGCAGGGTCGTTTCCGTCAGAACTTGCTCGGTAAGCGTGTTGACTACTCCGGTCGTTCGGTAATTACCGTAGGCCCGACCCTGCGTCTGCACCAGTGCGGTCTGCCTAAGAAAATGGCTCTGGAACTGTTCAAGCCGTTCATTTTCGGCAAGCTGGAAATGCGTGGTCTGGCGACCACCATCAAAGCGGCCAAGAAAATGGTCGAGCGCGAGCTGCCAGAGGTCTGGGACGTTCTCGCTGAAGTGATTCGCGAACACCCAGTGCTGCTCAACCGTGCACCGACCCTTCACCGTCTGGGTATCCAGGCGTTTGAACCGGTACTGATCGAAGGTAAGGCTATCCAGCTGCACCCGCTGGTCTGTGCTGCGTACAACGCCGACTTCGACGGCGACCAAATGGCCGTGCACGTACCGCTGACACTGGAAGCCCAGCTGGAAGCTCGTGCGTTGATGATGTCGACCAACAACATCCTGTCGCCAGCCAACGGTGAGCCAATCATCGTTCCGTCGCAGGACGTTGTATTGGGTCTGTACTACATGACTCGTGAAGCGATCAACGCCAAGGGCGAAGGTCGCGTGTTCGCGGATCTGCAGGAAGTTGACCGTGTGTTCCGTGCTGGCGAAGCCGCACTACATGCCAAGGTCAAGGTGCGGATCACCGAAACCGTCAACGATCGTGATGGCGGCAGTGTGACCAACACTCGTATCGTCGACACCACTGTCGGCCGTGCGCTGTTGTTCCAGGTTGTGCCAAAAGGTCTGTCGTACGACGTCGTCAACCTGCCGATGAAGAAGAAGGCGATCTCCAAGCTGATCAACCAGTGCTACCGCGTGGTTGGTCTGAAAGAGACCGTGATCTTCGCTGACCAGTTGATGTACACCGGTTTTGCCTATTCGACCATTTCCGGCGTTTCCATCGGTGTTAACGACTTCGTTATCCCGGATGAAAAAGCCCGCATCATCGGTGCTGCCACCGAAGAAGTGAAAGAGATCGAAAGTCAGTACGCCTCCGGCCTGGTAACCCAGGGCGAGAAGTACAACAAGGTGATCGACCTCTGGTCCAAGGCGAACGACGAAGTATCCAAGGCGATGATGGCCAACCTCTCGAAAGAGAAAGTCATCGACCGTCATGGCAACGAAGTCGACCAGGAATCCTTCAACTCGATGTACATGATGGCCGACTCGGGCGCACGGGGTTCTGCTGCGCAGATCCGTCAGCTCGCCGGTATGCGTGGCCTGATGGCCAAGCCGGACGGCTCCATCATCGAGACCCCGATTACCGCGAACTTCCGTGAAGGTTTGAGCGTACTCCAGTACTTCATCTCCACTCACGGTGCTCGTAAGGGTCTTGCGGATACCGCGTTGAAAACGGCGAACTCCGGTTACCTGACTCGTCGTCTGGTAGACGTTGCCCAGGATCTGGTCGTGACCGAGATCGATTGCGGCACCGAACATGGCCTGGTAATGACTCCGCACATTGAAGGCGGTGACGTTGTAGAGCCGTTGGGTGAGCGCGTATTGGGTCGTGTCATCGCCCGTGACGTATTCAAGCCTGGCACCGAGGACGTGATTGTTCCTGCCGGTACCCTGGTTGACGAGAAGTGGGTCGAGTTCATCGAGCTCAACAGCATCGACGAAGTGATCGTACGTTCGCCGATCAGCTGCGAAACCCGCTACGGCATCTGCGCCAAGTGCTACGGTCGCGACCTGGCTCGTGGTCACCAGGTGAACATCGGTGAAGCGGTCGGCGTTATCGCTGCCCAGTCCATCGGTGAGCCGGGTACCCAGCTGACGATGCGTACGTTCCACATCGGTGGTGCTGCAAGCCGGACCTCCGCGGCCGACAGCGTCCAGGTGAAGAATGGCGGTACTGTCCGTCTGCACAACCTCAAGCACGTAGAGCGCGTGGACGGTCACCTGGTGGCAGTATCGCGTTCCGGTGAGCTGGCGATCGCTGACGACTTCGGTCGTGAGCGCGAGCGTTACAAGCTGCCTTACGGTGCTGTGATTTCGGTCAAGGAAGGTGACAAGGTCGACGCTGGTGCCATCGTGGCCAAGTGGGACCCGCACACCCACCCGATCGTGACCGAGATGAAAGGTACCGTGACCTATGTGGGCATGGAAGAAGGCATCACGATCAAGCGTCAGACTGACGAATTGACCGGTATGACCAACATTGAAGTACTCGATGCAAAAGATCGTCCAGCTGCCGGCAAGGACATCCGTCCTGCCGTGAAGATGGTCGACGACAACGGCAAGGATCTGTTGCTGCCAGGCACTGACGTAATCGCTCAGTACTTCCTGCCAGCCAACGCCCTGGTCGGTGTTGCGGACGGTGCGCGGATCGCGATCGGTGATGTTATCGCCCGTATCCCGCAGGAAACTTCGAAAACCCGCGACATCACCGGTGGTCTGCCGCGTGTTGCCGACTTGTTCGAAGCCCGTCGTCCGAAAGAAGCCTCGATTCTGGCTGAAGTCAGCGGCACCATCGCGTTCGGTAAAGAGACCAAGGGCAAGCGCCGCCTGGTCATTACCCCGAACGACGGTAGCGATCCGTACGAAGAGCTGATTCCGAAGTGGCGTCACCTGAACGTCTTCGAGGGCGAACAGGTAAACCGCGGCGAAGTTATCTCCGACGGCCCGAGCGATCCACACGACATCCTGCGTCTGCTGGGTGTGAGTGCGCTGGCCAAGTACATCGTGAACGAGATCCAGGACGTTTACCGTCTGCAAGGCGTGAAGATCAACGACAAGCACATCGAGACCATCCTGCGTCAGATGCTGCGTAAGGTCGAGATCGCTGAATCCGGCGACTCGAGTTTCATCAAGGGCGACCAGATGGAACTGACTCACGTGCTGGTGGAAAACGAGCGCCTGGCGACCGAAGACAAGTTCGTCTCCAAGTTCACTCGCGTGCTGCTGGGTATCACCAAGGCGTCGTTGTCCACCGAATCGTTCATCTCGGCGGCTTCCTTCCAGGAAACCACCCGCGTACTGACCGAAGCGGCGGTAACCGGCAAGCGCGATTACCTGCGCGGCCTGAAAGAAAACGTGGTTGTGGGTCGTCTGATCCCGGCCGGTACCGGTTTGGCCTATCACAGCGAGCGCAAGCGTCGCCGTGATGCTGACAAGCCGTTGCGCGTAAGCGCCAGTGAAGTGGAAGCTGCACTGACCGAAGCACTGAACTCGAGTGGTAACTGAGTTCTGCGGTAATTGAGTGCCTGGCCCTGGTCACCCCGTTCGGCGGATCGAGACAAATTGTCGAGATCCGGCGGGCGGGGAGGTCGGGGCCTTGCCTTGACTGGGGACAAGATCCTCTTTAGACTCTTGATCCCCTAAATTTGGCGGGAATTCGTTCCTGCCATTTTGCTTTTCTTGTAAGACAATAGCGTCGCAAGACAACAGTGGAGCTAGTAGATGGCAACTATCAACCAGCTGGTACGTCAGCCGCGTAAGCGTATCGTCGAGAAATCCGACGTACCTGCGCTGCAGAACTGCCCGCAACGTCGTGGCGTATGCACCCGTGTGTATACCACTACGCCGAAAAAACCTAACTCGGCACTGCGTAAAGTATGCCGTGTGCGTCTGACCAACGGTTTCGAGGTTTCCTCGTACATCGGCGGTGAAGGCCACAACCTGCAAGAACACAGCGTGGTACTGATCCGCGGCGGTCGTGTAAAAGACTTGCCAGGTGTTCGTTACCACACCGTTCGCGGCTCTTTGGATACCTCCGGCGTTAAAGGTCGTAACCAAGGTCGTTCGAAGTACGGTACCAAGCGTCCGAAATAATCGGCCGTTCTGCAGTTTTTAATTTTATTGAGTCGATAAGAGTAAGGTCGGGCACGCATCTGCTGTCCCGGGCTAACCTGAAGACCGTTTGAGGGCTTATCAATGCCAAGACGTCGCGTAGCAGCCAAACGTGAGATTCTGGACGATCCGAAATACGGAAGCCAGATTCTCGCCAAGTTCATGAACCACGTAATGGAAAGCGGCAAGAAAGCCGTTGCCGAGCGTATTGTTTATGGCGCACTGGACAAAGTTAAGGAACGCAAGAACAGCGATCCCCTGGAAATCTTCGAGAAAGCTCTCGACGCCATCGCTCCGCTGGTCGAAGTGAAGTCGCGCCGTGTAGGCGGTGCTACTTACCAGGTTCCGGTCGAAGTTCGTCCGTCCCGTCGTAACGCCCTGGCAATGCGCTGGTTGGTAGACTTCGCCCGCAAGCGCGGCGAGAAGTCCATGGCTCTGCGTTTGGCTGGCGAACTGTTGGACGCTGCTGAAGGTAAAGGTGCTGCAGTTAAGAAGCGTGAAGACGTGCACCGTATGGCTGAAGCCAACAAGGCTTTCTCGCACTACCGCTTCTAATTTTAGCGTCACTCAATTTGCGAGGGCTTTATGGCTCGTACTACACCGATTAACCGCTACCGTAACATCGGTATCGTTGCTCACGTGGATGCTGGTAAAACCACCACCACCGAGCGCGTCCTTTTTTACACTGGCAAAAGTCACAAGATGGGCGAGGTGCATGATGGCGCCGCGACCACCGACTGGATGGTCCAGGAGCAGGAGCGTGGTATTACCATTACTTCTGCTGCCATCACCGCCTTCTGGAAGGGTTCCGAGAAGCAGTACCCGCACGAGCATCGCTTCAACGTTATCGATACCCCGGGCCACGTAGACTTCACCATTGAAGTTGAACGTTCCCTGCGTGTACTCGACGGCGCTGTCGTTGTGTTCTGCGGTACTTCGGGTGTTGAGCCTCAGTCGGAAACCGTATGGCGTCAGGCCAACAAATACGGTGTCCCACGTCTTGTTTACGTAAACAAGATGGACCGTGCTGGTGCCAACTTCCTGCGCGTGATCGGTCAGATCAAGCAGCGTCTGGGTCACACTCCGGTGCCGATCCAGCTGGCTATCGGTTCCGAAGACAACTTCCAGGGTCAGATCGATCTGATCAACATGCAAGCGGTCTACTGGAACGACTCTGACAAAGGTATGGTCCCTGTTCGCAAGGACATTCCTGCTGAGTTGCTGGAAGAAGCCGAGAAGTGGCGTGGCAACATGGTTGAGGCTGCGGCCGAAGCCAACGAAGAGCTGATGAACAAGTACCTCGAGGGTGAAGAACTCACCAACGAGGAAATCAAGGCTGCTCTGCGTCAGCGTACCATCGCTGGTGAGATCGTCCTGGCTGTTTGCGGTTCTTCCTTCAAGAACAAGGGCGTTCCCCTGGTTCTCGACGCCGTTATCGACTTCCTGCCTGCTCCTACCGACATTCCTGCTATCAAGGGTTCCAACCCTGATAACGAGGAAGAGGAAATGGAGCGTCACGCAAGCGACGACGAGCCGTTCGCGGCCTTGGCGTTCAAGATCGCTACCGACCCATTCGTGGGTACCTTGACCTTTGTTCGAGTTTACTCGGGCGTGTTGGCTTCCGGCGACGGCGTGATCAACTCGGTAAAAGGCAAGAAAGAGCGTGTGGGTCGTATGGTGCAAATGCACGCAAACGCCCGCGAAGAAATCAAGGAAGTGCGCGCTGGCGACATCGCGGCCTTGATTGGCATGAAGGATGTCACCACTGGTGAAACCTTGTGCAACGCTGACAAGCCAATCATCCTGGTTCGCATGGACTTCCCGGAGCCGGTTATTTCGGTTGCCGTTGAGCCTAAGACCAAGGATGACCAGGAAAAAATGGGTATCGCTCTGGGCAAGCTCGCTCAGGAAGACCCGTCTTTCCGCGTCAAGACTGATGAAGAGACCGGTCAAACGATCATCTCCGGCATGGGCGAGTTGCACCTGGACATCCTGGTTGACCGGATGCGCCGTGAGTTCAACGTCGAAGCCAACATTGGTAAGCCTCAGGTTTCCTATCGTGAGCGCATCACGAAGAGCTGCGAAATCGAAGGCAAGTTCGTTCGCCAGTCCGGTGGTCGTGGCCAGTTCGGTCATTGCTGGATTCGTTTTGCACCAGCTGACGAAGGTCAGGAAGGTCTGCAATTCTTGAACGAAGTCGTAGGTGGTGTGGTTCCTAAGGAATACATCCCGGCGATCCAGAAGGGTATCGAAGAGCAGATGAAGAACGGCGTTGTCGCCGGCTATCCGCTGATCGGCCTGAAGGCGACCGTGTTCGATGGTTCTTACCATGACGTCGACTCCAACGAGATGGCGTTTAAGGTGGCTGCCTCCATGGCAACCAAGCAGCTGGCCCAGAAGGGTGGTGGTGAGTTGCTTGAGCCGATCATGGCGGTAGAGGTCGTTACGCCTGAAGACTACATGGGTGATGTCATGGGCGACCTTAACCGTCGTCGTGGCATGATTCTGGGTATGGAAGATACGGTTTCCGGCAAGGTGATTCGTGCCGAGGTTCCGTTGGGTGAAATGTTCGGTTACGCAACCGACGTTCGTTCCATGTCTCAGGGTCGCGCAAGCTACTCTATGGAATTCAAAAAATACAATACAGCTCCGTCGCATATCGTCGAGACTGTTACCAAAAAGCAAGGCTGATTCAGCCCCTTTAAGCTAGGAGTTAATTGTCGTGGCTAAAGAAAAATTTGAACGGAACAAACCGCACGTCAACGTTGGCACCATCGGTCACGTTGACCACGGTAAAACCACGCTGACCGCTGCTCTGACCCGTGTCTGCTCCGAAGTTTTCGGTTCGGCCAAGGTTGACTTCGACAAGAT
>NZ_UETT01000031.1:0-3045 GCF_900115935.1 Pseudomonas sp. 43mfcvi1.1 | reverse complement strand
ATCTTGTCGAAGTCAACCTTGGCCGAACCGAAAACTTCGGAGCAGACACGGGTCAGAGCAGCGGTCAGCGTGGTTTTACCGTGGTCAACGTGACCAATGGTACCGACGTTGACGTGCGGCTTATTACGTTCGAACTTTTCCTTAGCCATCGAAATCACCCCTAGGAGAAGAATTTAGCGAGTCACACAAGCCATTAAAACAAAGGCAGATATTTTCATATCTGCCTTGTAATATGGAGCTCTTGAGCGGATTTGAACCGCTGACCTCACCCTTACCAAGGGTGTGCTCTACCAACTGAGCTACAAGAGCGAAACACTTTGCACAATCTGCAAACTTGGAGCGGGTAGCGGGAATCGAACCCGCATCATCAGCTTGGAAGGCTGAGGTTCTACCACTAAACTATACCCGCGGAGCTTGCAGCTCACGCTAAAAATGGTGGAGGGGGAAGGATTCGAACCTTCGAAGTCGTAGACGTCAGATTTACAGTCTGATCCCTTTGGCCGCTCGGGAACCCCTCCTAAGCGAGCCGGCATTCTATATCATGCCAGCCTTCTGTCAAGCATTTTCTCATTAAAAACCTGAGGTTAGCTGCGTTGACGTCGCTTCGTATCGCTTACCTTTAAAGGTCTTCGCTGCGAAGCGGGCGCCATTCTATGCAAACTACCCTGCGGGTGCAACCCCTTCGCATGGCATTATTTTATGTTTTAACTCATTGAATTCTTTAGAAAGGTTTTGAAGCAACGATTCATTCACCTTCCCTGCGCTTTCCTGGGAAACCTGAATCCAGAATCCCCCACCCTCAGGGAGATTCGGCGAGCTCGATGCAGCAGGACGACCTACGACGCCCAAGGCAGCCAAACGCAGCTCCAACTGCCTGGTCAGCTCCGGACGAATGAAACCACCCAGGTAAACACAGTTTTTTTGCGCTTCACTCGATTTACCCAAGTCACGCCTGACCAGTGCATCCGCCGTTTCGCTCAAAAGATGAATATCCTGCTGCGAGCCGCGGTACAAACTCAGCGGAGTCACATCCTTGGCACGAAGCGGGGCCTCCTGCTGATGCCAGATGTAATAGAAGACATTCAAAACCAGCAACAACAGGAACAGCCACCGCATAGAAACCTCAAGACAAAGGACAGGCCATCGCCAAACCGACAAAAACCAGGTCGGGCACTACCCTGGCATCAGGAACAACCCCCGAGACCAGATTGGCGTCCCCTCCGGTGAGAAACACCACGAAATCCTTTCCCCAATACTGCTGTGCCAATTCAAGTTGAGTCAGGACAAACCCTCGGAGCATCAGCATGCAACCACGTTCAACCGCCTCGACAGTCGTACGACCTGGAGCGAGACTCTCATGGGCTCGCTCCGCCGCTATATCGTCATAGCGAATTCTTCGCGTATGGGTACGCAATTGGTTACGCATCAGGGGCATGCCTGGGCAAATAAATCCACCGAGATGTTCACCGTCCGCCGCCACAAAATCAGCGGTAATGGCAGTACCAAAATCAAGCACCAGGCACGCGCCCGAAGCGAGACGGAACCCACCAAGCAGGGCCAGCCACCGATCGAGCCCCAACCGCTCGTAATCCTCGTAGCCATTTCTTACCCCGGCCATTTCCCGGGCAGGCACAGCACGCGCCACCGACACCCCAAACACATCCACCAAAGAGGCGACCAAGGAGTCTGTCTCCTCCAGGGTTCTCACACTAACGAGACGGCATTTCTTGAGCTGGAACTTGTCGGCATTGCTCAAACTTGCCAACAGATCGCTGTCAGAGCTGACCACACCACCTTCGACCGGCGTCACTCCGTCAGCCTGAAGAACACGCCATTTGATAAAGCTATTGCCGCAGTCAAGCTCAAGAATCATTACGCAACCTCAGACTGAGCTCACCACCGCTAAAGTTTTTTTCCACACCCTCTACCTTCAAACGCAACGCACCCTGGTGATCGATACCCAGCACAATACCGTCAATTTTGTTAACACCAGCAATCAGGGATACAGCCCGCCCCTGCCAAAGATGGTATTGCTCCCACTCCGACTGTATTGCGGAAAATCCCGACGCATGATGAAGCCTTAGATAGTGCTGAAGCGTCGCACCCAATCGTGCCACCAACTCATTTCGATCAAAATCCCTTCTCGCTTCAAGACACATGGACGTCCATTGCTGGTCGACCTCATCGGTCGATTGCATATTCACATTTATCCCCACGCCCAGGACAACATGGCAAACGTCCGCGGGATCCCCCACCAATTCAAGCAAAATGCCAGCGATCTTCTTCTCTCCCACCAGGACATCATTGGGCCATTTCAGCCCCGCCTCGGCGATGCCCATATCGCGCAGGGCGTGCATGACAGCAAGTCCGACGACCAGGCTTAGCCCTTCGATCTGGCGCATGCCGCCGTCAATGCGTAACACCAGGCTGTGGTAGAGATTTTCGGCAAATGGGCTGACCCACTTACGACCACGACGACCACGGCCAGCCATCTGTCGTTCCGCCAAAACCATGAATGGCGCCGCCACCCCGCGCTCGATGAAACGCAGCGCCTCGGCGTTAGTAGAGTCGATAGAGTCAAAGATATGGACAGGCCACTCCTGAAGACCTTTTGCACAGATCTCAGCGGCATCCAGAAGCAACAGGGGCTTGGCCAACTGATACCCCCTACCTCGAACCTTATGAACAGACAGCCCTAATTCTGCCTCCAAGTGCTGCAATTGCTTCCATACAGCACTACGACTGATACCCAACGCAGCACCCAGCGCCTGCCCTGAATGAAAGCGACCATCCTTCAGAAGTTTTAGCAACGTGAGCATGCGGACTGAGCCCTGATAATGAGGCCCGCATGATAGCTATGCGCAAGACCGTTGCATAGAAACACAAAATGACTTTCCTGCGGGCAAAACAAAACCCCTACCTGCATCAGCAGATAGGGGTTTCGGAATTTAATCTTGACGATGACCTACTCTCACATGGGGAAACCCCACACTACCATCGGCGATGCATCGTTTCACTGCTGAGTTCGGGATGGGATCAGGTGGT
>NZ_UETT01000032.1:0-2738 GCF_900115935.1 Pseudomonas sp. 43mfcvi1.1 | reverse complement strand
GCCGAGCTGCCGGACTACATGGTGCCGACGCACCTGCTGTTCCTCGAGCAATGGCCGCTGACCGCCAACGGCAAGCTCGATCGCAAGGCCTTGCCGGGCGCCGACGCCAGCCAGATCCAGCAGGCCTACGTGGCGCCGCGAAGTGAACGGGAGCAACAGATCGCAACGATCTGGCAAGACGTGCTCAAAGTCGAGCGGGTCGGCTTGAGCGATAACTTCTTCGAGCTGGGCGGCCATTCGCTGCTGGCGACACAGATGGTCTCGCGTATTCGCCAGGCGCTCGGCCTGAACCTGCAACTGCGCCAGTTGTTCGAGAACGCCAGCCTGGAGGCTTGTGTGGCTGCGCTGGTGCACAGCGACGTGGCACGGCCGGCGAGCATCCCGCGGCTTGCCCGGGACCAGGCGCCGCTGCCGCTGTCCTACGCTCAGCAACGCCAGTGGTTCCTCTGGCAGATGGAGCCGGACAGCGCGGCGTACCACATTCCGGCGGCGCTGCGGATTCAGGGCGACCTGGACCTGGAGGCCTTGCAACAGAGTTTCGCCGCCCTGGTGCAGCGTCACGAGAGCCTGCGCACCACCTTCGTCCAGGTCGATGAGCAAGCGTTCCAAGTCATTCACGAGCAGATGAACCCGGTGGTGATCCCGCAGATTCTCGACGGTGGTCACGAACAGATCCAGGCCTTCGTCCGCCAGCAGATCGCCGAGCCATTCGACCTGCAAAACGGCCCGTTGCTGCGGGTTGGTCTGTTGCGGGTGGCGGCCGACGAGCATGTGCTGGTGCTGACCCAGCACCACATTGTCTCCGATGGCTGGTCGATGCAATTGTTGGTGCAGGAACTGATACAAGGTTATGCCGCGTGCAGCCAGGGTGGGACCCTGGCATTGGCCGAGCTGCCGATCCAGTATGCCGATTACGCGGTGTGGCAACGTCAGTGGATGGACGCCGGCGAACGGGAACGGCAACTGGCGTACTGGACCGAGGTGCTGGGGGGCGAGCAGCCGTTGCTGGCGCTGCCCACCGACCGGCCGCGCCCGAACCGGCAGAGCTTTGCCGGCGCCCGCCTGGCCATCGACCTGCCGCCGGTCCTGGGCCAACAGTTGCGACAGCTGGCCCAGCGCGAAGGCAGCACGTTGTTCATGGTTTTGCTGGCGTCGTTCCAGGCCTTGCTGCATCGCTACAGCGGCCAGTCGGACATCCGTGTCGGCGTGCCCATCGCCAACCGCAACCGGGTGGAAACCGAAGGCCTGATCGGATTCTTCGTCAACACCCAGGTGCTCAAGGCCGAGGTCGATCCGCAGCAGCGTTTCAGCGCGTTGCTGGCCCAGGTCAAACAGGCGGCCATCGGCGCCGAGGCTCATCAGGACCTGCCGTTCGAACAACTGGTCGAGGCGCTGCGGCCTGAGCGCAACCTGAGCCACAGCCCGTTGTTCCAGGTGCTGTACAACCACCAGAGCGTCGCACGCCAGGCACTGCCGGCGCTGCCCGGGCTGGTGATCAAGGCCCAGGAATGGGAAAGCCAGACCGCCCAGTTCGACTTGACCCTTGACACCCTGGAAGCCGAGGGTGAACTCGGTGCGGCGCTGACCTATGCCACCGATTTGTTCGACGCCAGCACCGTGCAACGCATGGCCGAGCACTGGTTGAACCTGCTGCACGGCATCGTCGCCAATCCCCGGCAACGCATCGGTGAACTGCCGCTGCTGACGGCCGCCGAGCAACAGCAGCACATCGGCCAATGGAACCCGGCGCCGCGCAGCTTCCCGGGCGAGACCTGCCTGCATCAGCGCATCGCCGAACAGGCGCGTTTGCGTCCTGATGCCGTCGCTTTGCGTTTCAACGCCCAAACCCTGACCTACGGCGCCCTCAACGCCCAGGCCAACCGTCGCGCCCATCAGTTGATCGCCCACGGCGTTGGCCCGGATGTACTGGTGGGGCTGGCGGCCGAGCGTGGTTTCGACATGCTGGTGGGCCTGTTGGCAATCCTCAAGGCCGGCGGTGCCTACGTGCCGCTGGACCCGACGTATCCCCAGGATCGTCTGGCCTACATGATGCAGGACAGTGGCATCGGTTTGCTGCTGACCCAAGCGGCCCTGGTCGATCAGCTGCCAGTGCCGGACGGTGTGCAAACGCTGCTGCTGGACGCCGACGTCAGCGTATTCGCCGACAGCGATCCGCAGGTGGCGATGGACGCCGAAAACCTCGCTTATGTGATCTACACCTCCGGTTCCACCGGCAACCCGAAGGGCACCTTGCTGCCGCATCACAACGTGCTGCGCCTGTTCGAGGCCACCGAGCCGTGGTTCAACTTCGGTGCGGTGGATGTCTGGAGCCTGTTCCATTCCTACGCGTTCGATTTCTCGGTCTGGGAAATCTTCGGCGCACTGCTCCACGGTGGTGAGCTGTTGATCGTGCCGTACGACATCAGCCGTTCTCCGCAGCAGTTCCACGAGTTGCTGTGCGACGCCGGGGTGACGGTGCTCAACCAGACGCCATCGGCGTTCAAGCAATTGATGCACGAGGCTTGCGCCGACTCGCGAAGCAATGCCTTGCGCTACGTGGTGTTCGGCGGCGAGGCGCTGGACGTCAAGTCCTTGCGCCCGTGGTTCGAGCGTTTCGGCGATGCGGCACCGCAACTGATCAACATGTACGGCATCACCGAAACCACCGTGCACGTGACTTACCGTCCGCTGTCGATAGCGGATCTGGAACAGGACGCCAGCAGCCCCATCGGCGAGCC
>NZ_UETT01000033.1:0-1419 GCF_900115935.1 Pseudomonas sp. 43mfcvi1.1 | reverse complement strand
TACAAATTGCTTGGGTGTTATATGGTCAAGCCTCACGGGCAATTAGTACAGGTTAGCTCAACGCCTCACAGCGCTTACACACCCTGCCTATCAACGTCGTAGTCTTCGACGGCCCTTCAGGGGACTCAAGGTCCCAGTGAGATCTCATCTTGAGGCAAGTTTCCCGCTTAGATGCTTTCAGCGGTTATCTTTTCCGAACATAGCTACCCGGCAATGCCACTGGCGTGACAACCGGAACACCAGAGGTTCGTCCACTCCGGTCCTCTCGTACTAGGAGCAGCCCCTCTCAAATCTCAAACGTCCACGGCAGATAGGGACCGAACTGTCTCACGACGTTCTAAACCCAGCTCGCGTACCACTTTAAATGGCGAACAGCCATACCCTTGGGACCGGCTTCAGCCCCAGGATGTGATGAGCCGACATCGAGGTGCCAAACACCGCCGTCGATATGAACTCTTGGGCGGTATCAGCCTGTTATCCCCGGAGTACCTTTTATCCGTTGAGCGATGGCCCTTCCATACAGAACCACCGGATCACTAAGACCTACTTTCGTACCTGCTCGACGTGTCTGTCTCGCAGTCAAGCGCGCTTTTGCCTTTATACTCTACGACCGATTTCCGACCGGTCTGAGCGCACCTTCGTACTCCTCCGTTACTCTTTAGGAGGAGACCGCCCCAGTCAAACTACCCACCATACACTGTCCTCGATCCGGATAACGGACCTGAGTTAGAACCTCAAAGTTGCCAGGGTGGTATTTCAAGGATGGCTCCACGCGAACTGGCGTCCACGCTTCAAAGCCTCCCACCTATCCTACACAAGCAAATTCAAAGTCCAGTGCAAAGCTATAGTAAAGGTTCACGGGGTCTTTCCGTCTAGCCGCGGATACACTGCATCTTCACAGCGATTTCAATTTCACTGAGTCTCGGGTGGAGACAGCGCCGCCATCGTTACGCCATTCGTGCAGGTCGGAACTTACCCGACAAGGAATTTCGCTACCTTAGGACCGTTATAGTTACGGCCGCCGTTTACCGGGGCTTCGATCAAGAGCTTCGCGTTAGCTAACCCCATCAATTAACCTTCCGGCACCGGGCAGGCGTCACACCCTATACGTCCACTTTCGTGTTTGCAGAGTGCTGTGTTTTTAATAAACAGTCGCAGCGGCCTGGTATCTTCGACCGGCGTGGGCTTACGCAGCAAGTGCTTCACCCTCACCGGCGCACCTTCTCCCGAAGTTACGGTGCCATTTTGCCTAGTTCCTTCACCCGAGTTCTCTCAAGCGCCTTGGTATTCTCTACCCAACCACCTGTGTCGGTTTGGGGTACGGTTCCTGGTTACCTGAAGCTTAGAAGCTTTTCTTGGAAGCATGGCATCAACCACTTCGTCACCCAAAGGGTAACTCGTCATCAGCTCTCGGCCTTA
>NZ_UETT01000035.1:0-1235 GCF_900115935.1 Pseudomonas sp. 43mfcvi1.1 | reverse complement strand
TGTAGTGGTCTAATGAAACCGGACACCCATTTAGGTGAGAATGCTCGCCAGATCGAGGTGTCAGATGACCAAACAACGCCGTTCCTTTTCTGCTGAATTCAAACGCGAGGCTGCCGACCTCGTGCTCAAGCAAAACTACAGCTACATCGAAGCCAGCCGTTCACTTGGCGTCGGCGAGTCGGCCCTGCGCCGCTGGGTTGATCAGGTTCAGCAAGAGCGCCAAGGTGTTACGCCGCAGAGCAAAGCATTGACCCCGGAACAACAGAAAATTCAGGAGCTGGAAGCCCGGATTGCCCGGCTTGAACGGGAAAAATCGATATTAAAAAAGGCTACCGCGCTCTTGATGTCGGAAGATCACGAGCGTACGCGCTGATCAATCAGTTGAGCGTCCATGAGCCGGTTGATTGGCTGTGCAAGCTGTTTGAAGTCACTCGTTCGTGCTACTACGCCCAGCGCCTTAGGCGCCGCACGCCTGATGTTGAACGACTTCGGTTGCGCAGCCGGGTGAACGAGTTGTTCACGCAAAGTCGTAGCGCTGCGGGCAGCCGCAGTATCTTGTCGCTGATGCTTGAAGACGGTGAACAACTTGGTCGATTCAAAGTGCGCAGCTTGATGCGCGAGCTTGATTTAGTCAGTAAACAACCCGGCTCACATGCCTACAAACGAGCGACAGTAGAAAGACTCGATATCCCGAATACCTTGAACCGTGAGTTTGATGTGCCAGCCCCGAATCAAGTGTGGTGCGGCGACATCACCTACATTTGGGCCCAGGGGAAATGGCATTACTTGTCGGTCGTACTGGATCTCTGCACGCGCCGGGTGGTGGGCTGGGGGTTGTCGGAAAAGCCGGACGCTGAACTGGTGATCAAGGCCCTGGATATGGCCTACGAGCAGCGTGGCAGGCCTTCGGGTCTGCTGTTTCACTCGGATCAGGGGTCGCAATACGCAAGCCGGCTATTTCGTCAGCGATTGTGGCGTTATCGCATGCACCAGAGCATGAGTCGCCGGGGAAATTGCTGGGACAACGCGCCAATGGAGCGCGTGTTCCGCAGCCTAAAAACGGAATGGATACCGACCACGGGCTACAGAACGACTCAAGAAGCCAAGCGCGATATCAGCCACTTCTTGATGCATCGGTACAACTGGATTCGGCCTCACCAATTCAATGGTGGGTTGGCACCAGCTCGGGCCGAGGAAAAACTTAACGTCGTGTCCGGGATTAGTTGACCACTACA